>CAZCAC010000034.1:0-75315 GCA_964496575.1 uncultured Planctomycetaceae bacterium | reverse complement strand
GGTCGACGACGGCGGTCGCCGGGGGCTGGGCAGGTGATCGACGGGGCTGAGCCCCTCCTGCTCAGTTGCCGGAGCCGGAGCGCCGAGGCCTGGGGCGTCGCCTGCCCCGATGAACACGCCCACGTTCCGTCCGCCTTCGGCGAACGCCGAGCCGGCATCGGGACCTCTCCACCCACCCGCGGATGGCCTGCCTCCCCCTCTTCCCCCGGCCCACCCCGACCCCGTAGACTGCCCACGGGCGAATCCTCTCGACCCACGCCAACGCGCCCCGGCCCCCGGCCCCCGGGCGAACGAGCCAACTGACCCGCCCTCTCATCGGTGAACCTGATGATCTCGACCACGAAACGGATCGCGCGGAGTCTCTTCGCCGCGATCACTCGCGCTGTCCACTCCCTCGTCCACGACCAGGCCACCGGCAAGCTGGCCCCGCTGGCTCTCGTCGCGGTCCTCGGCGGGACCTCTTGCCAGGCGCTGAGCAACCTCAACTTCTACACCCTCGACGACGACGTCACCCTGGGTGCGCAGGCCTTCGAGGAAGTCGCCGGGACCGAGCCCCTGATCTCCTCCGGGCCGCAGCTCGACCAGGTCGAGCGCGTCACCGAACGCCTGGTCCTCTCCGCCGAAGAGCTGCACCCGGAGATCGCCACCCACTTCCAGTGGGAGGTCGTGCTGATCGACAACCCCGAGACGGTCAACGCCTGGTGCCTGCCCGGCGGGAAGATGGCCGTCTACACCGGCATCCTCCCCGTCACCCAAACCGACGCGGGGCTCGCCGTCGTCATGGGGCACGAGATCACCCACGCCATCGAACGGCACGGGACCGAGCGGCTCACCCGCAACGGGCTCCTCGGGTCTGCGATCGAGATCCTGACCGAGAACGAGGACCAGGCGGCGGTCGCCTCCGTGCTCGCCAACCTCGGCGTCGGGCTGCCCTGGGGACGCAACGACGAGCTCGAGGCGGATCGTGAAGGACTGTTCATCCTGGCCAACGCCGGGTACGACCCGCGAGAGGCACCCGCGTTCTGGCAGAGGATGAGCGACATGAGCGGGGGCGGGGGCTCGGGCCTGGAGGAGTACTTCTCCACCCACCCCTCGCACGAGCGACGGATCGAGCAGCTGAGCGCCGCCGTGCCCGAGGCGATGCAGCTCTACGAGAGCTACTCGACAAAAAACTCTCCCTGATCGGAGTTACGCAAGTCCCTACTCGACAAGGACTTGTGGGCCCACCCCGAGTTCTCGGGGCGGGAAAAAAAGCGAGAATTCCTATAGGTTGTCGACCTGATTGGAAACGTTTCCCCATCGGGGGACGGAATCAAGGGGGAGACCAGGATCCCCGGCGGGCGTGGCCCGGCGGGGTGCCGGAAGGTCAATCCTCCATCGCTTTGAAGATCGCATTCGTCACTCCGGAACTGCAATCGCTGGTTCGCCGAACGAACCTGGCGGAGATTGCCGAGTCCCTCCCTCGCACGCTCGCCGCCGAAGGGCACGACGTCCGGGTCTATCTGCCCTACACCTGCGACGTGGTGACCGACCCCCTCTCGGAGGAGCGGGAAGTCGGTTCCGTCCAGGTCCCCGATCTCCGCGGGCGCGCCAGGATCGGTGTCCACGCGGGGAAGCTGGCCGAGGTCAAGGTGTACCTGCTCGACCACGCGGGGCTCTTCCGGACTCGCCACCCCTACGGTGACGAGAATGGTCCGTACCCCGATAACTGGCGTCGTTACGCGGTTTTCGCGCGCGCGGTGCTGGAGAGCCTGGAGCTGACCGAGTTCAAGCCGGACATCATTCACTGCTTCGACTGGACCGCCGGGCTGATCCCCCTCTTCCGCGAGCTGGAGTACCTGAAGAAGCGACCCGACCACCCCGCCTCCACCGGTGGGGTCTACTTCGCCATCCACAACCTGGCGATGCAGGGCGCCTTCGAGCGGGAGATCCTGCCGAAGGTGGGCGTGCCCCTCCGGTACTTCCGCCACGTCCGCGGGGTAGCCCTCGACGGGCGGGTCAACTTCCTCAAGACCGGGGCCGAGTTCGCCACCATCGTCGGCACCCACTCCCCCACTCAGGCGAAGCGGATCCAGCAGCTCGACCGGGGCTACGGCCTCGAGGAGACCTTCTCGCGCCGCAAGAAGGAGCTGGTCGGGGTCTCCAACGGCATCGACTACGCCGCCTGGGATCCGGCCCAGGACACGCACCTCCCCGCCACGTTCTCCGCCGAGGGCCGGGGGGAGCTTCCGGGCAAGCGGCGCTGCAAGGCCAACCTCCAGGTCTCCTTCCACCTCGACAAGGGACCCCGCACCCCCGTCGTCGGGGTGATCGGACGCTTCGACTCCGACAGCGGGTTCGACCTCCTGGCGGAGGTGGTGACCGGCCTCCTCGAGCGGAACTTCGAGGTGGTGATGATGGGCCAGGGGCAGCAGGAGATCATCGAGCGGATCAGGACGATCGAGAGCACGTTCACCGGGCGGTGCCGGCTGATCGAGGGCTACCACATGCAGACCGCACACCAGCTGATCGCCGGTGCCGACGTCCTGCTCTTCCCCTCACACTACCAGCCGACCAACGCTCTCTGCGCCATCGGGATGCGCTACGGCGCCGTTCCCCTGGTCTACGAGCACGCCGGGCTCGACGACATCGTCACCGACCACGACGTGGATCCGAAGAACTCGACCGGCTTCACCTTCAAGACCTACAGCGGCGAAGGTCTGCTGGAGGCGATGGAGAAGGTGCGGACCACCTACCGCGCCGCGGCGGACTGGAAGGAGCTGGTGGCGCGGTGCATGGACCAGGACTTCTCCTGGGAGGCGACCGCGGCCAACTACCTCAAGGCCTACCGGCGCGTGACCCGACGGGTGCGCGCGATGCGGAAGGAAGAGATGGCGTGAGCGAGAGGCGCCTGGTTGGGATCGACCTGGGCGGCACCGCGATCAAGGGAGGGGCGGTCCGCGAGGGAGGCGAGATCCTCGAGCGGCGGCAAGTCGACTCCGACGTCGCCGAAGGATCCGAGGCGGTCTGCTCGCGGATCGCCGCGCTGGCCCGCGAGCTCGGCGCCGAGCACGCGCTCGGGATCGGCATCCCCGGCCTGGTCGATCGGGAGCGGGGGCTGGTCACCGCCAGCCCGAACCTCGGCCCGACCGTCGGCTTCCCGATGCGCGACGAGGTGGCACGGCTCCTCGGAATCGAGCCGGCGCGAGTGAAGCTCGAGAACGACGCCAACGTGGCCATCTTCGGCGAGCACTGGATCGGCGCGGCGCGCGGCGAGGATCACGCCTTGCTCCTGACCCTGGGCACCGGCATCGGCGGGGGCCTGGTGCTCGATGGCCGGCTCTTCCTCGGCGAGGGCCTCGCCGCCGAGCTGGGGCACGTCACCGTCGAGCCCGGCGGGATCCCCTGCGGCTGCGGGAGCCGCGGCTGCATGGAGACTCTCGCCTCGGCGACCGCCGCGATGCGGCGCGCGCGGGAGGCGGGCCTGTCCGAGGACCTCGAGGTCCTCTGCCGGCTCGCGAGGGACGGCGGGGGGCCCGAGCGCGAGCTCCTCGAGGCGGTGGGGCGCGACCTCGGCCGCGGACTCGCCCAGGCGATCCTGATCCTCGACGTGCGCTGCTTCCTGATCGGCGGCGGTTTCGGTGCGGCGCTCGATCTCCTCCGGCCCGGGATCCTCGAGGGGATCGACGAGCGGAGCTACGGCCGTCCCCCAGAGCTGTTGAAGATCCTGCCGGCCTCCCTCGGCCCCGACGCGGGGTGGATCGGGGCGGCGCGACTGGGGGCCTGAGGCGACCGGGAATAGGCGTCGGGGGCGAATATTGGGCCTGCCGAGCCGTTATGCTCCCCCATCATGGGTGGAGACGAATTGATCCTCAGCGTACGCGGGCTGGGCAAGACCTACCGGAAGGGACTCTTCAGCCGGAAGGGCTTCGAAGCTCTCAAGGGAATCGACCTCGATGTGGGGCGCGGACAGGTCTTCGGCCTGCTGGGACCGAACGGAGCGGGCAAGACCACCCTGGTCAAGATCCTGCTCGACCTGGTGCGCAGCTACGTCGGCGAGGCGCGCATCTTCGGCCTGCCGCCGAAAGTCGCTGCTTCGCGCAAGCGGGTCGGCTACCTCCCCGAGGCCCACCGCCTGCCGCAGTACCTCACCGGGTGGCAGGTGATGATCCTCTTCGGGATGCTCGCCGGCCACGACAGGAAAGAGCTCGAACGGCGCACCGGGCCGCTCCTGGAGCAGGTCGGCATGCTGAAGGACAGCCAGCGCAAGGTGCGAGAGTACTCGAAGGGCATGCAGCAGCGCCTGGGCCTGGTCCAGGCGATGGTGCACGACCCCGAGCTGATCATCCTCGACGAACCGACCGACGGAGTGGACCCCGTGGGGCGCGCGAAGATCCGCGAGATGGTCTCCGCGCTCAAGGCCGAGGGCAAGACGATCTTCATCAACTCCCACCTCTTGAACGAGGTGGAGATGGTCTGTGACCGGGTGGTGATCCTCGACCAGGGCGAGATCCTCAAGGAGGGCACCATCGAGGAGCTCACGCCGCGCACGGGAGCAACGCGCTTCGAGCTGCGCCGCGAGCCGGAGGGGCTCGAATCGCTCCTGGCCGGCATCGGCGCGGGCCTGCACCTGAACGGACGGAGCTTCGAGCTCCTGGTCGACGATGCCGAGCTCGACGCGACCGTCGATGCCCTGCGCGGAGCGGGTCATTCCATCACCGGCATCTCCAGACGCCGGATCACCCTCGAGGAGTCCTTCATCGACATGCTGAAGGAGGATCGCTCATGAACCTCACCACCGCGCGCGCACTGCTCGAGGACGCCCGCCAGCAGGTCCTGGACAACACCGTCTTCCGACTGCTGGTGATCCTCTCCGGGATCCCGATCCTGGCGACGTTCCTGGTCGGCTTCCGCGAGGAGCACATCAGCTTCCTCTGGGGCTTCAAGACGATCGAGTACAAGTCCATTCTCGACGGGTTCGGCATCCCCGGGAACTTCGAGAACATCAACGAGCTGTTCATCCAGCAGCTCCAATCGGTGGCGGTCAACTTCTTCGGCGGCAGCATCGGAGTCATCTTCTGCATCGCCGCGACCGCCTTCTTCACCCCCCGGATCCTCGAGAAGGGCGCGGCCGACACCCTCTTCGCCAAGCCGGTCTCGCGCCCGGTGATCCTGCTCTCCCGCTACTTCTCGGGCATCCTCTTCATCGGCATGGTCGGCACCGTGCTGGTGGTCGGCATGTACCTGGGCATCCTGATCACCTCGGGTTACAACGACCCCGGTTTCCTCTGGGGCGTGGTGACGTTGATGTACCTCTTCTCCTTGCTCCACGCCTTCTCGGTCTTCATCGCCGTCATGACCCGGAGCAGCACCGCGGCGATCCTGATCACGGTGATCCTGTTCATGATCTCCGGCGGCGTGCACAGCGGTTGGATGATGAAGGAGTACTTTACTGCGCAGAGCGCCATCGAGACGTTGAGAGCCGAAGGGACCGAGGACGAGGAGGAGGACGAAGGGAGTCACCCTGTCGTGGTCGTTCTCCTCGGGATCCTCGACACCCTCCACTACACCCTGCCCAAGACCAGCGACGCCGACATCATCACCGACAAGCTGCGCAAGGCGATCACCGAGTCGGCCCCTCAGATCGATACGAGCGACGGCGATCTCCTGGTCAAGCGCGCTCCCGACGGCTTCGTCATGAAGGAGGGGACGGAGGACCAACTCGAGGGCGCCGGGGTCCGCTGGATCGCGGATACCAGCGCGGGCGAGGCCGACGGCTGGGTCGGGCTGCGCCGCTACGAGCGCCCCGAGATCGAGGAGGTCAGGGCGGGCCGCACGCGCAAGCGCCGGCAGTCCTCGCGAGACGCCTCCAAGGCGCTGGTCGAGGAGCTGGAGAAGCGCGACGATCTCGAGGGGGAGCCCGAGACCGAGAACCGGAACGAGTTCGGTCTGCACACCCTCTCCGTTTCCTGGAACAGCGAGGGTCGATACCACCGACGGATCTTCTTCCACTTCGACCGGTGGCTGTACGAGCTGGACATCGACCTGGCCGAGGACTTCCTGCCCGAGGGGGATCGCCACGGCTGGCGGCAAGGCTTCCTGCAGGCCGGGAACAACATCGTCCTGGGCCAGATCTCCGGGATGGACCCGGGTACCTGGTACACGAAGTCCTTCACCTGGAATGCTCCCTGGAAGTTCAATATCTTCTTCTCGATCGGCAGCTCGCTCGCCTTCGCCTTGCTGATGCTCTTCTTCGCCTGGCTGAAGCTGCGTAGAATCGACTTCTGATGGACCCGCGAACGATCGACTCCCTGCGGGCGATCGTCGGCCCGCAGGGGGTGATCGCCGACGCCAGCCGCCGGACCACCTACGAGTGCGACGGGCTGGCGTTCGTCCGCCGGCTGCCGGAGCTGGTAATCCTGCCCGCGAGCACCGAGGAGACCGCCCGGTGCGTGGCGCTGCTCCACCGGGAGGGCATCCCGGTGGTGCCGCGCGGCGCGGGGACCGGACTCGCCGGCGGGGCGACGCCGGTCGAGGGGGGCGTCGTGATCGGCACCGCGCGGATGCGCAAGATCCTGGAGATCGACGTGGAGAATCGCCACGCGCGCGTCGAGGCGGGGCTGGTCAACATCGACCTCAGCCGCGCCTGCGCGGAGCACGGTCTCTTCTACGCGCCCGATCCCTCGAGCCAGACCGTCTGCACCCTCGGCGGCAACGTCGCCAACAACGCCGGCGGTCCGCACTGCATCAAGTACGGCACGACCACGCGCCACACCCTCGGGCTGGTGATCGTGACTCCCGAGGGCGAGATCCTCGACCTCTCCCCCGCCGAGGTCGACCCGCACGGCTACGACCTGGTCGGGCTCTTCGTCGGCAGCGAGGGCACCTTCGGGCTGGCCACCGAGATCACCGTGCGGTTGCTCCCGATGCCGGAGGTCACCGAGACGGTCCTCGCGCTCTTCAAGAACCTCGACGACGCGTGTGCCTGCGTAGCTGAGATCATCGCCGAACGGTGGGAGCCCTCGGCGCTGGAGATCGTCGACCGGCTGACCATCCAGGCGGTCGAGGCGAGCGTCTTCGCCGCCGGCTATCCGAGGGAGGTCGAGGCGGTACTCTTGATCGAAGCGGACGGCACGCCCCTCGAGTGCGACGAGAACGTCGCCGGGATGAAGGCGATTCTCGAACGCCACGACGTGATCGACGTCCGCCGCGCGCGCGACGAGGTGGAGCGCAAGAAGTTGTGGGCCGGCCGCAAGGGCGCCTACGGGGCGATGGGACGCGTGGCGCCCGATCTCTACGTCAGCGACGTCGTCGTGCCGCGCACGAAGCTGCGCGAGGTGGTCGGCCAGGCGACCCGGATCTGCCGCGCGCGCGGGCTGAAGCTGGCCAACGTCTTCCACGCCGGCGACGGCAACCTACACCCGAACATCTCCTACGACCGCCGCAATCCGGAGGAGCTCGCGAACGTGCTCGAGGCGGGTGAGGAGATCGCGAAGCTCTGCGTCGAGGTCGGCGGGACGCTCTCCGGCGAGCACGGCATCGGGCTGGAGAAGCAGGGGCAGATGCACCTCTACTTCAGTCGGGAGGATCTGGCGGCGATGGCCGCGGTGCGCGGCGCCTGGGACCGGGACGATCGGATGAACCCCGGCAAGCTGCTCCCCGGAGAGGCGCGATGAGCGGGATCGGAGATCGGGTCGGCGAGGCGATCGGCGAGGGCCGGGTCGGCGAGCACGCCGCGTTCCCGGGTGTTCCCCTCGCCCGGCCGCACGAGGAGGGCGAGTGCGCCGAGCTCTTCCGCCTCGCCGCGCGCGATTCACTCGCGGTTCTGCCGCTGGGCCTCGGCAGCAAGCTCGACTGGACGCGCCCGCCTCGCCGCGTCGATCTCCTCCTCTCCACCGCTGAACTCGCCGGCGTGGTCGAGTTCGAGGCGGGCGACGGCACGATCACCGCCCGGGCGGGGACGACGATCGCGACGCTGCGCGAGACGGTCGCCGGCGCGGGACTGGAGCTCACCCCCGACGTCCCGCGCCCCGCGGAAGCGACGCTCGGGGGCGTGATCGCCGCCGGGCAGAGCGGCCCCGATCGACTCGCCCACGGTCCGGCGCGCGGACACCTCCTGGGGACGCGGACGATGCTGACCAGCGGTGAGGTGACCCGCAGCGGCGGGCGCCTGGTCAAGAACGCCACCGGCTACGACCTCCATCGCCTCTACTGCGGCTCCTGCGGGACCCTCGGGTTGATCCTGGAGGTCTCATTGCGACTTCTCCCCGCCCCGCGCGCGATCGGAATGCTCAGCGCCGGTTTCGACGATCTATCCGAGGCGCTCACCGCCGCGCTCCGGTTGCGAGAGACGGGGATCGAGGCGCGCTCGGTGACGATCGAGAACCAGCTGGCGGCCGGGCGTGCGACCCCCTGGGGTCTGCACGTCACGCTGGCCGGTTTTCCCGAGCCGCTGGAGCAGAAGCTCGAGTCACTCACCGGCGAGCTGAGTGGAGCGACGAGGCTCGAAGGGGAAGCCGCTCGGGCCCTCGCCGATCGGGTTCGCGACCTGGAGCCCGACGCGCGAGGTACGGATCTCCTGCGCCTCAGCGCGCCCCCTTCCCGGCTCATACCCGCGGCCGCGCGGCTCTTCGAGCGCCTGGGCGATCCGAAGACGGACCCAATCGTCGTCCAGCCGGGCGTGGCCACGCTCGACCTCGGCCTCGTCCTCGGTGACCCCGGAGCCGCCGCCGCGCGCGTGAGCGCCTTGCGCGAGGAGCTCGGATCCCTGGCCTCGCGGCTCCTGGTCCGCGGCCCGGCGCTGCGCACGGTCCCCCTCGACCCCTTCGGCTGTTCGGAGACGAGCTTCCCCTTGCAGCGGCGCCTGCGCGACGCGCTCGACCCCGGCCACCTCCTCGCCGAGGGACGCTTCCACGGAGGGCTCTAGGTGGACGCGAAGCAGCTGGTCGACTACGCGAAGAGCCTCGACTGCGTGCACTGCGGGCTCTGCCTGCGCGCCTGCCCGACCTACCGGCTGAGCGGCCGCGAGTCCGCCAGCCCGCGCGGCCGCATCCACATGATGCGCTCGATCGCCGAGGGGCAGTCGGAGTCCGACGCTTCCTTCGTCGACGAGCTCGACTTCTGCCTGCTCTGCCGCAACTGCGAGAGCGTCTGTCCCTCCGGCGTGCACTACGCCGAGATGGTGGAGCACACGCGCGCCGCGCTCTTCCACTCCCCCGCGCGTTCGGGGCTGGGCGGATTCGCGCTGCGCTTCGGCCTGCGCCAGATCCTGACCCGCCGCAACGCCATCTCCTTCCTGGCCGCGCTCTTGCGCACCGCGCAGCGGATCGGCTTCTTCGAGTTCGCGGGCGACGCGTTCGGCGCGCCGGGCCGGGCGATGGCGCGCTTCCCCCGGGTACCTCCCGCCGGCGAACGCGGTCCGTTGCCCGCCGTGTCCCCCGCGATCGGCGAGCGGCGCGCGACCGTGGCGGTGCTCGAGGGGTGCGTGATGCCCGCGCTGCTCGGTCGGGTCAACCGGGCGACGGTGACGGTCCTGCGCGCCGCGGGCTGCGAGGTACGCTGTCCGCGCGAACCCGTCTGCTGCGGATCTCTCCACGCCCACAACGGCGATCGGGTCACCGCGATCTCGCTGGCGAAGCAGATGATCGTCGCCTACGACGCGATCGAGGACGAGTCGGGAGAGCCGGTCCCGGTGGTGGTGAACAGCGCGGGGTGCTCGGCGCACATGAAGGCGTACGGCGAGCTCCTCGGCGCCGAGCCGCAGTGGCGCGAGCGAGCGGCGGCCTTCTCGGCGCGCGTCTTCGACTTCGCCGAGTACCTCGTCGAGCACGCTCTGCCCGATCTCCTACCACAGCTCGACTCGCCGCGCGAGGTCGCCACGCCGCTCTGCTTCGACGACCCCTGCCACCTGTGCCACGCCCAGGGGATCCGGCAGGAGCCGCGCGAGCTGCTCGACGCCCTCGGCCTGGAGCGGGTCGAGCTGGAGGAGAGCGAGAGCTGCTGCGGCTCCGCGGGCCTCTACTCGGTCCTGCGCCCCGAGGATAGCCAGGGAATCCTGGAGGAGCGGCTGGAGGCGCTGAGGAGGAGCGGGGCGCGGACGCTGGTCACCGCCAACCCCGGCTGTCAGTTGCAGTGGGAGTCGGGCGTGCGATCGGCGCAGCTCGAGGTGGAGGTCCGGCATCTCGCGGAGGTGCTGGAAGGAGCGATCGGCAATCGGGTATCTCCTCGTGATTGAGGGGCTCGCCGCGATGGTGTTGCGGTCGCCTGGCGGTTCGCAGACTAGCCGTCGCTGACAGCAGGCCGCAGAACCGCGAGCACCTCGCGCACGACCCTCTCCGACCCGGCCTCGCTGGCGGGCCAGATCGCGTAGGCGATCCAGCACTCCTGACCGAGACTCAGATTGACTCGAATCGTATCGCGGAAGACACCGCCCTCGATGAAGCGGCGCTGGCGGACGAAGTCGGCGGAGTAGCCGCTCCACTCGATCTTGCCTCCGCCGATCACCGCCGAACCGCCCTTGGCGGAGATCTCCGAGAGGTCGCGCCACCGGAGTCCGCTGAACTGCCGGGTGAGAACCCCGGGCGCGCGGCGCTCAGGGTAGTTGACGAGGTACAGGCGAGCGGGGAGCGAATCCTCCACCTTCACCTCCACCCCGGCCCAGTCGTACTCCTCGAAGCCCGGAGAGCCGGGGCCGGAACCGGGACCGCCGCCGCCTCGACCCATTCCACCCATGCCACCCGGCCCCCCCCCGGGGCTGCGATCGATCAGCTCCGCGGGCCCGACCGGCAGCGGAGCGCCGTTGCCGATGGTCACCACCCTCTCGCCGGTGGGCAGGAGGAGCGCGTGAGGTTCGAGGGTCAGCCCTTCCGGCAGCTCACCCACCTCGAAGGTCCCGTCCAGCACCGAGCTCGCCGTGGTCGTCTTCGGGCCGTAGCCGACGATGGTCAGGACGAGGAGCGCGATGATCACGAGCCCGAGCCCGACGCCGAAGACTCCGGCGAGGGACTCGGGTTTCTGCGGATTCACCGCCGCTGCCTCCGCGCCGGTCATGGGTCGCCCGCCGATCTAGCGATCGGGCCCGAGGACGAAGGGCGCGAGCAGCTCCTCGAGCACCTCCTCCCCGACGCGCACGTCCTTCGACTGGGTGATGATCTGCATCATGTGCGGCCGCGGGTCGCCATCGGGGGTGATGTCCAGGAACGCGCCCTGCACTCCGTCCATCTCGTCCAGGAAGTGCGACTGGGCGAAGCGCACGATCCGCAGCTTCCGCCCCTGAACGACGACCTCGTCCACCTCCGGATCCTCGATCTCGCTGATCCCCGGAAGACCGCCGCCCTGGAACTCACCACCGAAGAGCTCGTCGACCCCCTCCCGCTCCGACTCCGGATAGACCAGGAGAGTAATCGAGGTCCCCGTGTCCGGCTCGGTGAGAACGAAGGCGTCGACGTCGACCCCCGGGATCGGCATGCCGATGATGATCCACCCCTCGGGACGCTCGTCGACCTCGACGAACTCCTCGAACTTGGGCCACTGGATCTCCGGATCGGCCATCGTCTTGGCCAGGTCGAAGAGGAAGAACCCACCGACGACCGCGAGGACCGTGGCGATGAGGCATCCCCCACCGCAGAACCACAACCATCCGGGGACGCCTTTCTTCTTGGGCGGCGGCGTGGGCTCGTCGGCCCATTCTTGTTCTGCCATATCAGCTGCTGGGGTGCGGGTCGAGATCGGACCAGCGGACGGCGCCCGCCAGGTGGCTGCGGTATACCAGGGGGGTAGCGTGCGATTCAACCGAGGCGAGATTTCCGACCTTCCGGCCAATCCCTCGCCCTGACGGTCGGTCATTCGCCCAGGGTGAGCACGATCTTGCCCGAGACCTCGCCGGCCTCGAGCAGCCGGTGCGCCTCGGCCACCTCGTCGATCGGCATCACGCGGTCGATCGGAGCGCGGTAGGCGCCGGAGGCGAGCTTGGCCAGGATCACGCCGAAGGAGCTGCGCGGCCCCATCGTCGAGCCGAGCAGGGAGAGGTTCTTCATGAAGAGGTGCGGCAGGAGCACCGAGACCTTCGGGCCCGTGGTCGCCCCGCAGGTGACCAGGCGGCCGTTGCGCGCCAGGCTGCGCGTCGATCCCGCCCAGGTGGCGGGGCCGACGTGCTCGACGACGACGTCCACTCCACGACCGTCGGTGAGGCGCTTGACCTCCTTCGGCCAATCGGGGTCGTGGTGGTCGATCACCTCGTGTGCACCCAACGAGCGCGCCAGCTCGCGCTTCTCCTCCGAACCCGCGGTGGCGATCACCCTCGCGCCGCGGTCGGCGGCGACCTGGATCGAGGCCGAGCCCACGCCGCTCGCCCCGCCGATCACCAGCACCTCCTCGCGGTCCCTCAGCTCCGCGCGGGAGATGAGCATCCCCCAGGCGGTGAGGAAGACCAGCGGCGCGGCGGCGGTGGTCACCAGGTCGAGCCCTTCGGGCAGCCTCATCAGGTAACGATCCTCCAGGGCGAGGTACTCGGCGGAGACGCCGTCGCAGCTCTCCCCGCGAATGCCGTAGTCGTTGGAGAGGTGGTCGTTCCCCTCGTGGTCGTGCTGGGAGGTGCCGCTGGAAACGCCGGGCAGGATCATCACCTCGTCCCCCGGCTCGAGCCCCTTGACGCTCGCTCCGCACTTGACCACCACGCCCGTCCCGTCGGAGCCGGGGATGCGCGGCAAGGGGATCTTCACCCCCGGCAACCCGCGACGCACCCATAGGTCGAGGTGGTTGAGCGAGATCGCGAGGACGCGCACCAGGACCTCGTTGCGCTTCACCTCCGGTTCGGGGATGTCGACGAGCTGGAGGACCTCGGGTCCACCGTGTTCGGTGATGTGAACGGCCTTCATGATCTCCTCGGGTTCAAAGTTCGACGGCGAGGCAGCGGCCACCGGTGGCCGTGCACATCTCTTCCCAATGCCCTTTCAAGAACTTTCTGGTATCGACCAGGAGAACATCCAGGAAAACGCCCCGGAAGCGGTTCTCGTGAGCGAACAGCGTCTTCATCAGCGTGACGTTCCAGCGGTAGCCGCCGGTCGGCGCGCCGTCGGTGAGCACCATCAGGGTGTCCACCCGGTCGTCCTCCAGCGCCTCCATCGCGGCGCCCCAGAAGTTCCCCTTCCCGTGTTCCCTGTTGCCCTCGAAGTAGTCGAGCGCCCTCTGCACGTTCTTGCGTCGGGCGGGGACGAGCTTCTTCTGCCAGCGGAACGGGACGTCGGTGTAGGGGTGGAGGTTGAACTCGGTCGTCTCGGGCAGCGCCTCGAGGGCGCGGCGCAGCTCGACGTCGACCACCTCTTTACGCGTCCTACCCGATCGCTCCTCCCACATCGAGCCGGAGAAGTCGATCAGGAAGGCGATGCGTCCGGAGAGGATCGGCATGCCGACGAAGGCCGCCGAGCGCTCGCCGTAGTCGCGCTCCGCGCGCTTCTCCGACGGAGTCCAGTCGGCCTCGAGGGCCTCCGCCCAGCGCTTCCACGGACGGGGATCGGCGCCGTACTTCATCCCCGAGAGGTCCTGCAGCAGCTCGACGAGACGCCAGGAGAGGCGCAGCTCGGCTTCGCGCTCCAGCGCGCCCACCAGGACCAGGACGCCGTCGCGATCGCGGCGGCTCGCCAAGGCCTGGTAGCTCCGCTGCCGCACCAGCGGCGCCTCGTCCTCCGCCGCGGCACGCGCGGCGGCGAGGCGCTCGCGCTCCGGCAGGAGGTCGATCCGCTCGACCGCCGCCGCCCGGATGGCGACGTCCTCGGCGCCGAGCGCCGCGTCGATTCGCGCGCGGGCGAGCTCCTCGGAGAGCTCGGCCAGCGCGAGCAGCGCGTGGGCGCGTACGGCCGGGGTCCTGTCCTTGTCCGCGAGCTTCGTGACCGCCTCGATCAGCGCCGTGTCGCCGACGCCGAAGCGCCCCTCGCGCGCCTGCCGCTCGACACTCCACAGGAGCGAGCGGCGGACGCCTTCGTCCTTGTGGCGGAAAGTCGCGACCCACGGCTTCGCGGCGCCGGGGTCCGCGAGGCGGCCGAGCAGCTCGGCAGTGCGCAGCGGCACCCACTCGCGCCTCGAGGCCAGTCCTCGCTTGCCGAGGAGGTCGGGCACCAGCGTCACCGGCGCACCGGCCAGGCGCAGCTGGGCCTCGTCGGCGACCTGCGGGGAAGGATCCTCCAGCGCGTCGATCACCAGCTCCCACGCCGGTTCACTCGAGAGCTCGGCGAGCCCGGAGACCGCGCGCCGGCGATTGCGGTCGTCGTCGTCGCGCAGGGCTCGCTCCAGCTCCTCCAGCTCGTCGCCCACTGCGAATGACGAGAACAGCAAGAGCGCGCCAGTGATCGAGAGCAGCAGCGGAAATCGCAGGCGCATTGACATCACCTCAGCGTACGAGCTCGTAGCGCTGGTCCGTAGCGGGGATCACCGCTTCTCCACTCCGAAAGTGCTCCTCGAGCAGCTCGCGCAAGAGGAGCGTGTCCTCGCGCAGTCGCTTCGAGGTGCCCAGCGGATCGTAACCGTCCGCGCCCCCGGCGAGGAAGCTGTTGGTCGCCAGCGTGTACGTGCGATCGGATTCGACGACTTCTCCGCCGATCTCGAGGCCGACGAGCGTGCCCGTGCCATCGTCGCCCTGGCGGACCAGCACCTTCATCCCGCTGAGCTCCAGCCCGGAGTGCGCGGAGCCCTCGACCGCCGCGCGCAAGCAGGTGAAGAGCGTCTCGCCGGTGACCTCGAGCAGCACCAGGTGATTCCCGAAGGGCAAGAACTCGAAGAGGTTGCGGCGCGTGACCGGGCCGGCGCGGAGGTCGCAGCGGATCCCCCCGCGGTTCTGGATCGCGACCTGCGCACCGAAGCGCTCGCGCATCACGTCGGTGAGCAGGTTGCCGGCAGTCGAGGAGTGGAAGCGGTGCTGGGCCCGCGTCACCTCCACCGACAGCTCCCCCACCTCCTTCCGCATCTCCGCCTCGCTGCGCTCGACCAGCTCGGCGCAGATCCGGGTCACGGCGGCGTTCTCGCTCTCCGGCCTGGGCTCCTCGTAGAGGTCAACGACGCGGTAGGCGAAGTCGACCAGCTCGAAGCTCTCGCCGTCGAACCACAGGTCTGCGCGCCCGACGGCGCTGCCCTTCGAACCCGCCTGGAGGATCGTGGTCCGGTCGTGGACGAGTCCCTCCTCCAGGTAGGTGTGACTGTGTCCGCCGACGATGAGGTCGAGGTCGGGGTGCGCCGCGGCCAGCCGCTCGTCCTCGGGCACGCCCTGGTGCGTCAGGGCGAGGATCCAGTCGACCTCGTCCGCCAGCTCCTCGCGAGCCCGGGTCAGCGCGATGGCGGGGTCCTCGAAGAAGATCGTTCGCGCGTCCTCGTGGGTGATCGAGGGTGTCACCGGGGTGAGCAATCCGACGACGCCGATGCGGAGGCCGCCGAGCTCGAAGAGGCGCCACGGCTCGACCCAGTCGATCCGCTCGCCCGCCTCCGCGACGCGCAGGTTCGCGGCGATCATCGGCAGGTCGAAGTCACCGATCATCCCCTGCAGCGGCGCGAAGCCGTGGTCGAGGTCGTGGTTGCCGACGCAGATCGCGTCGTAACCGACCTCGGCCAGCGCGGCGACGTAGGCGCGCCCCCCGTCGATCAGACCCTCGGGCGTGCCCTGGAAGAGGTCGCCCGCGTCGACGACCAGCACTCCGCCACGCTCATCGCCGAAACCCCGGCGCACCGTCTCGATGTAGGCGGCGACGCGAGGCAGCCCGCCGACCAGCGGCGGGTTCTCGCGATCGATCCAGGTCGCCGGCCGCGGCTGGGTCTGCCCGTGAACGTCGTTGGTGTGGAGCAGGACGACGTGGACCGGGCCGCTCGAATCAGCGGTCGTCGCACAGGCGGTGAGAAGGAACGCGGCGAGTAGCCCGAGCAGCGGGCCCGCCAGGCGGGAGGGGAGCGATCTCATCCGGGAATTGTACGGATCCGTAGTCAATCCAGGATCAACTCCTTGCTCTCGGGGTGGGAGATGGTCAGCTCCCAGGTGAGGTCGGCCTTGCCCCGTTTCGGCACCCGGACGATCCACGTGTGGATCCCGAGGTCCGCCTGGTCCTCGGCCCAGCGCGGCTCGCCGCGGACGCCGTGGGAGTTCTCGGTGATCTCCACCTCGATCCGATCGTCGCGGGAGCGCGGGATCGCCTCGCGCACGATCACCGATACGCTGCCGTCCGGATCGGTGACCGGCGAGGCGTGGTGTTCCAGGCGCACGCGCCAGCGGAAGATCTCCTCCGCGGTCGAGCTGAACATGCCGGGGTCGTCGTGCTCCTGGGCGACCAGGACCCGATCGACGGTGATCCCGGGAACCGCACCGAGGTGCAGCTCGAGCTCGTCGCCGGGCTGCACCGCGTCGAGCGCGGCGTGGCCGATGAAGTCGTCGCCGAAGAAGATCGCCGCCCGCCCGGGAAGCAGCACCCACGCGCTGTCGTTGGTCGCGAGCCCGCGCAGCCAGACGGTCGGGTCGAGCTCGGGCGTGCAGTAGAGCTCGGGTTTCGCCTTCAGGGTCGCCTCGCCGACCAGCACCGTGGTCGGCTCGCTCCGCGACTCCAGCGTCTCGCGCTGCGGGAGGGCGAAGCGAACCGTGAGCCCCTGCACCTGCGCCTCGGCGAACGGTGCCGCGATCGTTGCGCCGGTGACCAGGCCGTCGGCGTAGAAGGTGGCGGCGTTCGACGCGTACGACTTCCCGAAGCTGCTGTGCTCCACGGCCAGCCCTCGCCTCGCCCGGGCGCGCGACCCGGCCAGGTCGACCCAGCGCGTGATCGGCTCCGGGCCTCGAGCGCCCCGGCGCGGCCGCGCGGTGGAGAGGAAGAGCTCGACGCCGGGCCAGTCCTCCCCCGTCTCCTGGTGGATGCGCGCACGGTAGACGAGGTCGACGCTGCGCGCGTCCCCCGCGGTGCGCAGGTCGTACTCCGGCTGCCAGCCGCAGTTGCCGACGAAGTACTCCAGCGCGAGCTCACCCGTCGTCCCGGTCAGGTCGACCTCGACCACGACGTCCCAGAGGCGGACGTCGCGACCGGACTGGAGGCGGCCGAGCTCCTGGTTCAGGTCCATCACCCGGGTCTTCAGCGCCTCGACCTGCCAGCGCAGCTCCCGCTGCGAGGCCAGGATCTCCTTCAACCGGGTGGCGTAGTAGTCGTGGCTCGCCTGCCACGCCTCGATCGGCGGGAACTTCCCGGCGTCCTCGCTGTCCGCCGGCGCACCGCCGAGGCGGCTGGTGATCTGCCGATTCAGCTCCTCGAGCAGTTCCTGCTCGTCGCTCGCCGCCACGAGCTCCCGCTCGAGGTCGCGCAGGCGCCGGCGCAGGATCTCCACCCGCTCCACGGGAGACTCGGTGTGCAGGCGCTCGGTGACCTCGACCCCGAGCACGTGTCCCCCGCCGAGCCGGACGCGCACGTTGTTCGGATCGAGGGCGCGGGTCAGCCCCTGGAAGGCGTAGAAGCCGTCCGCGCCGATCGGCTCGGCGGTGCGTCGCACGCGCGCGGAGTCGGCGTAGACGGTGACCTGGTCGACGGCGCTCCGCAGCGCGACCGGCTCCTCCTGGGCGGAGGCGATCGGCGCGAGGAGGGCGAGGAGGATAGTGGCTCTGATTTGCTGTTTCATCTCTGGTTCCTCCTAGCGGTAGACCACGCCGTGCTTCTTCGGATGGGAGACGACGACCTGGTAGCGCAGGTCGACCTCACCTCGACGCGGGACCCGCAGGATCCAGGTCTCGATGCCCAGCTCCTCGGCGTCCTCGCGCCACTTGTCCGCCCTGGCCAGCGGGTGCGAGAGCCCCGTGAGCTCCACCTCGATGCTCTTGTCGGTCGGTTTGGGGATCGCCTCGCGCACGACGATCGCCACGCTGCCGTCGGGCGAGCTGATCGCACCGCCGCCGTTGGCGAAGGTCAACTTCCAACCCTCGACCTCGCGCTGCGTGCTGCCGAAGACGCTCGGCCCCTGCGAGCGGTCGGTGGTGAGCACGCGCTCGCAGGTGATCGCGTCGGCCGCGCCGAGGGGAACGATGAACTCCTGGCCCCGCTCGACCATCTCCAGCCGCGCCCGGCCGAGGAAGTCCTCGCCGAAGAAGACCGAGGCCTCGCCGGCGAGGATCGGCCACTCGCTGTCATTCTCGGTGTGACCGCGCAGCCAGACGGTGGTGTCCAGCGCGGGCACGCAGTAGTACTCCGGATCGACGGTGAAGTCCGCCTCGCCGATCAGGACCGTTGTGCGCCCACCGGCGGTCTCCACGCTGTCGCGGCCGCGAACGGCGAAGCGCACCGAGAGGCCCTCGTCCTGGACCGCAGCGAAGGGCGGCTCGTCCGCTTCCTCGCTCCCCGTGTACCCCAGTTGTTCCAGCTGCTTCAGGGTCTCCTCGTCGCGGAGATCGGCGGCGGTCCTGGGCGCCCGGGTCGAGGCGGTGACGTCTTCCTTCGGATCGTAGAGGCGCACCCAGCGGCCGTCGAGCTCCGGACCGCGTGCGCTGCGCTTCGGCTCGGCGCTGGAGAGCAGGAGCTGGACGTCCTTCCAGTCCTCCCCCGAGCTCTGCTGCACCTCGCCGCGGTAGACGAGCTTCACGCCCCGACCGTCCGACGCGGCGCGGAGATCGTAGCGCGGGCGCCAGGAGGCCCCGGCGACGAGGTACTCCACCTCCAGCTTCACGCCGCTCTTCGGGGTGACCACCTTGAGCAGGAGGTCGCGCAAGGAGACGGACGTCCCGTGTCGGACGCGTCCGAGCTCCTCCTCGAGCGCCCGCAGCTGCGCTTCCTCCTCCTCGATCTTCCAGCGCAGCTCCCGCCGCGCTTCGAGGTTCTCGCGCAGAGAGCTGGCGATGAGCTCGTGGCGCCGCGCCCACTCGTCGGTGTCCGCCGCGCCACCCTCGAGCTCCTCGAGCTCGGCGCTCCCGGCGCGCTCGAGCAGCGTCTTCAGGTGGCCGCGCATCCTCTCGCTCACCGCGAGATCGTCTCTCTGCGTCTCGATCCTGCGCTGCGTCAGGACGATCCGGTCACGGAGCTCCTGGACCCGCACCTCGGGGGTGCGGTCCTCGATCCGCTCGCGGACCTCGACCCCGATGACGAAGCCGCCCCGGCAGCGTACCCGGACGCTCGCCGGCTCGAGGCTCGCCGGCAGGCCGCGGAGGGCGAAGCGGCCGCTCCCCGGCACGGGAGCGGTGATTCGCCGGACGCGGGCGGAGGAGGGGTAGACGGTGACCGCGTCGATGCGAGAGGTGAGCTCGACGGGGTCCTGGGCGACGGCCGTGGCTCCGAGGAGCCAGACGGCGGCGACGAGGATCGATCGCGACATCGGAGAATCGGGGTGGGAGGCGCGGGAGGCGAGAACGGAACGCTCCAGGTATCAACGGACCGGTGAGAGGCGTTCTTGGAGAAGAGGGTACGGGAAGGGACCGGGTCGCCGACTCCGCCAGGATGGGGCTTTTCCGACTTCTCCTGACCCCCCCGAGGGTCCCGGGGCCGCCCAGACGACCTGCCGAGGCGCTGGTCCGGTTTTCCGGGTGATTCCTGTCCAGCCGGCCGGACCCGGAGCAGTTGGGGACAGCGAACGGCGCCCCGCCGGCGCCTCCCGAGAACTCCCCGACCCACCCGTTCCGATGAGCAAATCCAACCGCTTCCTCTCCGCGCGCCGCCTGGTGGCCTGTGCCCTCGGCGCCTGTTCACTCTCCTCGCTGGGCTTCGGCCAGATGGTCTTCTCGATCGACTGGCACGGCCCCACCAACGGCATCCCCGACAGCTGGCTGGGCATGCCGATCACCGAGGGAGACCTCCTCTCCCCCGCTACCGGCATGCCCGCTCTCGGCCCCCTGCCGCCCCCCGGGATCGCGATTCCCGCCGGGCCGGGGGGGATGGGCATCATGACCTACCCCGGGCCGGTGGAGCTGGACGCCGTGTCCTTCGGCATGGACTACCCGATGAGCAACGGGAGCTCCTACCCGGGCGACTACGCCTTCTCCACCGACGAGTTCGCCGTCGGCATCGTCGGGCCGCCGTGGCCGCCGGACCTCCTGACCGAGGCGCCCGTGGGCGACTCCTCGGCGGACGTCTGGATCACCCCGATCGTGCTGCCCCCCGGCCCCCTGCCGCCCTTCGCCGCGCCGACCGGTCACACCGGGATGGTCGACGGGGACGGCCTGCCGAGCGGCAGCGGCTTCCTCTACCCCGGGACCGGGCTGATCGAGCCCAACTTCCCCGGGATCCCGCCCGACATGGGCGACAACCTCGACGCGGTGGACCTGCAGGTACCGCCCAACTTCCCGCCGATGGGCGTGTGGTTCTCCCTCGACAGTGCCTTCCCCGATCCGTTCATCGGAATCCCGAACTCCGGCTCCGCCGTCGCCAACGGAGTCGCCGCCGCGGACATCCTCTGGGTGCCGGCCCCCGGCGCCCTGCCGATGATCTGGGCCCCCGCACCGATGCTCGGGCTCGACTTCCCCGGAATCGGCGTGGACGACCTCGACGCCCTGGCGATCTGGGAGAACGGCAGCGGGGCGTTCGAGCCCTCGATGCAGCCGTATGACTGGCTCGGAGGCGGGACCGACATGGTGCTCTTCTCGGTGCGCCGCGGCTCGGCGGTGATCGGCCTGCCCGACTCGATCTTCGGCATCCCGATCGAGGAGGGCGACATCCTGACCACGCCGATGGCCGGCGGAGTCTCGCCCTTCCCCGGGATCTTCTGCGCCGCGGAGAACATCGGTCTGGCCACGCTGCGGGCGGGCACCGGCGTCAACTTCGGTGACGACCTGAACGCGCTCGACACCCTCGGCGCCCCCTTCATGGACTGCAACGGCAACGGGGTGGAAGACGCCCTGGACGTGCTGTTCGCGACCTCCCCCGACGGCAACATGAACGGCATCCCCGACGAGTGTGAGCTCCTCGCCACGCCGTACTGCTTCTGCGCCGCCGGAGCGCCCTGCGGCAACACCGACCCGACCGCCGGTTGCGCCAACTCGACCGGCGTGGGCGGGTTGATGACCGCCAGCGGCTCGTCCAGCGTCAGCGCGGACGACCTGGTGCTGACCGTGAGCCAGCTCCCGCTCAACGCCTTCACCCTGATGTTCAAGGCCAACAACCAGATCGGGCCCTTCCCGTTCGGAGACGGCTTCCGCTGCGCTGGAGGAGGGCTGGTCCGCTTCGGGGTCCAGAACTCCGGGGCCACCGGAACGGTCAGCCGCGGGCCGGGGCTCGCCGCGACCTACGGCATCCCCGCCTTCGCGATCGTCCGCTTCCACCTCTGGTACCGGGACCCCACGGGCCCCTGCGGATTCCAGTTCAACACCTCCAACGCCGTCTCGGTGAGCTTCCTGCCCTGAGCGGATCTCCCGAGGGACAGCTCCCTTCCAGGTCGGCCACCCCCGCTGCCGGGCGTGGCCGCCACAGAGTCGGGTTGGCGGCTCGAAAAGCGCCGAGAAAACCACCCGAGTCGACGAATCAGGGACTTGGCGGGACCGCCGATTCGCCTACAATTGAATGTGAGGTCAGCGCGGAACACGGCTACTCCAGCGGCCAGCGAGCCCGAGTGTCAGTTGCTCCGCGCTCCTCGCATTTGCCGCCCTCCCGGATGACGAGAATCGGGCAATCGCTAGGCTGTGAGGGTGAACCTATCGGAAGACGACCTCCTCGACATGGTCGCCAGAGGTGAGGGGCGATCGCTCGAGTTCAAGCGGGGATTGCCACGAGACGACCGCCTGGCCCGCACGCTGTGCGCCTTCGCCAATACGCGCGGAGGGATGCTGCTGGTCGGCGTCACCGACAACGGCGGGGTGCACGGCGTGCACCGGCCGGAGGAGGTCCTCGCCGACGTCCAGAGGATCGGACGGGAGTACGTCGATCCTCCCATCGAGGTCCTGGCGCAGATCGTCAAGAGGAACGGCGTCTCGGTGGTCGCCTGCCAGGTGGGCGTGTCCGAGGATCGCCCCCACGCCGCGCTTCGCGGGGAGGACGAGGAGGTGGTCGTCGTGCGGGTCGGCTCGTCGAATCGGATCGCGCGCGGCGCGACCCTGGAGGCGCTCCGCAATCGGCGCACGGCCCGAGAGTCGCGCGATCCGCTGGAGAAGCGAATCCTGCTCTGGGTGGAGCGTCGAACCTCGAAGAGCGCAGTCCCCGGCGGCGACGCGACCGTGGAGCGCTTCGCCAAGGCGAACAACGTCGGCGTACACCGCGCGCGGCGGGCGTTCAATCGCCTGGAGCGGGACGGGCTACTCCTGGGGCACGGAACCGGAGCGCGGCGCGTCTACCACCGGCCCTGACTTCATAGCCCTCCGCCAGCCGATCACCAACAGGGCGGTCACGATCGCGCCGGCAGCCGCGCTGATCAGAAGGCTCACCGGGGAGATCGACGACCAGTAGCGCAGGCGTATCTCGTGCGGTCCCGGCGTCAAGTGGAGCGCCTGGAAGATCCCGTTCGCGCGCAGCAAGGGAGCGGCCTCTCCATCGACCTCGGCACACCACCCCGGATACCAGACCTCCGAGAGCACCAGATAGCCGCCTTCGCCGGCGTCCACCGTGAGCGAGATCTCGTCGCCTTCGTGCTGCACCTCGACCGCCTCGAACTCGCCTCCGTACCGGCCGGCGATCGCTTCGCCCTCGACCAGCACCTCGCTCCGCGGATCGAGCCTGGGAATGGCCGCGATCGCCTCCTCGGGGCCCGAGACCGAACGCGCTCCACGCACGAGGGCCGCCCGAGGCATGAACCGGACGTTCTCGTAGAGGTGGGTGACCCGCTGGCGACTGAAGGCTCCGTTCCTCTGGAAGTGATAGACGCCGATGTCGTCGAAGCTCTCCCGATGCTTCAGCCCCGGGCCCTTGAGCTGCTGGTTGCTGACGATCCAGCGTACGTTGAAGAGGTCGAGGTGCTTGCGGCTGGCCAGGGGGAAGGTCGGCATGGTGGTACTCGTCCTCCAATCGAGCTTCTCGATCGGAGTCTTCCCGACCCCCGCGTGCAGGTAGAGGTAGCTCGCGCGCGGTACCAGCGGATTGAATCCACGCAGGCCTTCGATGCGGGCAGGCGTCGCGTAGGTGACCGGCAGACTGGAGACGTCGGCCTTTGTGCTGAAATCAGCCGCCAGTACTCGGCTCCGGCCCAGTGGTGCCTGAACGCGTTCGATGATCGGATTGTCGCCGAGGGCTTCGTCCAGCGGCCGGGTGCGAACGAGAGGGATCGCGAAGCACGCGTGATCGACGAAGAGCAGGAGGGTCAGTGCGGCCGGGCGCCAGGCCGAGAGGCGCCTGGCCCAGGGCAACAAGACGAGGGCCGGTGCTGCCAGAGCGATGCCGACGAGAATGGCATCCCCGCCAGAACAGAGGATGAGAATGGCCACGCCACCCGCCGCGAGCAGGAGCGCGGGGACGATGATGCCGCGCGACGATCGCCCCTCGCCGAGCACCTCGATGCCGGCTGCGGCGAGGTAGCCGAGCGGCATGCCCATGATGAGCAGAACGCGGGTCGGGAAGCGGAAGAGATCGAATCCGGGCACCCACTCGAAGATCCAGCAGTACAACCCGCCATCATCGCCCGTCGCGAACCACAGGATGCCCACGAAGCACGCGAAGAAGTAGATGGCGACGGCTCGGAACCTCTTTCGCCAGGGCGCGAAGAGTGAGCAGACCGTCGCCATGACACCGACGAAGACCGCCAGCTCCCAGCGCTCGGGAGAGAGGCGATCCGGCAGGAGAAAGGCGAGGAGGTTTCTCTCCCCCAGGGCTACCACCGCCGTCTTCTCGTAGTTCACTCCCTGGCTGCGGACGAACGAGTCGATGACCGAGGCGGCGGGCAAGAGCTGCACCGCTGCGAGAGCGAGCCCCAGCAGTCCTGCTGCTGCCACCTGCGTCAGGAGTCTCCACGAGGATCCCGTGGTCGCTGCAGGCCGGGCCCGGGGCACGAAGACGTAGCCGAGGACGAGGATCTGCGAGTAGAGCAGTATCTGTGGATGAAGGCCGGTGATGCACATCGCCGTCGCCAGCGCGAGGAGCGCCACGGCCGGGGGCGAGCGGCCCGCGGCGAGGCGATCCAGCGCCAGGAGCTGCCAGGGCACCCACATCAGTGGGAGGAAGACGATCTGCCCCGGGAGGACGACGTGGTTGAAGAACTTCCCGCAGAGCATCAGGACCAGCGCCCCCGCCAGCCGTGACCAGGGACCGAAGCCGTGCCCCTTCAGCCAGCGAAGCATCCCGAAGCCGCCGAGCAGGAGGTGCAGGATCACGATCCACCCGAACCACGCCGCCCCCCCGTCTGCCGAGGAGAGCGCGTGGAGCCAGTTGGGCGGGTAGAAGAGCCCCGCCTGGGGATCGCCGAGGAGCGGACCGCCACCGAAGGACGTCGCGTTCCAGAGCTGGAGCTCGCCCCGCTCGCGCAGCGACTCGGCTTGCAGCTCACGGAACGGGTGGTGCTGTCCCAGGATGTCCGATCGCTCGCTGTAGAGAACCTCCGTCGGATTCAGGACCACCGGCAACATCACGCCCAGCACGGCGAGCAGCACCGCGATGTGCAGCGCCAGCTCGACCCTCCGCTCCGCACTCGCCGGGGACCGATTCGGCTCCATGAGTGGATGGTACTGGCGTCGGGGTGCACTTGCGAGAACGCCACGGGAGGACGAGGGACTCGAACGGGTCCCGTGAGCCAGGGCAAAAAAGGCCAGCAGGAGTGAAACCACCTGTGCGGCGGGGACGCTAGCGATGTGCCTGACCCGCGTCCATCGACGAATCGCCCGGCTGGCGAGGATCGAGTACGAAGCAGGAGACCGGTGGACCTCGCGAGAGTCAGGGCAACAGCGAGACGTTCAAGGAGAAATCATGATCGAGTGTGTAGTGAAGCGAACGGCCATGGCGGTACTCGGGCTGAGCCTCCTCGGCCCATCTCTGCTGGCAGCCCCTCAGCAGGTGTGGGTGGTGCAGCAGGGGACAACCTATCCGTTCCCGCCCGGCGTTCATCTCAACGCGATCCAACCGGTGATCAACTACCTGGCCGCCGATGGCGATATCATCGAAGTGCGGAGCGCGGTCGGGAGCCCTGTCGAGACCACGTACCAGGAGCAGCTCATCTTCCCCGACGACAGGGACATGAAGATCCGTGCCGTTCCCGCTCCCGGCACCGTGATAAGGCTCGACGGCAACGGACTCGGATCCACGGTGATGTTCAATGCGGATCCGCTCACCGGGGGTAGCATCACTGCCTCGACCGAGCTGGAGGGGTTCGTGATCAGGGGGGGAACGGGCACTCTCGATCCGGGCCATCCCGACGTCGCCATCCCCTTGTGTGGAGGAGGGATCTTCTGCGTCAACGCCACTCCGACCATTCGCAACTGCGTGATCGAACACAACACCGCCGAAGTCGGTGGTGGCGTCTACGTCAGATTCGACGACCCGAACCTCGTGGAGGGCGCGCCCTCCACGGGAGACGGGCCCCTTCTGGACTCGTGCCTGATCACCCTCAACGAGGCGAAGAGCGGCGTCGACGGCTTCGGATGGGGTGGCGGTCTGTACTCGATCCTCTGCTCCCCGGTCCTCGAGCACTGCGTCCTCGAGTCGAACCTCGCGCACCAGGACGGCGGGGGCGCCCTGGTCGAGGGGGATCCGAGCGGCAGTCCGAGCACCCTGGGCCAGGTGAACGTCGTCTTCGAGGACTGCAGCATCTCCGACAATTTCGCCCTGGGAAACGGTGGAGGCCTGGCTGGCCACTCCGGTAGCTCCACCTCCATGACCCGCTGCACCGTGGACCTCAACGCCGCGGACAGCGGAGGGGGGATCGCCTGTGAGTCCAGCAGGGTGAGCTTGTTCGTCACCGTGGTCGGCTACAACTCCGCAACGAGCAGCGGAGGAGGCCTCTACTGGTTGACCGACGATGCACGCATTCCCAGCCTCCTCAGACACTGCACCATCTACCACAACACTGCCGGGCCGGCAGAGTGGGCCAACGGTGGAGGTGCCTACCTCAGCAACCAGCAGGCCGGAATCACCAAGAGGCCATCATTCGAGAACTGCCTCGTGGTCTCGAACGACGCCGGCGATGGCGGCGGTGTCTACCTGGATTTTCATGCGGCGACCTTCGAGAACTGTACGATCGCCGACAACTCTGCCCGAGGAGGCAATCTCGGGGGCGGACTCGTGATCACGAACCCTCCGGTCAGCAGCCTGACGAGAGTCCTGAACTCGATCATCCACGGAAACCTGGCGGGAGCCACTGCCCCTCCCCCCATCAAGCCGTGGGATCAGAACGTCCTCGACCTCACGGGTCCCCCCGGAGTCTCCAACCTCATGGTCAACTACTCCCTCGTGGAGAACGCCGGCACTGGAAGAGGGGCCCCCTTCTTCAGGAACGGCACGGGCAACCTGGACACCCGCCCGGGATTCACGGCCGGCACCACGTGGACCTACTTCCCCGATGGCCTGTACTACCTGAAGCACACGCCCCAGCAGGGAGCCACGAGTCCCTGCTACGATGCCGGCAGCAAGTGGGTCACGCTGACCCCCGTGGTCCAGATGAGCTGTCGCACGGCCTTCACCATCAGCGACCAGTTCATGGTCGACATGGGCTTCCACTATCCGAGCGTGGACACCGGCCTGCCGCCCGGCTTCTAGCCGGACCGGGAAGGTGAAGTGCCAGGACAGGATTCGCCACGTGGCGAACCCTGTCCTGGCACCGTACTTGTCCGTCATGCGCTGTCGGTGATGCGGAGCCGCCTCTTGAATCCGCCTCCACGGGCGACGGAGCTCCCGCGCCGAGATCGAGATCGCATCGCGCCTGGACTACACGTTAGAATCGCCGACGATGACGCAACCCCCCGAAGAGAACCCCGAGCCGCCGGCCGAGGAGGTCGATGAGTCCCTCGCCGAGGACCCGACCGCGGAAGGTGCGCGGCGGGAGGAGCTCTCGGAGACGGTCGAGCTGGTTCGCCAGTATCAGGGCGGCGACGACGAGGCGCTAAACCAGCTCTTCGCCCGCTACTACGACCGCGTGCTCCGGATCGTGCGAATCCGCATGGGGCGGCGGCTGCGCTCGAAGATGGACTCGATGGACATCGTGCAGAACACCTTCGGGGCGGCGATGGCCAGCATCGACGACTTCGAGATGCGCGAACCCGGCAGCCTGATCCAGTGGCTCTCGAAGATCGCCGAGAACCAGCTACGCGGGGCCGCCGACTACATCGGCGCGCACAAGCGCGACTCGCGGCTGGAGATCGCGCTCGCCGGGATCAAGTCGTCGATGCGCAGCGGCGAGTTCCAGTACGAACCGGAAGCGCGAGTGATCTCCCCGCTGGAGGAGCTCAGCCGGGCCGAGCTCCGGGACATCCTCGACGAATGCGTCGAGGAGCTGCCCGAGGACTACCGCGAGGTGATCCTCCTGCGCAACTTCGCGGGGTGCTCCTGGGACGTGATCACCGAGGAGATGGGCCGGGTCACCGCGCGAGCCACGGCGATGCTGCACGCGCGCGCGCGCGTCGCCCTGCTGAAGATCGCCCGCCAGCGCATCGAGATGTGAACGGATCGAGCGACACCCCGGCCGCCCCCGCCTCGAGTGGCTGGAAGAGAGGCGCTCCCCTCCTGGGACTCCTCGCCCTGGTCCTCCTCTCCGCCGTGCTCCGCTTCACCCTCGCGGTCGGAGACCCGGGGTTCGACAGCGAACACCCCGAGGGGATGCTGAAGAGCGATCCAGCGCTGCTCTACTACATCACCGAGAGGATCCTCGACGCGGGCGGAGTGCCGCCCGAGGACTTCCGCGCCGATCCTCGCGTCGAGTTCCCCGACACCACCGACCTGCCGGCGACCTTCACCGTCGGGCAGGAGTTCCTCGTCGCCTGGACCTACCGCCTCTTCGGCGGAGACGAGCCGCTGCACCTCTTCAGCGTGCGGGTGATGGCCCTCTGCGCGGCGCTGGTCGCGGTCGGGATCTACGCCCTCGGCCGGGGCCTGGGGCTCTCGCCCGGGTGGTCGCTGTTCGCCGTCGCGGGGTGGGCGCTCTTGCCGGCGAGCTACCGGACGATCGGCTTCATCCTGATTCGCGAGGACCTCGCCCTGCCGCTCCTCGCCCTGCACCTCGGACTCCTGGCGCGAGCCTGGCAGCGCGAGACGACCGTCTCCTTCCTCTTCGCCGGCGTGGCGCTGGTCGGCGCGCTGGCGACGTGGCATGCGATGGTCTTCATCGTGACGCTGGAGGCGGCCGCGATCCTCGCCGCCTACCTCGTGACCGGCCGGAATCCGCTGCGGCGGCGGGGCGCCGTGGCGCTCCCGCTGGCGATGGTGGCCGGCGCGCTGGTGGTCCCGGTGCTCTGGGCCAAGGCCGCCTGGGCCTCCGCGCCGGTGGTGGTCGCTCTGGGGCTCGGCCTCGCCGCGCTGCTGGAGCGGCGACGCGGACTCGCCCGGGGCGGCGGCCTCGAGCGGAGCGGGGCGGTGCTCGCGACCGCGGCCGGGCTGCTCCTCGGCGCCACCCTCGGCGGAGACGCCTACTCGCACGTCCGCGACCTTCTCTGGGCCAAGATCCGCTTCCTGGGCGTATTGCCCACCGACCCGCAGCAGCTCTCCTTCGACGCCCGGCTCCTGTGGCAAGGCCCCTTCGCCACCGCGGAGCCGGCCCGGCTCCTCGCGCAGTTGGGAGTGGCCCTGTTCGCTCTCCTCGCGCTCCGGGGCGTCTGGAGGAGACGGAAGGCGCTCCCCCTGGCCCTCGGCACCGTGCTCGCGCTGGGGGCCGCCTGGATGACCGAGCGGCTGCTGGTGTTGCCCGCACTGACCCTCCCGCTCCTCGGGGCGATCGCGCTGGCGGGGATCGCCAGCGCGCCCGGACGGAGGGCGCTCGCCGCCGTGCTGCTCGTCGGCCAGGGCGGTCTCTTCGCCTGGACGATGTCGAGCTACGAGAACCCCTGGTATCGCCCCGCGGGGCGCCAGGAGGAGATCGCGCGGATGGTCGAGGCGGTCGAGCGACTGGTTCCCGAGGGCGAAGCGATCGCCGGCGACTTCATGAACTCGACCGCGATCCTGGCCCACACGGCTCGACCGATCCTGCTGCAGCCGAAGTACGAGACGCAGCGCAGCCGGGATCGAGCCCGCGAGTTCCTGACCCGCTTCTTCCACCGGGACCCCGCGGCGCTGCGCGAGTGGATGCTCGAGCACGGCTGCCGCCACGCGGTCTTCGATCGCTTCACCCTGGGCTACCTCTCGCCGTACCTCGCCGGACTCCCGGCACGGACCCGCGAGTACCCTCCGGGCAGCTGCGCCGCACTCTTCCTCAGCCGGGACTCCTCGGTGCTCGAGAGCGTCCCCGGCTTCGAGCTCCTGTACCGGAGCCCGGCGACGATCCGTCAGCGCAACGAAGAGCCGTACGACCTCTTCCGGCTGTACCGGTTGCACGAGGACTGAAGGCCTGCCCTACAGGATGTCGAGCACTCCCCTACCCTGGCCGTCGGTCAAGGTCGGGGTTCCGGCGCGGTAGTTCACTCCGATCGCGATCTTGGAGTTCCAGGGGAGCGGCTCCTTGTCCGCGACGATGCCGAGCGCCACGGCGGCGAAGGCCCGGCCGCGGACGTTGACCTCACGGTCGCCGAGCATCTCGAGCAGCGGATCGACCGACCGCGCGTCGCCGATGGTACCCAGCGCGGCGGCGATCGAGGACTGCGCGGTTAGCCCCGTCGCGCGATGGAGCTGGCCGATGAGGTCGTCGACCAGGTCCCGGTCCCCGAGCAGGCCGAGACTGATCGCGACCTCCCGCAGGAGCAGCGGCCGGTAGCGCGAGGCGAGCAGCAGCTCGCGCAGCGAATCGATGCTCTGCCGGGCGTTCATCAGTCCCAGCGAGACACACAGGTACCCGCGCGCCTTGTCGTCGGAGACCGCTTCGATCTTCTTCAGCACCTCCTCGGCCGACTCGACGTCCCGCATGACTCCGAGAGCCACGGCGTGAGCCCCGACCTCGGCGGGTGAGCGGGTCGAGATCAGCGCGGTCCGCAGCGTCCCGGCGACCTCCGCCGAGCCGTCGAAGCCCGCGTCGAGCGCGCTCCGCTCCAGCTGCCCCAACGCCATCGCCGTCCAGGTCCGATCGCTGCTGCGCCCCGTCTTCGACTTCTCCAGCAGGAACCTCCGGACCCCGGTCAGGGTCTCCGAGTCCACACCCGTCGCCCCACCTCGACGTCCACCGACCTGTCCCAGCGCGATCAGGGCCAGGGTCCGGGACTGCTGCTCGCGGGAGGTGCTCGCCACCTCTTGCAACGCGGTGACGATCCGCCGATCGATCTCGTCGCCGTCGGCATCGCCGAGGGCACCCAGGGCGCTGATGGCGCTGCTCCGCAGGTCTCGCTGGACCTTGTCTCCTCCCCGCGCCAGCCGCAGCAGCTCGGTGGCCACGCGCTCCTTGAGCGCGGGATCGAGACCACTGCCGGCGACCAGCCGAACCAGGATCGTGGGGGTGTGCGCGCGCACCAGGGTCTTCAGGTCCCCGCGTCGCGAGAAGTCGGTGAGCCACTCGACCTGACAGCGCCGGCAGTGCGTCGGGTCCGGATCGCTCTCGTCGGTGTTCACGCAGGAAGGATCGACCGGCAGGGGCACCAGCCCCAGGCCGATCAGGCAGCCCACGGCGACATCCGGGGTCGCCATCGACAGCGCCGGCCCGCCCAGCACCTCGGTCAGCCGGTGCACGACCGAGCGACGCACGTCGGGGCCCTGCGCGCGGTATCCGATCAGGCCGAGCCCGTAGGCGGCGAAGGCGCGCGTGCGCCAGTTCACCTCGTGCCCACCGACCAGTTCCCGGCCTCGCGCGGAGTCGAGCAGGAGATCCTCGAGCGTGGAGATCGACTGAGGGTCGGCGAGGATCCCCAGGGCGATCGCCGCCGTCTCGGCGATCTCCTGATTGGCGGAGGAGAGGAAGGGGGAGAGCTTCGAGGAGATCTCCGCGCTCTCGTCGCCGGCCGGGTCGTTGCCGATCTTGGCCAGCGCCACCAGGGCTCCGGTGACCAAGTCGTTGTCGGTCTCGTGCTCGAGCACCTTCAGGAGGGCGGGCACGATGCTCCGGTGGATCACCTCGTCGGTCGGGCGTTGGCGGTCGCGCGCCGCGTCGAGCGGGGCGTGGCCGAGGAAGAAATCGTCACTGCCGAACATCAGCTCCCCGCCGTGGACGACCGCCTTGAGGTTGAGGTAGGGGTCGCGGTTGAACGCCCACCACGGTTCCCAGGCCATGCCCGGCGACCCGGCCGCGAGGCTGGCGGTCGAGGGCAGGGAGGAGCCGCCGGACGCCTTGGAGCCCCCCTTGGTCCCGGGCTGGGTCGAGGCTCCCCCTCCGCCGGTGGTCGCCCCACCGCTCCCGGAGCCACCCGATCCGGTGGCCCCCGGCGCCACGCTGTCTCCACTCCCGCCCGGCGGCACGCTGTTTCCCGGACCTCGATAGGTCCCCCCGTGTCCGCGGGACACGTCGGTGAGGATGAGAGAGGCGACTGCCAGGGCGGCGACGATCCAGGGTATGGTCTTCATGGCTTTCTCCGGGCGGAAACAGGGCCTCCGAAGATAGCCGCGGCCGGGAGAAGGGTCACAGGGGACCGCCTGGTCCGATCTGGGGAGAGGCAGGATCCGCGGCGCAACGGGTCCATTTGTCCTCATCCCGCTCATCCCGCGCCCCCCGGAAGCCCGATGGGGAAGGATCTCCCTCGTCTCCCCCCCTCGCGGGGCGTGGATCGACGGGGCGGTACCCCCCCGCACACCGATGGCCGTCGCTACCCCCACCAGACTCACGCCCACCGTCCTGCAGCCGAGGACCGGGACTCCTCCCCCGGCCGTCGTCCCGGGCGCTCCGGGAGCCGAAGGAGAGGCGTCATGACCGAGGCGTGGTCCCTCCTCGACGAGTTGCCGTTCGGACTCTGTACCCTCGATGCCGCGGGGACGATCCTCCGCTGGAACGCCCGGATGGCCGAGTGGACGGGAGCAGCGCCGGACGACGCCGTCGGGAAAGCGATCGGGGAGGTCCTCCCCGACCTCGGGGCATCGGCGGAGAGCCACCTCCGGGTGGAGGTGACGGACGGCGAGGGCGTCCGGCGCCTGCTGCGGTTCGAGCAGCGCACCCTCGACGGGCCCGACCACGGTGAAGGGACGACCCTGATCACCGCCGCGGACACCGGCGTCGGGGGTGCCGAGCAGGACCACGAACACCAGCGGTACGCCTCCATCATCGAGTCGACCGGTGACGCGATCATCGGGTACTCCCCCGACGGCACCATCGAGAGCTGGAACCAGGGAGCGGAAGAGCTCATCGGCTTCACGGGTGGTGAGATCATCGGCGAGCCGCTGACGCGGCTGGCCCCGCACCGGACCGCCAAGGAGATGGAAGAGCTCCTCTGGATGGCGCACCAGGGGCTGACGTGCACCGACCTGGAGGTCACCTGGGCACGCAAGGACGACCAGCAGCTGGAGCTGTCGTTGACGCTGTCACCGATCCGCCTGGCGGACGGGGAGGTCGTCGGTTCCGCGGTCATCGCCCGCGACATCACGCACCCCAAGCGCAACGAGAGGGAGCTGATGGAGTATGCGATGGAGGTCGAGGAGCACCGGCAGCGGGTGGAGGAGCAGGCCACGCGCCTGGTCGACCAGTCCGGGCTCCTCGCCCAGGCGCGCGACGAAGCGTTGCAGGCCTCGCGGGCCAAGGCGGAATTCCTGTCCACCATGAGTCACGAGATCCGGACCCCGATGAACGGGGTCATCGGCATGACCGAGGTGCTGCTCGACTCCGCGCTGAGCCAGGAACAGCTCGACGCGGTCCACACGATCCGGAGCTCGGGCGAGACGCTGCTCGCGATCATCAACGACATCCTCGACCTCTCGAAGATCGAGGCCGGCCGGCTGACCTTCGAGATGGTGCCGTTCGATCTCCGGGACAGCCTGAGCGACGTCGTCAGGATGATGAGGCAGTCCGCGCTCGACAAGGGGATCACGCTCGACATCGACTTCCTCGAGGGGGCCCCCGAGTACATCGATGGGGATCCCTGTCGCCTTCGCCAGGTGGTCATCAACCTGGTGGGCAATGCGATCAAGTTCACCTCCGAGGGAGGGGTCCTGGTTCGCGTCGGCTCGGAGCCGGGCGACTCGGGGGACGAGCTGACGACCATCGAGATCGAGGACACGGGCGTCGGAATCCCACCCGAGAAGCTCGACCTGATCTTCGAGGCCTTCGGGCAGGCGGACTCCTCCACCACCCGTCAGTTCGGAGGAACGGGATTGGGGCTCTCCATCTGCGTGCGGATCTGCGAGGCCCTCGGCGGCGAGGTCACGGTCGTGAGCGAGGTGGGCGTCGGGTCGACCTTTCGGGTAGAGCTGCCCCTCCGCCGCTGCGAGGCGCCGGTCGAGGAGGACGAGGAACTCCGGCTCGGCGTCCTCGGAAGCGGCCTCCGGGTGCTGCTGGTCGAGGACAACAAGATCAACCAGAAGGTCGCGGTGGCGGCGCTGAAGAAGCTGAACTGCGAGGCCACGGTCACCGAGAATGGCCGGGAGGCGATCGAGAGGCTCGAGAGGGAGTCGTTCGACATCGTCCTGATGGACATCCAGATGCCGATCCTCAACGGCATCGACGCGACCCTGGAGATCCGCGAGCGTCAGCTCGCCGGGGGCCTGCCAATCATCGCGATGACCGCCAACGCCATGCCCGAGGATCGCCAGCGATGCCTCGACTCGGGGATGGACGGCTACCTGGTCAAGCCCTTCCGCCGGCAGGAGCTGGAGGAGATCCTGCTCAGCTGGTGCCGGGGCGGGGCAGATGAGGAGGACCGGGCCGCCTAGCCCGCGTCGCTCCGGCACTCCTGCGGCTCGAGGTCGAGAGGTCCGACGGAAGAGCTCGTCCTACCGTTGAGCACACTCCGTGGCCTCCGCGATCTTCGCCAACAGCACGGGCATCGGGGTCGGCTTCTGAACGACGCCGGCGAGACCGAATCCATTGAAGCGGTCGAGCATCTCCTGCTCCGTGAAGCCGCTGCTCAGGACTACCCGCGCGTCCTCGCGGATCTTGCGCAGCTCGTGGAAGGTCTCCTCACCGTCCAGCTTCGGCATGCTGAGGTCGAGCAGCACACAATCGATCGAGTCGGCATCTCGCCGGAACACCTCGATCGCCTCCTGGCCGTCGCTCGCCTCCAGGACCCGGTACTTCGCGCTTTCGAGTATTCTCCGCAGGACCTCGCGTACCTCGGGGTCGTCGTCCACGACGAGGATGCGGGAGCCCTCGGTCTCGGGACCGGGTTCCGGAGCTCGCGGAGCATCGTCGTGGGGTACGGGAACACGCGGTAGCAGCACCGTGAACGTCGTCCCGACTCCCGGGGTGCTCTCCAGCGTGATCGCCCCCTGGTGGCCCCGAACGATGCCCTGAACGGCCGCCAGCCCGAGACCGCGACCGGCCGACTTGGTGGTGTAGAACGGATCGAAGATGGCGGCCTGGGTCGCGGGGCTCATGCCCGGGCCCGTATCGCTGACCCGCAGGATCACGTAGTCACCCGGTTCCAGCTCCGAGTCGGAGCCGTGTAGCTCGAGCTCTTCGCGGCCGAGGGTCCGCGCGCTCGTGGCGAGGACGATGCGGCCTTCGCGGTTTCCGATCGCCTCGGCCGCATTCGTGATCAGGTTCAAGATCACCTGACGCAGCTGGCTCCGGTCCGCCCTGGCGCCCAGCGGCTCCTCGCACAGGTCGTAGACGAGCTCGGCCTTCTTCGAGAGAGCCACCTGCAGGAGCCCGCCGAGCTCCTGGATCAGTCCGTTGCACTCCAGGGTCTCCACCGACAACGCGCCGCGCCCCGCATAGGCCAGCATCTGGTTGCATAGCTCGGAAGCGCTGACACTCGCGGTCACGATTCCCCTCAGCATCGGTCCCTGCTCGGCGGTCCCAGGAAGCGTGGTCAGCGCGAGCTCGGCGTTGCCCATGATGGCGGCCAGCAGGTTGTTGAAGTCGTGCGCGATGCCACCGGCGAGGACGCCGAGCGCCTCCATCTTCATCGCCTGACGCAGCTGCTCCTCGAGGCTCTCCCGCTCGACTGCGAGGCCGACCATCCGGGCCGCGATCTCGAGCCCGTCCATCTCGTGCTGGGTCGGCACCCGGGGCTCGGGGGAGTACAGCGCCATCGCACCGAGGACGTCGCCCTCGGTCGCGGTGATCGGATGCGACCAGCACGCCCCGACTCCCGCCAGCCCGGCTGCGCCGCGCAGGTCCTGCCAGAGCGGGTCCTCCGCGATGTTCTCGACGACCACGGGCTCGTTCCAGAAGGTCGCGGTTCCGCAGGAACCGACGGCGGGCCCGATGCGGAGCCCCTCGACGGCCTGGTTGTACTCGGGGGGCAGGCTGGGTCCGGCCCCGCCGGTGATGTACTCGCGTCCCGGGTCGGTCAGCAGGATCGAGCACTTCATCCCCGGGTTCTTCGCCTCGACGATGAGGGCCATGGCGTCCAGGGTCCGGCCCATCGACGAGCGCTCGGAAGAGGTCTTGTTCGCCGGTGTGCTCGACGCGGCCTCCAGTTCCTGGTGGAACAGACCGAGGGCCACCGCGCCTCCGTGGTGTGGCTTCACCCGCCAGTCGAAGGGCACCCAGTCACCCGATGCCGTTCGATGCCTCGCCCGCGCGCGGCCCTCTTCCCTCTCCAGACACTGCACCAGCGCCTCCCGGTCCTCCGGGTGAATCCACGTCGAGAGGGGCTCTGCTTCGAGCTGCTCGCCGGTGAGGCCGAGTCGCTCCGTGAAGGTCCGATTGACTCGCAGGAGTCCGCCGGACCCGGCGGAGCGGAGGATCATGGGCAGGTTACACCGGGCATCCATGCCCCGCATTCTGGCCCGCTGGACCCGTCCTGGCCAGTGGCTACCCGGCTTCACCCCGTCGGAAGGACTGGGTCGGGTCGGTCACGGGAATCCGCCACCTTTCGAGACCCGGCCGACCGAAAACGTCGGCCGCCCCGCGTCAGCACCAGGCGTTGTTGAGGATCTCGCCCATGCCCCCCGCACCGGGGACGATGTAGCTGAGATCGTTCAGCCCCTTCTCGCGATCCCAGTGCGTTCCGGGGATCGTCTCCAGCACGTCGGGAGGCGACAGACCGCGGTCCAGGCGCGCGGTGTAGACGACCAGGTCCTCGATCTCGGCGAGGACGTTGCGCAGGAACTCGGGCGTCGCGATCATCGGCATGGCGATGATCTTCGCCGGCTTCCCGTGCTCCTCGAGGTAGTGCCGGACGGCGCGAAGCACCGTCGATCCCGTCGCGCCCATCGGATCGGGGATGATCAGGATCGAGTCGTCGACACTCCCGCCGATCTTGCTGCCGGCGAGATCCACGCCGGTGATCTGTCCTCGATCATCGGTCAGCCGGGACATGTTCAGGTGATCGAGACGCACGCGCTCCTCGGGCAGGACCGACAGGAGCCGCTCGAAGCACACCTGGCTGGGAACCACCCCCGCGCGAATCACGTCGCAGATGACCACGTTGGTCGTCGTGTCGAACACCGGCCCCCGATAGATCCCCTCCGACGGGTGAGAGGTGCTCATCCGGGTGGGTAGCTCGGTGCGGACGCTGGGGAACTCCTGAGTGGCGTAGGAGAGCAACGTCTCGTAGACCGAACGCAGGAGACCGATGATCTCGGGGAGCCTCGTCCGGGGGGAGCTGAGTCGCGCCAGTGAGGAGTGCAGGAAGAGATTGTCCAGGAGGTGGACCCGGCCTCCATACGCGTGCTCCAGCTCCCAGTCGCCGCTGTGAATCCGCACTTCAGCCTCCGGGGTGGGGACTTCGTAGAGCTTCTCGGTGGTGGTATCCATCGCCATTCAGCGCTCCTCCGCCGCTTGTATGCCCTTGGCCAGGGAGCTCACCAGCCGGGGTATCTGCGGCACGGTCACCGAGCAGAGGGCCAGCCGAACGGCACCCTCCACGGGCACCGCGAAGACACCGTCATCCTTCATCACCGCCGCGCTCTTCCGGGCGTCACGGGAGAAGACGGTGACGAAGAAACCGCCTTCGTACCGGGGGTACTGCAGCCCCGCCGCCGAAGCGGCCTCGTTGAACGCCTCGACGCGCTCGTCGAGCAGCTTCACCAACTCGCGGCGCTCCGCTTCCGAGGCCGCCTTGGACTCGGGATGGGTGAGCAGCTCGGTGATCGCCAGCATGCCGAGGTGGTTGCAGTTCGACCAGGTGCCGCGACAGGCGTAGGAGAGGGCGTTGAAGATGCGCTTGCGCTCCGCCTCGTCGTGTTGCAATGCGATCAGCGAGCCGATCCGCGAACCGTACTGGGCGAACGCCTTCGATGCGCTCCAGGCGATCAGCACCTGCGCGTGAAGCGACAGCTTCTCGAGGTGGTCCACCCAGCGCTCCGTTCCCGGCGCGCCGAACTTGGCGTAGGCGATGTCGAAGAGCAGCGCCAGGGGAGCCTTCGACCCCATCCGCGAGACCACGTCGGTCAGACCGGCCCACTCCTCCGCGTCCAGGGAGTAACCGGTCGGGTTGTGGCAGGGGAAGTTCAGCACGGCCATCGCTCGTCCCTGGCTCTCGAACTGCCGCTCCAGGGCCTGCTCGAAGGCGGGCAGGTTGAAGCGACCGTTCCCGTCGAACATCTCGAAGGTCTCGACGCGCCGCCCGGTGTGGGTGGCGATGATCTGGTACGGCGACCAGTAGTAGCTGGTGGTGAGCAGCGCCTGATCGGGCTCCAGGAAGCTCACCATCGCGTGGAGGATCGCTCCGGTACCGCCGGGAGTCGCCACCGCCGTGGCCACCTCCGGGAGCGGGCTCTCCCCGAAGGTATCGTGGACGACCGCCTCGAGATACGCGGGCGGTCCGGCGATCGGAGCGTAGGCGGAGGCGACCCGCGGCGGGATGCTGGACAGCGCCTCGGCCACCGAGGGGAGGGTCGCCAGCTGGCCGTCGTCGTTCATCAGGGCGCCCAGGGTGGCGTTGAGGACCGATTCCCCGTCCTGGGCCCGGCGGCTCGCCTCGGCGTTGAGGGTGAAGATGGGATCGTCGCCGGGGCGGTCCGTGACCGCGTCGATGAGGGCGGAGAATCGGTGCATCGTCTTGGCAGAGCTCATGAGGACAGCCCCCGTGGATTCGGGGGTCTCGCGGAACGGGGGTGGGGTGCGAGAAAGGCGGGCGAAACAGTATACGCGCTCGACGTCGAGACGTCCCCCTCCGCTGCCGCGACCGGCCGCCGGAGCCCCGGGGACGGTCTGTGTTTGCCTCACGCAAGAATGGAGGCAAAAGAGTAGGGGATCCGACCCGGAGTCCTCTCGGTGGTCTCCGGTGCCCTAGGATTCGGGGAGTCCCCACGCGAGAGCCTTCCCCCGCTCCCTCATGCTGACCACCACCCTGGCGCTCGCGGCCCTCTTCCTGGCCGCGCCCCGCGCTCCCCTCCCCGCGCCCCCCGTCGTCTGCGAAATGCAGGGGAAGGTGGACTGGTTCGAGGGCACCTTCGACGAGGCGCTGGCCCGGGCAGCGAGCTCGAAGAAGCTCGTCTTCCTCGAGTTCTGGTCCGAGTCCTGCTCGCGCTGCGAGAGGCTGGGCCGGGAAGCCCTGTCCGCCCCCTCGGTGGTCACCGAGCTGAAGGACCTGATCTGCTTGCGGGTCGACACCGAGTCCGCGGACGGGAAGCAGCTCTCCAGCCGTTACGGCGTTCGGGCTCTGCCCACGCTGCTGTTCCTCGAGTCCGACGGCGCACCGCGCGATGGGATCGCCGGCTACCTGCCGACCAACCTGTTCAAGCGCGAGCTGGCCCGCATCGAGTCGGGCGAGGGCACGATCCCCCACCGTCTCGATCAGGTCGAGGCGAATCCGACCGACCCGCGGCTCCGCCTCGACCTGATCGCGCGCCTCCACGTCTTCGGGGCGACGGAGCGGATCGAGAAGGAGACCGCGATCGCCACCGACCTGATCGATCGGGAGGTCGGGTTCGATACGGCGAGCGTCGAGGATCGCTGGCAGCTGTGTGTACGCCTGCGAAGGCTCGGGATGGAGACCCGGGCGGAGGCGCAGTCGAAGGCGATCGCCCGGCTCGATCCGGGAGCGAAGTCGGTTCCCGGACGGTGGCTCGTCCTGGAGAAGGCGATCACCTCGCTCAAGCTGACGGGCGAGGACGCGCCGTTGCGCGAGTTCCTCTCCACCGAGACCGAGCGCGAGCTCCTGTTCGCCGGCTGGCGAAAGATCCAGGGCTTCTGCAAGTGGAAGCTCTCCCGGTCCAAGAGCGACCGAGAGTCACTTCGCTGGTGGCGGGAGTGGCGGCTCGCCGCGGCGCACGTCTGGGAGAACGTCTCCGAGTCCGAGCGCGCCATGGAGGCGAACAACATCGCCTGGGGCTTCTACGAGGACGCCGAGAACCTCACCCCGGAGGAGTGCCGGTACGCTCTCGAGCTGGCGGCCATCGGCGCGAAGCTCGCCCCCGAGGAAGTGAATACGATCGACACCTACGCCTGCTGCCTGTTCATCAACGGCCAGCGCGAGGAGGCGATCGAGCAGATACGTCACTGCATCCGGCTCGATCCGCAGAACGAGATGTGGCGCGACCGGCTGAAGAAGTTCCTCGCGACGGACGGCTGATCCCCGACTCCGCCGACCGCTCCGTCACTTGCCGGTGAGCCCCCCGGGTGTGTACATGCGCAACACCACCTCCCGGGCGTGCTCCTCCCATTCGGTGAGTTGGCGCCCCTCGATGGTCGAGTGCTGGTCGACGCGAATCCCGCGCATCGCCAGGTAGCGGTCGAACCACTGGCGCGAGTCCACGTTGCGGTAGAGGTAATCGGTGGTGATCCCGGTCCAGTAGGTGAGCTCCTCGTCCAGGGGATCGTGGGCGAGCCCCCCCAGCGCCTCGCTCAAGGCGTACTGATGGCGCCGGTGCTTGGCCATCTGCAGCACCTCCCGCGGGGGGTCGTCCCCCTCGGGCGAGATCAGGAGGTAGAGACGCGCCTTCTCCGCGCGCTTCTTCGCGGCCTCGGTCCCGGCGGCGCGCCGGGCGAGCTCGGTGCCTAGCTTCTTCCGCAGGCGCGGCGTGAACAGGGCACCCTGGAGCCGCTCCAGGCGATGGGTCACCTTGCGCTGCAGGTCCAGGAACGCGATCCGCTGCAGCTCCTTGTCGCGGATCTTGGTCAACCCGATCAGCTCCGCCATCCAGGCGGGGTCGGGGGTGCCGGGCGCGCGGGCATCCCCCCTCTCGCGCAGGGCTTCGAGATCGAGCCGGATCGCGCGCAGCATCGACGCCGAGAGATCGACGCGCTCGGCGATCGCCCTCGCCTCGGTGCTCTTGAGCTCGACGAACCCGTGCTGGGTCGCGCGCAGGAGCGCGAGCCCCACCTCGACCTCCCGCATCTCGAGCTCGAACGAGTCGAGCAGGTCGATCCTCGCCCGGAAGCGCAGGTCGAGGAACATCTCCGCGAAGGCCTCGGCGACCTCGCCCCCCTCGACCAGGAGATCGAGGGCGACCAGCTCGGTCTCGCCGAAGCGGCGGTGCAGCTCGGAGAGACGCTGGTCCTCGAGGCGCCCCAGGAGGCGGAAGTAGCCGCGCTCGCGATAGCCGCGGCGGACCATCTCCGCGAGGACGCGGATCTCCGGCTCGAGCTCCTCCAGTCCGCGGAGGAACGCGCTCTCCGCTTCGGTGGGAGAGCGGAAGAAGCGGCCGTAGGAGCGAGCGTCCCCCTCGATCCCCAGGCCGGGACGGCCGTCGGGGGCGAGGGGCAGCGGGTCCTCCTGCGCGACGGCGATCGGCGCGGCGTGGAGCCAGGTGATCGCGAGAACGAGTAGGGTCGGGATTCTCATCGAACGATTCCGCGGGCGGGTCGGAGGGGACCTCGAATCGTATACCCGCGCCGATGGCGAGCGCTACGGAGTGGCCGTCGGACAACGAGCCCCGCCCGCTCGGAGCGGTCGGGGCTCGATCGCGGAGGCGGAGGTCGGTTGTTCCAGCCGGGCCTCTAGGCGAAGGGGCCGCCGACCCCTTCGTCGCCACCCGGCTGGCCGAGATCCGAGCTCTCGAGGGGGATCGACCGTCGCGCCGGTGAGGCGAGCGAGATGCGCTCCTCGGCTTCCGGCGTCGCTCGAACGGCTGCTTCCGGAGTGCGCTCGGCGGAGGGCTTCTCGTCCTCCATCTCCGCGAGGCGCCTCCCGGCGAGGAACTGCAGCGTGCGCGCCCGGGTGAAGGAGAGCCGGGAGCGCTCCACCAGGGCGTCGACCGGACAGGTGGCGAGCTCCTCGAGCGAGGTGATGCCACCCCGGTACAGCGCCTCGCAGACGCCTTCGTCGAGGCCGCTCAGGTCCCCCGCCCGCAGCATCCCCGGGGGCGGGTGCACGGAGATCTCGACCACCTCGTGGGTGGGCTGCTCGTCGACCGGCTCCTGCACGGGAGGGGTCTCCTCCTCGACCTTGCGCCGGCTGGTCTCGTCCGCCTTGCGCCAGCGATCGACGACCGCGTCGAGCAGCCGCCGGTCGCGCACGTCCAGGTCGGCGCGCCGGGGAGGCTCCGCCGTGTCCGCCGGCTCCTCTCGCTGGACCGGAGCTGCCTCGGGGGTCGGTCCGACCCGCAAGTAGCCCGGGGGCGCCGGCTTCATCCCGCCGGCGTCCGCCGCCGGTGGATACATCACCTCCTCACGCTCCAGGTCCGGCTCGAGGCGATCCTGGAGCAGGGCGACCTCGCGCAACAGACGTCGCGCGGCGGCGGGAGATAGCCCGAGGATCTTCGCCAGCCGTTTCGGCTCGAGATCCTGGAGCTTGTCGAGAGTGGTGCATCCCGCCTCGCGCAGGAGCCGCGTGGTCCTCGGCCCGTCGGCGTGGAGGGTGCACAAGAGAGCCAGCCGGTCGATGACGTTCCTCCTCATTTCGAGGACCCTCCGGCCGCGATGGCCGAGCGGGGGTTCGGGGTCGGTGGGAAGGTGAATCGTTTGCAGCGCGCCTTCATTCAGTGGGTGACCTCCAGTGGCTCCTGTTCGGCGGCCAGGCTCGCCTCCCACTGGAGCCACTCCTCGGCCAGCGCGCCGAAGTCGTCGGCGGCGCGACAGCCGGGATCGAGCACTTGCACCGGAACCCCCATCCCCGCGGCCTCCCGCAGGCGGACGCTGGTCCGGATCACCGAATCGAACAACGCCGCACCGAAGCGGCCGTGCGTCGCGAGCAGGAGCTCGCGAGCGAAGCGCGTTCGACGATCGAAGAGCGTCGCCAGAACGCGGAGGTGGAACGGGTGGTCGAGCTCGCTGCCGATCTCCTCGAGCACCGCGAGGGCCTTGATCGCACCCTGCAGGGCGAAGGCGCCGGTCTCCACCACGAGCACCGCGGTATCGGAGGCGCGCAGCGCGTTCGCGGCGAGGACTCCGTCCACCCGCGGCGGACAGTCGAGCACCACCTCGTCGAACTCGGTGTGCATCGCCTCGAGCGCTTCGCGCAGCACCGACTCGGGGTGCAACGTGCGCGCGGATGACTCCTCGAACTCCGCCAGATCGTCGGTGGCCGGCAGCAACCAGATCCCTCCGGGCGCCGAGACGAGCGCCTCGTCGACCCCCGAGTAACCCCCGAGGACCTCGAGCAGCACCGGTTCGTCATCGACGGCCCAGCCGAGAGCCATCGTAGCGTGCGCCTGTGGATCGAGGTCGACGAGCAGAACTCGCCGCCCCCGTGCAGCCAGAGCTCCAGCCAGGTTGACTGCGGCCGTGGTCTTGCCACAGCCACCTTTCTGGTTGACCAGCGAGAGAACGTGCATCCGGTACTCCAGGTTCCGGTCCTCGAGAGGCACGATCACTCAATCGGATCGACGGAGGTCATTCAAGGATCAGGGCGCCGAGTTTCGCGCGACTTCCCATCGACTGGAGTCCTCGATCGCCTCGATCGCGTCGCGCGCCGGCGGCGAGACACTCGCGCGAGTGGGGTGAATACCCCAGGTGGCGGCGCGGGACACCGCCGCGTCGGACGACGCTATCGCAACGCCTTTCGCGCCCGATCGTAGAAGGAGCGAGGCGTGCGCGCGTGGTCGAGAGGTCCCCAGAGGGCGATCTGCGCGAGCGCTCCCGCGGACTCGGAATCGGGAGAATCGATGCAGACGGGAATGCGCCGTTCGACCGAGTGGTAGACCGCCACGTCCTGCGGCACCCAGCCGACGAAGTCAGGGGCTTGTTGCAGGAATCGCCGCGCGACTCCTTCGAATCGCTCCCACGCGCCCCAGGCGACGGCCTCGTCCACCGCGCGATTCACCACCAGCCCGACGCGCAGCTCTTCGTTCGACAGGCACGCCTGCTTGAAGGTGGCGTACGCATCGGAGAGCGCGGTCACCTCGGGGTTGGTGACCAGTAGCAGCGTGCTGGTCGCCGCCAGGTGGGTCACCGTCGAGTAGGAGAGCCCGGCTCCATGATCGATGATGATCAGGTCGAAGGAGTCCTCGAGGGGACGCAAGGCGCGGAAGAGACGATCGAGTTCGCGCCGGGTCGGGTTGGCCAGGGCCGGACGACCGACGCCCCCGGAGATCAGGCTCACCCCGGCGGGCCCCTCTTCCACCGCCTCGGCCGCTCGCACCCGCCCCTGGATCAGGTCGCCGATGTCGTAGCGAGGAGCGATCCCCAGCAGGAGGTGGGCGTTGGCCAGACCGCCGTCGCAGTCGACCACGCAGACCTTCTCGCCCGCCTGGGCGCGCTTCACGGCGAGGTTGGTGGCCAGGACGCTCTTGCCCGTCCCCCCCTTGCCGCTGGCGATGCAGACCACCCGCGAGGCCAGTTCGACGCGATCGCGAATCCGGCGGTCCACCTCCCGGAAGCGGCGCAGGGCCCGGATGCGGGAAAGGTCGAAGCGGGAGAGGTTGAGCATGGGAGCGCAGGAATGTAGCCGAGGCAGGGCGCCACGGCGAGCCCCGTTCGGAGCGAGGTCCTTCGAAGCCGTCGAATCGGTCCGTCTCTCGACGGGAGGCGCCGGATCGGCACCCCTAGATCTGAGCCGTTTCTCCGCTGCGTTTCCATCGATAACCCGGTCCCCGGTCGGAGCGAGTCGTCACCGACCGCCGATGGCCCGTTCCGACGAAGGAGCGAGGCTCGTCGCTGCGCGCCTCTCCGCATGACTCTCACCCGTCCCGACCGGCGCACCCCGGTGCGCGTCACCCGGTCCGGAGCCAGGCGTCGGCAACGCGCCGGAAGGGGGCGGGATCGCCCGTCACTCCGGACTTTCAGGACTTGTCTCCCCTATTTGCGCGATACGTGGTAATCGTTGGGTCGAGGTCATCCCCCACCCCCATCATGACCCTCAACATGGATTCTCTGCCCCGGGTCGAGAGGAGTAAGGTCCCCGCCGCCACGACGTTCGTCGTTATTGCAGTCGTCGCCGCGCTGGTCGCCTTCTCCCTCTAACCGCTAAAGACAGTATCCCCCCCTCCGGAGCCCGACCGGAACCTGTACAGGAGACCCGCCCGCGCGAGCTGGTTGGCGCTCAGGAGCCGAGAAGTGTGGGAATCTCCCGATAGGCCGGGAATCGCCCCTGCTGGAGCTTGGAGAAGACGAGGCGTCCATCCACCGTCACCTCGAACGCGCCCCCGCTGCTCTCGACGAGCTCGACCTCGGCTGCGGGCACCAGCTCCTTCAGTTCGGCGGCCAGACCGGCCGCCTGGGGATCGTAGTTTCACATCTTGCAGAACTCGATTCGGACGTTCATTTTCGCTCTCCTGCGCTGACACGGTCTTCCCGGAAGGGGCCCTCAGAGGCATGTTACGCGCGATCTCGCACGTCCCCGGCGGGCCTCCTTCGGCAATTCCGGTTTCCGCCCGTCTTTCTGCCCTACCGCCTCGTCACGAGGGTCTAGTGTAGCTTCAGACAGGTCTGAGGGCCACCACGCACGGCGAGAGCGGGCGACCGGGACTCGAAAGAGACCGAGCGCCCTCCCCGGTGGCCTCCTCCCACCCGGCGGCGCCCCAGTTGAGGGCGACCGGGGCCACGAGTCCCCAACAATCAGATTGCCATGACCCCCAGTAGCTTCTTTGGCCTCGGCGCGACCATCCTGCTCGTCGCGCCCCCGCTCCTCGCCCAGGAGCCGGAATCTCAAGCCCAGTCGACCGCGTTCGCGGTCCACGAGGGAACCCGAGTCTGGAAAGAGAGCAACGGCTCGAACTGGCACACCTACACCGACGTCCAGACCGGCTACGTCCAGTTCCTCTACGGCGGCTCGGCGGCCGCTGCTTTCCAACCCGCCGACACCGAGGATTTCTACGCCCTCGGACGCCTGGCGATCGAGAGCACCGAGACGCTCCACGGCATCGAGAGCGCGACCCTCGTCGAGGATTCGACCCACGTCCTCCCGCTGAGCCGGGTCGGCACGACCGACAAGGTCACCGCTCAGTTCCGCCAGGAGGTGAACGGAGTCCCGGTCCTCGGCGGATTCGTCAACACCCTCTTCACTACCGAGGGCGAGCTGCTCTCGGTGCAGACCACGGCGATGCCGGATCTCCTCGGCATCTCCACCGGAGCGCTCGTCGGGGCGGACCGCGCGACGACGATCGCCCTGAAGCACTTCGAGGAGAAGGTCGGTCTCGCCGGCACCGTGGTTAGCGGACCGACCAAGGCGATCGGCCAGCTGGAGACCGGGCCCAAGAGCCGCGAGGCGAGACTGGTCTGGCAGATCAGCGTGCACTGGTACGCAAAGAACGTCACTCCGGAGGGGTACACCCTCTGGGTCGACGCGTACAACGGCTCGGTGATCAACGAGCAGACGGACATCTGTCACTTCGACGTAGGCGGCACCCTCTCGACGATGGCCTCGCCGGGGACGAAGCCCGACATCGCGAGCAACCCCGAGACCCAGCAGCCGATGAATCACGCTCGGGTCAACGGTGGCTCGGCCGGTACGGTCTACACCGACGCCAACGGCAACTTCAACTTCCCCGGAGTGACCGGCCCGATCAACATCACCGTCGACTACTACGGCCTCTTCACCAACGTCAACCACGACACGGGCACCGACTACACGTTGACGACCTCGGTCACCGGCACGGGCAACTCCGTGCTGATGAACCCCTCGTCGGCTGCGCTGGTCACCGCTCAGGCGAACGCCCACCTCTGGATCGGCAAGCAGCGTGACTGGGTCCGTTCGGTCGACCCCTCCGACAGCCACCTCGACTTCCGGGCGACGGCCAACGTCAACCTGAACGACACCTGCAACGCCTACTTCAACGGCAGCTCGATCAACCACTACAAGGCCGGCGGCAGCTGCCCGAACACGTCCTACTCCACGGTCGTCCTTCACGAGATGGGCCACTGGCACAACGTCAACTACAACACCGGCAACGGCAGCGACGGCATGGGCGAGGGCAACGCCGACATCTGGGCGATGTACGTCGTCGACAACCCCATCGTCGGGGAAAACTTCACCGGCACCGGCTACGTCCGCTCCGGCATGAACACGCGCCAGTTCTGCGGCGACTCCAACCCCGGCTGCTACGGCGGCGTGCACGCCGACGGCGAGGTCTGGATGGGCGCGGCCTGGAAGGTCCGCCGCAACCTCAACCTCACCCTCGGCAACGCGGCGGGTGACGCGGTCGCGGACGCGCTCTTCATCAACTGGATGAACGCCTACAACCAGACGCAGATCAAGTCGGTGATCGAGACGCAGTGGCTGACCCTCGACGACGACGACGGCAACATCGACAACGGAACGCCGAACTACAACGACATCAACGACGGTTTCCTGGAGCAGGGCTTCCCCGGCTACGATCTGGCCCTGATCGAGATCACGGGCGTCACCGAGCTCCCCGACACCCTGGACGAGGTCGGTCCCTACACCGTGGACGCCACGGTCGTTCCGCTGGTCGCTCCGTCGATCACGGGCGTCGAGCTCCTCTACAACGTCGACGGTGGTAACTTCGTCACCGTCCCGATGTCGCCGGTCAGCGGTGACGACTACACCGCGGACATTCCCGGCCAGATCTCCCCGGCCCGTGTCGAGTACTACGTCCGCGCGACCGACTCGCTCGGCAACGAGGACACCTCGCCCAAGGGCGCTCCGGACAGCACCTACTCGTTCCGCATCGGGCTCCTGACCTTGCTGTTCTCCGACGACTTCGAGGGCGGTACCAACGGCTGGACGCACGGCCAGATCGCCACGCAGGACGACTGGCAGCTGGGTGTCCCCCAGGGTCAATCGGGTGACCCCTCCAGCGCCTACAGCGGCAGCAACGTCTGGGGCAACGACCTCGGGCCCTCCGGCTGGAACGGCGAGTACAAGCCGAACGTGAGCAACTGGCTGCGCTCGCCGGTGATCAACTGCTCCTCCGCCGTCGGGACGACCCTGAGCTTCCGGCGTTGGCTGACCGTCGAGGAAGGGATCTACGATCAGGCGAAGATCAAGGTGAACGGCGCCGTGGTCTGGCAGAACCCCTCGAGCGGCAACCTCATCGACACCGCCTGGACCCTCCAGGAGGTCGACATCGCGAACTGGGCGGACGGCAACTCCTCCGTCCAGATCGAGTTCACCCTCGAGACCGACGGCGGCGTCGAGTTCGGCGGCTGGAACATCGACGACCTCGAGGTGTTCGTCTTCGGCAGCTCGAGCGGCTGCATCCCCCCGGTCAAGTACGGCACCAACAAGGAGAACTCCCTGGGTTGGATCGCGCAGATGGCCTGGGTAGGCACGCCGAGCGAGACGAGTGGTGACTTCGAGATCGGCATGAACGGGGGGATCCCGGACCAGTTCGCCCTGCTCTTCTCCGGCGGTTCTTCCGCGTCGGTGCCCTTCTACGGCGGCTTCCGCCTGGTGGGCAACCCGCTGACCCGCGAGGCGTTCGTGCAGCTGGACATGTGGGGCTCCACGATGGTGCCGATGGCCGTCGACCCCGGCTCCTCGGGTTCCAAGCAGTACTTCCAGTTCTGGTACCGCGATCCGGCTCACGTGGACGGCACCAGCGTCGGCCTCAGCGACGGCCTCGAAGTGCTCTACTGCGACTAGAGGTCCAGGGCACTCGACCGTACTCTCGGGGGGCGTCGTCCGCAGGGACGGCGCCCCTCTCTCTTCGAGCTCTCCCACCCCGATGAAGGCGCGCGACGGAGCGGGAGCCTGTGGGTCGCAGAGCACCACCGCCCCGCCACGGCGCCGCCGGAGTAGTCTCCCGGGGTGGGCGAGGTCACCCTCCCGCGCCATCCCGATTTCGAGAAATGCCCACCATCACGCCTCGTAGACGAAGGCTCGCGGTTCCGGTATCACCTCGCCCCGCTGGAGCCCTCCTTCGATACGGGTCCCCCCCACTCCCTGGCGCCCCCTCCGGGGCGGCGCCCGAGCTTGCCATGAACAAGACTCCGAGACTCCTTCTGGCCACCGTTCTCCTCTGTCCCGTTCTCCTCGCCTTCGCCCCCGGCGGATCGAAGCTGGTCTTCGCGGTGGGCGAGGGATCGACCAAGACCAGGACCTTCACCAACGTCGTCGAGCTGCACCTCGATGACATGTTGACCCTGATGAACGGTGAAGAGAGCCCGGTTACCGACAGCGAGATGAGCGTGGAGTCGAACCTCGAGATCCGGGTCACCGACCAGTTCCTCTCGATGCGTGACGGCCGGCCGAGAAAGCTCCGCCGCAGCTTCGACAAGGTCGTGCAGAAGAGCACGGTCGAGGTCGCGAACCCCATGGTGGATCAGAGCTTCGACACCCACTACTCGACCTCGCTCGAAGGCGAGGACGTGATCTTCACCTGGAACCCCGAGAAGGACGCGTACGACGTCGCCTTCCCCGACGAGGAGGGGGACGAGGAGCTCCTGATCGGTCTGACCGAGGACATGGACCTGCGCAGCTTCCTCCCCCCCGGCGAGGTGGCCGAGGGAGACGAATGGGCGGTCGATCCGGAAGCCCTGAGCGGAGTTCTGGTTCCGGCGGGCAACGTGAAGCTGGTCCCCGAGGACGCCCGGGCCGCCGAGATGATGGGCGGCATGAACACCGGCATGGGCGATTTCGCCGACTGGTTCTCCGAGGACATCGAGGGCTCGATCAAGGCCCGCTTCGAGGGAGTCCGCGAGACCGACACTTTTCCGGTGGGAGTGATCGCGATCCACGTCGAGATCACCAACGCCGTGGACATGACCGAGGATGCCCAGGCGCAGGTGGAGCAAGGCGAGCTCCCTCCCGGAGTGGACGAGATGGAGATCAGCGCCCTCGATCTCCAGCTGACCCTCGAGTCGAAGGGAACGCTGCTCTGGAACCTCCAGGAGGGCTGCGCGCACAGCCTCGAGATGAAGGGTGAATTCGAGCTCTCCGTGGACAGCATGCTCGATCTCAGCATGCAGGGGATGCAGCTGGAGCTCGAGACCTCCATGGATCTCTCCGGCACCATTACTTCAACGGCCAGGATCGAATAAGGTCCCGCACCCTCGATCGGTTTCCGGGCCGGACCGGAGTGCTAGAGACTGGTGCCCCCCCCAGCTGTCGGAGGAACCCCGGTGATCGTCAGACTGTTACTCGTCCTGCTGCCCGTGCTCGCCGTGAGCGCGGCTTCGCCCCCGCGCCAGGCGACCGACGAGGTCCACGAGCGCGCCGCCGAGCTGGCCGACGCCGGGAGCTGGGAGGAGGTCCGCGACCTCCTGCAGGAGCACCTCGCGCGCCGTTCCGGGGACGGCCGAGCCCACCTCTTGCTCGGGCAGGCGCTCCTGGCCCTGGAGGCGCGGGACGAGGCGGCCCACCACCTCGCCCGCGCGGCGAGGCTGCTGGAGGAGAGCGGGGACGGCCGCCGGGCCAAGCTCGCCCGCCGCGACCTCACCAAGGCGGATCCGCTGAACGGCCGCCGGGCGCGCCTCTTCCGCGAGATCAGCTCCAAGCTCTGCAAGGCCGCCGGGCAGCTCTTCGAGAATGGCCATCCGGAGCGCGCCCTGGACCTGCTCCGCCGCCTGCGCCCGATCGCCGAGGGCAAGGACGCTGCGAAGATCGAGGCGCTGCACGAGGAGGTCGCCGCGGCCTTCGCGGAGGTCGACCTCGACTCGGCGACCCGCGAGCGAACCGCGGAGGGACACTGGCCCCTGATCACGCTGGAGGGAGATCACTACCGCCTCGAGGCGAACCTCGAGCCGGAGCTGGTCCAGCTGGTGGCCGACACGATGGACGACATCCACTCGTACTACGTCCAGATCTACCTCGACGGCGACGAGAAGGCCGCCCCGCGCACGCTGACCACGATCCGGATTCACGCGACGCGGGAGTCGATGCTGGATGGGTGGTCCGGTGAGTCCGCGCCCGAGGGTTGGTGGTCGCCGGGACAGAACATGGTCGTCTGCTACGACACGCGAACCACCACGGGCGCTCTCGACTGGATGCTGGAGACCCTCTTCCACGAGGCCAGCCACCAGTTCATGACGATCCTCTCCCGCCGTGGAGGATGGTCCCCCGCCTGGATCAACGAAGGCACCGCGACCTTCTTCGAGGGCGCCACGGCGATGGCGGACCACCGCGTGCTGTGGCCCGATGCGGCGATCGGCCGGCTGATGGGCGTGGCGGGGTCGCTGGAGTCGGGGCGGGGCCCGACCTTGACCGAGGTGATCGGTTTCTCGGGTGGCGGTTCCTACCCCGGCAACTACTACCCGTTCGGCTGGGGACTCGTCTATTTCATGCAGCAGTACGAGGACCCCACGACGCTCGAGTACGTCTACCGCCCCCTCTACTCCCGGTATCGCGAGGAGGTCACCACCCGCGGCGGCGACTCGATGGAGCTGTTCGAGGAGGTGTTCCTGGGGAATGCGTCACCGCTGGATCACCAGAACCTGCACGAGTTCGGGACCGCGTGGAAGGAGTGGATCCTGAAGCGGGTCAAGCCGTTGCACCTGTCGCCGAAGCCGGAGCGCCGGCGCTTGCGCCAGGAGCTGGTCCAGCGCTACACCGAGGCGGCGGAGGTGGCCGCCGGTGATCGGAAGTCCCCTGTCGAGGAAGAGGATCTGTTGCTGCGGGCGCTCGGCCACATCGAGTACATCCGCACGCGGATCGACGGGGAGGAGGATCCCGACGTCGAGCTGATCGCGCTGCAGGCCCGGGTCAACGAACAGCTGGAGCGGCCGGAGAGCGCCGCTCCGCTGGTGCAGGAGTTGCTCGACCTCGCCGACGCCGGGATCTGGTCTCCGGGCGAGGAGGAGTACGAACAGCTGGAGAAGCGGCTGCGCACCCTCGATCGCCGGAACTGGGCCCTGCGCAACGCGAAGAGCACGTCCCGGCGTCTGGCCCGGAGCGCGCGGAACCTGCTGGAGGACTACTCCGGATCGGGGAAGTCGATGCCATTGCGGGCCTATACGTTCGCCGCCCGCGCGGGTGCCGCCCTGGCCGACAAGGAGGTCTTGCTGCCGGCGGCCGCCGAGTTGCGGGGCAAGGTGCGGGAGCTCGATCTACTCGCCGGCGAGATCCACTCCCTGGTCGCGCCGCCCGGCTCCTGGATGACGATCTACAACGCCAAGGCGAAGGACTTCCAGTGTTCCCGGGACTTCATCTCCCTGGAGTCGGTCCGCCCTTTCGGCTACCTGAACACCGACGTCGAGGTCGGGAACGAGTACGAGTTGAGGGCGCTCTTCCGCCGCAAGGGCGACCAGTTCCTGAGTACGTGTCATGGGCTGGTGATCGCCGGCGTGAAGGAAGGGGACTGGCTGGTCTTTGGGCTCTTGCCCGATGGCCAAGCGGGGCTGTGGCGCTTGCGCCTGGGCGGGGGCGGTGGCGTGACCACCAAGAGGATCGAGCGCTTCTTTCTCGACCCCGCTCCCGAAGACGACGAGGACCTCCTCGTACGGGTCCACGTGACCGACGGTCGCGAGGTACGGATTCGCGTCGGCGATCGCGAGGTGATCGAGACGGAGTTGCCGGAAGATCTGCCCGATGGCCGGTACGTGGGTGTCTACGTCAAGGACGGGACCACGCGCTTGAGGTCGCCGGTGGTTGAGGTGTATCCCTGAGGCCGAGCGGCGGGGCGTTCGCCGCAGGCGGACGGGACACCACCCGGTCCCGATCCCTTTCCCGCTACGAGACGCCGATCCGGGGTCGACTCCCGTATACTCCGCGCCATGCGCCGCGCCCTCCTCCTCCTCCTGCTCCTGGTCACCTTCGCCTGCGCACCGGATCAGCCGGCCGCCACTTCACCACCGCACGTGATCATCTTCCTCGCCGATGATCTGGGCTGGGCGGATGTTGGCTATCACGGCTCCGAGATCCGGACGCCGAGCATCGATCGACTGGTCGAGGAAGGCGTCGAGCTGGATCGTTTCTACGTCCTGCAAGTCTGCTCGCCGACGCGGGCGGCCCTTTTGACCGGACGGCATCCGATGCGGTACGGGCTCTCCTCCGGCGTCGTCCAGCCCTGGTCCCCGGAGGGGGTGAGCCTGAAGGAGCGCCTGCTGCCCGAGATGCTGAAGGAGGCGGGCTACGCGACTCATATCGTCGGCAAGTGGCACCTCGGCTCGACCACCCCGGAACAGCTCCCCACCCGGCGCGGATTCGATCATCACTACGGCCAGTACCTGGGGATGATCGATTACTACACTCGAGAGCGTGAAGGAGGCCTCGACTGGCACCGGGACAGGACCCCGTTGCGAGAGGAGGGGCACTCCACGCACCTGATCCGTGACGAGGCCGTCCGAGTCGTCGAGAATCACGACCCCGCCGTGCCCCTGTTCCTGTACGTGCCCTTCAGTGCGCCGCACTATCCGCTGCAGGCGCCCGAAGAAGATGTCGCCGCCTACTCGAACATCGACAACGCCGAGCGGCGCGTCTACGCCGCCATGGTGACCGGGATGGATCAGGCGATCGGGGCCGTCCTCACGGCGGTGGAAGAACGTGGCCTGCGCGAGCGAACCCTCGTCCTGTTCCTCTCCGACAACGGAGGCTTCCCGGCCCGGCAGGGCTCCAACGTGCCCCTCCGGGGGGGAAAAGGGGGGCTCCACGAGGGTGGGCTGCGGGTGTCCGCGGTGCTCTCCTGGCCCGGCGTGTTGCCCGAAGGCCGCAAGATCAGCGCGCGCCTCCACGCGGTGGACCTCTGCCCGACGCTGTTGCGGCTGGCGGGGCTGTCTCTCGAACGCGAGCCGGCTCTCGACGGCGTCGACCTGTGGCCCTGCCTGGTCGACGACACCCCCCTCCAGCGAGACGTCCTCCTGCTGAACGTCGAGCCCCATCGCGGTGCGCTCCTCGCCGGGGACCGGAAGCTCCTGGTCGACTTCACCGCGCGAGGACAGGGCGATCCCCTCGCCGGGGTCGAGCTCTACGACCTCTCGACCGACCCGAACGAGACGACGAATCTCGCGGAGGAGCAGAAGGCGCGCAGCCTGGAGCTGGTGCAGGTGCTGCACGCCTACCACGAGGCGATGGTCGCGCGCCCCGAGGACCGAGAACGGCAGCTATCGGAGGACTACCCGATCCCCGAGGTCTGGGGACCGGGACGGTAGAGGCGCTCTATTCGCCTCCCGGCCAGCGCTGCTTCAGCCGCTCCACGGATTCCACTCCGTACTCCTCCCCCTCGAAGCTCTCGCGCACGCGCTCCAGCCACGAGGCGTACGCGCCGCGCAGGTCCTCGAGCCGCTCCGGCTGTTCCACCGACAGGTCCACCTTCTCGAAGGGATCCTCGCTCAGGTCGAAGAGCGACTCTCCCTTCCCCTTCCGGTAGTACTTGTAGCGCGCCCCGCTCCAGGCGACCTGATTCCCGTGCGCGAATCCGATCGGCTCGGGACGCTCGAGGTGCTTCCCCTCGAGCAGCGGTAGGATCGAGACCCCGTCGAGTGAGGGAGCCCCCTCCGGCAGCTCGAACCCGAGCGCGTCGAGCACCGTCGGCAGGTAGTCGGAGGTGACCACGGGCTCGGTGACGACGCCCTGGAATCCCCGGGCCGGCCACAGCAAGAGCCCCGGGACGCGGACCCCACCGTCGTGCAGGCTCCGCTTGCGTTCCCGGAATCCCCCCGTCGTCCCCGGAGTCCCGCGCTCGGGTCCGTTGTCGGAGCAGAACCAGAGCATCGTGTCCTGCTCGACCTCCAGGCGACGCAGCTCGGCCCGCAGTCGCCCCACCTGCGCGTCGAGCGCGGTGATGCAGCCCGCGTACTGCTGCATCTCGAAACCATGTCCCTCGTACTGCGCGGCGTACTCCTCCGTCGCGACGCACGGCAGGTGCGGCGCGTGGAACCAGATCACCGTGAGGAACGGCTGCTCCTCCTGGACCGCTGCCTCGATGAACTCCAGCGCGCGATCGACGATCAGCTCGGAGTCGTCCCCCTCGAGCCCGTCGACCACCTTCTCCCCCTTCTCGTTCCAGTAGAAGGTCCCGTACGGCCGCCACGCCTCGCCTTCCTTCAGCCGCGGCCAGCCGAACCTCTTGCTCGCGCCCTTCACCGGAAAAGCCTCGGGGAGCTTCATCGGATCGCAGGTCGGCACCTTGGCCTCGGTTGAGAAGCAGACGTCGAAGCCGTGCTGCCAGGGCGGATTGAACAGCTGGGGGCGCTTCTCCCCGCCGCGGTTGGAGTCCTTTCCCTCGGTGGTCAGCGTTCCGAGGTGCCACTTGCCGAAGTGCCCGGTCCGGTAGCCCTGATCCTTCAGCACCTCGGCCAGGGTCACCTCCTCGGGGCGCAGGATCCCGGTGTTGGCGCCGAAGACGCCGGTCCGGTACGGGTGCCGCCCGGTCAGGCAGCTGGCGCGCGTCGGGCTGCACACCGGCGCCGCCGAGTAGAAGCGGTCGAAGCGCACACCGTCGCGCGCGATCTCGTCGAGAGACGGGGTGCGGATAACCTCGTTGCCGTTGTAGCCGACACAGCCCCAGCCGAGGTCGTCGGCCATGCAGAGGATGACGTTGGGGGACTCGCCTCCCCGCGCGACGCCGGCGGCGACGACGAGCAGGAAGGCGATCCCCCTGATCCGCGAGACGATCACCGCCGCTCGACGCCCAGTTTCCGGAGCGCCTGCTTCACCTCGTTCAGCTCCGACTGGAGCACGTCGATGCGATCGGCGAGTTTCTGCATCAGGACATCGCGGTCCACCTGCTCGGCCCGATCCGGTTGTAGCCCCTGCTTCGCCCGCTCGAGCTTCTCGAGTCTGCGCTGCAGGTCCACGTAGCGCGAGTGCTGCGGGCGGATGCCCTCGAGCGCCTTGCGCGTCTCCTGCTCGGCCCGCTCGAGCTCCTCGAGCTGTTCGCGCGAGTGTTCCCGACGGGACCGCGCTTCGGGCTCGGCGCGGGTCTCACCCCCCGCGCGCTCCCGCTCGCGGCGGGCGTAGAACTCCGCCAGCTGATTGCAGGCCCTGGCCTGGGCGGGCAGCCGCCACTCACGGTACTGGGCCGACGCTTGCTGCAAGAGCTCGATGATCGTGCCCATCGACAGCCCCTCGGCGGCCTGGGCGATCGACTGGTCGCTGGCACCTTCGGCCTGCATCTCGCCGACGACCAGGAGCCGCTCGAGGATGTCGCGCGCGTCGGCGTGCCCCAGCCGGGTGTGGGCGGCCAGTGCCTGGCGCACGATCTCGAGCCTCTTGTTCAGGTCGTCCAGCCGCGTGGCCGGGCGCTCGCCTTCCCGCGCCTCTCCGCGAGTCGCGCGCTGCTGGATTCGCCGCGCCTGTTCGTGGTAGGTGCGGGCCAGCTCCAGCAACAGCCCGGCCTTCTTCTCGTTTCCCCATTCCTGGTAGAGGTGCGAAGCACGCCTCAACAACCCGACCAGCTCCTCGCGATCCGGCGCGGCTTCGCGGATCCGCGCCGCCTCCTCGTCGCGACGCCCCTCGATCGCCAGCTCGCGCGCGTGCATGGCGTACTCGACCCGCTCGGCGGCGTGAACGTCCCCCACCTCCATGTAGCCGTCGACCGCGAGCCGCATCACCTTCAGCCGCTTGCGAACCACGTCGATCTCGGAGTTTCCTTCCCGCGCGGTGAGGCGTTCGGGAAGCCGCTCCCGCTCGCGGTCACGCCCCCGGTCGTCTCGCGCCATCTGGCGCTCCTTTCGCACCTCGTCGGCGATGCGGGCGAGCCGATGGAGAGCGTCCTCTTTCCCCAGCTCCCTCAGCGCCCCCATGCCCAGCTCGAGCCGCTCGATCAGCTCGGCGTACTCCTCGTCGCTGCGCGGGTGCTCGTGTTCCTCGTTCTGCGCGAGGTAGTGATCGACCTTCGCCTGCAGCGTATCGACGCGCTGCGCCAGCGAGACCTCGTCTTCCCCCACCGCCGGCGTCATCAGCAGCGCCGCCGTGGCGAGAACCAGTCCGGTTGCCCTCGTTCCGATCTTCATCGCTTTCCTCCGTTGTTCGGACCGGGTGGAGATCCCGGCCTCGGGTTCGGCTCAAAGGACACCGGAACCCGCCTTCATCGTACGGGTTCCGGAGCCGGGCGGAGGCTCGCGATCGTGAAGGATCGGTGTCGGGAACCGGAGATCGCGTCGCGCGGGCTGACGCCCGCAACCTGACCGGTCAACAGACTGTTCGGATCGCGATTCTCGAGAGCTTCGAGGCCCTCCCAGCCTGCTTTCTGCGCGCAACGCGCAGAAACCGACTCCGACTAGATCAGGAGAGGTCCAGCACCCCCGTCGCCACCCGCTCGATGAACCAGCGGTCGTGCTCGACGAAGAGCATCGTCGGCTGCTCGCGCCGGATCACCTCCTCGATCTCCTCGCGAGAGGCGAGGTCGATATAGTTCACCGGCTCGTCCCAGATGAGCAGGTGGGCGGGCGCCAGGAAGGAGCGGCAGAGGTCGACCTTCTTGCGCTCTCCCATGCTGAAGGTCTCCAGCGGCCGGTCGAAGATCTCCCCCACCACGCCGAGCGAGCCCATCGTGGTGCGAAAGAGCGTCTCGTCGATCCCGTCCGCCCGGAGGTGATCGCGCAGGAGCCCGCGCTCCCAGCGCGGCGTCTGGTAGCCGCGGACGACGGTCAGGAACCCGGGGCGGTGGATCGAACCCTCGAGCACCGGCAGCTCGCCGGCGATCGCTTCCAGCAGGGTGGTCTTGCCGCAGCCGTTCGGGCCCACGATGGCGAGGCGCTCGCCGCGCTCGAGACGGAACGACACGCCGGACAGCACCGGCTCCTCGCCCTTGCCGACGGCGACGTCGTCGACCGAGACGACGAGCTCCGGGCTCTTCCCCTCGCTCCGCAGCCGCACCTTGCGCTCTTTCTCGACGTTCTCGAGCAGCCCCTTCTTCTCCTCCAGCTTCCGGTCGCGCCGCCGCTCGCTCTCCTGCGCGCGCTTCATCTGCTTCGCCGCCAGGTGGCCGATGTGGCCCTTGTCGAACGCGCCGATCTTCTGCTGCTCCTTCTTGCCCGACCAGCCGCGGCGTTGTCGGGCGGCGGCCTCCAGCCCGCGGATCTCCTTCTTGAGCCGCTCCTGCTCGCGCAGCTCACGGCTCTGCTCGCGCTCCCACTGCGCTTTCCAGGTGGAGAAGTCGCCCTGGGTCACGCGCACTTCCGCGCGCTGGATCGCGACGACGTGATCGCAGCAGAGGTCGAGGAAGTAGCGGTCGTGCGAGACCAGGAGGTAGCCGGGTTTGGTGGCCAGGTACTGCCCGAGCCGCTCGCGACCGGCGAGGTCGAGGTGGTTGGTCGGCTCGTCGATCAGCGGGAAGACGTCCTCGCCCAGGAACAGCGCGCCGATCAACGCGCGCGCCTGTTCGCCGGGGCTCAGCGTCTCGAAGGACCGCGCCGACCACTCCTCGCCGAGCCCCAGGGCGGCCAGCTCGCGTTCGATCCGCGAGTCGATCTGGTAGCCACCCTCCCGCTCGTAGCGTTCCAGCAGCTGCGCGTACTCGGCGAGGCTCGCCTCGTCCCCCGCCTCGAGGAGGCGCTCCATCTCCGCTTCCCAGGCGGTGAAGGGCGCGATGCAGCCGCGGACCACCTCGCGCACCGAACGCGCGGGCTGCTCCACCTCGAAGGGGAAGAGCCGCATCGGCCCCGGCGTCTCGATCGTCCCCCGCGTGGCCGCCAGCTCCCCCAGCAGGAGCCGCAGCAGCGTCGTCTTGCCCCGGCCGTTGCGCCCCACCAGCGCGGTGCGCCAGGCGGTGTCCAGGCGGATCGAGAGCCCCTCGAAGATCGGCGTGAATGGGGATTCGTAGTGAAAGGAGACGTCGTCGAAGCGGATCGCGGGCACGGCAGAGCACCTCCGCGGGGGGATACTACCCGCTCGAGCCACTCCGGTACTGGGAGTCCGCCGCTTCCTGCGTTAGCTTCGGCCCGGCGATGACACCCGAAGAGCTCGAGAACACCCCGCCCCCCCCGGGCGGACGCCCGGCGGGGCGAGGCCTCGCCCTCGCCGCGTCCCTCGGCCTCGTCGTGGTCTGCGCGGCGATCTATGCGAACAGCCTCCAGGGCCCCTTCGTCTTCGACGACCTCCCCTCGATCCGCGAGAGCGAGAGCGTCCGCAGCCTCAACCCGCTCTCCGAGTCGCTGACCGCGCCGGGGGGCACCGGGGCGAGCGGGCGACCGCTGGTCGCGCTGTCGCTGGCGGTCAACTACGCGATCGGCGAGCTCGAGGTGTTCGGCTACCACCTCTTCAACGTCGCCGTCCACGCACTGGCCGCGCTGGCGCTCTTCGGGCTCGTGCGGCGCACGCTGGAGGCGACCAGGCTGGCGACGCGCGCGCTTCCCGTCGCCTTCGCCACCGCGCTGCTCTGGGTCGTGCACCCGCTGCACACCGACACGCTGAACCACGTCGTCTACCGCAACGAGGCGATGGGCGCGCTCTTCTACCTGCTGACCCTCTACGCCGCGGTGCGCGGGTTCCGCGCCGAGCGAAGCACGCCGTGGGTCACCCTCTCGGTCCTCGCCTGCGCGCTGGCCATGGCCAGCAAGGAAGCCGCCGTCTCCGCGCCGCTCGCGGTGCTGGCGCTCGATCGGATGCTCTTCTCCGGCGGCTTCCTCGACGGCCTGAAGCGCCGCAAGGGGCTCTACCTCGGCCTCGCCGCGACCTGGGGAGTGCTCGCCCTATCGATCGCCAGTGGCGACCGCGGCACCTCGGCGGGCTTCGAGCAGGAAGTCGTCTCCGGCGCCGAGTACCTGCGCACGCAGGCGGTCGCCATCGTGCAGTACCTGCGCCTCTCGCTCTGGCCCGACCAGCTCCTCTTCGACTACTACAACTGGCCGACGATCAGCTCGTGGGGCGAGGTCTGGCTGCGCGGGCTCGCGCTGATCGCGCTGCTCGCGGTGAGCACCTGGGCCTTCATCCGGCGCCGCGTGGCCGGCTACCTCGGCCTCTTCTGCTTCGCCGTGCTCGCGCCCAGCTCGAGCTTCATCCCGCTGACCGGGGAGATGATCGCCGAGCACCGGATGTACCTGCCGCTGGCCGCGCTGGTGCTGCTCCTGGTGCTCGGCGTCGACGCGCTGCTCCAGCGGGCTGGCGGCGGGCGCAGGGCCTTCGTGATCGGCGGCGCGGCCGTGCTCCTGGGCGGCGGGGCGCTCGCCTGGCGGACGGTCACGCGCAACGAGGACTACCGCAGCACCGAGGCGCTGTGGGGCACGGTGCTGGAGCGCTACCCCGACCACCCGCGCGCGCACCAGATGTTGAGCCAGTACTACGTGTACGAGCAGGACTGGGAGGCGGCGCTTCCCCACTGCCAGGCGGCGATGGAGCTCGACGATCGCCTCTCCAGCGTCGAGTTCAATCTCGGCACGACGCTGATGAACCTCGGGCGTTCCGGGGAAGCGCTGCCCTTCCTCCAGCACGCGGTCAAGGAGGAGCCCGAGAAGGCGATCACCTACGCGCAGCTCGGCTTGTGCCTGAAGTACCTCGAGCGACCGGAGCAGGCGCTACAGGCGCTGCGCAAGGCGGCCGGTCTCGACCCGGACGACGCCGTCATCTGGCACAACCTCGCCAACTTCCTGATCGGCCGCGGAGCGTACGGCGAGGCCGCGCAGGCCGCGAAGAGGGCGATCGAGGCGGACTCGAATTACGTGGCCGGGCACCACGATCTGGGCGCCGCGCTGCTCAACGCCGGCCGCGCGGAAGAATCGATCCCCTACTTCCGGAAGGCCCTGGAGCTGGACCCCGGCGTCGCCAGGCGGCATCGAAACCTGGCGCTGGCGCTGCAGCACGCCGGGAGGGAGGCAGAGGCGGCCCGAGAGCGAGCGGAGGCGAATCGACTCGAGCAGACCCCTTAGCCCGCGGCTTCGGTCCGCTCCTTGTACGACGCGATGGCTCGCTGCGTCCGGTCGACCATCACGTGCGGGGCGATCCGACCGCAGATGCCGATTCCGGCCGCGTCCGGGGTGCAGAGGCCGCGGCACCAGCTCACCTGGTTGCCGTTGACCGGGCAGCGGATGACGCGGAACGGAGGCAGACCCTTGGGGTCCTTGTTCAACTCGAGCATGGGAAAGGCGGTCCTGGGCTGAGGAGCGGCGGTCAGCGTCCACCGCTCCAAGGTGATTCCATGCTATAGCGTATCGACGCCTCCGCAACAGCCGCATGAAGGGATGAATGGGGAGAATTCTCGACCCTTTGTCTCGCCAAACAAGTCGTCCCCGGGGCCGCCCCTACGCCTTTTCGCGGAGGGTCGGAGCTTCGATGTCGGATTCCTGGCAGGACACCGGGCACCTCGTTAGAATCCTCGATGAGACCGCGTGAGACGCGGCAAAACTCAACCTACAGGGCTCGGTCGCGCCTCTCGGAGGACGACCGAGACGTTCTAGGTGGCGCCCCCGGGGAGACCGGGGAGGCGTCGGGAGCTCCCCCACCACCATTCTGGAGACCAGGAGTCGAGACGTGATCAACCGGATCGTCCAAGCCAGGGAACTGGCCCCGAAGACGATGCTCTTCGAGGTCGAATCCCCCCACATCGCTGAACGGGGCCGGGCCGGCCAGTTCATCATCCTGCGGGTGAGCGACGAGGGAGAGCGGATCCCCCTGACGATCGCCAACCGGGACGTCGAGAAGGGCACGATCACCATCGTCTCCCAGGAGGTCGGCAAGACGACGCGCGACCTCAACGCCCTGAAGGTCGGCGACGCGCTGCACGACCTCGCCGGGCCGCTGGGCAAGCCGACCGACATCCCGGACGGCGGCAAGACGGTGGTGTGCGTCGGCGGCGGCATCGGCAACGCCGTGGTCTGGCCGCAGGCGACCGCGCTGAAGGAGGCGGGCAACAAGGTGATCACCATCCTGGGCGCGCGGGAGAAGCAGCTCCTGATCCTCGAGGACGAGATCCGCGCCACCAGCGACGAGCTGATCATCACCACCGACGACGGCTCCTACGGCAGGCAAGGGTTGGTCACCGAGGCCCTGAAGGACCTGCTCGACGGCGACGAGAAGGTCGACGAGGTGATCTGCATCGGTCCGGTGATCATGATGAAGTTCGTCTGCAAGACCACCGAGCCGTACGGCGTACCGACCCAGGCGTCGCTCAACCCGATCATGGTCGACGGCACCGGCATGTGCGGCGCCTGCCGCGTCACCGTCGGCGGGAAGACGAAGTTCGCCTGCGTCGACGGCCCCGAGTTCGACGGCCACCAGACCGACTTCGACGAACTGATGATCCGCCTCGCGTATTACCGCGACGAGGAGCAGGCCTCGCTCGAGCGCGCCTGCAATTGCGAAGCGCACGCCCACGCCCACTGATCCCTCCCGCCGGGAAGACCCCCCGAACCGCAGAAAAACCACCATGGCCAAGAAGCCCAAGAAGCCCAAGCGGAAGATCAACAAGCAGAAGGTCAAGACCCCGATGCGGGAGCGCGATCCGATGGAGCGGATCCAGAGCTTCGACGAGGTGCCGCTCGGCTACTCCGACGAGGAAGCTCTCGGTGAAGCGCGGCGCTGTGCCCAGTGCAAGGACGAGCCCTGCATCGCCGGCTGCCCGGTGGAGATCGACATCCCCGCGTTCATGCTCCGGCTCGGCGCGGGCGACATCGAGGGTGCGCTGCGGAAGATCAAGGAGAAGAACTTTCTCCCGTCGATCTGCGGCCGCGTCTGCCCGCAGGAGGACCAGTGCGAGCTGGTCTGCACGCTGAACAAGCCCGACAAGGGGCGCGAGTCGAGCGCGATCGGGCGCATCGAGCGCTACATCGGCGACTACGCGATGGAGAACGGGATCGAGGCGGTCCCCGAGATAGATCCGCCGACCGGCAAGAAGGTGGCGATCATCGGCTCGGGCCCCGCCGGCCTCACCGCGGCCAGTGACCTGATCCAGCGCGGGCACGAGGTGACCGTCTTCGAGGCGCTGCACAAACCGGGCGGCGTGCTCTTCTACGGGATCCCCGAGTTCCGCCTGCCCAAGAAGATCCTGCTGCACGAGATCGACGGCCTGAGGAAGATGGGCGTCGAGTTCGTGATGAACTACCCCGTCGGCAAGTCGGAGCCGCTCGACTCGATCCGCCAGCGCTTCGACGCGGTCTTCGTCGGCACCGGTGCAGGGTTGCCCTGGTTCCTGGGCATCCCCGGCGAGAACCTCAACGGCGTCTACAGCGCCAACGAGTTCCTGACCCGCGTCAACCTGATGGGCGGCTACAAGTTCCCCGGCGGAGCGGACACGCCGGTCAAGAACATCAAGCGCATCGCGGTGATCGGCGCGGGGAACACGGCGATGGACTCCGCGCGCACGGCGCAGCGGCTCCACCCCGACAAGGTGTACCTGATCTACCGCCGCAGCCGCGCGGAGATGCCGGCGCGGATCGAGGAAATCCACCACGCCGAGCAGGAGGGGATCGACTTCTACCTGCTGCACACGCCCGTGGAGTTCCTCGACGACGGCAAGGGCGCGGTGCGGGCGATCCGGCTGCAGGAGATGGAGCTCGGCGAGCCCGACGACTCCGGGCGGCGGCGCCCGGTCCCGAAGGAGGGCGCGTTCAAGGAGTTCGAGGTCGACACAGTGGTGATCTCGATCGGCCAGGGCCCCAACCCGATCCTGGTGCAGGACTGCCCCGAGCTCGCGCTGCACGAGCGCAAGGGCACGATACTCGTCGACGAGAAGACGATGCAGTCTTCCTTGCCCGACGTCTTCGCCGGCGGCGACATCGTCACCGGCGGCGCGACGGTGATCCTGGCCATGGGCGCCGGCCGCCAGGCGGCGAAGGCGATCCACGCCTACCTGATGACCGGGAACGCGGTCGTGGCGAGCTGATCGCGGAGGAGCCACGATGGTGAGCCAAAGAGAGGCCGAGGCGTTCCGGGAGCGCGCGGCGGAGATGCTGCGTGCGCTGGGCACGGTCCTCACCCCCGAGGAGCGCGAGACGCTCGAGATCGCGGACTTCGGCCTCGGCGACTTCGAGCGCGAGGGGCTCGCGGTGGTGACCTATGTCAACAACGAGCGGTACTGCGCCAAGGAGCTGATGCTCTTCCCCCACCAGACCTGCCCGCAGCACCGCCACCCGGCGGTGGGCACGAGCTCGGGGAAGATGGAGACGTTCCGCTGCCGCTCGGGCGAGGCCTACCTCTACGTCACCGGGCCCGAGACCCCGGACCGCAAGGGTACGCCACCCGAAGCCACCGCTGAGCACTACGACGTCTTCCACGAGATCGTCCTGCGCCCCGGCGAGCAGTACACGATCCCCCCGAACACCTGGCACTGGTTCCAGGCGGGACCCGACGGCGCGGTCGTCTCCGAGTTCTCCAGCACCAGCACCGACGAGAACGACATCTGGTCGAACCCGCGGATCGATCGGATGCCGCGCATCGACGACGAGTAGCAGGGTGTGGGCCACGGAGGAGGCAGAGGACGCGGAGGTTTCACGCGGAGATCGCGGAGGTTTCGGCGCAGAGGGAGCAGAGGGCGCAGTGAGCTCACTGCGCTCTCTGCTCCCTCGGCGCCGCTCTGGTTCTTCGCGAGCTCCGCGTGAAACCACCGCGTTCTCTGTTCCCTCCGCGTCTCTTCCCCCCCAAGGCGGTGGGTATGGATACGAGGAGACACGAAAAGAGACTACCCTGGGAACCTCGGGAGGCGGCCAGTGTCCAATCGGGAGTTGCCCCTCCTCCTTCCTCGTGGCGCGCAACCCTCCCCGCCCCGTTCGATCGAATGACTCCACCGAAGACCCCGCTCTCGTGGCTGGGCGGTCTCGCCGCCATCCTCGCCGTGACGATCGCGCCGATCGTCTGGTTCCTCCCCGATCGCTCTCCAGGTCACGACCCGCGGCAGGGGATGCCGGCGAAGCTCCAGCACACCGATCACGGTTATCTCCTGGAGGGGCCGTTCGAGGACGGGCCCGCCGTGACCCGCGCCTGCCTCGGGTGCCACGAGGACGCGGCGCGAGAGGTGATGGGGACCTCGCACTGGCAGTGGGAGAGCCACCCCGTCGCGCTCCCCGGGCGCGCGGAGCCGGTGCGAACCGGCAAGAAGCACCTGATCAACAACTTCTGCGTCGGGATCGCGAGCAACTGGCCCGCCTGCACCGCCTGTCACGCCGGGTACGGCTGGACCGACGAGGGGTTCGACTTCTCCGACGAGGAAGCCGTCGACTGCCTGGTCTGCCACGACACGACCGGGAGCTACACGAAGGGACCGGGCGGGCAGCCCCGCGAGGGAGTCGATCTGCTCGAGGTGGCGCGGAAGGTCGGCGTGACCTCGAGGAACACCTGCGGCAGCTGCCACTTCCTCGGCGGGGGCGGCGACGCGGTCAAGCACGGCGACCTCGACGAGTCGCTCTACTTCCCCGCGTACGACCTCGACATCCACATGGGGAAGCACGACTTCGTCTGCACCGACTGCCACCGGACCAGGCACCACCTGATCGAAGGGAGGGCGATCACGGTCAGCCTCGACGACGCGAATCAGGTCTACTGCACCGACTGCCACGAGGTCGGCCTCCACGACGACGACCGCATCGACGCCCACGCGCGGGCCGTCTCCTGCCAGGCATGCCACATCCCCTTCTTCGCGCGAAAGGAGGCGACCAAGACGCACTGGGACTGGTCGCAGGCGGGCGAGGATCGGCTCGAGGACCCGCACAGCTACCTCAAGATCAAGGGTGAGTTCGTCTACGAGCGCGGCGTGGCGCCGGAGTACCGCTGGTACGACGGGACCGCCGACCGCTACATCCTCGGGGACCCGATCGTCCACGGCGGAGTGACCCCGCTCAACGAGCCCCACGGATCGATCGAGGATCCGGCCGCGCGGATCTTCCCCTTCAAGGTCCACACCGCGAGGCAGATCTACGATGTCGAGCACGGCTACCTGCTGCAGCCGAAGACCTACGGCGTAGGCGGCTACTGGCAGGACTTCGACTGGGACCAGGCGGTACGGCTCGGCTCGGAGGTCGTCGACCTCCCCTACAGCGGCAGTTTCGACTTCACCGACACCGAGATGTTCTGGCCGACGACGCACATGGTCGCGCCGGCGGATCGCGCGCTCTCTTGCGGCGATTGCCACGACGACTCCGGACGCGGACGAATGGACTGGGCCGCGCTCGGGTACGACGGCGACCCGCTGCACTTCGGCGGGCGCGGGGTCTCGGCGACCTTCGGCCGGGGGCGCCAGGCGAAAACGGCGGAGGTGAAGTGAGATGAAGTCGATTCCCGTGCTGCTCCTCGCCCCCGCCCTCGGCCTCCTCGGAGGCGGTGTCACGGCGCAGACCCTCCACCCCGACTTCGAGCTGCTCGACGAGGAGGGCCGCAACGTCCTCCAGAGCGGCGGCGCGGTCTCGACCACGCGAAGCTGCTCGGCCTGTCACGACGTCGAGTTCATCGAGCGGCACAGCTTCCACGCGTCGGTCGGCCTCGGCGCGATGAGCGAGCCGGGCACGGTGCCCGGGGGACGGCCGTGGGACACGAGCCCCGGACTCTTCGGGAAGTGGAACCCGATCACCAACCGGGTGCTCGGCCCCGGGGGTTCGAGGAAGATCGACCTCACCACGCCCGACTGGATCCGGCTGTTCGGCGCGCGACACGTCGGCGGCGGACCGGCGGTCACCGCTCGCGACGGGACCCCTCTCCTCGAGCTGAGCCCGATCGCCGGCGATCCGGAGACGCATCACGTCGACGAGGCGACCGGCGACCTCTGGCCGTGGGACTGGCGGGCCTCGGGCGTGGTGGAGATGAACTGCTTCCTCTGCCACCTGGGCGAGCCCGACAACGAGGCGCGAAAGCAGGCCCTGCACGACGGGAGCTTCCGCTGGGCGAACACCGCGACCCTCGCGCGAACCGGGATCGTGACCCGCACGGGCGATGACGCGAGAGACTGGTCGTGGAACCGCGAGATGTTCGGCGAGGGCGGCGAGCTCCTCGCCGAGAAGCTGGGCCTGCGCAGCCCGACCAACGGCAACTGCGGGCTGTGCCACGGGCTGGTCAAGGAGAGCCTGCTCGAGGTCCCGGTCCTCGACGATTGCGACCTCGGCCAGTGGAGCACCGCGACGCGTGGCGAGATCGTCTCGCCGCAGCGGATGCGCGACTCGGGCATGAACCTCGCGGACAAGCTCCAGCTCTCGCGCTCGTGGGACGTGCATGCCGAGCGCTTGGTGCGCTGCGTCGACTGCCACTTCTCGGTCAACAACCCGATCTACCGCCAGGAGTCGGAGCAGACCCGCCCGGAGCACCTGCGCTTCGGCGCGCGCGGCCTGCGCATCGGCCAGTACCTGCAGCGCCCCAGTCACGAGCTCGCGCGCGGGAGCATGCCGCGGGCCGGAGCGAGCGCCTTCCGTCGCTGCGAGTCGTGCCACGACGCCGGCACGGGACACGAGTGGCTCCCCTACCGCGAGGTGCACTTCCAGAAGGTCGACTGCGAGGTCTGCCACATCCCGAGGATGCAATCGGGAGCGCGCCGGATGTACGACTGGACCGCGCTCACCGCGGAGGGAAGACCGCTGGTCGAATGCCGCGGTTTCGAGGGTGACCCGGGCCAGCTCGAGACCCTGATCTCGGGGTTCGATCCCGCGCTGCTCCCCCGCCCCGACGGGAACGGCGGAAGCTCGCTGGCGCCCTTCAACCTGATCGCCTCCTGGTACTGGATCGGCGGCGATCCCCCCCGACCGGTGTCGCAGGCCGATCTCCGCTGGGCGTACCTGGAGGGCGAGCGCCACGCTCCGGAGGTCGTCGCCGGATTCGACGGCGATGACGACGGAGCACTGAGCGAGGTCGAGCTGCGGCTCGATCGACCCGAGAAGGTAGAGCTGATCAGGAAGCGCCTGGCCTCGATCGGCATCGTCGATCCGCGCATCGAGGGGACGATCGACGCGTACGACATCCACCATGGTGTGACCACCGGCGCGTGGGCGACGCGAGAGTGCTCCACCTGTCACCACGGGAGCTCACGGCTCGACCGACCGATGTCCCTCGCCTCGTACCTCCCCGGCGGCGTGCTGCCGGGCCTCCAGGAGGACCCTCGGGTGACGATGGTCACCGGCGGATTGTCGGTGAAGGACGGCGAGCTCTGCTACGTACCCGGCTACGAAGGGACCGGCCGGTACGTGCTCGGCCTCGACCGCAACCGCCGCGCGAACGCGCTCGGCAGCATCCTCTTCCTGCTGGCCCTCGCCGGGGTCGCCCTTCACTCGGGGCTGCGCTGGCTCGCCTCGCGGAAGCGGCCACGCACCTACGACGAGACGCCGCCGGCCTACTTCTACGGGGTGTACGAGCGGTTGTGGCACTGGCTGCAGGCGCTGGCGATCGTGATCCTGGTCCTGACCGGACTGGCGGTTCACCGGCCGGAGTGGTTCGGGCTCATCCCCTTCGCCTACGCGGTGTCGATCCACAACGTGGTCGGCTTCATCCTGCTGGCGAACGCCGCGCTCGCGGTCTTCTACCACGTCGCGAGCGGCCAGATTCAGCAGTACCTGCCCGAGCCGCGCGGGTTCTTCTCGCAGGCGATCGCGCAGACCGCCTACTACCTGCGGGGGATCTTCCGCGGGGACGAGCACCCGTTCGAGAAGACCCGTGAGCGCAAGCTCAACCCGCTGCAGCAGCTCACCTACCTGACCGTCCTCAACGTGCTGCTGCCGTTGCAGATGATCACCGGCCTCGGGATGTGGGGCGCCCAGCGCTGGCCGGAGATCTCCGCGACGCTGGGCGGGATGTCGCTGCTGGGAGCGGTACACACGCTGGGGGCCTGGCTCTTCGCCACGTTCCTGGGCGTGCACATCTACCTGACCACGACCGGTCCGACCCCGCTGGCGGGGATCCGGGCAATGTTGACCGGCTGGGAGGGGAACCTCTCGAAGGCGCCGGCCCCCGACAACGAAACCGAAGAGGCGCTCGCCGGACACACGAGCGACTGACCATGAGAAGCAAGGGAGAAGCCCCCTACCTCGACCCGTACGCGGGTGGAGTGCTCCTGGGCATCGTGCTGTTCCTCGCCTTCTTCCTCACCGGCAACGGCCTCGGCGCCTCGGGGGGGATCAACCGGGTGCTGGTCTGGGCGCAGGACCTGTTCTTCTCCGAACACGTCGATCGCGTCGGCTATCTGACCAGCCTGGCGGGAGGCGCGAGGAACCCGCTCGATCACTGGATCGTCTTCCTGACGCTGGGAGTCCTCGTCGGCGGCTTCGCGTCGGGTTGGTGGCACCGGCGGCTCAAGATCGAGACCGGCCGAGGGCCGCGAATCCCGGTCGGTGCGCGCTGGGTCCTCGCCTTCGCGGGCGGCGCCTTCATGGGCTACGGCGCCCGGTTGGCGCGCGGTTGCACGTCGGGGCAGGCGCTGTCCGGCGGCGCGGTCCTCTCCGTGGGGAGCTGGGCCTTCATGTTCGCGGTCTTCGCCGGTGGCTACGCCCTGGCGTACTTCTTCCGCAAGGCGTGGAACTAGGAGGCGAGCTCATGGGACCCTTTGCCCTCTCGGAAGCGCTCGGGCCGATCGGTGCCTACGCCGTCTACCTCCTGATCGGGATCGGCTTCGGCGCGGCCCTGGAGATGAGCGGCTTCGCCAACTCACCAAAGCTCGCCGCGCAGTTCTACTTCAAGGACATGACCGTCCTGAAGGTGATGTTCACCGCGATCGTCACCGCGATGATCCTGGTGTTCCTCTTCTCCGGGCTGGGCTGGCTCGACTACGACCGGATCTGGGTGCCGCCGACGTACCTGTGGCCGGGGATCATCGGCGGACTGATCATGGGCGTCGGGTTCATCGTCGGCGGCTTCTGTCCCGGGACCTCGCTGGTCGCGGTGGCGACGCTCAAGATCGATGGGCTGTTCTTCTTCCTCGGCGCGACGTTCGGGATCTTCGTCTTCGGCGAGACGGTCGCGGAGATCACCGGCTTCTGGAACTCCTCCGCCTACGGGCGCTGGTCGTTGCCCGAGTGGCTCGGGCTCTCGACCGGGCTGACCGCGCTCCTGGTCGTCTCGACGGCGGTGGTGATGTTCGTTGGCGCGGAGGTTTCGGAGCGGCTGTTCGGGGAGCGTGCCCGCGCCTCCGGGAGCAAGGCCCTCCGCCGCCTGGCGCCGGCGCTCCTGGCCGGCGGCCTGCTGGTGCTCTGGATCGGCCAACCCGGGCTCGCGGAGAAGTGGAACTGGGTCTCCGCGGAGAAGCAGCCGCTGCTCGACGGGCGCCAGGTGCAGATCGAGCCGGCCGAGCTCTTGCACCTGATGAACGACAACCAGATCAACCTGCTGCAGATCGACGTGCGCAGCGAAGGGAGCTTCAACCTGTTCCACCTGCAGGGGGCGCGCCGGTTCGCCGTCGCGGACCTGCCGGGCGAGGTCGACGAGCTGCTCCGGGAACCCGAGGGCACGGTGATCGTGCTCACCAGCGAGGACGAGGAGCGCGCGACCGAGGCCTGGAAGATCCTGGTCGCGGAGGACGTGCCCAACGTCTACCTGCTCGGGGGCGGACTCAACCACTGGCTGGAGGTCTTCGGACACGTCGGCCACGAGGACTGCCCCCCGGCGGCCACCGCCGGAGACGCGGACGGCGAGGAGCGGCTCCGTCACCTCTTCCGCGCGGCGATGGGCAGCGCTCACCGCTCCGCCAATGTCAGTCCGGATGATCACGAGCTCGAGTTCGTGCCCAAGGTCCGGATCGAGCGGAAGAAGGCGCTGGGTGGCGGCGGCTGCGGGTGACCTGGGCGCGGCGGCCTCGGGAGCGGCTCGCTCTCGCTTCGACCGACGGCACCGAGTTCGCATCGAGCGCCGGGAACGGGCGTAGATGAGCGATTCGGCCCCGTGGAACCGGATCCGAGCCGGGAAGCGGGCTCCCCCTGCTGGTGATGCCCGCGATGCCGGTTTATCATCCTTCGCCGGCCGTCTCAGGCCGGGGCGGGCGAGGGCCGGACGGCTCCGCCCGTCGAGTCATGGATCCCCGACAGAACCGAAGAAGCGCGGCATGGATATCCCCGAGGGCATCGAGAACGTCATCTACCTGGACAACGCGGCCACGGTCTTCCCCAAACCTCCCGAGGTGCTCCACGGGATGGTCGAAGCGTACCAGAAGTACGGGGTCAATCCGGGACGCTCGGGCTTCGACCTCTGCATGGTCGGCGGCAACCTGATCGAGAAGTCGCGGAAGCGACTGACCGAGTTCTTCGGCGGGACGGTGCCCGAGCGACTGTGCTTCAACTACAACGCCTCCGAGGCCCTGAACATCCTCATCCAGGGACTGGTCGAGAAGGGCGACCACGTGGTTTCGACGGTGCTCGAGCACAACTCGGTGATCCGACCACTCAACCACCTGGCCAAGGACGGGATCATCACCCACGACTTCGTCGCCTGCGGGGCGGACTGTCGCGTCGATCCGGACGAGATCGCGAAGCACTTCAAGAAGAACACCAGGCTGGTGGTGGTCAACCACGGCTCGAACGTCGTCGGCGCCATCCAGCCGGTGGCGGAGATCGGCAAGCTCTGCCGGGAGCGCGGAATCACCTTCGTGGTCGACACGGCGCAGACGGCCGGGGTCGTACCGATCGACATGCAGGCGATGAACATCGACGCGCTGGCATTCACCGGTCACAAGTCGCTGCTGGGACCCGGTGGAATCGGCGGTCTGTACGTCCGGGAGGGGCTCGACGTGCGCCACACGCGCTACGGCGGAACCGGGGTCGAGTCCGCGGTGCCGCTGCACCTCGACTTCTACCCCTACCGGCTGGAGGTCGGCACCTGCAACCTGCTCGGCATCGTCGGCCTGCTGCTGGCACAGGACTGGATCGACGAGCGCGGCATGGACAACATCTATCGGCACGAGATGGAGATGGCCGCGAAGCTGCAGGCCGCGTTGCTCCAGATTGACCGCGTGACCGTACACGGGACGACCAGCCTCGAGCATCGCCTGCCGGTCGTCTCTTTCTCGATCGAGGGCCACGATGCGATGGACACCGGCACGATGCTCGACGTCGATCACAACATCGCCACCCGGACCGGGCTCCATTGCGCACCGCTGATCCACGACCACATGGACACCTCTCCGCGCGGCACGGTGCGGATGAGCGTCGGGCCGATGAACGACATGAGTGACATCGATGCGGCGATCGTGGCCGTGAACGAGGTTTCCGGCAACGTGATCAAGAAGTAGGAGATTCCCGATGAACGCGAACATCGTCGCCAACAGCAACATCCTCGAGATGGAGTACGCCGTGCGGGGTCCGATTCCCCTGCGCGCGGCGGAGCTCAAGAAAGCGGGCAAGAAGATCATCCCCTGCAACATAGGCAACCCGCAGGCGCTGGGGCAGCAGCCGCTCACCTACTACCGCCAGATCCTCGGTCTGCTGGAGAACTCGGGTCAGATCGCCCGGGAGCGAGAGCTCAAGGCCAGGCTCGGGGACACCGGGATCGCGATGCTCCCCGACGCGGTACTCGACACCGCCGAGCGGATCCTGAAGGGGCTGGAGACGGGAGTGGGCGCGTACTCCGACAGCAACGGTCCCGCCTTCATCCGCGAGGCGGTCGCGGCGTTCATCGACCGGCGCGACGGCGGTGGCGATGGTCTGGTCCCGTCGCGCCCCGAGCACGTCTTCCTCACCAACGGCGCCAGCGAGGCGGTGCGCTACATCATCGAGGTGCTCACCGCGCAGCCGAGTGACGGGATCATGATCCCGATCCCGCAGTACCCGCTGTACTCGGCGACGATCACCAAGTGTGGCGGTCGGCAGGTCGACTACTACCCCGACGAGGAGGGCGGCTGGACGCTCTCCCGCGCCGAGCTGGAGCGTTCCCTCGAGGAAGCGAAGAAGCAGGGCACGACCGTCAAGGGAATCGTGGTGATCAACCCCGGCAACCCCACCGGCGCGATCCTGCCCGAGGAGAGCGTGCGCGACGTACTCGACTTCGCCGAGGAGCACGGGCTGGTGGTGATCGCCGACGAGGTCTACCAGGAGAACGTCTACGGCGCCGAGTTCGTCTCCTTCGCCAAGGTGATGGGCTCGCGAGAAGTCCCGCTCTTCAGCCTGCACAGCGTCTCCAAGGGATTCTACGGCGAATGCGGCCATCGCGGCGGTTACGTCGAGGTGCGCAACCCTCCGAAGATCGAGGGGACTGACGCGAACTTCGCGGAGATCCTCTACAAGATGGCCTCGGTCAGCCTTTGCCCGAACACCATCGGCCAGGTGCTGACCTACCTGATGGTCTCCCCTCCCGAGGAAGGGAGCGAGCCGTACGAGCTCTTCGCCGCCGAACGGGCCCGCATCCTCGGCGACCTGGAGGCGAAGGCGACGCGGATCCGCGAGGCGTTCGGGGAGATGAAGGAAGTCGAGTGCTTCGGCCGCATCGGCGCGATGTACCTCTTCCCCCGCCTCGGCGTGCTCCCCCCCGGGACCGGCGACTTCGAGTATTGCATGGCGCTCCTCGAGGAGACGGGGCTGTGCACGGTGAACGGCTCTGGTTTCGGCCAGGCGGCGGGCACGGCCCACCTCCGGATCGCCTTCCTCCCGGGGTACGAGCTCCTGGAGACGGTCCTCCCGTCGTGGATCGAGTTCCACAACCGGTACGTGAGCGGGTCCTGACCACCGAAACGGCCCGGATCCACCCCCCTTGACGGACATCAAGTCACGGCCGAAGGAAACCCGTCCGAAGGTGGCCAGGGACGGGCGAGGGCTATAGCCTTCCCGCGATCAGGGTCCGTACCGACCCGCCGCCCGGTTTCGAACCACCCGGCAGCCCGGAATCCGGTTGCCCACAGGAAGACCAAGGAGCATCAGAGATGACCCGCAGCTGGAACGACCTCCTGACCGAGGACCACACCACGATCGAGAAGGTCTTCGCCGCCGTGGAGAAGACCCTCGCCGAGCCCGGGGGCCCGTCCCCCGCGTTCATCGCCGACACGGTGGAGTTCCTCTCCGGGTACGTCGAGGCGTGCCACAACAAGAAGGAGGAGGACCACCTCTTCCCCCTGATCCAGGAGCGCGGGATCCCCGCCGAGGGAGGTCCGCTGGGGGTGATGCTGGTGGAGCACGAACAGCAGCGCGGCCTGGTGGCGAGGATCAAGGAGAGCGGGACGGCGTTCGCCGGCGGTGACTCCTCGGCGCTGCCGGGCTTCAAGCAGGCCTTCGGCGACTACGCCGCCCTGTGCAAGGAGCACTACTGGAAGGAGAACGACATCCTCTACCCGATGGCGGCGAAGGTGATGAGCGAGGCCGATGCTCAGGCGATCGCCGACGGGATCGAGGCCGTCGAGAGCTCGCTGGGCTCGGATACGCATCAGAAATACTACGCTCTGGCGGAGAAGCTCGTCACGGGTGGCGAGGTCCGGGACCTCTCCACCGACCTCGATCCCGACGTCCTCGGGTGCATCCTCAACACCCTCCCGGTGGAGCTCTCCTTCGTCGACGCCGACGACCGGGTCCGGTACTTCAGCCACGAGGACCACGACAAGATCTTCCCGCGCAATCGGTCGGCGATCGAAACGGCCGTCCAGGACTGCCACCCGCCGCACAGCGTGCACCTGGTCAACCGGATCCTCTCCGACTTCAAGGCGGGCAAGCGAGAGGTCGCCGAGTTCTGGATCGAGATGGGCCCCAAGTTCGTCCACATCCGCTACTACCCGGTGCGCGACAAGGCGGGAACGTATCTGGGCGCGCTGGAGGTGGTGCAGGACGTCGCGGGCATCCGGGCGCTGGAAGGCCAGCGGAGATTGCTGGCGGAGGAGTAGGAGGCCGCCGAACGGCTCAGTTGCTCCGGGAAGGCGATTCGTTCCGGTCGCCGAGCGCTGCCCCTGCGCCCAAGGCCCGAACCCGCTCCGCCCATTTCCGTAGCGGAACCACCAGGAATCCCGCACCTCGGCCCGTAGCGCCCCGGGACGGCAAGCTGCTATCCTTTGCGGTTTCCGCGCCCATGACGGCGCGACGCAGAGCGACGAATAGGCTTCTTGATTCCCGAGGTGAACACATGACCAGTAAGCAAGCCGACCTGGCCGGGCCTGGTATTTCGACCTACGAAGAGGTGGCGAAGATCCTGCCGAAGAACTACAGCTCGATCCTGACGCCGATGGAGACGATGAAGGCCCTCTTCGAGGCCAAGCGCTTCATCGAGGATGGCTTGTGCAAGGAGCTGGGACTGCAGATGGTGCAGGTTCCCCTCATCGTCACCCGGGAGAGCGGTTTCAACGACATGCTGGACCGCGACGGCTCCCGCACGCCGGTCGAGTTCCCCTGCGGGCTCGGCATCGAGCCGCGCCTCAACGGCTCGGTCGTCCAGGCCGCGACCAAGTGGAAGCGCTGGGCCCTCCAGCAATTCGGCTGCAAGGTCGGCGAAGGGATCTGCACCGACATGAAAGCGGTCCGCAAGGACTACTTCCTCGACCACGACCACAGCTCCTACGTCGACCAGTGGGACTGGGAGCGCGTGATCACCGACGATCAGCGCAACCTCGACCTCCTCACCGACGTCGTGCAGAAGATCTGGAAGGTCCTTCGCGGCGCCTACATGCACGTCGAGAAGATGTACCCGCAGCTCAAGACCGACGACATCCCGGATCCGCCGGAGGAGCTCTACTTCATTCACGCCGAGGACCTCCTGGCCAAGTACCCCGACCTGCCGCGCAAGCAGCGGGAGACGGCGATCCTCAAGGAGAAGAAGGCGGTCTTCATCTACGGGATCGGCTGGACGCTCGACGACGGCTACCCGCACGAGATGCGCGCCGCCGACTACGACGACTGGATCACCCCGACCACTTCGAAGGACGGTCGGCCGATGCACGGCCTCAACGGTGACATCCTGGTCTGGAACTACATCACCGAGCGCCGCCACGAGCTCACCTCGATGGGCGTCCGCGTCACCAAGGAGACGCTGAAGCTCCAGATGAAGGAAGCGAACCGCGAGGACGAGCTCGACCAGCGCTACCACCAGGACATCCTGCAGGACCGCGTGCCGCTGAGCATCGGCGGCGGGATCGGTCAGTCGCGTGTCTACATGTACCTGATGCGCAAGGCGCACCTCGGCGAGGTCAGTGTCACGGTCTGGCCAGACCAGCTGAAGGAGATCTGCGAGGAGCGGAACATCCACGTCCTCGAGTAGGACGCTCGGTCCGTTCTCTTCAGCCCCATCGGCCCGCTCGGTCTCACCGGGCGGGCCGGGTTCGTGAGCGGGGAAGCGCTATGCGCCTCGACAACATCACGGCAGCCCCATGGTCCGGGCTCCAGAGTTTCACACGGAGGCGCGGAGAAGCTCGCAGAGCAGGCGGAGATCACGGAGGAGAATCACGGAGTTCGGAT
>CAZCAC010000033.1:0-75877 GCA_964496575.1 uncultured Planctomycetaceae bacterium | reverse complement strand
CGTTGTTCTGGTTGCCCAGCGAGAAGACGTCGTTGTGGAAGAAGACGTCGCCGGGGTACACGTCGCCCGCGAACTTCTCCGCGATGTGCGCGCAGACCGGGCTCAACGAGAAGCTGAGGATCGGCAGGTTCTCGGTCTGCTCCAGCATGCGCCCCTGCGCGTCGTACAGCCCGGTGACGAAGTCCTTCGCCTCGCAGAGGATCGGCGAGCGCGTGGTCTTCTCCATGCTGATGCTCATCTCGTCGGTGAACGCCTTCAACGCCCGACCGATGATCGAGACCAGCACCTTGTCGATCTCGACTCCGCTCATCACCCTTCCTCCCTGACGGTCAGGAGGCAGCTCCCCAGCGGATCCACCTCGGCCCGGAACGACGCGCTGACGAAGATCGTCGTGTCGGTGCGCTCGATCAGCGCCGGCCCCTCGATCCGGTTGCCGCAGCGCAAGCGATGGCCGTCGTACACGGAGAGCTCCTCGAACGCCTCGCGCTCGGGAACGAAGGCGCGCCGGCTCCCCTTGCGTGCGGACTCGGGATCGGCGCCGCCCTCGTCGAGCCGCGGCAGCGCCGGCGTCTCCGTTCGCCCGATCGCGCGGACGCGCACGTTGATCAGCTCCAGCTCGGTGCCATCGGCTTCCAGATCGTAGCCGTACAGTCGGTCGTGCTCGCGGTGGAAGCCCCCGGCCAGCGCCTTCGTGTCCCCCGATCGAATCGCCTCCAGCGCGACCGGCACGGTGACCTCGTGGTACTGCTTGACGTAGCGCAGGTCGAGCAGGACGCCAAAGGTCGCCCGGTCGGGATCGATCCCCTCCAGCGCCAGCTGCTCGCGCCCCTCGTCGCACATCCCCTCGACCAGCTCGGTGAGCTTCGCGGGCTCGAGGTCGCCGAAGCGGCAAACGTGCGAGCGCAGGAAGTCGTGCTGCAGGTCGCTCATCAGCATCCCCGCCGCGCACAGGACCGACGCGGTCGAGGGCACGACCAGCGAGGGCATCTCCAGCTCCGTCGCAATCGCGCAGGCGTGGAGCGACCCCGCGCCGCCGGCGACGACCATCGGGAACTCCCGCGGGTCGAGGCCGCGCTTGACGGTGATCTCGCGCACGCCGTGCGCCATGTTGCTGTTGATCACGCGGTACATCCCGGCGGCGGCCTGCTCCACCTCGAGGCCGAGGGGCTCCGCGACGTGCTCGCGCACCGCGGTGTGCGCCGCGGTCGCATCGAGCTCCATCTGACCACCGGCGAAGTACGTCGGGTCGAGGTAGCCGAGCACCACGTTCGCGTCGGTGCAGGCCGGCCTCTCGCCGCCGCGCCCGTAGCACGCCGGCCCCGGGTCGGCGCCGGCCGATTCCGGGCCCATGCGCAACAGGCCGCCTTCGTCGATCCAGCCGATGCTGCCGCCGCCGGCACCGATGGTGGTGATCGCCAGCATCGGCAGCGCGATGCGCAGCCGGTCGATCTCGCTCTCGCTCTCCATCGCCGCCTCGCCGCCGCGCACCAGCGAGGCGTCGAAGCTGGTCCCGCCCATGTCGACCAGGATGCAGTCGTCACCCCCGAGCGGCTCGACGTAGGCGACCGCCGCCGCCGGCCCACCCGCGGGTCCCGACAGCAGGGTGCTCGCCGGGCGGTGCTTCGCCACCTCCGGCAGCGCCACCCCACCGTTCGACTGCATCACCAGCAGCACGCCACCGAAGCCGATGCCGGCCAGCTTGCTCATCAGGCTCTCGAGGTAGCCGTCGAGGATCGGCCCCACGTAGGAGTTGAGCACCGTCGTCGAGAGGCGGTTGTAGAAGCGCACCGTCGGCAGCACCTCGGTCGAGACGCTCAGGTAGCACTCGGCGAGCTCCTCGCGGATCAGCGCCGCCGCCGCCTCCTCGTGCGCGGGGTTCGCGAAGGCGTTCATGAAGCAGACCGCCACAGCTGCCACCCCTTCCGCGCGGAAGCGCCGGATCGCGTCGCGCACGTCCTCCAGCTCGAGCGGCTCCAGCTCCTCGCCGCGGTAGTCGAGCCGCCCCTTCACCGGCCGGCGCAGGTAGCGCGGCACCAGCGGCACGACGTTCTGGAAGTGGTTGTCGTACTGCTCCTCGCGGATCCCGCGCCGCATCTCCAGCGCGTCGCGCACGCCTTCGGTGGTCACGAGTCCGGTCTTCGCGCCCTTTCGAGTGAGCGTGGCGTTGGTGGTGACGGTCGTGCCGTGAACGATGGTGGCGACCTCTCCGGCGAGCTCCTCGATCGTCACGCCGCGCGCATCGGCGATCCGCTGCAGTCCCTCGAGCACCCCCCGCGAGGGGTCGTCGGGAGTGGAGAGGGTCTTGAAGCTCTCCACCCCTCCACCCTTGGTGACGAGGAAGAGGTCGGTGAAGGTGCCACCGACGTCGATCCCGATCCGGTAGCGCATCGGGAGCTCGTCCTACTCGGAGAACGCCGCGTCGAACGCCACGCCCGACTGCGGGAAGTCGAGCCTGCGCACCAGCTGCGCCGCCTCGGTGGCACCGAATTCGCGATCCATCATCGGATCCTCCCACTCCACCGCGAGGGGACCCTTGTAGCGGAAGTGGTTGAGGATGCGGATGATCCCCTCGAAGTCGATCCGCCCGCGCCCCGGCGAGCGGAAGTCCCAGAAGCGGCCGTCCGAGCCGAAGTCGGTGTGCCCGCCGAAGACCCCCACCGTGGTGCCTCGCTCCGACCACCAGACGTCCTTCACGTGGACGTTGAAGACGATGTCGCCGAACTCGCGCAGGAAGCCGAGGTAGTCGACGCCCTGGTAGCCGAAGTGCGACGGGTCGTAGTTGAAGCCGAAGTTGGGGTGGTGGTCTATCGCCTCGAGGGTCCGCTGCGCGGAGGCGATGTCGAAGGCGATCTCGGTGGGGTGAACCTCCAGGGCGAAGAACACGCCCTCCGCGTCGAAGACTTCGAGGATCGGCTTCCAGATCGCGGCCATCTCCGCGTAGCCGGCCTCCAGCTGCCCCGGAGTCAGCGGGGGAAAGCCGTACAGGAGGTGCCAGATCGGGCTGCCGGTGAAGCCGTTGACCACCACGCGACCGGTCGACTCGATCACCTCCTTCACCTCGTCGGGCGCGACGTCGAAGAAGCGCCGGGCCGCGCGGGCGGTATCCTTCATCTCCTCGGCCGCGCGCTTGCGCACCCCGTCCGGATCTCCGTCGCCCCAGATCTCCTCGCTGAGGATCCCCTTGTGCCGCTCGTCGATGCGGTCGCAGGTCGCCTGGCCGACCAGGTGCGTGGAGATCGCCCAGGAGCTGATCCCAGCCTCGCCGAGCAACTTCCAGTGCTTCTCGCAGTAGTCGTCCTCGGCGAGGGCCCGGCCGACGTCGAAGTGATCCCCCCAGCAGGCCAGCTCGAGCCCGTCGTAGCCGAAACCGGCCGCTTTCCGGGCGAGGGTCTCCAGGGACAGATCGGCCCACTGGCCGCTGAACAGACAAAGGGGACGGGTCATCGGAGCACCTCGCTTTCCGGTGAGGGGTTGGGGACCGGCGGATGGTCACTCTCCGGGGAACGCCCGGATCTGCGTCACAGTCTATCCGCGAGGCCCTCCCGGGGCCTAATGGTTGCGGTCGCGGCGGCTCGGGCGGCCCCGAGATGTGCGGCGAGGCCGGGCGCGCACCTTCCCCGCCGAGGGGAGATGGTTATTCTGCTCACCGACCGCCGGGAGGCGGCGCACCGATGGACCACCCCGACCCGACCGAGGAGCTGCTGTTGAGAGGAGGACGACGCCCGGGACCGATCGTCGCGCTGGGCCTCTGCCTGGTGGTCGCGGCCAGCTGCGGCGAGCCGACCGAGCCGGACGCGGAGCACTACGGGGTCCTGAACGACGGCTTCCCGCTGGAGGTGCGCAGCTGGGACGGCGAGCTCTTCACGCTGGAGGCTCCGCCGCGGCGCCTCCTCCCCACCAACGCGGCGACGACCGATTTTCTCGTCGAGCTGTCCGAGCCGGAGGAGGTGGTGGCGCTGCCCTTCACCGCCGAGGTCTACTCGACCTTCGAGCGCGAGGCGGAGGCCTGGCTGGCGCGACCGGTCTTCCGCGAGATGAGCGCGGCGGAGCTGCTCGGTTTCGATCCCGAGCTGGTCATCACCCAGTCGTGGCAGACCGCCGGCGCGGTCCGCCACCTGCGCGACGCGGGGGTGCCGGTGCTGGTGCTGCCGCTGGAGACGGGGCTCGGCGAGGTGCACGCCTCGATCCGGACGCTCGGCGTGGTCCTCGGGCGGGAGGAGCGGGCGGAGGCGTTGCAGAGGGACCTCGACCAGCGGGTGGAAGCCCTGGCCGCGACGGCGGGGAAGCGCGCGCACCTGCGGCTGCTCGGTTACAGCAACTACGGCAGCGGCGGCTGGGCGGCGGGCGCGACCACGACGGTGGACGTGGTCATCGCCGCGACCGGGATGAAGAACGCGGCGGTGGAGATCGGACTCGACAACTGGCAGGAGATCGACTACGAGCGGCTGCTGGAGCTCGACCCCGATCTCCTCGTCGTCGAGATGGAGCCGGACGGCACGCCGGGGCCGACCGAGCGGCTCCTGCGCGGGGAGGCGGTGCTCGCGGGGCTCTCGGCGCTGAAGCACGACGGGATCGTGCGGCTTGAGCGGCGACTGAACACGACCAGCTCCCACCACCTGGTCTCGGCGGCGGAGGAGCTGGCGCGGCTCGTCGACGCGTGGCTGGCGGCGCGGGAGTGAGGCGCTCGGTGCTGCCCACTCCGATCGGAGCCGGGCGGGCGCGACAGGAGGCGGATTGAGCGGGATCGTCGGTCCAGGACCGAACCGGTGGTCGTAGTGTCTGGGCCCGCCGTCTCGCTCACCGGAGCCCGATGAATTCCCACCAACAGACTCTCGAATATCACCACCGGAGCGTTCATCACTTCGGCCGCTACGCCCGCTCGCTCGGCTACATGGACTGGGACCACCAACCCAATCCGTTTCGCTTCTTCGAGGGAGCGCACCGCACGCCGCAGGAGGTGGTCGCACCCGCGGACGGGCCGCGCCTGGAGGTGGCGCTCCGGGAGGGCTCGATCCCTCCGGCGGAGCTGGACCCTCGTTCGATCGGGCAGCTCCTGGGCGATTCGCTGGGGCTGACCGCCTGGAAGCGTTCGGGGATGGCGCGCTGGGCGCTGCGGGCGAATCCGTCCAGCGGGAACCTGCACCCCACCGAGGGGTATCTGATCGCCGGAGAAGAGGCGGGGTTCTCGAGCGCGCCGGCGGTGTGGCACTACCAGCCGCTCCTGCACGTGCTCGAGCGGCGCGCGCAGCTCGCCGAGACGCAGCGCGAGGCGTTCGAGACCTCCGTACCCGCGGGCACCGCGCTCGTCGGCCTCTCGTCGATCCACCTGCGCGAGTCGTGGAAGTACGGTGAGCGCGCGTTCCGCTACTGCCACCTCGACCTCGGCCACGCGGTCGCCGCGGTCGCCTACGCGGCGGCGGGGCTCGGCTGGCGCTGCCGATTGCTCGAGGGGGCGACCGACGGCGAGCTGGCCGAGCTGCTGGGGCTGGCCGAAGCGGACGGACTGGACGCGGAGCACCCCGATACGTTGCTCGCCTTGTACGCGAAAGGCGCGCCCGAAGGCGGCCAGGTATTGCCGCCGACCGGTCTCTTCGACGCGTCCTCGGTGGAGTGGTGCGGCGAGCCCAACTCCCTCGCCGAGGCGCACGAGGACTGGCCCGCGATCGAGGAGGTGTACGCGGCGACGACGAAGCGGGAGCGCCCCCCGGCGGGAGCGCTCGAGCACGCGCCACCGGCGATCGCTCTCGAGGCGAGCTGTCGCGGCGACCTGCGCCGGCTGATCCACCAGCGCCGCAGCGCGGTGGAGATGGACGGATCGACCTCGATCGGCCGCGACGACTTCTTCGCCCTCCTCGCGGGCACGGTGCCGGGTGAGGGGCGGGTTCCCTTCGCCGCGTTCCCCTGGCGCCCGCGCCTGCACCTGGCGCTCTTCGTCCACCGCGTGGACGGTCTCGCCCCGGGGCTCTACGCCCTGGTGCGAGGAGGCGGGGAGGCGCTGGAGTCGCTGCGCGAGGCGATGGACGACGAGCTCCGCTGGGAGCGCCCCGCCGGTTGCCCCGAGGGGCTGTCGCTCTACCTCCTGAAGGAGGGCGACTGCCGCGCGCTGGCCGCGGACCTCTCCTGCAGCCAGTCGATCGCCAGCCAGGGAGCCTTCGCCTGCGCGATGCTCTCCGAATTCGAGACCTCGCTGGCCGAGCTCGGCCCGTGGTTCTACCGCCGCCTCTACTGGGAGGCCGGGGCGATCGGCCAGGCGCTGTACCTCGGCGCGGAGGCGATCGGCGTGCGCGGCACGGGGATCGGCTGCTTCTTCGACGACGAGACGCACCGCGCCCTGGGCGTGAAGGACGAGCGGCTGCGCGACCTCTACCACTTCACCGTCGGCGGGCCGCAGGACGACCCGCGGCTGGAGACGCTGCCGCCGTACGAGCACCTCGCGGGACTCGGGGAGGAGCGCGGAGGGTGAGTCGTCCGGAGGCAGAGGCCGGTTGACGATCTGGCCCGAAAGTGCGGCGTACGCAATCAGGCCACCCCCGGATCCCTACCACCCGACTCCCCCACCCGGTACCATGCTCGGTCGCCGCACACCCGCGCGCCGCCGAGCGAGGCCCACCGATCGCCGGGGCGGCTCAACGAGACACGAGAAACCCGAAGTCGCACAGGAGCACGAGACCGTCATGGACGTATTCGATTTCGCAATGAAGATCGAGCTGGAGGGCAAGGCCTGGTACGAGAAGCAGGCGGAGACGACCCAGAACCCCAGGCTGCGCAGCATCCTCCTGGAGATGGCCCAGGACGAGCAGGAGCACTACGAGCTCTTCAAGCGGATGAAGGACGAGGGCGGCTTCTCGGGCGGGACTCCGAGCAGCGACGTCCTGGACAAGGTCAAAGTCTTCTTCGAGGAGATGTCGGTCGAGGAGGCGAACGCCTTCCCCAGCGCCGAGGTCGAGGCGTGGAAGCAGCTGCGCGACAACGAGGGCAACGCCGAGAGGTTCTACCGCGACAAGGCCGCCGAGGCGACCGACGAGAAGACGCGGGCAGCGCTCGAGCAGATCGCCGACGAGGAGCACAAGCACTTCCAGCTCATCGAGAACATGATCAGCTTCCTCACCGAGCCGCAGGGCTGGCTGGAGAACGCCGAGTGGCGGGGCATGGGCGCCCACTAGCCCGGTAGCGAACGCTCCCGGCAGAAGCACGGCGGCCGAGGTGGTTCGAGTCGAACCGCCTCGGCCGCCGTGTAGTCGCGTGGAGCCCGGGCGGGCTCAGCCGCCCCGCGTGTGCATCTCCAGCCGCGGGTCCCCGGCCAGGAGCTCCCGCTGGTGGAGCGCGGCGCGGTCGACTCGGGCGAGACGATCCTCGGCCCCGCGGTGATCGCGGACGACCCACCGCGCGCGCAGGAGCTCGATCAGCTCGTCTTCGCTCGCGCTGGCGCGCAGCGGGGTGCGCAGGTCCATTCCCGAGGTCGCATACAGGCAGTGGTACCACGTCCCGTCGGCGGTCAGCCGGCTGCGATCGCAGGAGTCGCAGAAGGGCGCCGTCGTCGATGAGATCACCCCGAAGACCGTGCCGTCGGAGAGGCGGTGGCGATCGGCGGGGGCGCTGCTGATCTCGAGCACCGGCTCGATCGGGCCCAGGCGGTCACCGAGGCGGGCCAGGATCTCGTCGCGAGAGACGACCAGCTCGGGCGACCATTGCGTCGCCCCGCCGACGTCCATGTACTCGATGAAGCGCACCTCCGCCCCGGCGAAGCGCCCGAACTCGATCAGCTCGACCAGCTCGTCGTCGTTGACGCCGCGCATCACCACGGTGTCGATCTTGGTCCCGCGGAAGCCGACCTCCCAGGCTCGCTCCACCCCCCTCAGCACGTCGTCGAGGCGGTCGGTGCGGGTGATCTCCCGGAAGCGGGCGTGGTCGAGGGTGTCCAGGCTCACCGTCACCCGGTGCAGCCCCGCCTGGAACAGCGCCGGCGCCTGCTCGGCGAGGAGCACTCCATTGGTGGTGATCGCCAGGTCCTCGAGCCCCTCGGTGCGCGCGAACATCGCCACGAGGTCGGCGAGCCCGCGGCGCATCAGCGGCTCGCCGCCGGTCAGGCGGAGCTTCCTCACCCCGGATCGGGCGAAGGTCCGGACCAGGCTGGCGATCTCCTCCAGGGACAGGATGTCCCCCTTGGGCAGCCACGCGTAGTCCTCCTCCGGCATGCAGTAGGAGCAGCGCAGGTTGCAGCGATCCGTCACCGAGACGCGGAGGTTGCGCATCGGCCGGCCGTGGGCGTCGAGGAAAGGCATAGACCGGTCAGTATAACCCACCTTCGGACCGTCGCTCTGGGGCAGATGCCGTACCGGTGCCGGCCGCGGGGCGGTGGAGGGGGCAGTATACCCGGGCGTATGCTCGGGGGGCAGCCCTCCGGGGTGCTCGGCGGGACCGGAGAGGACCGGGAAGGACGGCGGACGAAACGTGCCCCGAAGAAGCGACATCTCGCGAGCGGCGGCTCCGGAGATCCGCGGGTAGGGTGAGAGCCGTGGTTCGGAATCGAAAGAGGATCGTCCTGTACTTCCCCCAGCCGTGGCCGCGGCGCTCGGGCCCGCCCTACAGCCGCTTCACCCAGGAACTGCCCCTCTCGCTGCTCTCCATCGCCGGACTGCCCCTCCGGGACGGCTACGAGGTCGTCCTGATCGACGGCAGCCGGACCCGCGCGGACGCGGCCCACGATCGGGTGCTGGACGCCTGCGAGGGTGCGCTCCTGTACGCCACGACCGGGATCCTCGGACCGCAGGTCTCGGATGCGCTCCGCTGCACGACGAAGGTGAAGGCGCGCTTTCCCGGCCTGCCCGCCTTCGTCGGGGGCTGGTTCGCCTCGGCGGCTCCCCACCTTCAGCTGGAGACGGGCCTGTACGACGCCGTCGCCCTCGGCCAAGGGGAGATCACGTTCCGCGAGATCGTCGCGGCGGTCGATTCCGGAGAATCGCTGGAGAGCGTGGCGGGGCTCGCGCTGGCTCGCGACGGAGAGGTGGTGCGGACGGAAGCGCGACGGGTCGTCGGCTGGGACGAGCTCCCGAACTGCCCCTGGGAGCTCCTCGATCCCGAGGAGTACCGAGGGCCTCAGCGCCTCGAGTCCGATCGCGGCACGATCGGCCGCGTGTACGGCCCTGGCCGGCCGGGATTCGAGATCACCTACTACGCGAGCTTCGGCTGCCCGATGGGCTGTACGTACTGCTGCTCCCCCGAGTTCACCGGAAGGCGCTGGGAGGCGATGCCGGCGGACCGGATGCTCGACGACCTCGAGGAGCTGCAGGGTCGCTGGAAGTTCGACGGCATCTTCTTCTACGACGCGAACTTCACGGTCAGCGAGAAGCGAGTCCGCGAGCTGGCCGAGGGGATGCTGGCGCGAGACCTCCGCTTCCACTACTTCGCCTACACCCAGGCGGACTCCGTCGTGCGGGCCGACCCGACGACGCTGGATCTGATGGCGCGGTCGGGGCTCTACGGTCTGCTCCTGGGCGCCGAGGCAGGGACTCCCGAGACTCTAGCTCTTATCCGGAAGAACACCAGCCCGGAGGGCAACCTGAGAGCGGTGCAGCGCCTTCGGGAGAGGAACCTCTACGCCCTCGCCACCTACATCATCGGCTTCCCCGACGAGAACGAGGCCTCGATGTGGGCCACCCTCGAAGAGGCTCGTCGCGTGGTCGTCAGCTGCCCAAACGCTCACGTCGAGGTGTACCCGTACCTGCCCATACCCGGGGCGGCGGACTGGCAGCGGTCGCTCGAGCTGGGTCACGAGCCGCCACGAGACCTGGAGGGCTGGGGGATGGTCGGCGACTACGCGAGGGAGAACACCTGGCCGGGACACGTCCCGCCCGCCCTCGATCGCGCCCGGGTGCTGTTCAACCACTACGCCGCGCTCAGCGAGGGGCGCGTTCGCCAGCGTTGCGGGTGGTGGGAGCGCCGAGCCAGGAGGCATCTGGCGGGCGGGACCTGGCGTCGCGCGCGAATGGAGGCCAAGGCTTTCGACTTCTATCAGCGCCTCACGCGGGCGGTACAGCGTCGGTGATCCGCGTCGGATCGGCGAAGCGCTGGGAGCCCGCGAGCGTGATCGACGACTCAGCCGAGGCTCGCGGCACGCAGATCCCCGCCGCGGTCATCGAGGCGGTCGGCGGACGGTTGTGGCGCTCGAGGAAGTAGTGGAAGCCCGCCACCTGACCGCCCTTGCTCCTGGTCCACTTCTTGGGGCGAGGCGACCAGGAGGACACTGATGAGCCGGAGGATCGCAAGCATGGACTCGGGTCAACTGAGCCGATTCAGGTGACGGGAGATGGTGCGGCGCGGTTGCTACGGATTCTCCTTGGAGAACAGGGCTGTCGAAGCGTCGAGTGCGCGTTCAGCATACTGCGATATGGAGTCACCTGTGAGTGGGTTCTGATGGTCCTGGCTGCGAGACGCTCCACCCCGCGGTCAGTCCTTCAGCAGCTCCAGGTAGGTGAGCAGCGTCCCGGTGTTCCTGACGAAGACGGCGCTCTCGATCATTCCACCCTGTAGCCAGCGCCCTTCGTCGTCGAGCGCGGCCAGCACCCGTTCCACGCGAGAGGACAACGCGGCGGCCCGGCGGTGCCTCTCCTCCTTCGAGAGAGGCCGCGCCTCGTCGTCCGCCGCGCCGCGGTCGGCACTCGCCTCGAGGACGCGCTGGCACGCCTGGATCGCGCCGCGCACCCCGAAGGCGCCCTGCCACGCGTAGCCGAGCTGGCGCTCCTCGCTGATTTCCTCGAGGTCGTGGTGGATCTCGCCGTCCCGATCGCCGTAGATCGGCCGGTTGCTGCTCACCTCGTAGAGGCGGGCCCACACCCCGTCACTCAGCTGCGATCGATTCAGCCAGTCGATGGCCGCCGGCATCGGCGCGAGGTACTTGTCCTTCCCGGTGTACGTGTACAGGGTGGCGAGAGTGCGGAGGTTACGTGCGGTGACCGCGCTGCAGATCCCCGGCGGTTCGAAGGCGCGAGCCCAGGAGGGCTTCAGGTCGTGAGAGTACTGCTGCGCCCAGCCCGCCTGGGGACTCGCGACCTGTGAAAGGATGATGAAGCCACCTCCTTTCTCGGCGCACTGCAACGCACTCTCTCGTCCGTACAACTCGTGCGCTCTCAGCAGGACCCGGATGCAGTCGTTGATCGCGTTGTCGTTGAAGGTGTAGTGATCGTGATACCCCCCGCGCAGCGGGTACCACTGCGGCCAGGCACCGTTGTCGAACTGACTTCGCTCGAGGAAGGCGAGACCCAGCTCCACCGCCTCGTCGAGCCAGCTCTCGTCGATCCGCTGATCCAGGCTCATCAGGAAGTCGAGCGCTCCCTGCGAGATGTTGTCGTCGAGCGTGCAGTGACCCGCCGGTTTCCGGTGTCCGGCGAATCCCTGCTCCAGGCCGGCGACGTCGACGCGGTGATCCCAGCCGCCGATCTCGCGCTGCCCCCAGGCCAGAGCTTTCCCCGCGTCAGTGGCGAACGCCAGGTAGTCGGCGTCACCCGTCACGCGCCAGGCCTGGAGGTGGCGCTCCCCCACCGACGGCGTACCCGGAGGCTGGACCCAGATCTCGGTCGGCGCCGCCCGCTCGTACTTCGCCTCGCCGTAGCGCTGTTTCAGATCGGCGGAGTAGAGACCGGCGTAGCCGCCGTTGGTGGAGATCGAATGAAACCAGGTTGCGGCTCGCTTCAGCCCCTGCTCGGCCTGCACGGGTAGCGGATCCTCTCGAGGTGTCGAGAGAAGGGCCGGCCAGGTGGCGACGAAGGCGGCCAGAACGGTGATCGAGTTCATGTTTGGCTCCTGGATTGTCGGTCGATCATACCTTCCGACGAGAGGAACCTGTGAACACGACCGATGCCCGCTGCTCGAACCGTGGCCTCGTAGCTCGCCCTGCCGGGTGACTTCGCGGACCCGGCTCGCGCACCGGCGTTTCGGCATTGTCCGATCGTGGTGAGCGGGGTATACCGGAAGCGGATTGGATGGCCTGGGGGGCCAAACGTACAGGTACGAAACACCCTGGAGAGGAACCATGCATCGCTCTGCCGCAATCGCACTCGCCGCGATCGCCCTCCATGGACCCGTGTTCGGTCAAACCACCTGGTATGTCGATGCGGGTGGGACACCTCCGCCTGGACGATTCCGATCTCGGTGAAGGCAGGCAACGTCTCGGCCGGAGACACCAAGTACTACCAGTGCTGGTATCGGGCGCAGCAGAACTCGCCCTGCGGATACGAGTTCAATGCGTCCAATGGGTACGCCATCACGTGGCTGCCTTGATACGCGGGCGGGGGAGAGCACCTTCTCAGCGCCCGCGCCGAAGAGGTCCGACGGCCACCGTCACCACGTAGACGTCCTCCGCTTCGGGGTCGTGCTTCTCGGCGAGGAAGCTGTCCAGCTCCTCCAATCGCACCAGGAGCTCTCGGAGGTGCTTCTCGTCGAGAATCACGCTCTCCTGCTGGAACCGGGCCCGCGCGCCGGGGCGGTTGATGGGACAGTCGGCGTCGTCGATGGCCTCCTCCATCACCCGCTCTGACAGACGATGTGCGACGCGGGTCGCCTTCTTCAAGGCGGTCCGGTAGGTGGGGCTCGCACTGGCCCAGTCGACGTGAACCCGGTCGGCGATGAGCCGGAAGAGGGCCTCTGAACGCGTCGTTCCCGAACGTCGCCCGCTCTCCACCAGAAGCCCCAGCTTCACGAGCTCGTGCACGTGGTAGTAGACCGACTCCGGCAGCATTCCGAGGTGGCTGGCGATCTCACGCACCGAGCGGTCACCGTGCTTCTCCATGATCGAGATGATCTGCATCCGGATCGGCGAGGTGAGGGCGCGCATCTGCGCGGGACGCTTGATCTGGTGTAGGTGGGGTCGGTCCATGGGAGAGTGGAGGGTCGCCGGAAGCAATACTGGAAAATATACCGTTTTTCAAGGAACGTGAAACGCTCTCGTCGCGGCGGCGTAAAGTAGGCAGACAATCGACCGATTACGACGGAAATGGCCTCGCCGCACACCCGGCCAACGGAGAAGAAACCGTGAGCACGATCCTCCATCTCATCGGATGTCCGGTCATGGCCACGTGCCTCCTGGGCACGACGGACCCCTCCGGGCTCGATACCGCGGCCCTCTCGCCCGGCCAGGAAGAGCGAGCGCTCACCGGCGAGGACGAAGCGGAGCCCCGGGCGCGCATCCCGTTCACCGTGGAGCAGGATCGCACCGTCCTCGCCGTCCGGGTCGGGGGCTCTCGCCCCCTGTCGATGATCCTCGACACGGGCCACGGAGCCGCCGCGATCAACCTCCTGTCACCCGAGCTGGGAGAGGAGCTGAAGCTCACCTTCGAGGACGAAGGGACTTCCGGCGGAGCCGGGGGCGGGCCGGGTTCTCCCGTGAGGATCGCCCGAGGAGAGGCCGTCGAGATCGGAGGCCTCGAGCTCGCCACCGATCGGATCGTGGTCATGCGCGAGCGGCGCGCCGGCTTTCCCGAGCAGGACGGAGTCCTCGGGGCACACGTCATCCTGAGGTCCTTCGTCGCGGAGATCGACTTCGATCGGAAGGAGCTGATCCTCCACGAGCCCAAGGGCTTCGAGGCCCGGAAGGGCTGGAGCCGTCTCCCTCTCGACCTCTCGACCGACCTGCCCGTGATCGAGGCGAAGCTCGATCTGGGAGGAAAGAAGGGCATTCCCGTCGAGCTGATGGTCGACCTCGGCGGTCGGGCCTCGCTCGTGCTCACTCCGAACGCCCGGAAGGCCATCCTCCCGCCCGAGGACGCCGAGACGGAGACCTTCGGTGGAGCCCAGGGAAAGGTCACCGCGCGCAAGGGACGCGTCGAGCGCCTGGTGCTGGGCGATCTGTCCATACCGGACGTCCCGGCCACCTTCACCGACCAGATGCACATCGAGGACCTCGGAATCGACGGCATCCTCGGCATCCACGTGATCCGCGAGCTCGACCTGATCCTGGACTACCATCACGAGCGGATCCTGATACGCCGCAACGAGACCTCCGGCCGGGAACAGAAACGCACGAAGACCGCGGGAGGAGGGTAGCCGCGTCCCCGCGAAGCTCACCTCTCCCGGGCAGGCCTCATCCTCGCGATGACCTCGGCATCGACCCAGAACAGATCACTGGCACCTTCCCTCAGGCTGGTCAGAAAGAGGGATGTCTCGTCGGGCGTGACCATGGGCGTGAAGTCGTCGGTCTTCGAGTTCACCGTCGGACCCGGGTTCCGGGCGGGACTTCAGGATCCGTCCGGTCCGGCGAAGCTCACGTAGAGGTCCGAGCCGCCATGCCCCCCCGGACGATCCGAACCATCCACCCCACTGCCGTGATCCCCATGATCTTCGTCATCGTCCCCCTCGCTGCCGGTAGCAGGATCGGTCGCCGCGTGAGCTCGAAGGCGACCGACGGATTCTCGCGTCCTCCGCATCCACGAGTCAATGCGAGCTCGACCCGAGTGATTCTCGGAGACCTCCGGCCGTGGTTCGCTTTTTCGGGATCGATACAGCAACGGCGCAGGGCGCTCATCGAATCGATGCCAGGGCGAAGGAGCGGTACGTCCTGCTGGTGTCTCGCCGCTCTGATCCTCCTCGTGGCTCTCCTCGGAGCGTGTACCACGGTGCAGAGGATCGATCGCTTCGAGGAGGCCACGGGCGCCTATCTCGGCCTGGAAGCCCCGAAGGGCGAGGTGGAACTGTTCCTGCCGGGCCTGGTTTCCACGCACCAGAAGGAGCGGTGCGTGACCTTCCTGGACTCCGGCAGGGTCTGCCTCTTCACGACCGATCGGGGAGGGACCTGGTTCACGCGGCTGCAGGGAGAGTCCTGGACCCGGGCGGAGCCCGTCCCCTTCAACTACGGGAACGACATGCTGGACTACACCGCGGGGCCCGACGGCCAGACGCTGGTCTTCATGACCTCCAGGCCGACCGGTCCGGACGATCCGGATGGGACGTTTCACCCGTGGATCGTCGAATGGAACGGGACGGCGTGGGAGGAGCCCGTGCCCCTGCCCGGACCCGAGAAGATCCCGGGCACCGGCAGCGGCTATCCCACCATGTCCGCAGACGGAACCTTGTTCTTCATATCCGACGCCCGCGATGGATCGGAGAAGGACGGGATCTTCCGATGCCGTCTCGTGGACGGAGAGTACGGGAAGGCGGAGCTGGTCGAGTACCCGGTCAACTCGAAGTACATCGACTTCGATCCCTACGTCTCTCCGGACGGAAGCTACCTCCTCTTCAACTCGAATCGACCCGGCGGCTTCGGCCGCTTCGATACCTACGTCTGCTTTCGCCAGGCAGACGGGGGCTGGTCGGCAGCGGTGAACCTGGGAGAGGGATACAACTCGGAATACTCGGAAGCCTGTCCGAACGTGACTCCCGACGGGAAGTACCTGTTCTTCGTCAGTACGAGGAGGGCGGGTTCGGAGGAAGGCGCGGCGAGAGGTCGGGATGTCTACTGGACGGATGCGAGCATCATCGAGACTTTGAGAAGCAGATTCGCCCGAACCAGGAGCTCGGCGGCGGACCTCCGGGCGAATGGCTCCGACTCAGCGCGAGACGGAGAGTCGCGCTCTTCCCCGCAGCCGCGGTGAATCCTCAGCGGGAATCGACATCGATCCCCAGGCGGCGCATCTCTTCTTTCAGGGGATCGCGTGCCTCGACGTGGACCGGCTCGGCCTTCTCACCGAGCTTCTCCGCCAGGCCGCGAAGAGCGGTGTCCATCCGATCGTGTGGCTCCAGCACCGTGGCGCGATTCCAGAGGGTGATCTTGGACGAGGCGATGCACTCCTCGAAGATGGTGACCCGACTCCCCTCCCCGGCGGACTCGATGGTCCACTTCCACGTGCCTCCCACTCCGGGCGTGTAGCCGATCAACCACGTCTCGAGTGACGTCGGCGGCTCGCTGCCGAACACCCAGCCGGGCGGTGTCTCGGGATCCCGGGAGGGCTCGCCTGGCCACTGCATTCCCACCGCGGTCGTTTCCACCTCGCCTTCGAAGGCCCAGGTCGCCCACCCCTCGAAGTCACCGAGGACCTTCCAGACCTCTTCGGGGCTGGACTTCAAGGTGACCTGACTGCTGTTCAGGATCTCGAAGGGACCCTTGAGGTACGTGACGTAGCCGGCGACGCAACCGCCGAGGATCACGATCAGGGCGATGACGACGGTGTATTTCACGCGATGCTCCCGGGGATTTCTGTTCCGACGGAGTAGGGTCCGGTGACGATTAGAGCAGCTGTCGCCGTCGGGTGCATCCGGCAGAACGGCGCAATATACTTGAACGTATACCCCTGGCGGCTAGCCTGCCGTGATGTTCATCGGGCGGGACGACGATCTGGCCGTGCTCACCGAGCTGGCCGAGGGGCGTGATCCGGAGCTGTTCGTGCTCTACGGGCGGCGGCGGGTCGGCAAGACGGAGCTCTTGCAGCGCTTCTGCGAGGGGCGGCGGGCGGTCTACTTCCAGGCGGCGCAGGTGCGCGAGAAGGACAACCTGCGCGCCTATCGCGAGGCGCTCGCCGACGGACTGGGCACGGCTCTCGCCCCGGTCGAGCTCCCCGACTGGGGGGCGGCACTCGAGTTCACCGACGAGCGCGCGGGCGACGAGCGGCTGGTGGTGGTGATCGACGAGTTCCCCTACCTCTGCGAGGCCAACAAGGGGCTGCCCTCGATCCTCCAGCGCTTCTGGGACAGCCGCGGCAAGCGCTCGAAGCTGATGATCGTGCTCTGCGGCAGCCAGGTCTCCTTCATGGAGGAGCAGGTGCTGTCGGAACGCTCCCCCCTCTTCGGTCGCCGCACGGCGCAGAAGCGTCTCCTGCCCCTCACCCCACCCGACGCATTCGAGTTCTTCCCCGGGTGGGAGGCCGAGGACCGGATCCTCGCCTTCGCGATCCTCGGCGGGATGCCCGCGTACCTGCGCCGCTTCGACGACCGGCGCACGCTGCGCGAGAACATCCTGCGCGAGATCCTGCGCCCGGAGGGCTACCTCTTCGAGGAGGTGCAATTCCTCTTGCGCAACGAGCTCTCCAACCCGGCGACCTACAACTCGATCCTCTCGGCGGTGGCGCGCGGGGAGCGCAAGGTCGGCGACATCGCGCTGTCGGTGGGCGTCGACTCGACCACCGCGAACAAGTACCTGACCGTTCTGCGCGAGCTCGGCCTGGTCGAGCGGGAGATCCCGATCACCGACCCCGACCCGATGCGGTCGCGGCGCGGCACGTACCGGATCGCCGATCGCTTCCTCGCTTTCCACTTCCGCCACGTGCAGCCGAACGTGACCCTGATCAACGCCGGGCGCGGATCTCGCGTCCTGGAGGAGTCGGTTGAGCCGGACCTCGGTCGCCTCTTCGACGAGGCGCGCCTCGACTTCGTGCTCGACCACCTGCGACGCCACGCGGCGGAGCTGGTCGGCGAGGAGATCGTCGAGCAGGGGCGTTTCGACGGCGTCTACGTCCGCGCCGTCGGCCGGACGCCGGCGGGCACGACGGTGGCGGCGCTGGTGGTCCAGGAGGGTCGGCCGGACGAGGGTGTGCTGGCGAGCGAGCTGGAGACGTTGCGGGCGGCGTTCGGGGAGAGGCTGGTGAAGCTCGGCTACGGCATCACCGGACGCCCGGATCGGGTGCTCGAGGTGGAGCGGGTGGCGGAAGGGGATCTGTTCTAGGGATGGGGCACGAGGCGAATAGCGCTTTGTCGCCTCGCGCCCTACCATGCCCGCGCCATGAGACCCCTGTCGATTCGATTCTGCGCCATCACTCCCGAAGCCGACCAGCTGGTCGAGTTTCTCGGCCTCGGGCTCGGTCTTCCCTGCGTCGCCAAGCCGCTCAAGGACAGTGACCCCGACTCGCCGCAAGGGGGGGTCTTTCACGCCGGCGAGAGCCGCGTCGAGGTGTGGCCCGAGGGTGAAGGAATGCCCCCCGGGATCATGCTGCAGGTGGTCGTCGACGATGCCGAGGAGGTCGCGGCGCACGCCCGGGCCAACGGGCTGCAGCCGAGAGGGCCGATGGAGGCGAACGGCGAGCGGATCTACTACCTGATGGCGCCCGGCGGACTGGCGATGACCTTCCAGTCGAAGCTGGAGGGAGGGGACTCGTGAGCGGGGGCGACCGGCCCCTCGACCCGCACTCCCTCGCCGATTCCGTCGGGAGGCAGCACGAGGGTGGTGACGGGACCGAGTGGTTCGACGACCTCTACGCCGAGTCGCGGGCGCACCGGATCGACCCACCCTGGGCCAAGCGCGCGCCCAACCCGAACCTCATCGACTGGCTCGACGAGCGACGCCTCGAGGGAGCGGGGAAGCGCGCGCTGGTCGTCGGGTGCGGGCTCGGGGACGACGCCGAGGAGCTCGGCCGGCGCGGGTTCCTGGTGACCGCGATCGACATCTCCGGCCACGCGATTCTGATGGCGCGCGAGCGCTTCCCGGAGAGTCGCGTCGAGTACCGGCAGGCCAACCTGCTCGAGCCACCCGAGGAGCTGCTTGGCGGCTTCGAGCTGGTCTGGGAGGCGTACACCCTCCAGTCGCTGCCGGCGGAGACGCGGGCCCGCGCGATGGAGGCGCTGGCCAGGCTGCCCGCGACGGGCGGGACGCTGCTGGTCACCGCCTACGCGCGGCCGGAGGAGTCCGAGGCGCCGGAGAAGCCGCCGTTCCCGCTGGCGCCGAGCGAGCTGAGGGGCTTCGGCGGGCTCGGCCTGATCATCGAGAGCTTCGAGAGCTACGTCGACGAGCAGCGCTCGGGGCGGCCGGTCCCCCACCACCGGGTCGAGCTGCGCCGGCCGCCGGGTTGAACCGCGATCGGGGGATTCGAGGCCCGATGAGGGCGCCGGGGATGGCATACTCTACCGTCGGTCCAGCCGCTGAAGCGCCGGGCCGATCGGACCTTCGAGCATGGAGTGACGAGGGTGGGCGAAGCCAGTCAGGAGCGACAGATGGGGATCAGCGAGCGTTTCAACGAGTACTTCGCGGCTCTGGATCGAGCCGGGGGTGAGGATCGCTGTTACCTCTGCCGGCGCACCTCGGCGGACGTGAAGCTGTTCTTCGGCTTCGACGAGGACGGCACGCCGCTCGACGCCGCCGAGCACGGAATCGAGGACATCGTCCTGGAGAAGCAGGACGTGATGAGCTACCGCGGGCTGCGCCCGATCTGCGCGGTCTGCCAGCTCAACTACGACGCGATCTTCGCCCTCGGGGAGAACGAGGTGATCGGTCGCGTGCTGAAGGAGATGGAGACGAAGCGGGACGAGCTCTGGTCCGACGACGCCCATCAGGAGTCCAGTCAGGAATAGCCCGAGGCCGTCGCCGGAACGGCGTCCCCTCAGCGACCGATGGGCAGATTCCTCTCTCGATCCGTTGCGAGCCTCCGGGCCTTCATCCGCTCGGTGGACTTCGGCAGCGTCACCAAGTGGGTGTTCTTCGCCGCCCTGATCGGCTTTGCCGCGGGACTCGCCGGCGTCGGCTTCAAGTGGCTGATCCACGTCGTCAAGGACGAGCTGTTCCTCTCGGTGGTCGGCACGACCGACGAGGGGGTCGGTGGCCTCGACATCAGCTGGTGGCTGGTGCTGGCGGTCCCGACGATCGGCGGCCTGATCACGGGCATCCTGGTGCAGAGCCTGGCGCCGGAGGCGGAAGGGCACGGCACCGACTCGGTGGTGCGCGCCTTCCACGTCTTGAAGGGCAAGGTGCGCAAGCGGGTGATCGTGCTCAAGGCGCTGACCAGCGCGATCACCATCGGCAGCGGCGGCTCGGCGGGCCAGGAAGGTCCGGTGGCGCAGGTCGGTGCCGGGGTGGGCAGTGCCCTGGCCGACACCTTCAAGCTGACGCGACGCGACCGGCGCATCTTCCTCCTCTCGGGCGCGAGCGCTGGAATCGGGGCGATGTTCTGCTCGCCGATGGGCGGCGCGCTGTTCATGCCGGAGGTGATCTACCGCAAGCCGGAGTTCGAGGGCGACTCGATCATCCCCTGCATCATCGCGTCGATCTTCGGGTACGCGACGCTGGTGTCGATCTCGGGGGTGCACCAGGCGATCCCGATCGGGCAGGACGTGCTGGACTCGTTGAGCTTCGAGTCGAGTCACCTCTTGATCTACCTGTTCCTGGCGATCGCCTGCACGCTGGTCGGCTGGATCTACGTGCGGATCTTCTACGGGATTCACCACCTCTTCGCGCGGCTGACCGTCATCCCGAAGGCGGTCCGCCCGGCGATCGGTGGCCTGCTGCTCGGCCTGACCGCGCTGGTGATCGCCCCGTACTGCGGCGCCGAGGGGGTCTTCTTCGGCGGATACGGGTTGATGGCGGACTCGATCGCCGGGTCGATCCCGGGAACGATCCTCATCATCCTGATCCTGGCCAAGATCCTGGCGACCTCGTTCAGCATCTCGACGGGCGGGTCGGGGGGCGTGTTCGCGCCGTCGCTGGCGATCGGTGCGCTGCTCGGCGCGGCGGTGGGCGTGGCCGCCGACCAGCTCTTCCCCGGCCTGGACATCAACCCGGCCTGTTTCGCCATGGTCGGCATGGGCGGCTTCTTCGCCGGGGTCGCCAAGGTCCCGATCGCGGCGGTGATCCTGGTCAGCGAGATGAGCGGGAACTACTCGCTGCTGGCGCCGCTGATGCTGGTCTCGGTGGTGCACGTGATGCTCTCGCAGCGCTGGTCGCTGTACGAGGCGCAGGTCCCGGGAATCGTCGACTCCCCCGCTCACGCCGGTGACTTCGTCTTCGACATCCTCGAGGACATCAAGGTGGGCGACATCGTCGACGAGGTCCGCGAGCCGACGCTGATCCACCAGAACCTGACGCTCGGCAAGGTGATTCATATCGTCGCCGACGCGCGTGATTCCTACTTCCCGGTGATCGACGACGACGAGCAGCTGATGGGGATCTTCTCCTTGACCGACATCCGGCGGATCTACAAGCAGGAGGTGGTCGAGGACATGGTGATCGTGCGCGACTTCATGAACGACTCGGTGGTCACGACCGAGCTGACCGACAGCCTCGACGAGGTGCTGCGCAGGCTGACGATGAACGGCATCAACGCGATCCCGGTCATGGATCCCGAGAAGCCGGGTCAGGTGCTCGGTATCCTCGACCGGAACGAGATCGGTCGCGCGTACGACCGGCACCTGCGCGAGCTGAAGACGGTGGACGACACGACGGACTGATTCGGAGGAGGTGGATGAGATGGCGGAGACGATCGTTCGCGGCGCGTGCTTGTGCGGTCGAGTCCGTCTCGAGGCGGAGCTCCCGACGAAGTGGGTCGCGCACTGCCACTGCGACAACTGCCGCCGCGCGCACGGCGCGGGAGTGGTGACCTACGCGGGCTTCCCCGTCGAGCAGGTGCGCTTCCTCGCCGGCGAGGAGGAGCTCTCCGAATACCTCTCCGACACGGAGGCGACGCGCCGCTTCTGCCGCCACTGCGGTTCTACGCTGAGCTTCTCCGGCCCGCGTTGGCCGGGCGAGATCCACCTCCTGGTGGCCAACCTGCTGGACCCGCTGGACAAGCTCCCGACGGCCCACGCCTACGCCGACCGCAGCCCCGAGTGGTGCCCGATCCTCGACGATCTCCCGCGTTACGGCGGCGAATCGGGGACGGAGCCTCTGGATGGGTAGTGCTCGGACGCGGAGGGGTTAGACTGTGCCCGCCAACGGGTGCGGGAGTGGCGGAAATGGCAGACGCGCAGGATTTAGGTTCCTGTGGAGAGATCCGTGGGGGTTCGAGTCCCCCCTCCCGCACCAATCTCACCGGGTATCGAAGACCGCGAGGGGTACCTGGAGGGGTACCAGTCGCAATCGGGGTTCCAGCGGTCATGACGCGGAGGACGCGGTGGTTTCACGCAGGGATCGCTGTCTCCTCCTCGTCCCGATCCCGCGCCAGTCGAGGACTGCGCGAGCTCGATACGTCCAGCTCTGGCTCCGTGCCTCGAGCTACGGCCACCAGGTGATGGCGTACCCATTCGAGGTATTGAACTCGTTCACGCCAGGTCCACACGGCGGGTTTGCCGTGGTCCGATACCAGCACTGGTAGTACTTGGTGTCGCCGGCCAGGACGTTCCCCGCCTTGGCGGAGATGGTGTGGGGATAGCCGGAAGTGTCGGAGTCGCCGTTGCCGTCCGAGAACCGAACCCCCAGGCGCTTGAGGTTCCCTCCCGCGCAACGAAGGCCGTCTCCCCAGGCGATTCCGGGCGAGAGGTCGTTGTCTGCCTGGAAGTACAGGCCCGCGTTGTTCGGCTCCAGGTTCGTGGTCGACAGCACCACCGTGTCATTGCTGAGGCTGGCGACTCCGCTGCCGGTCAGGTTCGCCCCGGAGGCGAAGATCCCGTTGTCACACCCGGACCCGGGAATGCTCCCGTCGTTGTCATTGCTGCAGGGGCAGGGAGTCCCGCTTCCCGGGTCGCCGAAGCAGAAGGGGATGCCCGGGACCGAGGGATCATTCATGTACAAGCAAACGTCGTCGATCTGCCACCACTCCTCGTCCCTGGCCTGGTAGTAGTGGAAGCGGATCATCGCGGTCTGGCCCGCGTAGGCCGAGAGGTCGATCGTCTGATCAGCGGTGTTGTCGTCACCCTGGAAGCGAAGCAGGTTCGTCCAGGTGCCACCCCAGGTTCCGATGTCGACATCGCCGATTTCATCCAGACCGTAGATCTCCCAGTCGAACTCGTTCCGGAAGGTCAGGAACGTCGGCTCGTCGGGGATATCGAAGGCGGGAGTGATCAGCTCCGTATCGACGTCCCCGGGCCCGATATAGTCGCTGTCGATCTCCGCGCACTCGCCGGTGCCACGGGTGTAGTTGGGAGAGCCGTAGAACGACGAGGTGTACCAGCTACCGTTGCCGAGATTGTCGACCACGGTCCATCCGACGGGGGGCCAGGAGCCGCCGTCGAAATCCTCCATCCACAGCAGGGTCGGCGGTGGGTCCAGCGGGGAGGCCCGCACCGCGACGTTGTCGACGTGCCAGTAGAGGTCGTAGTTGGCCTGGTAGTAGTGAAACCGCAACTGCACGCCGGTGGCGCCGCCGTAATCGGACAGCGGCAGACTCACGTGGCCACCCGAGTCCGACCCCGTGTATCTGCGCAGATTGACCCACGCACCACCACCCACCCTGATGTCGACGTCGCCGACCTCGGAGCCGCCGCCGGGGTAGTGATTGTAGTAGTGGTCGAACTCCAGCACGTACAACTCACCAGGGAGATCGAATGCCGGGGTGATCAACTCGCCGTCGATATCGACGGTGCCGTAGGCGTCGCTGTCTATCGCCGCGGCCTCGCCACTTCCTGCTTCGTTCCCGTGGGCGAAGGCCGAACTGGTGTCCCAGGTGCCGTTCCCGGTGTTGTCCACGACCGTCCACCCCGACGGCGGGAATGCCCCGCCATCGAAGTTCTCCTGGATCACGGCGTCGGCAGCCGTCAGCGCGCCGCGTGCGTCCAGCAGTCCCCAGCCGTAGGTCGTGTCGAAGCCGGGGATCCCGAGGTCCTTGGCGCCGTTCCGGAGAGCGGTCTCCACCTGATCCGCGTCGAGGCCCGGAGAGAGCGACAGCAGGAGAGCCGCGATGCCCGCGCTGTAGGGCGAGGCGAAGGACGTACCCTGGACGGTCGCGAAATCCCCGTCCGAGTACCCGTCCGTCCCCGTGCGATCCGTCGAGAGGATCTCCGAGCCCGGAGCCGTGAAGGCGATGTCGGGTCCGTAGTTGGAGAAGTCCGAAGGGGCTCCGGTGCGTGTGATCGAGCCGATCGCCAGCACGGTCGGCAAGCTGGCCGGGTACGTGATCACGGACGAGCTGTCGTTCCCCGCCGAGGCGAAGTGCACCATCCCGGCATCACGCGTGGCCTGGTACTTGTCGTCGATGTCCTGATGGGTGAACCCGTAGCCGTTGCTGTTGTTCGTGACCCTGACCCCGATGGTCTCGCCGAAGGCCAGTGCGTCCACGGTCCAGCTCGCCTGTGAGGTCCAGCTGCCCGGCCCCGTCGAGATGAACGTGCGGGCGGACACGGATGGACAGTAGGGAGCGATACCGGCGACGCCGAGGGCGTTGTCGATCGTGGCGCTCACGCATCCGGCGACCGGCGTCCCATGCGTGTCCCAGCCATTCGTGGGTCCTCCATCACCCGGGCCTTCGCTGGTGAGGTCAGCCCCTCCGTTCTGGCTGATGTCCGGATGATCCTGCTGGACCCCATCATCGATCACCAGCACCTGGATCGATGAGATCCCCATGGTGATGACCCACGCCTCGGGCGCGTTCATGTCCATGTCGGCCACGCCACCGTTCTGCCCCGTGTTGTGCAGTCCCCACTGCTCGGGAAAACCCGGGTCGTCGGGAGTGTGAGCGCTACGGCCCGTGAAGATCCAGTCGGGCTCCGCGTGGCGAACACCGCCGCACTGGATGAGGGCGACGGCGAGGTCGAGGACGCGGAAGGCGTTCGTCGTGAGCACCTCGACCTTGTAGCTTCCGGGCATGTCCGCCCAGTCCTCGGCGAGGATGGTCAGCTCGGCAAAGGACTCGATGATCGAGCGTGCGCTCCCGCCACGATGTCCCTCCTCGAAGGCGACGAGCAGGACCGGTGTCACGATCACCGGACCCCCATAGAGCCCGACGAAGACAGGGCTCACGAAGCCGTTCCTGGTCCGCCCGGCGAGACGGCCGACGACCTGGCGCACGCGATCGATCGGTGATCCCGAGTTCGCTTGCGGCAGATCGGCCAGGACCCAATCGGCGATGGGCCAGGGCTGGAGCGCCGTGGCCTCGATCGACTCGGTCCGCCAGTCGGCTGCCGCGAGTCCACGAGCGGCGACGCGTTCCGGATTCAATACGAGCGGTAGCCGAGTGACGGCGCGATAGGCGTCGAGCGTGGGGAAGCCGCTTCCCCGGCCAGGGGAGTCCTGCAGCCCACTGCTCGCCATGAGCGTGGTCTGCTCCACCTCCACGACCTGGGCCGAGGGTACGGATACGATGGACATGGTCAGGATCGCGAGTGCGCGGATCGACGTGGTCATCATGGTCCTCACCTACTTCCTTTTCTTTCCTGGAACGGTCGTGCGGAGCTGTTTGAACGTGGCCAATCGTGGCCTGCGCCGTCGCTGAGCCTCTTCTCCTCGAAGCGAGACGGCACATCATGAGAGTAGCACCGGCCGTCGAGGTCGGGGTGACCGGAGAGAGAGATCCATCGATGAGGAATCCCTCAATGCCGTGCGGCATCATCGGATGCCGCCCCGTATGCGCTCCGGCCCACGGGGTGGGTCTCGCTCCGATCAGGGCCGCCCAGGCAGTGGTCGGCTGGGGCCCCGATTCCCTCAGGAATCGACCGCCCCGTGCCTCACGTATGATTCCGGTGCGCAGATCGAGTCTAGTTCGTACTCGTCGTCGAGTAGCTGCGATGTGGTAGTCGTGCGTACGACCTCACGGTGGGCGGAGCAGCGGGAGCACTCCTGGTCGACGAGGACTCGGTGGCGGGTCTCCCGGTAGTCGTCGCCTGCTGAACCCACGAACTCCGGATCTCGTGCCACCCAGACCGGACGGGACCACGTGTCGAGGCTCTCGCTGCTCCGGTCGACCCACTTGTGCAACCAGAGAGAGCAGCGGTCACGGGACCTGCCGTGGACGAGCTGCACGATGCATCGGCCGAGCAGCACGGCGAGCGCCAGCAGCAGCCCGTAGGCAGCGGCGGCGAGGAGACACGCCACGAACGGGAGCACGAACCAGACGAGCTCGGAGAAACCCCCGACTGGCTCCGTGTCCCAGATGAGACCTCGGACATCCGCCCTCCACACCTCGACGACGACCCATAGCACAGTGGCCGCGAAGATGATTCGAGCCAGCAGATCAGCGATCGACCAGGGCGGCAGGAGGTGGAAGAACCCGTGCTCGCGCTCGCGCGGCTCCGGCTCTCCTGGAGTCCCGTGGACGGCAGGTGCCACCCACTGAAGGAGGAACGCGCCGATCCCCAGACCGGAGAGAAAGGCGAAGAAGCCACCTACCTCCCCCCGACAGCAGACGTGATAGAGGACCGCTTCCACGCCGCAGACGAGGCACAGGATCACCAGGGCGGGGGAGGGGTCGTCCGCCCCATGAGCCGCGGCGCCGAACACCGGCAGGGCGAGGACGATGGCCACGCCCAGCCCGAGGCCGGTGATGGCCGCGAGGGGGTCTATCGCCGAGACGTCGACACCCGTGGCCGCGACGACCGAGACCACGGCGGCGGCCAGCAGCACCACGCCCAGGAATCCCGGACTCACCACCAGTCGGACGAGCCCGTCGAACGCGATCGGTACCAGGACACCGAACGTACGTCTGGTGATGAAGAGGTTCCTGCTGAGCCACCCGTCATTCCCGTGCTCCTCTCGGGCCTCCCGGCGCACGTCCGCCAGCCCGAGACGAAGCGCGAGGATCGTCTCGGGTATTCCGCCGAGGACCCTGTCCAGCTCGTTCCCCCACTCCTCCTGCTGCCTGCTCATCCGCTGCCCCCTGCCAGTCTGAAGCTCGCCACCTGCGCGTAGCGTTCCCTGCCCCGTTCGAGTGCGCGCCTCCCGTTCGCCGTGATCCGGTAGTACCGGAAGCGGCCGTCCCCGTCCTCAGCCTCCCTGATCGAGATCCACCGGCGCTCGTGGATCCGGCGGAGGACCACGTAGAGCGTGCCGTAGGGGATCTCCCGCTTCGCCTCCCGCCGGTACTCACTGGCCAGCTCCCGGCCAGTCTGCTCCTCGCCGGTCGAGAGCAGCGCCAGGATCTCGAGCTCCGTTGGGCTGGGGATGCGCGACATGCGTTGGATTCTACCCGTTCAGCAAAAAGAATGACGAACGTCAGCTAAATCTCGAGACCCATCCTGGCTCCGACCAGGGATACGCATTACGGAGTCAGGGCCCCCATACGATCGCATACCCGTTCGACGCGTTGAACTCGTACCCACAGGGCGACCCCGCCTGATCGCGATACCAGATCTGGTAGTACTTCGTGTCCCCGGGGCTGATGTTGCCCGCCTTGGCGGAGATGCCGATCGTCGTGGAGGACGATCCCGTGAAGTTCGAGAAGCGCACCTGTAACCGCTTGAGCGCACCACCCGCGCAGCTCAACCCATCACCCCAGACAACGCCCGGCGAGCGATCGTTGTTCGCCTGGAAGTAGAGACCACTGTTGTTGGGCTGCGTGTGGGTCGCGGTGAGGACGAGCGTGTCGTTGCCGAGGCTGGCCGTCCCCGTGGCAGAGAGCTTGGCGCCGGAGCCGAAGGAACCGTTCCTGCAGCCGGATCCAGGGAGGCTGCCATCGTTGTCGTTACCGCAGGGGCATGGTGTGTCGACGCCGGGGTCGCCAAAGCAGTACGGAGTGCCGGGGTACGAGTCCTCGATCCGGAACGCGTTGTCGCTGAAGTAGCCGACGACGTAGATGGCCTCATCGGTGTCCACGACGATGTCGTAAGGAGCGTCCAGAGGCTGCCCGGCGCCGTCGCCCGACGCGTCGATGATCTCGGTGATCTGGCCACCGGGAGTGATCCGGAACGCGTTGTCGCTGTCCATTCCGGCCACGTAGACGTTCCCGTACAGATCCACCGCGACCCCGACCGGACCGAGGAGCGGATTGCCGCTGCCATCGCCGGACGAATCGATGATCTCGGTGATCACTCCTCCCGGTGTGATCTTGAAGACGTTGTGGCTGGTGTACCCCGCCACGTAGACGTTACCGGCCCCGTCCGCGGCGATGCCCACTGAGGCCGTCAGAGGATTCCCGGTGCCATCTCCGTTCGAATCGATGATCTCGGTGATCACACCCCCCGGAGTGATTCTGAAGGCGTTGTTCGATTGGATTCCGGTGACGTAGACGTTCCCGGGCGAGTCGAGCGCGAGACCGTAGGCCTCGTCGAGGACATTCCCCGCACCATCCCCCGTGGATTCGATGATCTCGGTCTTGTTGCCTCCGGGCGTGATCCTGAAGACGTTGTGGGAGTAGCGGCCGGCGACGTAGACCACACCGCCCGGGTCCGTGACCACCTCGTGTCCGCCATAGAACGAGTCGGAGACCCCAGCCCCGGTCTGATCGATGATCTGGGTCACCGTGCCAGCCGGGGTGATCTTGAAGGCGTTGTCAGAATCGAATCCCGACACGAAGACGTTGCCCAGGTGGTCGGTCGCCAGGTGAAAGGCAGACTGGAGCGGGTTTCCGGCTCCGTCACCACTGGAATCGATGATCTCGGTGATGGCACCGCCCGGTGTGATCTCGAATGCGTTGTGGCTGCCGAGTCCACTGACGAAGACGTTTCCGGATCCATCCAGGGCGACCCCGAGGGGGCTGTTGAGGGCATTCCCGGCGCCATCGCCGTTGGAGTCGATGATCTCGGTGATCTGTTGCCCCGAGACCAGGCTCGTGCACAACGACATCACCAGCGAAACGGACAGCACTATTCCAGTACGCTTCATTCCGGTTTCCTTCTTCTGTTCGCTGTGGGTCGTCTCCTGAGGATCGACTCTACGGACATCACGGGTACGTCACCTTTCGGCGGATGAGTCAGCCTACCACCTCGTGGAGAAACGAAGGGGGTCGATACCCGCGGTGACACTAACTCTGACGCGGGCAAGCCAGCCAGCCCTGCCCGACCCTCAAGGCGTCCAGGTCACCGCCACTCCATTGGACGCATTGAAGTCATTCACTCCCGGCCCGCAAGGCGGAGCGAGGGTGGTCCGGTACCAGCACTGGTAGTGCTTCGTGTCCCCCGCCAGGACGTTTCCCGCCCTGGCGGCGATGTCGACGGTCGTGAACGAAGTCCCGAAGGTGTCGGAGAACCGAACCTGTAGCCGCTTCAGGCTCCCCCCCGCACAGCGCAAGCCATCGCCCCAGGTGACGCCCGGAGACAGGTCGTTGTCGGCCTGGAAGTAGAGCCCGCTGTTGTTCGGCTCGAGGTGCGTGGCGACCAGCACCAGCGTGTCTGCGCTGACTCTCGCTTCGCCGAAGCTGGAGAGCTGCGCGCCCGACCAGTAGTACCCATTGGAGCAACCCGAGCCCGGCACACTCCCGTCGTTGTCGTTGTTGCAAGGGCAGGGCGTACCGCTGCCGGGATCACCGAAGCAGTACGCGCCGGCGTGCGAGACCGAGGCGAGATGCAGGATCTCGTCGGAGTCGCCGGAAGCGACCCACTCTCCGCCACTCGCGTCGATGCCGACTCCCCAGAGGTGGTCGCCAGCGCTGAAGCACTGATCGAGCACCGCCCCCGTCACGGGATCGAGCTCGTACACCTCGTTCGTGTCATTGGTGCTGACGATCAGCCGGCCGTCGCGCCAGGCCAGCCCCGCGCATTCCCCCGAGCCGAGGAAGGGGAAGAAGTGCAGGATCGACCCATCGACCGGAGAGAGCCGGTAGATCATCTTCCGGTCGTAGTCCGCGTGCCAGAGCGCCGTGCCGTCCCAGGCCAGACCCGCGGGGTTCGGATCGGGACTGCCGAAGGAGGGTGCCGGGACGACGTGCAGGACCGCCCCGGTGTCGGGGTCGAGTCGATACAGCTGCCCCGTCTGCTCCGGACAGCACCAGACCGCGCCGCCGTCCCAGGTCACGCCGCCGAGGTGGGTATCGGGAGCGGGAATCGTCTTCAAGACCACCCCGGTCCGCGAGTCGATCTGCCACAGCTGCATCGGACCCCAAAAGGCGCCCAGCCAGATTCTGTCCCCGTCGCAGCCGACGCCGCCCGGGTTGCTCTCCGGGGGAACGAAGCTCGACAGCTGGAGGCAAGTGCCGCCGGCGCTCGTCGTGGAACGGCTCGAGGCCTGATGGCCACGGGCCGCCTTTCCGCCGATGCGGACCGTCGCGGTCTGAGCATCGACCATCGCGGCCAGCAGCGTGCACGTACCGAGGACGAGAATTCCCTTCATCGTCACCTCTCTGGGGCAATCCTGGTTTGCCTCTCGGATCGCGAGAAGCGTCACTCCTCCGTGATACGCCAGGCGAGCGATTCCGTCAATTCATCGCGCACGCGATCGTCTGCCCCTCCACGATCGTCGCCGATCCCCGGTACCGCAGGCCGGTCGGAAGCCACCGTCCTTCGTGGTTCTTCTGCAGCATGGTGGCCTTCACCGAATAGTTACCGGCGGCGAGGTTGTGGAAGACGCAGCCGCTCGCCGTGTAGGTGACCGCGTGGTTCTCCAGCGGAACCATGCCACCGATCTCGGTCGAGCTGTACAGCGAATCCCCAGGCAGGAGCGGTGACTCGAGCACGAACTGCAGTGCCTGCCCGCGGGCGATCGACGGACGTCACGGCAGGTTCACGGCGAGATCGCCCGTCTCGACCGTGATCCAGACGTCGCGAACACCACCTGGCGTGTACCACCGCGGCGCTCCCGTCCCGCCGGCGTACTGGCCACCCTGGCCGATCAGGTCGATCCGGATCGGTTCATCGCCCGTGATCTCGACCTGCCGTTCCCCTCTCTCGTCGGTGACCGCCGCGGCGTGACCGAGCTGGACCTCCCCCGTGGTCCGCACCTCCACGCGCAAGCCCGCCACGGGTCCTCGGTGGTCCCGGGCGTGGATGAGCAGCCGGACTCGATCGGGCGGTTCCTCCCTCCGCGAACGATGGTCGGGCACGAACAGCGTCCCGAGATCCACCCGCTGACCGGGCTCGAGCTGGAGCCAGCCGTAGGTCCAGTCGGTGCCCGACTCCAGCTCGACGGTGAGACCGTAGGCTCCCGGTGGAAGGTCCTCGAAGCGGAACCGGCCCTCGCGATCGGTGCTCTCGGTCCAGGTCTTCGCCTCGTAGGTCCCCGGCGTCGATGCGATGGGCTCGCGTCGCGGCCCGTAGAGGTCCCCCGCCTTCCAGGACCGGTACACCTCCCATCCCGACGGTCCCCAGTAGTGGGCGACCACCGGCATCGAGCGAGACGGAATCCCCCTCCTGCTGATCCGCCCCTGGATCGTCCCCGGGTCCGGCGCGACCGGCACCCGGCTCGCCGCCTCCACCCGATCGCTCCCCTCGAGCTCCGCCGAGCGCACCGGGTGATCGAGCCCCCCCAGCGGGGTCTGCTCCAACCCGTTGCCGTTCGGGGTATCGGCGAGCCGCAGCGGGACGAACCCCGGTGAATCATCCTCCCCGGCCACGAAGAAGAGGCCCAGGAGCAGCCCGGCGAGCGCGAGCGTCACGGCCACCAGCAACGGGAGCTTCGTTTCCATCCACCATCATCTAACGGATTCGACGCGCGGAAGTTGGCGCATTCGGCCATCGAGAGAGAAACGTCCCGCGATCGGTCGAACCACGCCCTCTCCACCTGTCTGGGCGCGGCCCACGCCGATCCGGGACGTTCCGGTTCGCTCACATCACCCAGGTCACCACGAATCCATTCGACGCGTTGAAGTCGTTGAGCCCCGCCCCACACGGCGGGTTGGTCGGGTTGCGGTACCAGATCTGGTAGAAGAGGGTCTGGCCCGCCTGGACGTTCCCCGCGGCTCCCAGGTCGACCGTCGTCGCGGAACCTCCGTTGGCATTGGCGAGCCGCACCTGGAGACGGATCACCTGCCCCCCGGCACAGCGCAGGCCGTCCCCCCAGACGTAGCCCGGCGAGTTGTCGGTGGTCCCCTGGAAGTAGAGTCCAGCCTGGTTCGGCTCGAGGTGCACGGCGGAGAGCACCAGGGTGTCCACGCTGACGCTGGGCGCGCCGTCTCCGACGAGCTTCGCACCGGAGGGGAAGATGCCGTTGGCGCAACCCGCTCCACGCAGGCTGCTGTCGTTGTCGTTGTTGCAAGGACAGGGCGTGCCCTCCCCCTGGTCGCCGAAGCAGAAGCCGCGGCCGGGAGGCGGGACCTCGTAGACGTAGGCCGCCCCGGTGTTGTGAATCATGCTGCTGCCGGTGTAGTCGTCGCCGGCGACGGCGCCGACCACCGCCGTGTCCTCGTCGAGCGCCACCGCGCCGCCGAAGCGCTCCCAGGAGTAGGCGTCGCTCGCGCTGATCTTGTCCTGCATCACCCAGGTGCCCGCATCGCGCACGAAGATGTAGGCGGAGCCCTTGTAGTACAGATCGTCCTTGGCCCCGATCAACACGGTGTTGTGCTCCGCCGCGACCGCACCGCCGAAGAGATCGCCGCTGGCGCCGTCGGGCGCCAGGAGCTGGCTCGCCTGGACCCAGGTGGTACCGTTGCGCTTGAAGATGTAGGCGGATCCCGATTCCGGTCCCAGGACGTCGTTCTCGGGCGCTCCGACCACCGCCGTGTTCTCGTGGAGCCCGACGGTGATGCCGAACTCGTCCTCGGTGCTCGGATCGCCCGGCTTCAGCAGGGCCTGCTCGCTCCAGCTGGCGCCCGAACCGACGAAGACGTACGCCGACTCCGATCCCATCGCACCGATGAGCGCAGTGTCGCCGTACAGGTCGACGGCGCTGCCGAAGCGCACGTACCCGGTCTCGCTGGGAAGGAGCTCGGTCTGCTCGGTCCAGGTCGTGCCGGAGCGTGTGAACACGTACACGGTGCCGCGGTATCCAGTGACCGATCCATACGACGCGCCGACCAGCATGGTATCGCGTTCGATCGCCAGGGTTTCCCCGAAGTAGCCCTGCGGCTGAGGGTTGCTCGCGTACAGCTTGGCCTGAAGGCCCCAGGTCGTGCCCGAGCGGACGAAGACGTAGACGGCCCCCGTGTTGCCGCCGAAGTCGTCGTCGCCGAGGCTGGCGATGACCGCTGTGTCCCCATCGACGGCCACGGTGCTCCCGAACTCGTCCCAGTCACTCGGGTCGGGCGCTTTCAGGTTGGAGCACGTCCTAAAACCTGTACAGAAGTCTGTTAATCGCCATCCGGTTATGCTCTCACATGAAGGATGGATCACGACTTCTTCGACGTACCTGACGACTTGTGGGATCTGATCGAGCCGCTTCTGCCTGTCGAGCCGCCGAAGCCCAAGGGTGGCAGGCCGCGAGTGCCGGATCGAGTCGCGTTGGCAGGCATCCTCTACAGGGTGCGCACTGGCTGCCAATGGAAGGCTCTACCGCGCGATTTCGGATCTGGCTCGACGTGCCATCTGCGGATGATGCAGTGGGCGAGGGCGGGGGTGTTCCACAAGATCCACGAGACCCTGCTCAAGTACTACGACAAGCGCCGAGGGATAAAGTGGGACTTCGCCTCGCTGGACAGCGCCTTGGTGAAGGCGCCGAAAGGGGGGGCGAAACCGGGCGGAATCCGACGGACAGGGGGAAACTCGGGGTGAAACGCCACGTCCTCACCGACCGAGCTGGCGTTCCTCTCTCTGTTCTGATCACGGGCGCGAACGTCCACGACAAGTGGCTCGTTGCCGATGCGCTCGACGCCGTAGCCCTGCGGGGATCACGTGGGCCTCGTCGCCCGAAACACCTGTGCCTGGACAAGGGGTATGACTACGCCGACGCCGAAGCAGCGGTTCGGGCTCGCCGCATCGTTCCTCACATCCGTCGTCGAGGAGAGCACCCCATGCTCGGCTGCGTCCGCGGGAAGCCCCGGCGATGGGTCGTCGAACGCACGAACAGCTGGCACAATCGCTTCCGTGGGCTACTCGTGCGTTGGGAGCGTATCGCTGGCAACTACCTCGCGATGCTCCAGCTCGCATCTGGAATTATCGCATTCCAGGCTGCACAGTTTTAGGACGTGCTCTTGGTCTGCTCGGTCCAGCTGGTGCCGTTGCGCACGAAGACGTAGGCCGAGCCCGAGTTGGAGACTCCCCAGTCGTCGTCGTGCGGAGCACCGATCAGGGCCGTATCGCCTTGTATCGAGACGGAGTGGCCGAGCTCGTCCTCGTTCGCCCCGTCGCTCGCGTTGAACTTGGCGGTCTCGTTCCACGCCCAGCCACGCGAACCTCCTTGGCCGGCGGCGAGCGAAGAGAGGGCGGTGATCAGCAGAACGGTCAGGCAAGGATCGGTCTTCATCGTTCGCGCTCTTCGAGGTTCCATGAACAGGTGTCGTCCAGCCGGGCGTGCTTCACGGCAACCAGTCGATCACGTATCCATTGGTCGTGTTGAAGTCGTTTACTCCCGAGCCGCAGGCTGGTGAGGTGGGATTGCGGTACCAGTACTGGTAGTATCGCTTGTCGCCCGCGACGAGGCCGCCGAGAGCCGCCATCGACTGTGTCGTGCTCGAGGTACCCGCGGCGTCGGCGAACGACACCTCCAGGCGGACGATCCCCTGGTCGGCGCAGCGCAGGCCGTCGCCCCAGGGAATGGCGGGCGTGAGAGCTCCCTGGCCGTGGAAGAAGAGACCGGCCTTGAATGGCTCGGTGGACGTCGCGATCAAGAGGAGCGTGTCGACACTCACGCTCGGAATGCCGCTGCCTCTCAGCTGAGCACCCGCGGGGAAAGCGCCGTTGGCACAGCCCGAGCCGGGGACGCTCCCATCGTTGTCGTTGCTGCACGGGCAGGGCGTGCCGAGACCGGGATCGCCGAAGCAGAAGCCGTCTCCGGGATGGTCGAGATCGGCGAAGACGTAGGCGGAACCCGATTGCGCGGGGAAGTCGTCGAAGGGAGCTCCCAGAACGGCCCTCGTGCCGTCGAGCGAGACGGAGTACCCCACCGCGTCGCTGTAGCTCGCCTCACTACCGATCAGCTTGGCCTCCTGCACCCAGCTGGAACCCGTTCGGGCAAACACGTAGCCGATCAAGCCGGGCGCGCCCAGGAGCACGGTCTCACCGGAGAGGGAGACCGCGTGACCGAGCTGGCTCTGGATGACCGTGTCGCTCGAGGTGATCCTGGCCTCCTCGACCCAGCCGAACGACTGGCCGACGGGCCTGGCGAGGGCGGAAGCGGCGGGGATCAGCAGCGCGATCCCCTGGATGACAGTCCTCATCGTCTCAATCCTCGGATCGGGGTCCTCGAGACGGGTCAGCCACGGGGCTCGCTCAACCGGAGCGCGATCGTGAATCGTGTCCCCCGGGCCGACACCGACCCTCGTCCCGCTGGTCCAGGGGCCGCGTGACGTCCTGAGCGTCGGCGACCCGACCCGGCGAGCCGCGAGCGACGAGCGACGAGACGCTGAGCACGGGGCGGAGGGGCTGTGTGGGTATCGGACCGGGGGGTTGCACGATTCACCCGAGGAGATGTCTCCGGCCCGCCTTTCGGGTGCCCGTTTCCCCTTTTTTTAGCAGTACGGAGTCGCACTCTCGGTTGTCGTGCATTTGCAACTTGGTACCGCCGATCTAGCGCGGCCGATGGATGATCGCCACCGAGCGGCCAGCGCATGACAACCGGGAGTGCGACTCCGTACTGTGAAGGCCCGTCATGACCGCCCCGCTGCTCACCCTCGCCGCCCTCCTCGTCCCCCTCGCGACGGCCGGCGACGCCCGCAGGACGCGGCTCGTCACCCTCGAAGCGCACCACCCGTGGGAGCACATCGACGACCTCGAGGCGTGGGCGGAGCGTGCCGAGTACCTGCGGCGCCAGGTGCTGGTCGCCGCCGGCTTGTGGCCGATGCCGCCACGGCCGCCGATCGAGGCGGTGATCCACGGCGAGATCGATCGCGGCGCGTACGTGGTGCGCAAGGTCTTCTTCGAGAGCTTCCCCGGCTTCTACGTCACCGGGAACCTGTACGTGCCCACGACTCCGGGACAGGGTCCGCGCCCGGCGGTGCTCAGCCCGCACGGTCACTTCACCAACGGGCGCTTCGCGCAGACCAGCGACACGGACATCGAGAAGCAGCTCGCCAATGGCTGGGAGACGAGGGAGGAGAACGCGCGCTACCACCTGCAGGCGCGGATGGCCACGCTGGCGCGGCTCGGCTGCGTCGTCTTCCACTACGACATGGTCGGCATCGCCGACTCGAAGCAGATCGCTCACGGCGAAGGCTTCGGCGACCTCGAGGCGGAGCTGTGGAGCCAGACTCCGTTCGGGCTGCAGACGTTCAACTCGATCCGCGCGCTCGACTTCCTCAGCGGCCTGCCCGAGGTCGATCCCGAGCGCATCGGTGTCACCGGCGCGAGTGGCGGCGGCACCCAGACCTTCATCCTCTGCGCGATCGATCCGCGGCCGGCGGCGGCGTTTCCCGCGGTGATGGTCTCGACCGGCATGCAGGGCGGCTGCCGCTGTGAGAACGCCTCGCACCTGCGCATCGACACCGGCAACGTCGAGCTCGCCGCGCTCTTCGCTCCGCGTCCGTTGATGATGACCGGGGCGAACGACTGGACGCTGCACATCGAGGAGGACGGCCTGCCCGAGCTGAAGACCCTCTACGGCGCGTATGGCGTGCCCTGGTGCGTCGAGGCGACCTGCTACCCCGACTTCGAGCACAACTACAACCGCATCTCGCGCGAGCACATGTACTCGTGGTTCGACACGCATCTCGGGCTCGACGCCGAGCTGCCGATCGAGGAGGCGCCGCTCGATCCGATCCCGCCGGCGGAGCTCTCGGTGTTCGACGAGGAACACCCGCGGCCGGAGAATGCGGTCGACGCGAAGGGGCTGCGCGCGGTCTGGCGAGAGATAGCCGAGGACCAGCTGACGGCGCTGGTGCCGGACGATGCGGCCTCGCTCGAGAAGTTTCGCCGCGTGGTCGGCGGGGCGCTGGAGGTGCTGCTGCACACCTCGCTGCCAGAGCCGGAAGACGTCGTTGCGAAACGGATGACCATCGAGGAGTACGAGGGCTGCTCGATCGAGACGCTCCGCCTCTCCCGACGCGACAGCGGGGAAGACGTGCCCGCGGCGCTGGCCGTGCCACCGGAGTGGAATGGGGTCGTGGTCGTCCGGGTGAACGGCAGCTTCCTGGGCTCCGCCGGCGACTCGCTCGCGGTCGACCGGGCGACGCTCGCGATGCAGCACCACGCGATCCTCGACATCGAGCCACTGCTCACCGGAGAGGTGGACGACAAGGCAGGAGCGCCGGTGAGGCTCCCGCGCGACGAGCGGCGCCACGCCGGCTACCCGGGTTACACCTTCGGCTACAACCGTCCGCTGCTCGCCTGGCGGGTCCACGACATCCTCACCGCAGTCGGCTACGCGCGCGGCCTGGAGGGAGCGCGATCGGTTCGCCTGCTCGGGATCGGCTCCGCCGGACCGTGGGTGCTGCTCGCCCGGGCGCTGGCTCGCGACGAGATCGAGCTGGCCGCGGCTTTCTGGAGCGAGAGCCTCGACCGGCCGAAGAGCCTCGACGCTTCCGACTTCCTCCCCGGCGCCTTGCGCTTCGGCGGCCTCGACGCCTTCGCCGCGCTCTCGGCCCCGGCGCCGCTCTGGCTCATCGGCGCCCCGGAGCCGCCGGGGATCGCCGGCGCGGCCTACCGCAGCGCCGGCGCGAGCGATGACCTGCACACGGGGCCGGTGGCCAATGTCTCCTTCGACGCCCTGCGGGCCCTCGGGGCCGACCCCGACTAACGCCGCCGGTCCAGCCCCCGCAAGCGAATCACCTCCTTGGCGATCTCCTCGATCGCCATGTAGGAGGCGTCGATCGTCTGCCAGCCGTGCTCGTCCATCATCCGCTTGGCCGCGTTCACCTCGCGACCGACCTCCCGCTTGTCGAGGTAGCTCGGCAGGAAGTCTCCACCCATCGCCTTGACGCGCACCTCCCGAACGTTGCGCAGTCGCGCCGTGTTGACGTGAAGACCGATCACCTTCTTCGGGTCGAGCTTCAACAGCGGCTCCGGCGGCGGCTGCCCCGCGATCAGCGGGACGTTGGCGGCGCGGATCCCCTCGTAGGCGAGGAAGAAGCAGGTGGCGCTCTTGGACGAGCGGGACACCCCGGCGAGCACGACGTGGGCCTTGCCCAGCTGGTGCATCCGGTTCCCGTCGTCGTGCTTCAGCGTGTAGTCGATCGCTTCGATCCGATCGAAGTACGCGCGGTCGGTCTCGTACAGGAGCCCGGGTTTCGACCGCGGCTTCCGGTGGAAGAAATCGTGGAGTGCCCGGAGAGGCGTGCCGAGGAGGTCGATCCCGTCGACGTTGTTCTCCTTGCAACACTCCTTGATCGCCTGGCGCGTATCCTCGGAGACCAGGGTGTAGAAGATGATCCCCTGCGCGGCCTTCGCCTCGGCGACGATCTTCCGCACCCGCTCGGGGGTGCGCACGTTGATCCTCTTGGCCAGCTTGAACTCCTCCCCGTCGAACTGGGTGAGCAGCGCCCGGAGCACTCGCCCGCAGGTGCCGCCCTGTCCGTCGGAGACGTTGTAGATGACCGATTCCTTTTTCCTGGGCATGACCGCCCGAGTCTACTCCCCTCCGATCGAACACCGAAGTGCCGGCTTCAGCGCGGTCTCCGAAACAACTCCGCCCGGGCGCGCACGCCGTCCCGCTCGAAGGTCAGCTCGAAGTCGGCGCTCTCCAGCCGCTCCAGCCCCCGGGGCAGCTCGGGCCCCTCGCGCGGCGCGGCGGGGCGGCCGTAGACGGTCGACTCCATCGCCCGCGCGGCCTCGTCCCACACGTACTCTCCCCCACCGGGGCAGAGGAGGCGGACGTGCCACAGCTCCTGGTGGACATCGACGGGATCGCGATCGGGGTAGAGGCGCTTCCACTCCTCGAGGATCGGCAGGTTCTTCCAGGAGCGCAGGCGCATCCGATCCCGGTAGTGCGGGCCGGCGAGCCCGCGAACGACCTCGAGAGCACGCCCTTCCACGTGCAGGGCGGCGCTGCGACCGGGTCGCGGACGAGGGCTCTCGGCCGGCCGCCCCTCGAGGTCCAGGTGCCGATCGATCGCGCGGTGGATCAGCTCCTCGCGCAGCGAGAGGACCCAGGAGTCCTCCAGCGCGACGTGGTGGAGCACGTACATGGAGAGCGCGTCGCCCCAGTCGAAGTCGAGGTCCAGGGTGAGGCACTCGTACCTGTGGCCGCGATGGCGCTTCTCCTTCCAGTGGATCGGAGGTGAGGTGAGCTCGCGCATCTCGGCGAGGAACTCCTCCAGTCCGCCCGGATCGGCGACCGCAAAGTGGACGGCCACCGGCAACCGGTGGAAGCGCTCGTTGCGGAAGCGCTCCTCGTCCTCCGCCCGGGCCGCTTCCGACCAGAAGGAATCGCGGTCGGCGTAGACGACGAGGTGGTCACCCATCCAGGAGAGCGGGCGTTCCCCGCAGGAGGGAACCACGATGTCCATCGAGTCCTCCATCTCGCGGAAGGAGGGCGAGTCGTGGTCGATCGAGAGGGCGAAAGAGAGGAGCCCCTCGGGATGGAGGTCGCCGGCAAAGGGGGGCAGCTTCACGTCGCCGGTGTACTCGAGCAGGTCGCCGTACTCGCTCCCCACGGTCAGCGGCATGACGGTCACGTCGAGGACGAGGCGCTCGTGCTCGAGGACGACGCGCCCGCCGATCGGATCGAAGACGGTCGCCCAGCCGCTCTCGTACCCCTCGCGAAAGCGGTCGTACGCGGACTTCTCCGCCGCGGTCGCCCCTTCGATGGGGAGCTCGGCGATCGGGGTCAGGAACTCGAGGTGGCCAAAGACCTCGCTCTCCGGTCCCCGCGGAGTCAGGTGAACGGCGCCGCCGCCGGGAACGGCAAGCTCTGGCTCGAGGAGCTCCGTGTCCGTCCGCGACCGGTCCGCCGGTGTCCCGAGGTGGGCGGCCCGGTACGAGGAGAGGAACGAGGCGGCACGCGTCCGGCGCGAGGCGCCGATCCGCCAGCGCGGGCTGCTCCAGCGGCGAATCGTCGCGTCGCTCAGGAGGAAGAAGGCGGTCTCGTCGTCACCTCGCCGGTAGCGATCGCGGAAGAAGCGATACTCGCCGAGCTGGGCGAGAGGCTCCAGCTCGCCGCGCTGCACCTCGGCCAGGCGCTCGAGCTGCACCGTCGAATTGGTGACGCAGACGGTCCAGCCGATGCGCGCCAGGTAGGAGCAGATCCGTCGATCGGGGCTCTTCACGCCGGTCCAGGCGAGGCCGCCGGTCAGTCCTTCGGTCACCGCGAGGTCGAACTGTTCCGCCGCCGCCCGCTGGCGAGCGGAGAGCAGGCTCAAGAGGAGCGCGGGATCGGCGCACTCGAAGAGGACCGCGACGTCGGAGCCGGTGCGCAGGTACGGATCGGAGCCGGTGAAGGCGATGCTGCTCACCAGCGCCGGTCCGAGCCTCCGAGCCAGAGCGCTCGGCGGAAGGCAGAGCTGAGCTCGGTAGCGCTCCATGGTGCGCGCGTCCTCGGCGCACGGCTCGAGTAGCTGCAGGATCGGCGTGCCGCTCGCCTCGGCCTCGTCGAACAGCACGATCATCGCCGGGAACGAGGGGAGGAGGACCACGTGCTGGTCGTGGGGAACGAGGCTGGCCAGTGGATCGAGCTCGGGGTCCAGGCCCGCGATGATCGGAGCCCAGTCGATCGAGTCGATCGCGATCCCCTCGATCTCCTCGAGCGGGTGCTCCTGCGACAGCGCCCCGCGGGTGCTCTCCGGATCGAGCTCGCGGTCGAGCGCCAGGTTCTCGCTCAACGCGCGGCCGCCGGAGAAGAGCTCGAAGGTCTCGTCGATCTCCTCGGACGTCCAGCGCCCTCCGTCGCGCGGCAGCCGGTCGTGCGCCCCGCCGCGGAGCTCCTCGTCGAGGAGCGCCGCCCGGCGCCCGAACCAGGGGGCCCCGGGGAAGCCGTACCGCGCCTTGCGCGCCAGGGCATCGCGCTTGGTCCGCAGGAAGTCCCGGCGCTCGCACGACCCGGGTGTCGCCAGGGAGAGGCGGAAGGGGTGCTCCGTGTAGCCGGTGAAGTGCCCGTTCGGCAGGTAGAGCACGCCGCGCGCTGGCCGGCCCCGCGGCACGGCGGCGGCGAGGCAGAAGCGGCCGAGACAGAGCTCGCTGTCGCGGTGACTCAGATCGAGCAACGCCCTCGGGCGATCGACCCAGCCGAGGTACACCTCTCCCTCCCCCACCAGACGCGCGAAGGGCTCCCGCACCGCGGCGACCTCGTCGTTCGCGGATCCCCACTGGATCGCCTCGGGGGCGCGGCCCCGCTCGTAGCCGAGCTGCGAGAGCGGGACGCGGAAGTAGGACAGCTCTTCCTCCCCGGTCGCGCTCGCCGCGGAACCGACGGTCACGGCGAGCATTCCGATCAGCGCCACGAACCTCTTCCGGTTCGATGTGGTTCTCATCACCCCTTGCTCCGGTGCTCTATCGCTCACAACCACCACCACGGCCCACCCCCTTCGTGCGGGATCGCCCGGCCATGCCGCCGGGAACGGCCTGTACAGGATACCGGCTCGCCTCACCGGCTATTCCCACGGTAGCGGCTGGCCAGAGGATAAGTCCCGATTATCGATCGACGGCGTCGTGCCCTCCGCTTCGATCGAACCTGACCAGGCCCCACGTTCGTCCCTCTCCTGAGGCGGTCCCACCGCGCCGGTACAGCTCTGCTAGACTCGGTGGTGCCCCTGCGCTCTCACCTCTCCAGTTTCTGCGACCCTGTTCGACCCCCGGAGGATCCCCATGAACCGCATCCGCTTCGCCCCACGTATTCCGGCCCTCGTCGCCGGTGCCGTCGCGCTCCTCACCGGCAGCGCGCTGGCCCAGGTACAGGCACCCCCGTTCGATCACCTCGACTACCTCGAGGACTCGGGGTACCACGAGAACACCGGCGGCGCGCCTCGAGTCGTGCTCTCCTTCCCCGTCGTGGTCGACAAGGCCCAGTGGCTGCGCCTCTACTTCGAGGAGGTGACCCTGTCCGGCGATCTCCTCGCGGGTGAGGGCTCGATCCTGCGGATGACCGCGCTCGAGGACGGCGCGATCCAGGAGATGGACGCGCGTCACCTCCGGCAGTGGCAGAACTCCAGCGCCTACTTCAACGGCGACACCGTGCTGGTCGAGGTCCTGGCCCAGCCGGGCACGGGCTTCAACCGCGTGGCGACGCGCGCCGTCGATGCCGGGCTCATCCCCACCACCGGCACCGACAAGTCGATCTGCGGGCCGACCGACGATCGCCAGCTCTCCTACGACGACCGCGCGTGCCGGCTCCTCTCGGTCGGCTGCACCGGCTGGCTGATCGACGACTGCGCTCACTGCTTCATGACCGCCGGCCACTGCGCGTACGCGACCAGCGTCGCCCAGTTCAACGTGCCGCTGTCCGACTCCAACGGCAGCATCAACAACCCGCCGCCGGAGGACCAGTACGCGGTCGACCCCTCCTCGATGCAGGACAACGGCGGCAACGGGGTCGGCGACGACTGGGCGTACTTCGGCTGCCACCCGAACACCAACACCGGCTTGACGGCGGCGGAAGCGCAGGGCGTGTGGTACACGGTGGTCGACCCTCCTCCGGTGTCGGGCACCGACATCCGCATCACCGGCTACGGCGTCGACAGCTCCCCGTCGAGCTGGAACCAGGTTCAGCAGACCCACGTCGGGCCGATGGCGACCAGCAGCGGAAGCGTCATCCAGTACGTGACCGATACGATGGGCGGCAACTCGGGCTCCCCGGTGATCTGGGAGCAGACCGACCAGGCGATCGGCATCCACACCCACGGTGGCTGTGACAGCTCGGGGGGACAGAACTCGGGGACCGGCTCGAACAACGGCGGACTGCAGAACGCGCTGGCCAACCCGCAAGGGGTCTGCGCCGCCGGCATCTATCCGGTCGGAACGCTGCCCTCGCTCGTGCCGCCGGGAGTCCCGGTGCCGTTCGAGGTCGAGGTGCTCGGCACGCCCGCCACGGGCACGCCGGTCGAGCTGCACTACCGCCTGAGTGGCGGCTCGTTCCAGGCACTGGCGATGAGCCCGCTCGGAGGGGGCTACTACGGCGCCGACATGCCGGCCCCCAGCTGCGGCGATACCCCCGACTACTACTTCAGCTACACCGACGAGACCTGCGGGCTGGCCACCAACCCGAAGAATGCGCCGAGCAGCTTCTACTCGATGACCGTCGGGATCAAGGTCGTGGCCTTCGAGGATGACTTCCAGACCGACAAGGGCTGGACCGCCGAGAACCTCGGCGCCACCAGCGGTTTCTGGCAGCGGGGCATCCCGGTCAACGATCCCAACTGGGCGTACGACCCGACCTCGGACTCCGACGGGAGCGGGAGGTGCTATCTCACCCAGAACGTCACCGGCAACACCGACGTGGACGACGGCGCGGTGCGACTCACTTCCCCGATCTTCGATTTCTCCGATCCCAGCGGGCAGGTCAGCTACGACTACTTCCTGAACCTGACCAACACCGACGGTACCGACCGCCTGCTGGTCGAGGGACGGAGCGATGGTGGGATCTGGCAGACGGTCGCGGTGCACGACACCGACGGAGAGCTGAGCTGGAGGACACACTCGATCCTCCACGCCGACTTCGTGAACGCGGGCGTGACGCCCTCGGACCAGACGGAGCTGCGCTTCACCGCCAACGATGGAGACACGCAGTCGATCGTCGAGGCCGGGGTGGATGCCTTCTTCGTCGGCGCGATCGAGTGCGGCACTCCGATCGGCACCAACTACTGCCAGATGGGACTCAACCTGTCGGCGATCTCGGCCACCGGCAGCACCAGCGTCGCGGCCAATGACGTGCTGCTGAGGGCGGACTCGGTGCCCCTGAACCAGTTCGGGATCTTCTACTACGGCGACAACCAGATCCAGGTTCCCTTCGGCCAGGGTTACCGCTGCGTCGGTGGTACCGCCGGGGTGTTCCGCCTCGGGCCGCCGGTCAACTCGGGCGCGAGCGGCGTGATGCTGTGGCAGCTCGACCTGACCGATCCGCCGCTGCCGGCCGGACAGATCCTCGCGGGCTCGACGTGGAACTTCCAGGCTTGGTTCCGCGACGGGACGCTCTTCGACCTCTCCGACGGGCTGTCGATCACCTTCATACCCTGATCGAAGCGTGCGCCTGGTGGTGGTCTCGACCACCGCCAGGACGAGGGAGAACGGGGGGGCCGGTTTCGATCGGTCCCCCCGGTTCCGTATACTCTCCCGCTCTCGAACCCCAGCGGAGGTAAGCGATCATGGCGCAGCGAGTTCTCAACGTAGGTCTGGTCGGTGGCGGCGACGGAGCATTCATCGCCCACCCCCACCAGCGCGCGATTCACTTCGACGGCACGCGGCGGGTCACCGCGGCGGCCCTGCACCCCGATCCGGAGGTCGCCCTCGCCGAGGCGGAGGCGTGGCCCTACCCGATCACGGGATACCGGAGCTACGACGAGATGATCGCGACGGAGTCGGCGAAGCCGGCCGGCGAGGGCCTCGACTACGTCTTGATCGTGACTCCCAACCACGTGCACTTCGACCCGGCGATGAAGTGCCTCGAGGCGGGGATCCCGGTGTTCTGCGAGAAGCCGCTGACGGTGACGATCGAGGAGTCGGACACGCTGGTGAAGGCGGTCGCGGAGAAGAAGGTCCCCTTCGGCGTGGCACACACCTATCTCGGCCACTGGACCAGCCGCTTCTCGCGCTTCATCGTGCAGAGTGGACTGATCGGCGACGTGCGCTGGGTCGACGCCTGGTACCTGCAGGGCTGGCTCGCCGACCGCACCGAGGACCAGGGCGTGATACAGGCGGAATGGCGGGTCGATCCCAAGCAGGCTGGCGCGAGCTGCTGCGGCGGCGACATCGGCACGCACGCGCTGATGCAGCTGCGCTACGTCACCGGCCTGGAGGTGACGCGGCTCAGCGCGAACCTGGAGACCTTCGTCGGCGGGCGGCAGCTCGACGACCACTTCACCACCTACTGCCAGCTCTCCAACGGCGGCCGCGCGCTGGTGCGCGCCTCGCAGATCGCCATCGGCCACAAGAACGACCTCGGCATCGAGGTCAACGGCACCAAGGGGTCGCTCTACTGGTCGCAGGAAGCGCCGGAAGAGGTGATCATCCGCTTGCCCGACCAGCCCGATCGGACCTACTACCGGGGCTCGGTCGCGGCGAACGACGGCTTCCTGGGCGAGCTCCCCGAGGCGCTGATGGCCGAACCGAACATCCCCCCGGGACACCCCGAGGCGTTCCACGACGCGTTCGCCCGGTTGCACCGCTGCTTCGAGGAGGACGTCCGCGCCTACCAGGCCGGAAAGCCCTTCCCGAGCGACGGCGCCCGCTATGCAACGGTCGAGGACGGCCGCGCGGGGATCGCCTTCGTCGGCAGGGCGGTCGAGAGCAGCGGCAAGGACGGCGGCTGGGTCGAGGTGTGCGACTCCGTACTGCTACAGGTGCGAAGGGTTCGGGTCCTGAGCCGACTCCAGGCGAAGTGCGTCGCCCCGCTCGTCGGCCACCCGGCGCAGCCAGCTCTCCGGGTAACCGACATTGCGGCGATCGCGGTAGCCGTCGTTGTAGCCGGTGATCAGGCGGATCCCCAGCTCGCGCCAGCGCTTGACCACCAGGTCGCCGTGCGTGACCGTGTAGTCGGTCAGGTAGCGTCGCATCAGCTCGGGATCGGTCTTCGCGAGCTCGGCGGCGGTGCGCTCCACCGCGGGCTGCAGCGCCAGCATCGTGCCCTCCAGCTCGCCCCGGACGGCTCGCACCTCCTCGACCATGTGGACGTACATCAAGTTGGAGAGGTTGGCGACCAGGTTGAAGGTCCACCATGCCGAGTCCCAGGAGAACTGCTTGATCGTGCCGACGGTGTACGACTCGGGCAGCGCGTCGATGCAGGAGTAGAACGGCACGTAGCAGGCGAACTCGGTGTCCTCGGGGCTGTACCACATCACTCCGCCGACCGCGGCGGGCAGATGGCCGCGCGACTGACTGACGAAGGAGTACGCCGTGTGGAAGGTGGAGATCGGGCGCTCCCAGGTGTGCTTCACGCCGTCGACCTCCCAGACCAGCGGCCGCACGCGGAAGGGGTTGCCGAAAGGACCCGCGTCGATGCCGACGGTCATGTCGAACTCGGTGCCCTCGTAGTGATCGCGCATCAGGGCGAAGACGTCCTCGACCGACAGCGTCCGGTCGGGCCGGATCGAGAGCGGGTAGCGCACCGCGCCGGCGATTCCGCGGTGATGGTCGGGGGAGAGCTCTACCGAGGGCGCCGCGCGGCGGAACAGGCTCCACACCCTCGTCTCGGTGATTCGCAGGTTGGCCGCGTCCGAGGGGCAGTACGCCTCGCAGAAGCTGAACGGCACGCCCGACTCGGGATCGTAGTAGCCCTTCTCGACCGCGAAGGAGACGACGTCGGGCGAGTGGAGGCAATTCCGCGGGTCGTCGAGTGGGAAGCTCCCGATGCGCGCCTTGTTCGCGTGCGCCGAGATCTCGCCGTCGGGGATGCGTACGGCCACCCAGACCGCGCCGCCGCTCCCGGGTCCCTTGCCGATCATCTCCAGGATCCACGCCTCCTCGGTGTCGCCGATCGAGAAGGACTCGCCGGAGGAGCGGTAGCCGTACTCCTCGACCAGCGAGGTCATCACCTCGATCGCCTCCCTGGCGGTTCGGGCCCGCTGGAGCGCCAGCCGCATCATGTCCCAGTAGCGCAGCTTCCCCTCCGGGTCGACCAGCTCGGAACGGCCGCCGAACGTCGTCTCGCCGATGGCGAGCTGGTGCTCGTTGATCAGGCCGACCGTGGCATAGGTGTGCGGGACCTGCGCGACCACGCCCCCGGCGATCCCCTCGACGAAGCTCCCCGCCTCGTGGTCAGCGGCCGGCGTGCGGGAGAGGTGCGGGTGGTACTCGCCGTCGCAGGTGTAGGTGATCATCACCGAGCCGTCGGTCGACGCACCTTTCGTGACCAGAAGGCTGGTGCAGGCGTCGGGGAGATCCTCCGGGATCTGGGCGTGGACCGCGGTCGTGAGGAGGGCGAGGGGCGTGAGGATCGTCGCAAGCCTGACAGCGTGTTTCATCGTCGTCGTCTCCGGATGGACCGATGGCGCGGACTGGGCGCCGGGGAAGGTCCATCCTAACTCCAGGCGGAGACGACGGTGGCGGTCGCCGCGTTCAGGGTTCGTCAGCCAGGCTCTTCGGGGCCTCCCGGGCCAGGAGGTGTTCCAGATCGCGGAATTCTCCGGCCAGCAGACCGAGGATGTCGTCGAGGCTGACCACGCCGAGCAGCCGACCGTTGGAGCCGACGACCGGCAGGCGGCGGATCGAGTTGGTGCGCATCACCGTCAGGGCGTCCTCGACGGCCAGCCCCTCGTAGGCGGTGTGCACCCGCTCGGTCATCACGTCACCGACCAGGGTGGTGTTCGGGTCCCTCCCCTGTCCGACGACGCGGACGGCGAGGTCGCGGTCGGTGAGGATGCCGATGGGGACGTGAGCGCCGTCGAGCACCACCAGCGTCCCAACCACTCGCGTGCCCATGCGCTGGGCCGCGGCCTGTACCGACTCGTCGATGCGAGCCGTATCCACGTTGCGTTGGCAGATGCGTCCGATCGTCATGACCATCCTCCTCTGCGGGATCTCGAAGAGCCTCTCCGGAGCGTGCGCCCCACGGTCAGGCCCGCCGCAAGCTGTCCGGCGTCTCCTCGCTCAGGAGCTGGCTGAGCTCTCGGAACTCTCGCGCCAGCAAGGTGAGGATATCATCCAGACTGACCACGCCGACGAGGTGACCCTGTTCGTCGACCACGGGCAGGCGTCGCACGGTCTTGGCCCGCATCAGAGTGAGCGCCTTCTCGACCTCGATCTCCTGCGGGATCGTCAGGACGTCGGCGCTCATCACCTCGCCTACCGAGGTGCGGTGCGGATCTCGCCCCTGAGCGACCACGCGGATGGCGATGTCGCGATCGGTCACGACTCCGACCGGCGTGTGTTGCTCGTCGACCACGATCAGGGTGCCGACGTGCCGCGTGCCCATGCGCTGAGCCGCCGCCTGAACCGACTCCTCGGCGCTGGCGGTGTCGACCTCACGCTCGCAGATCCGTCCGATGCTCACGGGACTCCTCCTCTGGCTTGCGGAAACGGAATCCGTCCGGGCGCTGCTCGCCCGGATCCGACTCAGACCTCTTCTTCCAGCCCTTCCCGGACGACCCTCGTTCGCGGCGTGGAGACACCTCTCCCGGAGATGTCCGGGGAGCCACTGACACTGTAGGTGAAGATGTCGATACTGCGATACCGAGCAGGGACAAAATCCGCCGCCACGGCCGAGCCGTTCGAGGGTGACGGCGGGTGCGGTCCCGGTTCAGTAGGTCCGGCTGAGGCGCTCGTCCCGCGTCCCGTCGGGATTCCAGCAATGCCATTCGCCGACCGGCCGTCCCTTCCGGTACGAGCCGGACGACTTCGGAGTGCCGTCCCGGTACCACTCGCGATGCGTCCCCTCCGGGAGGCCGCCGAAGAACTCGCCTTCGGACCGTTTCTGCCCGTTGCCGTACCAGTAGGTACGACGTCCCCGCGGCTCGCCGCCTTCGAACTCCATCTCCCACAGGCAGGAACCGTTCTCGTCGAACTCGGCGAGCACCCCTTCCATCTTCCCGTCCACGAAGGTCCCCTGCTGGCGAGCCACGCCGGAGGGATGCAGCATGACGAAGGGGCCGTGCTGCACGCCTCGCGCGTAGAGCGCGACCCAGAAGAGACAGCCATCCTCCCCCCAGATGCGCCGGTCTCCTTCCAGGAGCCCGTCGACGTAGAAGGCCAGCTCCTTGCGCTGCCCCGAGTCGGTCCAGGTCTCCTGCATCCCGATCGGCTGGCCCACGGCGTAGTCTCCCTTGCGCACCAGCACGCCATCCTCGTTCCACTCGCGACAGGTTCCGTCGCGCAGACCGTCGCGGTAGCCGATCTCGGACGCCAGGCCGCCGCCCGGGTACCAGCAGCGGTGAACACCCTCCTGCCGCCCATCCACGAACTCCCCTTGCGCACGGAGGCTCCCGTCCCGCCAGTAGTGTCTCCACATTCCGTGCCGGTGCCCGTGGAGGAACTCCCCCTCACTCGAGGGCACCCCGTCGGGGGTCCAGAACGACCAGTGTCCGACCCGACCTGCGCGAGGAACCTCGGTCGAGTCGTCGTGCAAACCGGTCCGCGAGGGCAGGCCGCCGTTTCGATACGCCCCGAGCGCCTGACAGTTGCCGTTGGCGTACCAGTACCGCCACTGTCCCTGCGCCAACTCGATCCCGTTCTCGAGTGCGCGGATCGAGCCGTAGCAGCGGGGTGCCTTGGAATCCTCGTAGCGCAGCTCGAAGGTCTGCTCGGTGGAGTCGCACGCGATGAAGATCATCAGCGCGCATACGGCGGTGATCGGGGACCAGGGCTGTCTCATGGGAGGGTCGGGACGGGGCGGCCGGCTCGAGGCCATCGAGCCTGTTTCGGCCAGTGACGAGTCCCGACTCCAGTCGAGGGCGAGATTCCGCCCCGATGGGAGCGCGGAGCCTCCGCCATAGCGCGGGCTGGCGTCCGCAACCCAACCGGTCAGCAGACTGTCCGGATCACGGTATTCGAGTGCTTCAATGCCCTCCCAACCTGCTTTCTGCGCGCAACGCGCAGAAACCGACTCCGAGTGGATCAGCCTCCGCCGACGTCGGCGAGGGTGAGCTCGCCCAGCATCGTGACCCCGTCACGCTCGTAGACGACCTGGACCGTCTCGCCTGGAGAGCGCTCCTTCAGCGCCATGAAGAGGTCGTGGTTGGTCAGGGTCGCTCGCCCACCGATCTCCTTGATGACGTCCATCTGGTACGAGCCGTCCTCCGCGCGCTGGATGGACCGGAGGCCGAGGGCAGCGGCGGGGCTCCCCTCCAGGACCTCCTCGACGATGACGCCCTCGACTCCCTGGAGCTGGGTGAACCCCTCGGGAGCGATGTAGATGCCGAGGCCCGCGCGGGAGGGGGCATCGCCGGGAGCGCCCATGCCGCCGCGAATGATCTGTGGGACGACCTGGTTGACGAGATCGACGGGAACGGCGAAGCCGACTCCGGAGTAGTAACCGGTAGGGCTGGTGATCGAGGTATTGATCCCGATCAGTCGGCCGGCGCTGTCGAGGAGCGGGCCGCCGGAGTTGCCGGGATTGATGGCGGCGTCGGCCTGGATCAGGTTGTCGAGACGCCGGCCGTCGGGGAGGTCGACGGCCCGGCCGAGTCCGCTGATGACCCCGGTGGTCAGGGTCTGGTCGAGTCCGAAGGGATTGCCGATGGCGAAGACCTTCTGGCCGACCAGCAGCTCCCGCGAGGAGCCGATGGTGACCGGTCGCAGCTGCCGGGAGCTCGCTTCGATCTTGAGCACGGCGAGGTCGTACCGCTCGACCGAGCCCACCAGGGTAGCCGGCCATCGAGAGTTGTCGGCGAGGGTGACCAGCCACCGGTTGCCGACCGCGATGACGTGGTGGTTGGTGACCACGTAGCCGTCCTCACCCCAGGTGAACCCGGAGCCGTTGCCCGCGGGGATCTCGAACGGGTTCCGGCTCAGTCGGTGGTAGGCCAGCGTCGAGGTCTCGATGTGGACGACCGAGGGAGAGACGGCGCGGAAGAGCTCGATCGTCGCCTGCTCGTCCTCGGCGAGGTTTCCACGAGCGGTGACCGGGAGGGGTTGCGAGTCCGGGTCGAAGCGATTGAAGCCCCGGAAGGGAAGGAGGTCGAAGGCGAAGAGAAGAACGACGGCAAGCAGGAGGATGACGACGGGAGTGGAGAGGGAGAAGTGGCGGTTGGGTGGTTGGGCGTGGGGCATGGTGAGGGAGACAGTATAGGGACGGGCGGTGGTGGGATGTAGGAGTAGGCTGGCTGGGGTTCGCCGCAGGGGGGCGGGGAGGTCCCGATGACGGCGTGGCGTTCGCCGCCAGCGGACCTCCCCGTTCGCCTGCGGCGAACGCCCCACCTGCTCCGCTCGAACGCGCCCTACCCCCCATTCTCTCCGAACTGTGCCGCGTGCAATCTCGCGTACACACCATCCGCCCGCAGCAACTCCTCGTGCGAGCCCAACTCCACCAACCGTCCCTCATCCATCACGGCAATTCGATCCGCTGATCGAATCGTCGACAGGCGGTGGGCGATCACCACCACTGTCCGCCCTCTCATCAGCTTCTCCAGAGCCTCCTGCACCAGCACCTCGGTCTCCGAATCCAGGGCGGAGGTCGCCTCGTCCAGCAACAGGAGCGGCGCCTCCTTCAGGATCGCCCGCGCGATGGTGATCCGCTGACGTTGCCCGCCCGACAACCGCGCTCCCATGTCGGACACGTCCGTCGCGTAGCCCTCCGGCAGTCCCTCGATGAACTCGTGGATACCGGCGGCCGATGCGGCAGCCACGATCTCCGATCTCGAAGCCCCCGGCTTGCCGTACTCGATGTTCTCCTCGACGGTGGCGTGGAAGAGGAACGGCACCTGGCTGACCATCGCGAACTGGGCGACCCAGGAACCGATGGTCAGATCCCGCAAGTCGTGACCGTCCACCTTCACGGCCCCCTCCACCGGATCGCGGAATCGGGCGATCAGATCCACCAGTGTCGACTTCCCCGCCCCGGACGCCCCCACCAGGGCCAGCGTCTCACCCGGTCGGATCTCCAGGTCGAGCGAATCGATCGCCTTCCCCTCACTCTCGGGGTAGATGAACGAGACCCCCTCCAGCTGGATCCCGGCTCCCAACCCCTTCAACTCGATCGCACCTTCCCGCTCCTCCAGGTCCGCCGGCTCGTCCACCAGCGCCTGCAGGCGTATCGAGGCGCCGACCGACTCCTCGACCCGGGTCCACATCCGGGTGGTCTTCTTCAGGTTGGTGTAGACGTTCGCGATCAGCACGAAGAAGGCGATCATGTCCCCGCCCGCGGTGAAACCACCGACCCCTCGCAAGGTCAGCCACCCGACCGCCACGATCAAGAGGCCCAGCCCGGCGTGCGTGATCACGATCGTCCAGGCGTTCGTCGCCGAGATCGCCCGGACCATCTTCATGGTCGAGCTCACGTACTCGTCGTTGACCCTCCGGAAGCTCGCCAGCTCCCTCTCTTCCGCCCGGAAGGCCTTCACCGTCCGGATCCCCTGGAACATCTGCGAGAGCACCTGCACCGACGCTCCGAGCTTGGTCAGGCTCTTCGTCGAGCCCTTCCGCACCTTGTTCGCGAGCAGCGCCACCGGCAGCACCACCGTCGGCAACCCGACGATCATGACCACCGTAGCCATCGGCGCGACCATGAAGGCCATCACCAGCGAAGCCAGCGCCAGGAAGGGCTCCAGGATCAGGTTCCGGAACGCGTCGTTCAGCACGATCAGCGTGCTGTTCACGTCCGCCGAGATGCGACTCAGGAGATCCCCCAGCTTCCGGTTGTCGTGGTAACGCAGCGACAATCCGACCAGGTGACGGGCCAGCCTCATGCGCAGGTCGACGACGACGTGCAGCGCGATCTTCCTCGACAGCCAGGTGAAGGCGTAGTAGCACGCCCCGGCGATGATCGCGATCACCACCACCACCAGGGCGACCCGCCACAGCACGGTCATCCGATCGTCCTGGCTGTCGGAGCCGACCGGCCCGAGGATGAACGCCATCGCGTCCTCCCGCAGCTCGGTCAGCCAGGCGAAGAGCTGTGACTTCTCCTCCTGGTCCTCGGCCTTCTTCTCCGTCTCACCGAACAGCGCTTGCCAGGTCGGTGAGAGCAACAGGAATACCGACCGCTCCGCGAATGCAGCGATCATCCCCAGCAGACACACCAGGGCGAAGCTCCACAGGTGAGGAGCCGCGTGCGGCTTCAGGAGCCGCCAGGTGATCCGGACGTCTGCCTTCACGGGCGGGGAGCATACCGCAATGCAGCGCCGGAACCTTCCGTCCGGAATAGTAAATGGGGGGCCGCAACCGCGACCCCCCATCATTCAGCATCCAGGAATCACGAGCTCAGTCCGGCACTCCGACCGTCTCGGCGTCCTTCAGCGCCTGGTTGGCGTAGTCGACGAAGCTGACCCGGTACCAGTCGTCGCGCAACAGGTCGAGGTGGCGCTCGTCGTTCACGTTCAGCGGCCGGGTGGGCGGGGTGCGGCGCAGCACCTTGGTCAGGGCCCAGCCCCACTTCATCTTGAACGGCCCGGCCACGGTCCCGATCGGCTGGTCGAAGAAGAGGTGGTCGACCAGCAGGCCCCCGTTCATGAACTCGGTGTAGGGGGATTCGCTGAGCATCGTGCGCAGGTCGTTCCTCGTCCGCTCGCCGAAACGACCCTTCTGGCGGTAGCTGACCGCGGACTGACGTCCCTGGGTGGGCGGCGGCGGATCCCAGAACTCGCAGTAGTCATCGATCAGCTTCGACCAGAAGTCGTGCGGCTCGAGTACCTCGACCTCGGGCGTGAAGTTCTCGCCCTTTGCCGCGGCTTCCATCCGCGCCTTGCGGTACGCGGCGTATTCTTCCCGGTTCTGCTCGATCGCCGCCTTCAGTTGCTCGGCGCGCTGCCTGGCATCCTCCCAGCCATTGTCCTTCCAGCGGTAGTTCTCGAAATCGAAGGCGGACAGGAGCAACACCTCGGCGTCGACCTTGCCCAGCCCCATCACGTGGTTGGCCTGATTGAGGTGGGCTCGCAGCACCTTCGGCAGGCCGCCTTCGTCGGGGGTCGCGACGTCCGGCTGCACCGAGGTCTTGTAGGACTCGAGCAGCGGGACGTACTTGGCGTAGGCCTCCACCGAGGGGAACATGTGCGATCCCACGGCAACGGAGTGGAGGTCGAACATCGAGCTCTGGAAGGCGCCCTTGATCGCATCCATCGTGGGCGCGAGAGCCTCGTCGCTGAGCATCTTCTTCTCGTTCACCAGCCTCTGCCGAGCGGCCTCGATCAGGCCGAGGAAGCGGCGTACTTCTTCGATCTCCACCTGGGTGACGGTGTCCTTCACCTGATCCCAGAGCTCGTCGGTGGTCCAGACGTATTCCGGCTCACCGTCGTAGTTGAAATCCATGGTGCAGATGAGGTCTGTCGGCAGACCCTGCAAAGCCGACTGGGTATCGACGACCTTGAACACGGTATCGCGGACGATCTGGCGGAGGATCGAACGATACATCGTGTCCTCGGGGTAGATGATCGGCTCCGGACCCGCGTCCGGATCACCCGCCTCCACCTTCGCCTTCCACTCGGCAGTGCGCTTCGCGAGGTCCTCGGTTCGACGCTCGTAGCTCTGCCTGAAATCGTCGATCAGGATTTCGCCGGCTTCCTCGCGGAGCGCCTCGAAGGTCAGGTCCGGCCAGTCGTCCTGGTTGGCGGGCACGAAGGTGAGGTCGAAGATCATCTCCTGGCGCAGCTCGCGCAGGTACCAGGGGAGTGCCCGGTACGCCCGGGAGATCTCGGTCTCCGTGTCCATGTCCGGGTACTGGCCCTTGAACGACTCGATCTTCTGATCGTAGTGGGCCTGGAACTCCTCGTCGGTGACCGTGAAGTCCTCGGGCTTCCACTGCTTCGGCTCGGCTCCCGGGTCCGCGCCGGAGTCCTTGATCGCCTGCCAGACGGCGAGCTCGTCCTCGTACCCAGCGACGCGCCGGGCAATCTGATCTTCGATGATCGCGTTCACGCGGCGGTACTCCAGGGCGGAGCGACCGGGCCCGTAGACCAGGAAGCGCTTGATCTCGATCTCGGGGATCTCCACCCCGTCGACCACCAGGGGACCACCGAGATCGGGACCGGGGGTGGCGACGGAGGCGACGCCGTCTTGCGGCGGAGCGTTGATTGCCGTGGCCAGAGCGAGTCCGACCGAGAGGATTGAGAGCTGCATGATGGTCTTCTGCGGGTACGGGTGAGGCTCTCCCACGGAGAGCCTGGTCATCTTCCCCCAGCCGAGGGGGGCAAAAAGCCTACGGAGGGAGTCGGGGGCCGGTGAAGGCGAGAGGGGGTTTTTTCGATTCGAGGGTCCCGAGCCCTTGAGCACCGATCGGAGGACGAGCCACTCCCTGGCCGATTCGGGGCCGGGATTTCCGGGCCCCCGGCGCCCGGAAAGCTCGGATCCGGGCCCTTGGAGACCCCCCGGGGGGGGCGGGCGGCTATCCTGGTGGGCTCCCTCGCCCGGGGGACGAACCGCGCTCCTCACCTCGATCCGAGCCGATGGACCCCATGGAGACGTACCCCACCAGAACGATCGCGTACCTCTGCGAGCTCTACCACCCGCCCCTGACCCCCTCGCCCGAGGCGATCCAGAAGCTCCACAACCAGTACTTCGCGGCCGGAAACCCGCCCTACTCGAGCTTTGCGGTGACTCCGATGGGCCCGGTGCTGTCCAACCCGGGGATGCGCCCCGGAGCGGTGTCCCAGGTGGCGTTCTTCGGGGACCGGCTCCAGTTCCGCGAAGAGATGGGCGCGCTGACCTGCGAGGGGTTCGGGGAGCGGGTGCGCCAGATCGCGACCGACGCCGCCAAGGTGATCGGAATCCCCCAGTTCGCCGGCCAGCAGGTCACCATCCGCACCCTGATCAACCCCCGGCGCTTCAACGACGCCGGGGCCTACATGCGCGACGGCCTCTTCGGCTTCGGGGACACGACGCAGGCCTTCGAGGTGGAGCCGAGGATCCTGGGGCTGCGCCTGGTCTTCCCCGGGAGCCCCGAGAGCCCCAGCACCAACGCCCTGCGGATCGAGAACTACGCCCAGGATCCGCGCTCCCTGTACCTGGAGAACCAGAGCTCGTTCGGCCCCCAGACCCTCGCGGGAGACGCCTCGGCCCTGGAGAACAACGTGGCGCTGACCTATCAGTTCCTCATCGAGAAAGCCCTGGCCTTCGTCGACACCTTCGATCAGCGGCTGGAGGGGGAATCCTGACCCGGCGAAGCGGGTAGAGCCCGCGGCCCTCAGGCCTCACACGCAAGAGAGGATTGGAACGATGCTCGACCGCCCGCCCCGTCTGCTCCGCCCCCTGGCGCTGATCCTGGCCCTGGCCGCGATCCTGTTCTACGCGCTCGGTCCAGCCGGCTGCAGCCGGCAGGAGGCGACCGAACCGGCCCGCGACCTGCCCGCGGGCACCGTGATGGTGCTCGACGGCCAGCCGATCACCGCGGCCGAGGTCGACATCTACGTCGAGGATCTGGGAGCGATCATGCCCGCGTACACGGTCACGACCCGTCGGCGGCAGGCGCTCACCAACCTCGTCCTCCCGCTGGTCTTCGGCCGCATCCACAACCCCGAGGCGCGGAAGAGCGCCCGCGCCGAGGCCGAGGCCTGGCGCCGGGCCTTCCTGGCGGGCGAGCTGGTGGCCGGGCCGGGCGAGGAGAAGGTCGGCAACTGGGACATCCTGGGGGTGGACGTCTGGTGGATCCTGCGCCACCTCAACGAGGAGGCGTGGTCGGAGGTGGTCGAGCTGCCGGGGCGCTTCGTCGTGGTCCAGCTGCTCGGTCGCGACCGCAACAAGCACGGCGGGAGGGAGTTCTTCAGCGCTCACGTGGTCGAGTTCCCCTACGTCAAGCACCCCGGCAACCTGAGCCATGACTGCCTGGAGGGTGAGCTGGAGATCGTCGATCCCGCCTGGCGCGAGATCGTGCCCGGCCTGTGGAAGTACAGCATGGTCAAAGGAAACGAATGATGAAGACGCTCCTCGGATCGGTCACCCGATTGTGCCTCGGCGCCGCGCTCCTCGTCGCCTCGCTCCCCGCCCTGCCGGCGCTCTCAGCGGTCTCGCCGGAAGAGCAGGAAGAGGCGGAAAAGCAGGAGATCGAGCGCCTCGAGAAGTGGCCGAAGGTCGACCAGGAGACGGTCAAGACCGATGTCGAACGGCTGCGGAAGGCGCGCACCGCGGGGATGGGCGAAGCGGCGCGCGAGTCGTTGACCGCGACGGGGGCGGGCGTGGTGCCGCTACTCCTGCCCAAGCTCGGCGTCGAGAAGGACGAGGCCGCGCGAAAGCGCATCGCCAAGGTGCTGGACGGCGTCACCGGGGCGGAACACACCCGCCTCCTGGCGGAGTACTTCGGTGACCGCTCCAGACCGGTGCGCAGCTGGGCCCTGCGAAGGGTCGCCCTCTTCCCCGACGATGGCGTCCGCGCCGCCGCCGAGAAGGCCTACCAGGCGGCGACGAAGAAGAAGAAACGCAGCGATTCCGAGGAGGAGGAGGTGTTCGCCGCCGCGCTCTGCGCCGCCTCGACGGGTTCGTTCACCGGCTTCGAAGCGATCACCGGGCGGGCGTCGAAGGAGTGGAGCAAGAACGGAAAGGCGATCCACGTGGCGCTGGCCGCGCTGCGCGGCCGGGAGGCCACCAAGCGGGTCGCTCCTCTCCTGACCGAGCGGGACTCACGCAAGGAGAAGGTCGCCGCGCTGCGACTCCTGGCCGCGTGTGGCGAGGGCCACGGCGCCACCTCCGTGGTCGCGCCGCTCCTCGACAGCACCGACAACTCCCTGCGGGTGGCGGCGATCAATGCCTTGCGAGGCATCGTGGACGGTGACCCGCCCCTCGACAAGCTCTCGGTCTTCGAGGCGATCGAGCGCGCCAACAAGTGGAAGGCGAGGCTATGAAGATCAGCGACCTGTTCGGTGGCCGCACCCTGCACGCGATCCTGGTCCTCCTGATCGCGGTGGTGCTGGTCGCCCCCGCCGAGGCCCGACAGAGAAAGAAGGACCTCCCCCCCAACCACCCGAGCCTCGACCCCTACACCAAAGGCGATCCGGAGCTGCTGGCAGCGGCGGGAATCGTCTCCCTGGGCGGCTTCGAGTTCGCGACCACCGACACGACCGGGGTCGACGAGTACATGGCGGTCTGCGACATCAAGTGGATCGAGACCGAGCACTTCGAGCTCGGTTTCGCGCTCGGCTCCTACAAGGTCGGCCAGAAGGAGAAGAAGAAGCTCGTCGCCGAGCTGACGAAACTCTCGAAGAAGCTCCCGGCGGTCAGCGCCAAGAAGAAGATCCTCGATCCCTGGCTGCGCGCGCACCTGGTCGCCCAGCGGCTGGAGGAGATCTACGACGACTTCCTGGAGATCGTCCGGATGGAGGACAGCGTCTTCCCCGACGGCTCCAAGCCGTGGAACATGCAGGGGCGCTACCTGGGCGAGGGCCCCTACCTCGGTCAGAAGGGCAAGTACGAGGTCATCATCTTCCCCAGCGAGGCCGCCTCGGTCTCCTTCCTGAGCCACTACTTCGGGCTGGCGATCAAGAGGACGCAGCGCTGGAACGTCGTCGAGCGCGACACGCTGACGCTGTGTACCCACACCCAGGAGGGTCTCCTGAGGGTGGACACCGCCCTCCACGGCCACCTCGCGTTCAACCTGGCGATCAACATGTACGACGGGTTGCGACACTACAGCTACGACACTCCGGTGTGGGTGCGCGAGGGGCTGGCTCACTACATGGAGCGTCGCATCAGCAAGAAGAACAACAGCTTCGACGGGTCGGAGGGTTCGATCGCAGAGTCGACCCGCAAGTCGGACTGGGAGGGTGAGATCCGGAAGATGATCAATACCGGCAAGCAACCGCGAATGGCGGAGATGGTGCGGCTCAAGGACTACGGGGAGATCGAGCTTCGCCACCACTACGCCAGCTGGGCGATCGTCGACTTCCTCCATCGCTCCAATCCGGAAGGATTCGGGAGCTTCCTGCAGGATCTGAAGGGGCGCACCGATGCCCAGGGCTTCCCGGACGGCTCGGAGATGCCGACCGTCCACCGCGAGGCCTTCAAGAGGCATCTGGGCATGAGCTACGCCCAGTTCGACGCGGCCTGGGTAGAATGGGTGAAGTCGAACTACTGACAGAATCGTCGTCCGCGATCGATACAGGAGGAGATCATGCTCTCCCAGTCACTCTTCTCGGCCCGGCTCGCTCTCGTCCCGCTGCTCGCCCTGCCGGCGACGGCCGGTCACGTCCATGAGGTCGCCGCCGGGGGCGGCTACGACTTCACCGACATCCAGTCCGCGGTCGACGCGGCCGCCGAGGGAGACACGCTGGTCGTCTACACGGGGGACTACGCGTCCTTCACCATCGACGGCAAGGCGCTGACCGTCACCGCTCGGCCGGGCAACCAGGTGCACGTCTTCGGCACGGCGCGGGTGGAGGACACCGCGCCGGGGCAGACCGTGCTGCTCTCCGGGCTCACGCTCAACCCCACCTTCGACTGGGATCTGCGGGGCATGAACGGTCTGGAGGTCTTCGATGCCCAGGGCCCCGTGCGGATCGAGAGCTGCGAGATACGCGGACAAGAAGGCGGAAGCTACTACCCCCCGGACTACGGCGGGGACGCTGCCCACCTCTCCTTCGCGGCGGACGTAGCCTTCCACTCCTCGACGCTCACGGGCGGCGAGGGTCATGAGAACTTCGGCGGCTTCTACTGGAACCGGGGCGGCGACGGGATCCACGCCGTCACGGCGACCTTCACGATCCACGACTGCGTCTGCCTCGGAGGCAAGGGCGGACCCGAGGACACGCCCGGCAACGGCGAGCCGGGCGACCCCGGCCACGGGATCAGCCTGCGCGGGGACAGCCTCTTGTTCGCGCAGGGCTCGGAGAGCACGGGTGGTCCGGAGTCGGGGGGGTTCGGCGGCTTCTACGGTGGTCACGGGCTCTACGTCACCGAGGCGCCCTCGCACGCCTGGTTGCTCGACGTCCTGCTGCAAGGGGGCGCGGGCCACTATCCTGGCGATCCGATCAGGGAGGAGAATGGCGGCACCGCGAGCCCGCTCTACGGCACGGCCCGGTTCTTCGAGGCGCCGGGCGCGGTGCTCCAGGCCACCCCCTTCCAGATCACCGCGCGGGGGGAGCCGGGCGATCACGTCTTCCTGTTCCTCTCGACGAGCACCGATCAGGAGCTGTGGTGGCCTCTCCACGGTCCGCTCCTGGTCGGCCTGCCGCTGTTCACCGGCCGCCGCTTCGTCGGCGTGGTCCCGGCGAGCGGCGTTCTGCAGAAGACGATCGCTTTACCCTCTTTCCCCCCCGGCGAGGAGGCCTCGAGCTTCTTCCTGCAGACCTACCACGCGGATACCGCCACCGAGCGGTGGCTCTCGGGGTGCGCCTCGGTGGTGGTGCTCGCCGGCGGTTCCTGATCTAGTCGGAGTCGGTTTCTGCGCGTTGCGCGCAGAAAGCAGGGTCGGAGGGCATTGCAGCCCTCGAGAATCGTGATCCGAACGGTCAACTGACCCTTCAGCCTGCGGGCGCAGCCCGCGCCGATCGCTCGGGCGGCCGGTCTTGCGCCTGAGGGGGGTTGTGGCAGAATTCAAGCCCCGCCCCAGGAAGACCGATGTTTGAGGGCGCGGCCCTGTCCCCGCCCCCCATGACTGATCCCAAGAAAAGAATCGTCCTCTTCCTCCCCCTGCGCGCAGATCCCGAGACGGGGGTACGTGTCAGCGCCGACCTGCTGCCGCTGGAGTTGCTCCAGATCTCGACCCTCCCCGACCGGGACGGCTACGAGATCGTGATCGTCGACTCGATGGTCGAGGACGACTACCTGGACAAGCTGATGGAGCTGTGCGACGGCGCGCTGCTCTTCGGCAGCTCCTGCATCCTCGGCTTCCAGGTCGCGCATGGCGCGCGCGTGGCGAAAGCGATCCGCGAGCGCTTCCCCGACCTGCCGATGATCTGGGGCGGCTGGTTCCCCAGCGTCCTGCCGGAGCGCTTCCTCGAGGAGGGCATCGCCGACGCGGTGTGCCTGGGACAGGGCGAGTTCACCTTCCGCGACGTGATCTCGGCGATCGAGAGCGGCACGGACCTGGCCGAGGTCCCCGGGTTGATGGTTCGTCGCGACGGCGAGAACATCAAGACCGAGCACCGCGTGGTGAAGGGATTCGACGAGATCCCCGACGTGCCGTGGCACCTGATCGACTACGAGCGCTACGCCGCGCTGCAGAACGAGAGGTCGAACAAGTGGAAGCTGCGGCACAAGTACGCGGACCCGTGGGACATGGAGCCGGGTACGCCGCACCGCGGCTTCAGCTACCACTCGAGCTACGGCTGTCCCGAGCCCTGCACCTTCTGCTGCAGTCCCGACGTCACCGGGCGGCGCTGGAAGGCGATCCCGGGGCACGTTCTCTCCGAGCGGATCCTGGAGTGCCACGACCGCTTCAAGTTCAACGTCCTGCGCTTCCACGACGCGAACTTCGGCGTTCACGAGAAACGCTCGAACGAGTTCTGTCAGGACCTGATCGACGCCGGCTCGCCGTTCTGGTGGAGCGGAACTTACGAGATCGAGACGGTCGCGCGGTACAAGGAGGAATCGCTCGACCGCCTGGCCGAGTCGCGCTTCCACATGGCGGCGCTCGGCGCGGAGTCGGGCAGCGAGGAGCAGCTCTCGCAGATCAAGAAGAAGATCGACATCGAGAACCACCTCGAGCTCGCGCTGCGGCGCCTGAACAGTCGCGGCATCCAGACCAGCCTCTCGTGGATCATCGGGTACCCCGGGGAGTCCGCCAACTCGATGCACGAGACGATCACCGTCGCGGCGCGAATCAAGCACCGCTTCCCCAACTCGCCGAGCGACGTCTTCCCCTTCTGGGCGATCCCCGGGACCGAGGACTTCCGCAAGGCGGTCTCGCAGGGTTATCAGCCGCCGGGGACGCTGGAGGAGTGGGGGTCGATGTACGAGTACAAGTTCGACCTCCCGAAGAGCATTCCCGACGACGTCGTCCGTCGCTGGCGGCGTTACTGCGCCACCTCGACCTTCTACGACGGCGTCGCCAATGAGGGCTCCGGCGCCGTCCGCAGCCTGATGCGCAAGATCTCCGGCTGGAGGCTCGGCGCGAACAACTTCTCGTTCCCCATCGAGCACAAGCTCTTCCACGCCTGGGTTCGTTTCACCGGCCAGCGGACCCAGGACGATGTACGCCGCCCGAACGCGGTGAAGGGCGCCTGATCCCGGGACTGGTCCTCGCGGTTCGCCTTCGTGAACGCTCCGGGCTAGGGTAGGCGTCATGCGCATCGTGATCGTCACTCCCGCTCGCCGCGGCCTCCGGGCGGGGAATCGGATCACCAGCCTGCGCTACGCCGCGCTCCTGCGCGGACAGGGGCACGAGGTCCGGGTTCGGCGACAGTACGGCGGCGAGGAGAATTGCGACGTGCTCTTCGCCCTGCACGCGGTCAAGAGCGCGGAGGCGATCCGCCGCTCGCGGGCCGAGGCGCCGGAGCGGCCGATCGTCCTGGTGCTGACCGGGACCGACCTCTACGGCGAGATCGATGAGCCGGATCAGTGGGTGGAGACGCTCTCGACCGCGGATCGCCTGGTCGTCCTGCAGCCCCGCGCGCTCGATCGCATCCCCCCGTCGCTTCGTCCGCAGACCCACGTGATCCTCCAGTCCGCGCGCCCTCCGCAGAACCCGGAGCCGCCGGACGAGCGGCACTTCGACGTCTGCGTCATCGCCCACCTGCGTCCGATCAAGGACCCGCTGCTCACCGCCCGCGCCGCGCGTCTTCTGCCCGGGCACTCGCGGGTCAGGGTGCTGCACGTCGGGCGAGCGCTCGACGATGAGTACCGGGCGGCCGCGGAGGAGGAACGGCTCGAGAATCCGCGCTTCCACTGGCTCGGGGCGCAGCGGCACGGCGAGACGCTGGCGACCCTCGCCCGCTCACACCTGCTCGCGGTCACCTCGGTCGACGAGGGCGGGCCGACGGTGGTGACCGAGGCGGTCGCCTGCGGAGTCGGCGTGCTCTCGACCCACACCCCCGCCGCCGTGGGACTCCTGGGGAGCGATCATCCCGGGCTCTTCCCCCGCGGCGATGCGCGCGCCCTGGCCGACCTGCTGCGACGCTGCGAGGAGGAGGCTCCGTTCCTGGCGTCGCTGCGCGCGCGAAGCGTGGCGGCGGGCCCCAGCGTGGCCCCCCGTCGCGAGGCCGCCGATCTGCGCGCACTCCTCGAGGCGTTGTAGGCGTCGCCGGCCGACGCCACCGGGCTCACCCGGTGGAGTGGTGGCGCCCCCTCTCTCCCATGTTCGGGTCAGGCCCTTCAAATGAGGGGGTTCACCATCGCCATCCTCAAGGAAGGTCCGGGGGTCGTCGATGAACGAGGCGATGCCCCCTTGGGGCCTGGTGAACCGTCCCTTCCGGCCAGGCACGCGCCGAAGCCGGCCCTCCGCGCGACGAGGAGCGATTCGACATGTCCGACATGAACGAGGTCGTCAGCGAGTTCCTGATCGAGAGTCACGAGAACCTCGATCGGCTCGACAACGATCTGCTGGTACTCGAGGAGACACCCGATGACGCCGAGGTCCTGGCGAGCATCTTCAGGACCATTCACACCATCAAGGGTACCTGCGGCTTCCTCGGCTTCTCGTCCCTCGAGTCGGTGACGCACGTCGGGGAGAACCTCCTCGGCAAGCTGCGCGACGGCGCCATGAGCCTGTCCGATGCGATCACCGACGCGCTCCTGCACATGGTCGATGCGGTCCGGGAGATGCTGTCCCAGATCGAGGAGTCCGGCGAGGACGGTGGCCAGGACTATTCCGACCTGGTCGCCCAGCTGACCCGGCTCCTGGAGTCGGACGGAGCGGTGGAATCCGCGGCCGGGACCGCCCCCGAGCCCGCCCCCGAGCCCGCCCCCCAGACCGAGCCGGAGGCCGAGCCGGCAGACGAGCCGGTCGCCGAGGCCGAACCGTCGCCCGAGGCGTCGACCCCGGTCGCGCCGACACCCGTCCAGGAACAGAGCGAGGCAACCGGCGCGGACCACAAGCAGCGCAGCGTCGCCGACAGCAAGCTCCGGGTCGACGTCGAACAGCTGGACAAGCTGATGACGCTGGTCGGAGAGCTGGTCCTCGCACGCAACCAGATCCTCCAGTTCCACGACGTCAGCGAGGACACCGGCTTCTCCGCGACCACTCAGCGCCTGAACCTGATCACCACCGAGCTGCAGGAAGGCGTCATGAAGACGCGGATGCAGCCGATCGGGACGATCTGGAACAAGCTGCCCCGGGTTGTCCGCGATCTCGCCAAGTCGTGCGGGAAGAAGATGCGCCTGGAGATGGAGGGCAAGGACACGGACCTCGACAAGACGATCCTCGAGGCGATCAAGGACCCGCTCACCCACATCGTCCGCAACTCGGTGGACCACGGCATCGAGGACCCCGAGACGCGAGTGGCCAACGGCAAGTCGCCGGAGGGAATCCTGATCCTGCGCGCCTTCCACGAGGGTGGGCAGGTGAACATCGAGATCATCGACGACGGCGGCGGTATCAAGGCCGAACGGGTCAAGAACAAGGCGATAGAGCGCGGGATCATCACCCGGGACCAGGCCGCGCGAATGTCCGAGCACGAGGTGGCCAATCTGGTCTTCGCGCCGGGCTTCTCGACCGCCGAGAAGGTCACCAACGTCTCCGGACGTGGTGTCGGCATGGACGTCGTCCGGACGAACATCGAGAAGATCGGTGGTACCGTCGACATGCAGAGCAAGGAGGGAGAGGGGACGTCCTTGCGCATCAAGATCCCGCTCACCCTGGCCATCATTCCGGCCCTGGTCATCACCTCGGGTGGAGAGCGATTCGCCATCCCGCAGGTCAACCTGCTCGAGCTCGTGCGCCTCGACGGCGAGAGCAAGAGCTCCAGGATAGAGTACATCCACGGGACCCCGGTCTACCGTCTGCGCGGCAACCTCCTCCCGCTGGTCTACCTGAACGAGCAGCTGAACCTCGATCCAGTCACCTCCGACGATGAAGACACGGAGGAGGACAACGCGGTAAACATGGTGGTCCTGCAAGCCGATGACCAGGCCTTCGGGTTGGTCGTCGACGACATCAACGACACCGAGGAGATCGTCGTCAAGCCGCTGGACAAGACGCTCAAGGAGCTGGATGTCTACGCCGGCGCGACGATCATGGGCGACGGCCGAATCGCCCTGATCCTCGACGTGCTGGGCATCAGCCAGCGATCCGGCGTTCTCAAGCGGGGCCAGACGGACGGAGTCAGCATTCACGAGGACGAGGAGGTCCGGGTGGGTAGTGGAGCGACCACGCAGACCCTCCTGCTCTTCACCTGCGGACAAGATCGCCGTATGGCGATCCCTCTCTCGGCAGTCGCCCGGCTGGAGGAGATCAAGAGTGAGGGCATCGAGAAGGCCGGTGGCAAGGAGGTCACCCAGTACCGGGGTGAGATCATGCCTCTGGTCCGCCTCTCCTCCTTCTTCTGCTCGGGCGAAGCCGACGACGAGGGGAAGCAGGTCATGGAAGTCGTCGTCTACCAGCACGAGGGACGCAGCGTCGGCCTGATCGTCGGCGCGATCGTCGACATCGTGGAGGCGGAGTTGAGCGTGCGCTCGAACTCGACCTCCTCCGGGCTCCTGGGCGCCGCGGTCATCGACGGCCGCGTCACCGACCTGCTGGATGCGCCCGGAGTCATCGCCAGCGTCATTCCCGAGCTCTTCACTGAAAGCGCTCTGGCCTGAGGAGCACGACATGAAAGAATCCACGTTGGAGCAAGGAACGCAGTACTGCACCTTCCACCTGGGGGATCTACTCCTCGGAGTGGATGTCCAATGCGTCCAGGAAGTCATTCGCTTCCAGGAGATGACTCCCGTGCCGCTGGCTCAGGAGGCTGTCCGTGGGTTGATCAACCTGCGGGGTCAGATCGTCACCGCCATCGACCTGAGGTGCCAGCTCTCGCTTCCCATGCGTGAGGCGAAGAAGCTGCCGATGAATGTGGTCATCCGCACCGGCGACGGTGCGGTGAGCCTGCTCGTCGACGAGATCGGTGACGTCATCGAGGTCGACGAAGAGAGCTTCGAGCCGCCGCCGGAGACGATCAGCGAGACGACACGAGAGTGCGTCCGGGGGATTCACAAGCTCGATGGCCGGCTGATGCTCGTCCTCGATCCGGTCGCCGTCACGGCGATCAGCGCCAGCGAGGCGGCCCCGGCCGAGGCTCGCTCCTGAAGGGACCTGCCCCTGACAAGGTAGGGTCACACCCACTACTCCTACTGTCCCGATCAAGAACAGCAGACGGCAAAACCGAAACCAGAGCTGCGAGCCGGCGCGTCGACCCGACGCAGTTCGCAGTCCAGCCGAACGACATCGCGCCGCCCGATCAATCATGAAAGCACTCGTAGTTGACGACTCCAAGGCGATGAGAACGATCCTCTCGGGAATCCTCTCGGGGATCGGTTTCGACGTTTTCGAGGCCGAGAACGGCCTCGTCGCCCTGGAACGAATGAAAGAGGTCTCGAACCTCGCCCTTGCCCTGGTCGACTGGAACATGCCTGAGATGAACGGCTACGAGTTCGTTCAGGCAGTCCGGGCCCTGGATGACTACAACAGCACCAAGCTGATGATGGTGACGACCGAGACCGAGATGGTCCAGGTCGCCAAGGCCCTCGAAGCCGGTGCTGACGAGTACGTGATGAAGCCCTTCACCAAGGACGTCATCATGGAGAAGCTCAACATGCTGGGGATCTCGTTCGACTGAATCATGGTCCCTCTGCGGATATTGATCGTCGATGACGACGTGATCAGCAGGAAGCTGCTGCGCACGGTCCTGGAGAGGGAAGAGGACTTCGAGCTCGTCGGTGTCGCAGCGAGTCCCAACAGCGCCATCGACAAGATCGCACGCCTGGCTCCCGACCTGGTCACTCTGGATCTGGAGATGGCCCGGAAGGATGGGATGAACACGCTCGCGAGATTGCGCGCCAGGTGGCCCGAGCTCCCCGTGATCGTGTTCAGCACTCCATCGGAGGGAGGAGCCGAGGCTACTCTCGAGGCACTCGCCGCGGGGGCTTCGGACTTCGTCACCAAACCGTGCGAGAGCGCGGAGGGTGGCCTCCCCATCGAGCCGCTGCAGGGGGATTTCCTGCCCAGGATACGGGCCCTCTGCGATCGAGATCCCTCCCTGGGGGTCACCGCCTTTCGGGAGGCACCGGCCCTCGAACGCTCGAGGGACTCGTTCCCCACCCCGGTGACCGAGCGAGAGCGACCCGACGTCCTGGCCGTCGGGGTCTCCACCGGGGGGCCCGCGGTGCTGAGGCAGCTCCTCCCCCGGCTGGATCCGCGGACCCCGGTCCCGGTGGTTCTGGTCCAGCACATGTCGTCGGCGTTCATCGAACTGCTCGTCGAGAGGCTGGCCCAGCGCTCGGCGCTGCCGGTGAGAGTCGCCGAGGCGGGCGATACGCTCGAGCCCGGCCAGGTCTACGTGGCACCGGGCGAGCACCACATGACCCTGGCCCGAAACGGCGCATCGGTCGAGATTCGACTGGACCAGGAGCCACCCGTGAACTCCTGCCGTCCCGCCGCCGACCCGCTGTTTCGCAGCGTGGCTGCAATCTATGGATCAGGGGCTCTCGGTCTGGTCCTGACCGGCATGGGCCGGGACGGACTGGAGGGCGCGAAGTGCATCAAGGAAGGAGGAGGCGAGGTGATCGTGCAGGACCAGGCAACCAGTGTTGTCTGGGGAATGCCCGGCGCGATCGCTCGTCGTGGGCTCGCTGACGCGATCCTGCCCGTGGAGGAAATCGCCTCCGAGCTCAACGCCCGGCTCCGGCATGGGCAATCAGGCGACACACCCAAGCAGGCGAAAGCCGGCTGAGGAAACTCGAATGGGAATCACCCCGCAGGACTTCGAATTCATCAGCAGACTCGTTCGCGAACGCTCGGCGATCGTGATCGACGAGGGCAAGGAGTACCTGGTCGAATCCAGGTTGGCCCCCCTGCTGAAGGTCGAAGGGCTCGAGTCGATAGACGAGCTCACGGCACGGATTCGCAAGAACCAGTTCGACCCCCTTACCGAGAAGGTGGTCGAGGCGATGACCACGAACGAGACGTTGTTCTTCCGGGATCGACATCCGTTCGAGACCCTGCGGGAGGCCGTCCTCCCCGATGTCATCGAGCGCCGATCGAAGGAGAAGAAGATCAACATCTGGTGCGCGGCCAGCTCGAGCGGTCAGGAGCCCTACAGCCTCTCCATGGTGCTGAAGGAACACTTCCCCGAGCTCGCCTCCTGGAACATCCAGATCATCGCCAGCGACCTCTCCAAGCTGATGCTCGAACGCACCAAGAACGGCATCTACAGCCAGCTTGAGGTGAACCGCGGATTGCCAGCCAAGTTGCTGATCAAGTACTTCGAGAAGGAGGCGGCGACCTGGCAGGTCAAGTCCGAGCTCCGGGAGATGCTGACGCTCAGGGAGATAAACCTCGCCGGTCCCTGGGGACCGATGCCGGACCTGGACATCGTCATGATCCGCAACGTACTGATCTACTTCGACGCGGACACCAAGCGAGACATCATGGGCCGCATTCGTCGCCAGCTCAGCCCAGGAGGCATCATGTTCCTCGGTGGATCGGAAACCACCATCAACATCGATGACGAGTTCGAGCGCATTCGCCAGGGAAGCTCCTGGATCTACAGGACCGCTAGCTGAGAGATCATCATGGATTTCCCCGAAGAATCGATCACGGAGATCGTCAGGTCCGTCTGGCAGATGATGCTGGAGCTCGAGGCAGAGGCCGAGGCGAAGTCGTCGGCCAGCGCCAGCTCCGACGATTTCGCCTGCTGCGTCCAGATCACCGGAGACTGGAGCGGGGCCGTGACCCTGCGCTGCACCCGCGAGCTGGCCACCGCCCTGGCCTGCAGGATGTTCGGCATGGAGTCCGGGGACCTCGAGCCCTCGTTGATTCGCGATGCCCTGGGTGAGCTGATCAACATGGTCGCCGGCAACGTCAAGGGCCTGGCCCCCGGAGAGGACCACCACGTCTCGATGCCGGCGGTCGCCGAGGGGGAGCACAGCCTCCTCTCGGTCCCCGGCAGCCACCAGGTGGGCGAGATCTGGTTCGAGTGCCAGGGCGAGCCGATGCACCTGACGCTGCTCGAGAAGACCCCCGGCTGACCGGCTTCGAGCCTTCCCGGGGCTCCCACGCCCGGCTCTCGGCCCCCCCGCGGCGGGGGCCCCCACCGCCCTCGGGGAGAATCTCTAGAGTTTTGGTGGGGATAATTCCGAATTGGGTCCGCACTGAGGGGGTCGCCAGGGGGGTTTTCCGGAAAACGCGGTGTGAAGACCCATCTAGGAGGTCACAAGTACGCACCTATTCGGATATACAGAATCGACAAGGGCGAGAGCCACGGATACCAGGGCCCGCCCGGTGAGTCTGCCCCCCTCACTCCCAATTCGATTTCCTAGCCAAACTAGCCGTGAACCCGATCTCTCGTTCCACCGAATACGCGATCCGAGCCCTCACCTACCTGGCCCAGAATCAGGGGGACGGACGCTTCCACCTCGCCCGAAACATGGCCGAGAAGCTGGGCATGCCCGCCCCCTTCCTCGGCAAGATCCTTCAACCGCTGGTCACCAGGGGATTCCTGGAGAGCCAGCGCGGCCGGAACGGCGGTTTCCGCCTCTGCGTCCCCGCCGAGCAGGTCACCCTGCTCCAGATCGCGGAGTCGCAGGAAGACATGAGCGCCACCCTGCAGTGCTTCCTCGGCCAGGCGGAATGCTCCGACGAGCGCGCCTGCCCGATGCACGACTACTGGAAGGAGGCCTCCGCCGAGTTCGACAAGCAGATGGGGACCAAGACGCTGGCCGACCTGACCCGCTTCTGCGAGGAATCGCCCCACTCCGGGTACCCCTGCCCGAGCCTGCCGAACACCTCCACCGAAGAACCGATCGCCCAGGTCGAGTCGGCCGAGGCCGGCACCGGCCACGCGCCTTCGCAGACCTTCGCCTCGGAGTAGAACCGGCTCCAACGCGGCGCGGGCTGAAGCCCGCAACCCGAGCGGTCAGCAGACTGTTCGGACCTCGATACTCGGGAGCTGCAATGCCCTCCTTGGCCTGACCATGCCTGCTTTCTGCGCGCAGCGCGCAGAAACCGACTCCGAGTAGATCCGAACCGACGATCCCCTCGGTCAGCGGACCCACGGCCCCAGGGCCCGCGGGTCCGCGGATCGGGGGGATAAGGCCATCCAGGTCCGCGCCGGGTGACGCATGGCCCGGACCGGCAGTCGGCTCTGCTTGAGGACCGAGTAGGCCACGCTCCCCAGCACGGCGGCCGCGAAACCGGTGCGCCCGTGGGTCCCGAGGGCGATCAGGTCCACTTCGTCCTGCAGGTCGAGAATCCGGGCGGTCGGATTCCCCTCGACGAAACGGCTGGTGTGGTCGACTCCGCTCCAGTCGAACTCCGCCACGACCCTCTCGTACTCGGCGCGAACCGCGGATCGCGCCTCCTCGCAGAGGTAGGCGGGTCCGGCGTCGGGATAGCCCGCGACGCCCCCCCAGGCGAACTCCGGGGCGTCGAAGCAGTAGAGCGTCTCGATCGTCGCCTCGAGCATCCGCGCCAGGAGGACCGCCGTCCGCAGCGCGCGCAGGCTCTCCTCCGAGAGGTCCACCGGCACCAGGATCCGCCGGATCGGCCGGAACTCACACGGCTGCACCCAGACGCTGCTCGCCGTCTGCGACAGGATCCCGCGCGCCGTGCTGCCGAAGTCGATCAGCCGGCGCTTGCGGTGAGGACCGATCACGATCAGGTCCGCGTCGACCTCGCTGGCGCGATCGAGGATCACCTTCCCCGGGTGCCCGGGGAGGACGTGCAGGATCTCCTCGAGCTTCTGATCGGCGGCGCCGGCGTCCTCCAGGATCGGCGCCAGGCCGCTGGAGAGCTGCTGCCACGCCTCGGTCAACGCCTCGGCGTTCAGCGCGGCGAGGCGAGCGCGATCGACGTCGGGCCACAGGGGCGTGGGCACGGCTACCGCGTGCACCATCTCCACCCGTGCTCCCAGCACCCGCGCCAGCTCCCACCCGGCGGTGATCGCCGGTGCGGCGCGTTGCGGGTCATCGACCCCGACGAGTATCTGCTGGAGCCCCATGCCCCCTCGATCATGAACCCTGAGCGCCTCTCGATCAGCGGGTCGGAGTCCGTACCCCTTTGGGAACCCATGGGTAGGGAATCCCCGTTCTTGCTCCGAACGGAGTCAGGAAGAGGGCGCGCGAGGCTCCTACCGGGGCAGGTACCCCTCGCGGATCGCCAGCCTGGCGAAGTCCGCCGCGGAGTGGCAATCGAGCTTGCGCCCCACCCCCAGCACCAGCTCCCCCGCCTCGTCTCCTTCGATCTCGCAGCTCTCGGCAATTTCGGTGGTGGTCCGCCCGAGAGCCAGGAGGCGGACGATCTCGATCTCCCGCTCGCTGAGGATCACCGACCGCTCGGTGAACGCCTCCGGGAGCTCGGCACCGGAAGCAGCCACGGTCGGGTGGAGCCGCGGCGAGAGATAGGTGTACCCTCGGTACAGCGAGTCGAGAGCGATGAACAGCTCGGGCATCTCACCATTCGACGCGAGCACGCAGTCGACGCCCGACTGCAGCGCCAGGTTCACCTGCTCGACGGCGGGGTTCTCGCGGATCACCAGGATCCGAACCTCGGGCAGCTCCTCGCGCAACTTCACCGCCCACTGGAAGCCGTCGCTCTGCGGATGGCGAAGATCGACCAGCGCGATGTCGGCGATCCCCTGCCGGAGCGCCTCGAGCGCCGCGACCGGATTGCTCTCGTGCCCGACGACGTTGAAGCGACCACGAGTCAACAGACATTCGAGTCCGGCTCGAATCATCTTGTTGTCTACCAGCAGATAGACCCTTGCCGAATTGCGTACGCTTCGGTTCTGCTCGCCGGTCTGTTCCATCATCCCCACTGCGCCGTGAGGAGGGGCGGCGCGCCCGACCAGAAGTGTAGGAGGGGATGCTGCGCGGGCGCACCGGGCTAGGGTGCGTAACGATTCTCCGGTTTAATCCGCATTGGCCCTTCACCCAGCCCCGCGTCAACGGCAGCTATCGGCCAAATGCCCCGGAAACCCCCGATTCGGGCGGGGATTCGGCCTCGCGTGGAGAACGGGCCGATCAGCTGTCGAGCAGACCTTCGCGAATCGCCAGGCGGGCCAGCTCCGCGGGAGAATGGCAGTCGAGCTTGCGCTGCAGGTTCTCGCGGTGCTTCTTCGCCGTTCCCAGGCTCATGCCCAGCTCGCGCGCAACCTCCTTGTTGCTACGACCCAGGGCGAGGAGCTGGAACACTTCGCGTTCCCGCGGAGTGAGCTGTTCGATGCGACTGGAGTGCGCCGACTCCTCGCCACCGGCACCGCGCGCGCGAGCGACCAGACCGGAGGACACCTTCGGCGAGAGGAAGGAGTCGCCACGGATCGCCGCGTGCAGGGCCAGCGCGAGCTCGGCCGGCTCGGAGTCCTTGGACAGGTACCCTTGCGCACCGGCGCGAAGCGCTTGTTCCACGAAGCTCTCACCCTCGTGGTGAGTGAGCATCACCACGGCGGTGCGCGGGCTCGCTTTCCTCACCAGCGGGATCGCGTCGATCCCCGACAGCCCGGGCATGGTGATGTCGAGGAGAACGACGTCGGGTCGAAGCTGGCCGATCTCGTCGATCGCGACGCGGGCTTCCCCGCTGTCGCCGACCACTTCGAAGCCGGGTTGCTCTTCGAGGAGGCTGCGGAACGCAGCGCGGATCATCGCCTGGTCGTCGACCAGGAAGACACGGATGGGGGAGTCTTGTTCGGTCATGCGTCGCTCTCTCGGCACCTGAGCGGCAGGCGCACGACAAAGCGCGCTCCTCCCAGGGGACTGTCTCCGACCGCGATCCGACCACCGTGTTCCTCGACGATTCGTCGACAGATGGCCAGCCCGAGGCCGGTTCCTTCGGCTCGTGTTGTAACGAATGGCTTGAAAAGCGTCTCCCTCCTGTCCTCGGGAATTCCCGGGCCGTCGTCCTCGACGGAGAGCTCCACCTGTCCGGCGGAGGTGCTGCGACAGGAGAGGCGGATCTGTCCCCCACCCCCGGCGGCCTGGCTGGCGTTCCGGACCAGGTTGACCAGGACGTCCTGCAGGAGCGCCTGGTCGGCCGGAAAATCGATGGAGGGAGAGTGGGGATCGATGTCGACGGTGGTGCCGACCTCGATCAGCTCCGGCTTGAGGATCTCGATCGGGGCCCGGAGCAGGGCCAGGGAGTTGCACTCGACCGGTTCGAGGGCGATCGGCTTGACGAAAGAGAGGGTCCCGCGCAGCTTTCGCTCGAGGTGCTTCATCCGGAAGGCGAGGTCCTCGATCACCTCGCGGGAGTCCTCGCCGAGCCGGTCGGCCACCGCTTTCAGGGCGAAGTTGACGGCGGTGATCGGGTTCTTGATCTCGTGGGCGAGCACTGCGGCGGACTCGCCGACCTCGGCCAGGGCGCGCAGCAGCTGGTGCTCCGCCGCCTGAGCCCGCTTGAACTCGGTGATGTCCCGCCCCTCGGGGATCATCATCACCACCTCTCCCTGGGCGTCGCACACCGGCTTCAGGGAGAAGTCGATGATGTGGAAGACTCCGTTCTCGTCGCTGAACTCCGACTCGAAACGCACGAATTCCCCCTTCAGGACGCGAGGAATCGCCTCGAGGAGCTTCTGCCGCGACTCGGGGGAGTCGGTCCACCAGGGGGTGTCGTGGTACGGGCGACCGATCACGTCCTCGCGGCGGGCCCCGATCAGGTCGAGGGAGGCCTGGTTGGCCTCGATCATCCGCCCCGCCGTGTCGAGCAGGCCGACGTGCTGGTACTCCTGATCGAAGATCGCCCGCAGGCGCTGCTCCCGCTCGCGAAGCGCGGCCTCGGCTGCCTTGCGCCGCCGGACGTCGCGAAAGCTGCCGGTGAACAGGGGCTCGGCCTGCCCGGGGATGTCGACCCGCGCCACGGAGAGCTCGCAGGCGATCGCCTCGCCGCTCTTGTGGATCACCTCGAACTCGCGGGTCCGTCCCAGAATCCGGGTCTCGCCGGTCGCCCGGTAGCGCTCGAGGTAGCCGTCGTGCTCGTGACAGTACGGCTCGGGCATCAGGATCGAGATGTTGCGACCGACCAGCTCGTCGGGGCGGTAGCCGAAGACGGGCCGCACCGAGTCGCTGACGGACTGCACGATCCCGTAGAGGTCGATGGTGATCAGGGGATCGAGCACTCCTTTTAGCAGCGCCCGGTGTCGGGCGTCGCTCTCCAGGATCGCCTGCTCGTACCGCTTCTGCTGCGTCGCCTCGCGGGCGATCAGCGCCACCCCGGTGACCGCTCCCGCCTTGTTGCTGATCACGGTGATCGACCACACCACCGGCCGGGAGCTCCCCCCCGCGACGACCAGGCGGTTCTCGAAGGGCGCGTGCCGCCCCTCCGGATCGACGATCCACCCCTGGAGGGCGCGCTGGGTGCGCTCGCGATCGTCGGGATGAGCCAGCGAGGCGAAGGGCACTCCCACGCAGTCCTCGTGCTCCCGCCCGAGGAAGCGAGCGACGCCGGCCCCGGCCCAGTCCACCTCGCCCTCGGACCCGATGAGGAGGAACAGATCGCTGCTCTCCTCGAGTACCCGACGGATCACCGCGGCCGGAGGCGCGCCGCTCTCCGGCCGGGTTCGGGTGGGCTCGACCTGCCGATCGGGATCAGTCTTCTCGGACACGTCCCTTGGACTCCATGCTCATGCGGTTGTGCAGGATTCGGGTCAACTGCTGACGCGTCAGGATACCGACCACCTCCCCCCCCTCGACAACGGGTAGATTCCCGGTCCCCTTCTCGTCCATCGTGGTGAGCGCGTCGAGGAGGCTGCGATCGGGCCCGAGCGTCTCCAGCCCGTCGAGCTGGGTCATGATCTGCGAGATCCTCAGGAAGGCCCGCCGGGACTCGGATATCTCCAGCACCTGCGCGGCCTCGACGATCCCCCGCGGGGTCCCGTTCTCGGTGACGAAGAGGAAGTCGATTCCCTGATTCAGGATCGGCCCGTCGGCGACCTCCTCCACCGTCGCCCAGGCGTCGACCGCGGGCAACTCCCGCAGCATCGCGTCCCCCACCGCGATCCCCCCGAGGTGTCGCTGGATCACCTGGCGCATCACGCCGGCGCGTGCCGCGCGCAGGAGGAACCAGCCGACGAAGGCGATCAGGAGGCCGGGGATCGCCCCCCCGGGGAAGAAGAAGAGCGCGGAGACGAGCCCCAGGATGATCAGGATCCGGGCGAAGACGGCGCCGACGCTGCTCGCCCACTTCGTCGCCTTCTCCAGGCTCCCGGTCGCGTACCAGAGGAACGCGCGCAGGACGTGGCCGCCGTCCAGGGGGAAGCCGGGGATCGAGTTGAAGGCGACCAGGACCAGGTTGAGCCACCCGAGCCAGAGGCAGACATCCACGGCCACGGTCCCGTCCGGCATCACCTGGGACAGCACGAGGAAGGCCAGCCCCAGGATCCCGCTGACCCCCGGTCCGGCGATGGCGATCAGGAACTCGTCCCGAGGCCGGCGCGGCTCTCCGGAGAGGCGGGCGAGGCCGCCGAAGACGAAGAGGGTGATCGAGACCACCGGCAGGCCCAGGAGCTTGGAGGTGATCGAGTGGCCGAACTCGTGCAGCAGGATCGACAGGAAGTACAGGAAGCTCGCCACCAGCGCCGCGGTCCACACCACCCCCCTGCTCCAGCCCGCTTCGTCCCCGGCGAACTGGTTCCCGAAGCTCCAGGTCACCAGGAAGAAGATGATGAGCCAGGAGGGATCGATCCCCACCTCGATCCCGAAGACGCGGCCGAGGCTGAAGACGGCCCGCCCGAAGGGGCCCTTTTGTTGATCGTTGGAGGCGATGGTGGTGGGGAGAAGCGGAGAGGATGGTCGCAAAAACGGCGATGGACGGCGGTCACGGACCCGCCCCCCATCTCGCCGATCGGGCAGTGTACCCGCTCCTGGAATCGAGTTGCACGTTTTGCGACTCGATCCGGAGCACCCTTGGGGAGGGCCTTCGTTTCGGTATCCTGAGCCACCGATCGGCAATCTCCCGCCCACCGCACACGCCCCGGGCGTCGGCCCCCAGATGTCCAGACTCCTCCTCCTCATCCCGCTGCTCCTCGCCGCCTGCTCGAGCTTCTCGCGGCACACCACGACCGCCGCGTTCCCGACGGCCCACGACGCGACGGACGAGGAGCTGTACGCCCTGCTCGAGCGGACGGGCTGGAAGATCACCGAGGAGCAGCCCGGTTTCCATGAGGACCCTCGCGGCATCACGGGAGACCTCTACGAGCTGGAACGCGAGGACGGTCGCGGGTTCGCCACGCTGTTCGTCTTCGACGCGGACGTGGGCAACGGCTCGCTGTTGCTCGACGTTGCCGAGGATATCGAGGGGGGGACGATGATGGCTCTGATCGAGGAGCTGCGAACGCTCTTCATCGCGGTGCCGACCTGGCGTGACGCGGGGGTGGTCTTCTGCCTCGACCACGACCCACGGCACGCGCTGACCTGCACCAACGTCGAGGAGGTGGAGGCGAAGCAGGCGGAGCTGCGGGAGTTGTACGGTTGTCAGAAGATGAGCTGGAATCGGCCGGAGGAGGAGGAATAGTGCTCTAGACCGACTGGGGCTGGTCGCCCGACAGGGTTACGGACACTCCAACCGTTCGGACAACCAGAATCAACCACGGAGGACGGAGAGATCAGAACCGGAACCAGATCCAGAGATATAACCACAGAGAACACAGAGGACACAGAG
>CAZCAC010000032.1:0-77043 GCA_964496575.1 uncultured Planctomycetaceae bacterium | reverse complement strand
GATTCGAGTTCTCCATCGATGATAGGCGAGGAGCCTCGAAGGCGATACCCTCGGACGAGAATCGGAATGCCGGCCCCGCCAGGAGCCCGGATTCCACGGTTCCGGCAGCGACTGTTCCCCTCGGGTGCGAGCCCGAGTCCCCCCGAGGGGTCTGGCGCCAGGAGGTTCCTGTGCGGAATCCGCTTCCCTTCTCGTCGATCGTACCGGCGCTCTCCGCATCTCCTCGACTGACGAATCGGGATGCACCGAGATCGCGTTCTGGGTCGATGCGAACCACCTCGTCGTGCACGTCGAGGTCACGAGCGACCGTGCGTGGTCGCTCACGACTTCGTTCGAGACCTGGTGCACCGGACCGGTGAGATCGAGGCTCGCCCGGGCCCGCGATGACTTCGTGCGGTACTTGCCTGTCGAGAATGCGCTGAAGGGTGTGCGACTCGGTACCACGGTACCATCGCCAGCTGACCATCCGGGTTCTCGGTGGGAACCAGGATGGGCCCGACGGTGAGCAGGTACTCCGACCTTGGCCGGTACGAGAACGAGAGCTCGTAGAGCCCGGCCTCGGGGACCGACACCTTGAAGGCTCCGTCGGGACCGAGCTGCACCACTTCGATTCCCCTCCCGCCCGCGCTTCCGGCTCGGTGAACGTGCACGCGGATCCTCGAGCTCGAAACCCCCTCGGCGACCAGGACGCGACCGGACAGGGAGTTCCGGGTCAGCTGGATCTCCAGTTTCGTGGCGCCCGCGGAGGCCGAGACCCGCCGATCCGCATGACCCTCCTTGCTGGCGGTGATCTGCAGTCGCTCGCTGGCCGTCTCTCCGTGGATTCGGAATCTCCCGTGACGATCGGTGTGCGTGCCCCACATCCTCATGGAGGACCGTTCAGCCGCCGCTAGATCCTCGATCGACCTCCTCGTGATCGAGGTGAGGGCTTCGCCGTCGAGCGATCCCGGCGCCTGGACGCGAACGAGTGCCCTCGAGATGGGCGTGCCGTCCACCGACCGCACGGTGCCGGAGAGCAGGACCGGCAGGGAGTCCGAGACCAGGCGCGAGCGCCTCTTCGGGCCCTTGACCACCTCAGAGCGTTCCGCACGAATCGGTCTCGATGGCAGCGAGCCGAGCGACGTCTCACGGGTCTCGAGATTCAGGGCAGGTGCGGCCGCGTCTCCGATCGTGACCTCGACGCGTTCGTCGGGCGGCGCCGTGATGAGCTGGATCAGCAGTACCCCTCCCGGGAGGCACCCGAGAGCCAGCGAGACCACCGAGACCACCGAGACCACGAGTCGGTTCCTCGCTCTCTCGCGCGGCTTTCTCTCCCCGTTGTAGGTCATGTGAAATCCCCTTCCCAATCGTACGAAGCTGGCGAGCTGATGTGAGTCCCGGCGACCTCGACCTGGAAAGAACATCCCGATTCACCGCTCGCGACCGCGAGAGATCAGGCGCGTTCTGGCCATCATCAGGGGACTGAACCTGCCCACCGGTGCATCGACACCTCGTTTTCCGATCGACACCCGCGCGCACTCCCCGGGCGGCTCGCCAAGGTGCATGATGGAGTCCACCCAAGCACCAGGAGGTTCTCGTGCGAACTCTGTTCTCGCTCTCGCCGATCGTGCCGGCGCTCGTCGCTCTGGCGTTGAGCTCGAGCCCACCGCTGGCCGCCCAGGATGGCGAGCTCGGACTCCACTCCGAAGGAGGCGCCTGGCGCTTCTACCCCGCGGCTACCGGGGAGTCCGGTCTCCCGCGGATCCTCTTGATCGGCGACTCGATCATGAACGGCTACCGCGGCCGCGTGGTCGCTGGGCTCGAGTGGCGGGCCCGCGTCGACTGCTGGCTGACGCCACTACACCTGAAGAGCGAGGCCCTGCACGACGACCTGCGCCTCGTGCTCGAGCAGGGGCCGTACGACTTGGTCCACTTCAACATCGGGCTGCACGGGTGGCCGCCGGGGCGGATTCCGGAGGGCGAGTACGAACCCGCACTGCGCGCCTACGTCGAGCTCCTCCGCGCAGGCGCCCGCGAAGCTCGACTCATCTGGGCCAGCACCACGCCAATGACCGTCGAGGGGAAGCCAACCGAGCTCGAGCCCGAACACAACCCCACGATCACCGGCCGCAACGCCATCGCCGCACGCGTGATGGCCGAGCTCGGTATCGACATCAACGACCTCTACGGGCTGGTCGTCGACCACCTGGAACTCGGGCGCGGGGACCGGTTCCACTGGGAAGCGGCGGGCTACGAGCTGATGGCGAACGAGGTCCTGAAGCACGTCGCCGCGGCGCTCCCCGACCCCGCGCCGCCGACCGTGACCTGGACCAGCCCGAGCGAGGACTCGCGCGGGTCGATGCCGATCGGCAACGGCGACGTCGGCGCCAACGTCTGGGTCGAGGCGAACGGCGATCTGCTGTTCCTCCTGTCCAAGACCGACGCGTGGAGCGAGAACTGCCGCCTGCTCAAGCTCGGACGCGTGCGGGTTACCTGCGATCCACCGCTCAGGGCCTCGGGCGAGGGCGTGGTCTTCCGCCAGACACTCGACCCGTACGACGGTGTGCTCCGGGTCTCCTCGAGTGACCACTCGGGGAAGATCGAGCTCCTGCTCCGGATCGACGCCAACCACCCCGTCGTACACGTCGAGATCACCAGCGACCTTGCGCGGTCACTGACGGCGTCCTTCGAGACCTGGCGCTCCGAGCGGCGCGAGCTCACGGGGCAGGAGAAGCACTCCGCCTACGGGATGATGGGAGCCGACGGACCGCCGGCTCCCGTCGAACCCGACCACGTCGTGCCCGACCGCACCGATCGAGTGATCTGGTACCACCGTAACGAGACCTCTCTCTGGAAGACCAACCTGGAGCTCCAGGCGCTGGGTGAGCAGGCGAAGCAACTCACCGATCCCCTGTTGCACCGTACCTTCGGCGGGCTGATGCGCGGCGAAGGGCTGCGGAACACGTCACCTGCCCGCCTGGTAGCCGAGTCCCCTCGCGAGCGTTTCGGGCTGCGCATCGTCGCGCTGACCGATCGGACGCCGAGCTCCGAGAGCTGGATCGAGGCGATCGAGAGGCTCGATGCGGAGATCCCGTCCGCAAGGGAAGCCCTGGCCGCCCACGTCGAGTGGTGGCACGAGTTCTGGCACCGGAGCTGGATCGTGGTCACCGGCGACGCCGACGCCGAGCGAATCTCGCGAGCCTACGCGCTGCAGCGCTGGGTCAACGCCTGTGGCGGCCGGGGCAACTCCCCGATCAAGTTCAACGGCTCCATCTTCACCGTCGAGGGATCGGACAAGGGGCAGTGGGACGCCGACTATCGCCGCTGGGGCGGCCCGTACTGGTGGCAGAACACGCGGCTGCCCTACTGGGGCATGCTCGCGTCCGGCGACCTCGACCTGATGCAGCCGCTGTTCCGGATGTTCCTGGACGCGCTGCCGCTGCGCCGCGCGGCCACGCGGGCCTACTACGGACACGAGGGAGCGTTCTACCCCGAGACGCAGTACTTCTGGGGCACCTACGCCGACTCCAACTACGGCCGCGATCGCTCGGAGCTGCCCGACGGGATGACCGAGAACCGGTACATCCGCTACTACTGGCAGGGAGGTCTCGAGCTCGCCCTGATGATGCTCGACACCCACGCGCACGGCGGCGACGACAGCTTCGCGAACGCTGCGCTGCTCCCGCTCGCCTCGGAGGTGCTGACCTTCTTCGATCAGCACTGGGAGCGAGATGCCGGCGGGGTGATCCGTTTCGAACCGGCGATGGCGCTCGAGACGTATCGGGTCGCGGTCAACCCGCTGGTCGAGATCGTCGCCATCCGGAAGGTCTGCGAAGGAATGCTGGCGTTGCCGGAGCGGTTGACCACGCAGGCACAGCGCGAGCAGTGGACGCGCCTGATCGGCGAGCTGCCGCCGGTTCCGACCCGCACGGTTGAAGGGCAGGAGCTGCTCGCACCGGCCGAGGTTTACCGCGAGAAGCAGAACCAGGAGAACCCCGAGCTGTACGCGATCTTCCCCTACCGCGTCTACGGTGTCGAGAAACCGAACCTCGAGCTCGCCCGCCGTACCTTCGCCGCTCGCGGACACAAGGGCACGGGCGGCTGGCAGCAGAATGCCATCCAGGCGGCTCGCCTGGGCCTGGCCGAGGACGCGCGGCGGATGGTCGCCGAGAACGCGGCGCGGGTGGCCAGCGGCTTCCGTTTCCCGACGATGTGGGGACCTAACTTCGACTGGATCCCCGACCAGGACCACGGCTCGGTCATGATGCTGGCGCTGCAGCAAATGATCCTGCAGAGCGATCCGCCGGCGGAGACGCTGTGGCTGCTGCCGGCGTGGCCCGAGGCGTGGGACGTGGTCTTCAAGCTGCACGCTCCCGGCGAGACGGTGCTCCGGGGACGGTACCGCGGCGGCCGGCTGGAGGAGCTGGTCGTGTCCCCACCGGCGCGGGAGGCCGACGTGCACCGGCTGCCTCGCGACGAGCAGTGACCGAACCTCTCACTCCTGGTTGAAGCTCTCCCGTGGCGCGGATGCGGGGAAGCTGCCCTGACACCGTACCTTGAAGCCACCGTGGATCTCCGGCGCCTTCAGCTTGACACGGTCGAGGGGCCTCGCGTCGACGGTCCGCTCCTGGGCGTGACCGGTCGGACCGAGGAGTAAAGCGACAAGAGCAGCAGCGAGGCCACAGATCGGTATGTGCCGTGTCATCGTGGAACGGTCGTAACCCCGCTCCTCACGGCTGGCTACGGGCGCGACTCGCGTTCTCGCCGGGTTCGTGTCACATCGAGCGATCCAAACCGGCTGTACCCCAAGAGACACGGAACGCGTGCCGCGAGAGCGCCACCAGCAACCAACCACGAGACCCGAGGATCTGGAGAAAGAGGACCATGCACACCGACCACCGATCTTTCGCGGCGAGTATCCTCACTGCCTGTCTGCTCCTCTGCGTCGAAGCCGCGGGGCAGAACGCCACTACGGTAAGCCGCCATAGCGACGGAACATATGGTGACGACCACAGCGGCAAGCAAGGCGTCGCGATCTCGGCTGATGGCCGACACATCGCTTTCGTCTCGGACGCGACGAACTTGGTCGCGGCCGACACGAACGGCCTACGCGACATCTTTGTCCGCGACCGAACCCTCGGTACGACCACCTGCCTCTCGGTCGACGCCACCAACACCCCCGTCGGCGCCTACGTCACGAACTTCGGCGGGACGGTCTACGAGATCGCGATCTCCTCGAGCGGCCGGTACGTCACCTTCCAGAGCTGGGCCCCGTGGCTAGTCACCGGGGACACCAATGCCCGACAGGACATCTTCGTGGTCGACCGCGACGTGGACGACAACGGGACCTACGACGAGGGCGTACCGCTGATCACGCGCGTCAATCTCTCGACCACAGGGGATCAGGCCTCCTCTGGTCACAGCGGCGAGACCGGGCTGGCCATGTCGGGGAGCGGCCTGATCATCTGTTACGACAGCCTTGCCGACAACCTCGTCCCCGACGACACGGGCTTCTCCGACATCTTCATCCGCGACGTAGCCGGCGGACTCACCGAGCTCATCAGCGTGACCTGGGACGATGACGAGGCCGATGAGTCGAGCGGTTCGCCGGCGATGTCCTCCGATGGAATGCACGTGGCTTTCACCAGCCTGGCGACCAACCTGGTCTCGGTGGCAGATACCAACTTCGCCGTCGACGTGTTCGTTCGCGACCGCACGACCGGCTCGACCGTCCGAGTCAGCGTCGCTTCCGACGGCACCGAGGCCAACGACGATAGCTTCAAGCCCGCGATCTCGGGCACCGGCCGCTACGTCGTCTTCGGCAGCAGCGCGGACAACCTGGTCGCCACCGACACGAACCTGAGGACCGACATCTTCCTGCACGACCGCGATGCGGACGAGAACGGAACCTTCGACGAGACGTTCGTCGGCGCCCGGAAGACGGTCAATCTCAGTCTGACCGCCGAGGGCGTGCAATCGAATCACCACGAGCGCCTGCCCTGGATCTCTCGCGACGGCCGCTTCGTCAGCTTCAAGACCGACTCGGACAACATGATCCCGGGCGACACCAACTTCGTCTCCGAGATCGTCGTCTACGACCGCGATTGGGACGAGGACGGGATCTACGACGAGAGCGGCGCGACGGGTTTGCGGCGGCTCCTCACTGCTGGGGGGGTGCAGGCCTTCGACGACGTCGGCGCGGGGGTAGGCTCGCGGATCTCCGACGACGGGCGCTACATCGTCGTGCCCACGCTGGCGAAGTTCGAGTCGGGGGACACGGCGGGGAACACCGACGTGGTGGTTACCGACGTCGGCGCCGACGGTCCGGCCCCCGTGCACTACTGCACCTCGACGGAGAACTCGCACACGGTCGGGAACGGCGCCATGATCGGTTATCAGGGCAGTGCGAGTGTCGGCAACAATGACCTGATCCTGTGCTCCACGCAGGCGCCGAGCGGGCAGTTCGGGATCTTCTACTACGGCGGCAGCCGGATCTCGTTGCCCTTCGGGAATGGCTTCAGGTGTGCCGGCGGCGGGATCACGCGGCTGCCGGTGGTGACGACCGGCGCTTCCGGTTACGTGACCTACACCCTCGACAACACGGTCGCTCCCCACTCGACCAAGATAGTTGCGGGATCCAGCTGGAACTTCCAGTTCTGGTTCCGGGATCCGCCCGCGGGAGGCGCCGAGTTCAACCTGAGTCACGGGCTCGGAATCAGCTTCGGTCCTTGAGCGGATCCTCGAGTTGGTCGAGCAGGTGACCTCGACTACATCGAGAAGGATGCCGTGCAGACCCCAGCTCGGGACGCTTCCCCGAGCTGCACGTCCCTCGCCCAGGCACCGGCGTGGATCACGATCCGGGACGGGGCGTGCCGCCACTCCGGGTTCACCGAGAGCGTCGCTGACGTGCCGGCGGCATCGACCACGAGCTCGAGATCGATCGTACCGAAGTCCGTCTCCACCCCGTCGAGGCGCAGCTCGGCCCCGGGCACGACCCAGGCGCGCGGCAAGCCCTCGAGCAGGTGCAGCTCGTCTCCGCGTTCGAGCACGACCAGGCCGCGCACCAGGCGGACGAACTCGGCGCTCGCCCAGTTGTGCGGCATGTCGCCGACGATCCGTTCGCCCTGCCCCTGCGGCATCTGCTCCTCGCGCCAGGCGCCCAGCGGCGAGGCGTGGTTCGCGAAGGCGTACAGCACGTCCGCCGCCTTCTCGCCGTGCCCCGCCCACAGGTGCGCGTGGGCGTAGAAGGACGCGAAGTAGTTCCAGATCCCCTGCGCCAGCCAGCCGGTGCCGAAGACGAGCCCCTCGCACTCGGCGGCGTCCATCAGGCGCAGGTTCCCGCGCACCAGCGGATCTTCCGGCGGAAAGACCTGTCCCGGGTAGACCGCGTGGCAGAAGGCCCACTGGCCGCGAACCGGGTCGATGCCGGGGTCGGGCTCCATCAGGATCGGCAGCGCGTACGTTCCGTCGCCCTGGTCGAGTCGCGTGGGCGCGGAGCGTTCGCGGAAGAGGGACAGGAGATCGACGAACTCCTCCCGCCACGTGGCCGCCTGCTCGGTCCGACCGAGCAACGACGCCGCCTCCGATGCTGCCCGCAATCCGGCGAGGCACCAGTAGACGTTGGTGTACTCGGGGTGCACGCCGCCGACACCACCGTCCGGGAAGCCGGGGGGCAGGAGTCCCGCGTACACGGCCTCGAGGTCCTCCCGCGAGCGCTCGCGCAGATTACCGATCGCGGCGACGATCCCCTCGACCACCGGCCAGCGCTCCTCGAGCCAGTCGAGGTCGCCGGTCAGGAGCGCGTGCCGGTAGAGGATGTAGAGCACGATCCCGTTCTCCTTCCAGTAGGCATTCAGGATCTCGAACGAGCCGTCCTCCTTCTGGAAGGTGAGCAGGTGATCGATCCCCGCGCGCGCCTCCTCGCCGCGACCGAGATAGGTGACCGCCTCGAGCAGGAAGGCGCCGTCGACGACCCACAGACCGCGGTAGCAGGTCGGGCCGACCTGGAAGGAGGGCAGGCCTTCCTTCATCTCGCGCGCCTGCCAGATGTTGCGGATCGAGGTCTCGAGCAGTCGCTGGACCCGCGGGTCGGGGACGTGGATCACGTCGTAGGGCAGGTCGAGCTCGCGCCAGAAGCGCCGCGTCTCGTCTTCCCGGTCCCGGACCCAGTCGACGTCGACGTCGCCGATGCCGAAACCCGAGGCGACGACCACGGCGACCTCCTCCAGCTTGCGGTCGAAGCGGAAGATCCAGCGCTCGCCTCCATCGTGCTCGACGTTGGTCCAGGCCGCGGTGAAGGCTAGGAAGGGCACGCCGTCGACCAGCACGTGCCGCCGATCCTCGGCGAGCTCCAGTGGGTCCTCGGAGTCGACGACGATCTCGGTCTCCACGTGCGCGCCGTCGAGGAAGCGCAGCACATCCGCCCGCGGCACTCCGGCGTAGCGGCGGCCGCTGCCGCAGTCGAGGAAGGCCGTCGGCGTCACCGAGCAGGTTCCGTCGACGAGGGTTCGCGCGTCGATGTCCCGCTCCTCGAAGGCCCACAGCGCCGCCAGAGTGGCGTTTCCGTCCGGAGAGTCCTCGGTACAGAGCACCTCGACGAGGATCTCGCCATCGCCGTCCTCGTCCGCGGACGGGAAGAGCAGCACGCCGGGCTGGTTCAGTCCGAAGTCGGCGATCGGGTCCACGGTGCCTCGATGCTCGCCCTCGATGCGAACCTCCATGACCCGCGTCCCGGCGTCGCGGTGATAGCTCTCGATGAAACCCAGCGCGATGACGCCGCCCCCCTGAAAGGTGGGCAGTCGGTAGGCGATCACGTCGTCCCAGCCCACGACGATGTCGTGGAAGGCCGCCGTCGCGCCAGTGGCGGGCTTGCCCCACCCCGGCTCGGCGCGCTGCGGTCCGACGGCGTGAACCACCGGGAGCGGGAGCTCCCCGGCCACGGGCAGCGGTGCATCTGGAGCGACGGTGAAGGCGACCGTCGAGACCCGACCGTCGCCCTGGTACGGACCCCAGCTCGAGGTGACGATGGGCACGCGTGGATCCTCGAGCTCGTGCACCAGGCGATCCACCTCGCCCACGTGCAGCCAGCCGATCCGCGTCCGGAAGCGCGTGAACTTCCCCGGGTAGTCGATCAGGAGCTCGCCCTTCTCGGAGACCAGCGCCTTCTGCGGATCGTCGGGCAGGCAGATCGAGGTGTCCCACGTCTGCGGCGAGTAGCGGAAGTCGACGACCTGCCGATCCGCCTCCGGCGCGGTCCAGGGGCGGTAGTCGGCGTCGCGCACCAGCTCCACGGGAACAGGCGAGGTGGAGACACAGCCGGCGAGACACGGGGCGGCGAGAGCGAGGATGGAGGTGCGGTGGTGCATGGAGAGTTCGTGGACAGCGTGCGGGGTCAGGGCACCGCATTCTGCCACGTTCCTGCGATACCTCGAAGTCTCCGTCGCCTTCGCGTTCGCGGAAGCGTCGGAGACCGAGGCGGTGCGGCTACCAACTCGACCACTCAGGGGGAGATAGCCCCGTAGGCCTTCGGGATGTACACCAGGGTGAGCGTCGCCCCGTCCGTGCGAGTGTTGCCACCGGTGGACTCCCTGGCGACGAGGTAGAAGGTCTTGTCGCCCGAGGACGTCACCTGCATCACGTGCTGAATGGGAACGGTCGTGTGAGCGGAGGTGTCGTTCACACGATCCATGCCCCAGCTGTTCTGAACGCTGCTCGGACTTCCCGAGGTACTGGAAACGGAGATGTCCCCACCGGTGTAGCTGTTGGTCTGCGAGGCGAGCTCGCAGGTGCCGATCGCCAGCACGTAGCCGGCAGCGGGGCAGGTGATCGTCCTCGACAGGACGTTTTGCCATGAAGTGCTCAGACTGAAACCGGTCGACCTGTGGTTCTGGGCCACTCCGGGATTGATCGCGGCGGTGTCCATGCTCGTACTGTCCCCGAAGGACAATGAGCTGGTGGTCAGGTCGTCGATGGAGAGCGTGCTGGCCAGATCGACCGATTGCACGGTTCCGTTGGCGATCTCGCTCGAGTCCACCTGGGAACCGAACTGACTGAATACCGAGGCGTGATAGCCATCGAGTCGATCGGCGTTGAGGTTGGGAACCAGGGTGGTGGAGGCGACGCTCAGCGTCTGGGTCCCGAGGTTTCCCCCGACGCTCACGTTGCTCAGGGCATTCAGGGTCCCGGGCGTGGTCAGGCTCTGGATGGTGAGTGTGGAACTGAGGTCGACCGAGCTCACGGTTCCATCGGCGATCTCGCTCGAATCCACCTGGGTCCCGAACTGGCTGAACGACGAGGCGTGGAAGCCGTCGAGCCGGTCGGCGTTGAGGTTGGTCACCAGGTCGGTGGAGGAGACGCTCAGGCTCTCCGTCTCGAGATGGCCCGCGACGTCCAGCAGGGCGCTGGGAGAGAGCGACCCGCCGATGCCGACATTGCCGGCGGCGTCCACGATCATCCGATCCACGCTCTGGGTGCCGAAGATGATCTGGCTCGCTCCATCCGTTCCTCCGTTGATGATCTCGAGCTGGTTGGAACCGTCGCGGTAGCCGATCTTGCCGATGACTCCGCCGCCGTCCTGCGAGAGCCGGATCTGGGCGTTGTCGTTTTCGTCGACGTTGTCGGTATCGGCCTCGATGGTGAGCCGGCTGTCGTACTGGTTGTGGAGGTGGAGCTGCGAGGTCGGTGCGAGGGTCCCGAGTCCGACCCGGCCGTTTCCATCGACGCAGAAGTCGATCCCGAGCGGGTAGAGCAACCCGGGCAGGGGAATCGTGCTGGCCTCGAGACACGGCCCGCCCGCCTGGTCGACGATCTCGTCGGCGCAGAAGGTGGCGGCGGGGCTGGGGCTGGGCGTGCTACCGAAGGGCTGCACGGTGACGCCCGGCGGACTTCGACGAGAGCTCGAGGACCCGGGCGCACCCAGGGGCTTCCGTGTTCCGGGAGGGCTCTTGTCCGGTGCCGCGGGCCGGCCTTCCTCGGCGGGCTCGGGAATCACCTCGGGATCGCCTGGGGGCAGGAGCCCCGGTGCCGGCGAGCCACTGGCGACCAGTGGCAGATCGAGCTCGACGCGCTCGAAGCTCCCCCGTCCGGTGTTGTGCAGGAGCAGCGCGCGGTCGCCGGCGACGAGATCGAGGTCGGGCAGCCCGTCCTGGTCGACGTCGAGGACGATCACCGCACGGACCCCCCGGATGGTCTCGAGGCCGGCGCTGGCCGAGATCTCCTCGAAGGATCCCGTTCCGAGGTTCTGGAACAGGCGTAGCGCGCCGTCTCCACCCAGCGAGAGCAGATCGGGGGAGCCGTTGCCGTCGAAGTCGCGCCAGAACGCGCGACGCGCGCTGGCGAGGTCGGCGAGCCCGGCATCCGCGGTGACTTCCTCGAAGCCGGCCGCCCCGAGGTTCTTCGACAACCGATCCGGCGCACCGGGGGTGAGCACGTGGAGATCGCGCAGGCCGTCACCGTCGTAGTCGATCCAGAGGTGAGTAGGCGCGGGTAGCGGCGATGTCTGGTGAACGGAGAGCACCTCTTCGGCGCCCGGGTCACCCGACTGGAGCGGCGCCGTGGCGAGGAGACAGGGAACGACGAATTGAGTGAGCATGACCTTCCTCCGGAATGGGATTCTCCTGATGACCGCGTACCAGCTCGGTGCGGGCGTCGCGCGCCCCATCCGGGCCGGTCCAACCGAAGAGGGGCCGTCTGGGGATTCCGAGGCTCAGAGATTCCCGGAGAATTCGCCGGAGCGAGGGACGCCGCCTCTCCGCCTTCCGGAGGCCGTCCACTCGAAATCTCCGCCTCCGACCCGCCTCCCCATTGGCGCCCGCTCCTCCTCCGAGTACCCTGACTGCCCCCTTTTCCAGAGGAGACTACAATGCAACTCGAAGAAGCGATCAAGACCGCGATCGAATACGAGAACCGGGTCCACGGTGTCTACGCCGACGCCGCCGAGAAGGCCAAGGACGAGACGGGCAAGCGCATCTTCGGGCTGCTCGCCAAGGAAGAACAGGGTCATATCGACTACCTCGAGTCGCGCCTGACCGAGTGGAAGAAGACCGGCCACATCGAGGACGTCGTGCTGGAGACGATTCTCCCCTCCAAGGAGGCGGTGGAGGAAGGCGTCGCCAGGCTCAAGGCACAGGTGGAACCGCAGGTGCGCGAGGATCTCGACGTCGAGATGGGATTGCTGCAGCAGGCGCTCCAGGTCGAGGTGGAGACGAGCAACTTCTACCGGCAGGTGACCTCGGAGATGGATGGCGAGGGGAAACGCCTCTTCAAGCGCTTCCTCGAGATCGAGGAGGGCCACCAGGCGATCGTCCAGGCCGAGATCGACAGCGTCAGCGGGCTCGGCTTCTGGTTCGACAGCCAGGAGTTCGGACTGGAAGTCGGGTAGAGGTCCGATCGAAACGGGAACGCCGCCCCCCGCCGGGCGATTCGACGAGGGAAACCGATCGAATCACCGGCGGGAGGCGGCGTTTCGTTTCCGGACTTCCTACACTCGCCGCCACCCGGCGAGCGGTGCCGGATAACGGAGGCAAATGATGCGAGAGTCCTTTCGAGAGTGCGCCCCGGCGGCGGCCGATTCCTGGTCGTTCCGGATGGTGAGCGAGCGCAACGAGGTGATCCAGGTCCGCCAGGACATCCTCCAGCCGGTGGTCACGAGCCGCGACACCGGGGTGATGGTGTCGGTGACGAAGGACGGCGGCGCGGGGTACGCGGCGACCAGCGACCTCTCGAAGGAGGGGCTGCGGGCCGCGGCGGCGCGAGCGATGGAGTGGGCCGAGCGAACCAGGGACGCCAGCGTCCTCGACTTCTCGAAGATCGCCCAGACCCCGCCGGTGGGCGAGTTCGCGCCGCCGGTCGAGAAGCCGTGGGCGTCGACCTCGCTCTCCGAGAAGATCGACGTCGCCCGGGCCGAGTGCGCGCGGCTCAAGACCGACGATCGCATCGTCGACTGGTCGACCTCGCTGTGGCACGTGGGACTCGAACAGCTGCTGGTCACCTCGGGCGACGGCGAGGCGCACCAGCGCTACGAGGTGCTGATCCCCGACCTCAGCGTCACCGCCAACGAGGGGAGTGAGACGCTCTCGCGCAGCGCCGAGCTCGCCCGCCAGGGAGGGCTGGAGGTGCTCGACCGTGTCGGCTTCTCCACGCTCGCGCCGAAGCTCAGCGAGGAGGTGCTGCAGCTGCTCGCCGCGCCCAACTGCCCCACCGGCACGATGGACGTGCTGCTCGATCCGACGCAGATGTACCTGCAGATCCACGAGTCGATCGGGCACCCGCTGGAGCTCGACCGCATCCTCGGGGACGAGCGCAACTACGCGGGGACCAGCTTCGTCACTCCGGACATGTTCGGCAGCTACCGCTACGGCTCCGATCTCCTGAACATCAGCTTCGACCCGGCGCTGAGCGGCGAGTTCGCCAGCTACAGCTTCGACGACGACGGGACGGCGGCGGAGAAGCAGTTCATCATCCGCAACGGGATCCTGCAGCGCGCGCTTGGCGGGGCGATCTCCCAGTCGCGATCGGGCCAGCCTGGTGTCTCCTGCTCGCGCGCCAGTTCGTGGAACCGGCCGCCGATCGACCGGATGGCGAACCTGAACCTCGAGCCGGGCGATTCCAGCTTCGACGAGATGGTCGCGAGCATCGAGGACGGCGTCTACATGGCCCAGAACAACTCGTGGTCGATCGACGACAGCCGCAACAAGTTTCAGTTCGGCTGCGAATACGGCCGGCGTATCAGGAACGGCGAGCTGGCCGAGGTGGTCAAGAAACCGAACTACAAGGGCATCTCCGCGACCTTCTGGCGCAACCTGAAGAAAGTCGGCAATCGTGAGTCCTTCCAGCTGCTGGGCACGCCGTACTGCGGCAAGGGGGAGCCGGGCCAGGCGGTCCGGGTCGGTCACGCGACCCCCGCTTGCGTGTTCGCCGACGTCGACGTCTTCGGAGGAGAGTGAGTCATGCAGAGCTACTTCGACGAACTGGCCACGTTCCTGACCTCGAAGCTCGTTGGCGACGAGTTCGCCACGATCAACTTCAGCGCCGAGGACTCCGACTTCATCCGCCTCAACCACTCGAAGGTGCGGCAGGGCGGACACGTCGCGCAGAAGGCGATGAGCTTCGACCTGATCCTCGGTGCGCGGCACGCGGGGGGTGGCGTCACGCTCACCGGCAACGCCGGGGAGGACCGCGCGCGCCTGTCGGAGCTCCTCAGCGACCTGCGCGAGCAGCTTCCCTCGCTGCCCGAGGACCCGCACCTGCTCTACGCGACCGAGGTCAACTCGACCGAGCAGTGCGGCGAGAATCGGCTTCCCGATGCCGCCGACGCGCTCACTTCGATCCGCGAAGCGGGTGAAGGCCGCGATCTGGTCGGCATCTACGCCGCCGGCGGCATCCACCGCGGCTTCGCCAACTCGGCGGGACAGCGCAACTGGTTCTCCAGCTACAGCTTCAACTTCGACTGGAGCTTCTACCTTCAGGCCGACAAGGCGGTCAAGAACGGCTACGCCGGCTTCGCCTGGGATCAGGAAGCGTTCTCCGGCAAGGTGGAGAGCGCCGCTGCCCAGCTCGAAGTCCTCGCGCGACAGCCGAAGACGATCGAGCCGGGGCGCTACCGCGTCTACCTCGCGCCGGCGGCGGCCAGCGACTACGTCGGGATCATCGCCTGGGGTGGCTACGGCCTGAAGGACCGTCGCACCAAGCAGACGGTGCTGATCAAGATGGCCGAGGAGGACGCGCGGCTGCACCCGGGCCTCACCATCGCGGAAAACACCGCGGATGGCGTCGCGCCCAACTTCCAGGGGAGCGGCTTCATCAAGCCGGAGTCGGTGACCCTGATCGACGGCGGAAAGCTGGCCGATCCACTGATCAACCCGCGCAGCGCCAAGGAGTACGACGTCCCGACCAATGGCGCCGGCTCCTGGGAGATGCCGGAATCTCTCGACATCGGCGCAGGGAACATCCCGGAGAGCGAGATCCTGCAGCGCCTCGACACCGGCGTCTACATCAACAACGTCTGGTATCTGAACTTCTCCGATCGCCCCGCGTGTCGCATCACCGGGATGACGCGCTTCGCCTGCTTCTGGGTCGAGAACGGCGAGATCGTCGCCCCGCTGAACGTGATGCGCTTCGACGAGACGATCTACCGCGCTCTCGGCGAGAACCTGATCGGCTTGACCGCCGAGCGCGAGATGATCCTCGACCCGGAGACCTACGACGCGCGGGCGACCGGTTCGGCTCGCGTACCGGGGCTGCTGGTCGAGGACTTCAACTTCAATCTCTAGGTCGGGCCCGCCGGTCCATGTCGAAGAAAGCGATCCCCTCCGAGCTCTCCTTCGAGGCCCTCTTCCAGCGCTGCGACCACTGGAACTACTTCGAGGGCGCCGACGCCCATCCCTTCATCGAAACCCCCGACTTCGAATCGGTCGACGCGTGGTGGCTGAGCGAGCTCTCGATGCTCACCTACGCGCGGGAGGCGACCGTGCTCACCGCGCTCGAGCGAGGGGGCGTCCGGGAGGTCTCGATTCTCGAGCACGAGGGGACCCGGTGCGTGATCGCGGGTGACCTGGTCGCCTTCCGCGGCACCGCGGACGAGCGCGACCTCTGGCGCGACCTCGACGCCGTGCGTGTGCCCGAGGGAGCGGGCGAGGTCCACCGCGGCTTCCAGAAGGCTCTCGACCTCGTGTGGAGCGACCTCGGCGCGCGCCTCGCCGGCCGGACCGTCACCTTCACCGGCCACAGCCTGGGCGGAGCTCTGGCGACGATCGCCGCCGCGCGCCACGAACGGACGCGCGCGGTCTACACCTTCGGCTCCCCGCGCGTCGGCGACTCCGCCTTCGGCGAGCACCTGCGCGCGCCCGTCTACCGCGTCGTCAACAACACCGACCTCGTCCCCCACCTGCCACCGCCGATCGGCTACGCCCACGTCGGCGAGCTGTATCACCTCGACACCGATGGGGTGCTCCGCACCGGGACCAGCACCCGGGAGCGACTCGAGCGGGGCATCGAGGGCCACCTCGCGCAGCTGCGCGAGAACTTCCGCCGCTGGCGAACCGGTGAGTTCGATGGCGTGCCCCTCGCCTCGCTCGTCGACCACTCACCGGTTCACTACGCGGTACACCTCTGGAATCACCTCGTCCGGTGATCCCGTAGCTCGGACCTAGCGCGACAGCACCCGCGCCCGCGCCACCGCCACCAGCGAGCGATCGCTCCCGGCGAGGCTCGTGCAGCAGAGCAGCGTCCACTCGCCGTCCTTCATCAGCACGTTCGAGGTGAGCTCCGCCCGCGCGGTCGCGGGGAGCTCGACCTGCGCGTTCAGGGTGTAGGTCCCCGTCGGCGCCGGATCGTCATCCCGCTGTTCCACCTCGCGCGGCTCCCAGACCGAGATCGGAAGCCGTCTCGGATCTCGCGCCGCCTCCTGCACCTGCAGGTCGACCCACGCGGAGAGAGACCCTCCGCCGACCCGGCTCGGCCGGCACCAGAAGGAGACCCCCTCGAAGAGCTCGTTGATGATCGGGTCGGGAATCGCGGCCGACTCGGCGATCTCGACGTCGTGGTCCTGCAGGTAGAACCGCTCGGTCCCGCCGAGCAGGAGCAGGCTGTCCCCCAGCCGACAGGCGCCCAGGAGTCGCTGGTCGAGCCGCTCGACCAGGGGCGCGAGGTCGTCGGCGGAGACCAGCTGCAGCGCGGCGCCCCGCTTCAGCGTGCCGAGTCGTACGTCGAGCTCGACCGTCTCGCTGACCAGCCCGTGGTGCAGCTCGCCGATCTCTCCACTCGCCCAGTCGAGGAACGCCGGCGTGCCGCGCAGGTAGAGGCTGTGGCCGACCAGCGCGATGCGGCCTTCGAGCTCCAGATCCGCCGCACGATCCCGGATCCGATCGCGAAGGTCCTCGGGGCTGAAGAGCCGCTCGGTCGCCGTGTCGCCCAGCTGCGACACGGTCGTTTCCTCCTCGACGTGCAGGCCGCCGGACGGCTGTGCGAACGGCAACCGCGGCGATTCGACCAGGAGCGGGACCGAGGTCAGATCGCCGAGCGGCACGAAGCGCGAGCCACCCACCTGCAAGCTCCTCCCCGGGTCGGTCTCACTCACCCGGATCAACCAGACTCCGTCGGAGCTCCAGTCCTGCCCCAGCACGAGGCAGCCGCCGTTCGGGATCGTGGCCGATCCGACCCCCAGCACGCTGGACGTCGCGGGAAGCTCGAGCGGTGCGCCGCCGAAATGCTCCAGGACGACCTTCCGCGGCGGATCCTCGGGTACGGTTCGACGCCCCCAAGCCCGGACACGGTACCCGCCGGCGAAGCTCTCGCGGATGACCACCCCGAGCTCGATCCCCTCGCGGAGCACGGTGACCTGCGGATCGGGAACGCGCGACTTCTTGGCGACCTCGACGTCGTAGTCGATCAGCGTGGCGGCGAAGCCTTCGCCGCCGAGCCGCACCCGCTGGCCGAGGCGGGCTGCCTTGCGGGAGTAGTCGAGCGGCTCGGCCCCGGCGAGCAGCGCCGCGGTCTCCTTGGCGCCGAGGACCGATCGCGTGCCCGTGGCCAGGACGGTCGCGGGCAGGACGAAGACCTCGACCTCGACGGAGCGCGAGACGTGCCGGCGGAGGTCGCCGAGGACGGCGGCGAACTCCTCGTGCGCCAGGGGGCTCGCCTGGAGCCGCAGGAACCCGGCGCGCGACTCGGCGTCGAACTCGCCCCCGGGCCACCGGTCGCCGAGGTCGTAGAGCACGTTCTCGACCCAGCCGTCGGGCCCCGGCCCGTAGTCTTCCTCCAGGTGGACGTCGTAGCCGTCCGGCTCGAGGTTGTAGAGGAACGAGGAGCGCAGCGGCAGGCGCAGATCCACCCCGCCGGGATCGACCACCCCGACCGCGTGCAGCGAACGGACGTCGTACCAGCGCACGACGGTGTCCTCGGGGAAAGACGACGCGGCGCCGGCGGAGAGCAGCGTAGCAACAACCAGACCAATGGCGACGAACCTGCCGTGAGGCAGGCCCTTTCGAGCTTCATTTCGGTGCATAACCTGGTTCCGGGGCAGTGCCTGCGCGGGGGGCGCAAGCTGGATTCGGGCGGTGATTTCGGGGCCCCTCGGTATAGCGCCGGCGAGGGGAGCGTCGGAAGCGGCGGGAAGAAGCAACTGCCGTGCCGGAGACGGCGTCGAAACCAGGCCAGAAGCTGCTCCGGGATTCACGGAACCCTAGGGCCCTTCTCCAGTTCCAATGGGTGCGACTCGGCACGACCTCGCCCCGAAGGAGAATCATGGTGAACCACGTCCCCGCCCGCCTCGGCGCCCTGTGCGCCGGGCTGTTCCTCGTCGCCCCGGCCGCCGCCCAGAGCCAGGGCCCGATCCACCTGGTCTTCGACCTGCACACCGACCCGATCCCCAACGGGATCTCCAACCAGGCGAAGATCTCCCTCTACCAGGAGCGGGTGGACAACATCAGCTGGGTGCTCGATCGGACCGAGCCGCTGGGCGTGAAGGTCTCCTACCTCAGCGCGGGGCAGTTCGTGGAGCTGCTCGTCGGAGAGGGGCCAGGCGGAAGCGGCGCGGCCGTCCTGCAGCGCCTCTACCAGAGCGGCGGGCAGATCGGCTCGCACCAGCATCGCGAGTACCGCGCCGGCACGCTCGACTGGCCGGACCTGCCCTTGGGAGCGGATCTCGACCAGGAGCGGGGATCCTGGCAGGACAACGTCGACTGGGTCGACCTGGCGATCACCACCGCGTACGGCGGCTCTCCACCGGAGGCGCTGGAGCTGATCAACTGCGTGCGCGGCGCGCACGTCCCGGGGAACGAGCCGGACTACCACACGCTGATGGGCGAGTTCGGGTTCGAGATCCGCGAGCCCGGGCCGGAGGAGGACTACTACGGCTTCTACGAGCACCACATCTGGCACCCGTTCCGCCCCTCCCCCACGAACGCCATGGGAGAGGACCTCGGCGCCGGTTTCGTGCAGGTCGTGCAAGGCTCGGTGATCGGGAAGGAGCAGATCCACCACGGGGTCTACCAGGACATGACCGCCGAGGCGATCAAGCGGCAGTTCCTGCAGCTCTACGTCAACTGGCGCCACGCCGACCGGACCGGGCAGCCGGAGAAGGTCTGGTGCTGGGGGTGGGGCTCGCACGCGCACGACTTCGACGTCGGTTCCGTCAGCCGCCCCGCGCTGGTCGACGTGCTCGCCTGGCTGGAGCTTCACTTCGCGAATCGCGTCGAACCGACCGGATCGCCGGTGATGGAGTGGGACAGCCACCGCGGGACCGGCGAGGCGTTCTTCGCCTGGGAAGCGGCGCACGCCGGGGTCTCCTCCTTCTCCTGTGATTCCCTCGCCGTCGACTGGGGCGAGTACCCCTGGCTGCGCCCGGTCGCCGAGGAGCTGGGCGGGTTCCGCTGGGTCGCCGATCTCACCATCGCCCCGGGGGTGTACGCGTTCCACCTCGCCGAGGGTGCCGACGATGCGGTCCTCTGCTGGCGCGACACGGGCAGCTCGAACGTCGACCTCTCCAGCTGGGTCGGACCGACGGTGCGCATCGTCGGTCTGGAGACGGGGGCGCTCCACGGCGACGACCCCACCAGCGTCGACGTCGGAGTCGAGCCGCTGCTGGTCACCGAGCAGGATCCCGACTGTCCCGCGCCGGAGAACTTCTGCGCGGGGTTGCCCAACTCGGTCGGGGCGGGCGCCTCGATCTCCAGTGCCGGCTCGACCTCACTCGCCGCCGGGGACTTCGCCCTCACCGTCGCGGGGGGCGTACCGGGGCAGTTCGCCCTCTTCTTCTACGGGCCGAACCAGATCTCGATTCCCTTCGGCGAAGGGCTCCGCTGCGTCGGGGGCGGGATCTTCCGGCTCGGGCCGCCGCTGACCTTCGACACGGGCGGGACGCTCACCCGGCCGGTCGACTTCGATGCGCCGCCGGCGAATGGCGGGCCGGGGGAGATCGAGGCTGGCGACACCTGGCAGTTCCAGCTCTGGTATCGCGATCCCGCCGGGGGCGGCTCGGGCTTCAACCTCTCCGATGGCCTGAGCGTACTCTTCTGTTTCTGACCCCGATCGGAGAAGAGGGCTGGTGAGGCCCCTGCATCGGCAAGACCGGATGTAGCTGGCACCACGAAGCCGCCCGGGAGCGGGCCCTGCAGGGTGGCGCGCCCGTCGGCGGCCGGTGCCGTTCAACGGGTCCGCTCCGATCGGGGTGTTTCGAACCGAGGTTATCTCCCACGCGCCCCGAATCCGCCAAAGGGCCGGGCGACCGGAGTCCGATAGCAGCTACGAGGACTGTCCCCATTCCGAAACTCCCTACCCCGTTGCGGGTCAGCGGGGCCTGGAGCATCACTCCAGCCGAGAGGAGATCGAAGAGCCATGACTGATGACGCTGCAAGCAAGAAGCGGAGCTCGAAAGCCGTCACCGAGGTGAGCGACGAAGCCCGCCTCCTGGAGGTCGTTCACACCCTGACGCGGAACGTCGGGGCGGGTCGGCTCGACCAGAGGATCGACACCGCGGATCACTCGGGGGCACAGCTCGAACTGATCGAATGCGTGAACTCCCTGGTGGACGCCTACGAGGCACCGATCAGGGAGATCACGGAAGCGCTCCGCCACCTGGCCTCGGGTGACCTTTCCTTCCGGATCGCCTCGGAGTTCAACGGCGAGTTCAACGAGCTGAAGGACGGGGCCAACGGTCTCGCCGACAAGCTCGACACGACGGTGCGGGCGATCGTGGACAACAGCTCCTCGCTGTCCACCTCCTCCGAGCAGCTGTCCCACCTGAGCAATCAGATGAGCGGCGCGGCGGAGGAGAGCTCCACTCACGCGAGCTGCGTCTCGAGCGCCCAGGACGCCGTGGCCCAGAACATCCAGTCGGTCTCCTCCGCGACCGAGGAGATGAGCGCCAGCATCCAGGAGATCGCCAAGAACGCGAGCACCGCGGCCGAGGTGGCCAGGAACGCCGTGATCGCGGCGAGCGAGTCCTCGGCGAAGATGGACGAGCTCGACCGGAGCAGCACCGAGATCGGTCAGGTGGTCAAGCTGATCACCTCCGTCGCCCAGCAGACCAACCTCCTCGCCCTCAACGCCACCATCGAGGCGGCGCGCGCCGGGGAAGCGGGCAAGGGCTTCGCCGTGGTGGCCAACGAGGTGAAGGAGCTCGCCAAGCAGACGGCGCAGGCCACCGAGGAGATCAGTCAGCGGATCGAAGCGATTCAGAAGACCACCGTGGACGCCATCCAGGGGATCGCCGGAATCAGCGAGATCATCGGCCGCGTCGATGACATCCAGCAGACGATCGCCGCCGCGGTCGAGGAGCAGACCGCCACCACCGGCGAGATCAGCCGCAGCATCGGTGAGGCGGCGCGAGGCGGCGCCGAGATCGGGGAGTACATGGGCCGGATGACCGAGGCCGCTACCAGCGCCGCGAACGGTGCCGGAGAGACGCTCCAGTCCGCCGAGAGCCTCTCTTCGATGGCCGCGAGCCTCCGAGAGCTGCTCCGCGAGTTCCAGGTCTGAGCCTCGATGCGACGACACGCGCGACCGGCGTGGCTCCTCGCGAGTCACGCCGGTCGCTCTTTCGTCGAAGGCGGCCGAGCCCGTTCCGTGGACGGGTCCCTGCTCAATCTCGCGTCAGCACCTCGAGGATGGCCTCTTCGCGCGATTGAAAGTGTTCTCCCTGGCGCCGGATCATCCAGCGGTAGAACCAGGCGACCACGAGGAATTCCGCAACGTGAAGGAGAAGGTAGACGGGTACGAACCTGGCCCAGGCTGCCCCGCCGACGACGAGCTCCACGACATAGGGAATCAGGAGCGGCGAGAGAATGACCGGAATGAGGACCAGCGAGATCATGTGCAGGATGACGACCTGCAGCTTGGCGTTGGCCGCTTTCAACCCGTGTTCCTTGAGGCGCATGGGGGCGTCGATCGACAGCGCGTTGCCGTACAGGCTCAGGAGCAAGTAGGCGGAGATGAGCTGCAGGCAGGCCCCCAGGAAGTGAGAGAGGTCGAGGACCACGAAGAACTCCAGGGCGATGAGCGCGGTCAGGCCGATGCCCAGCCCGATCGGCGCCATGCCGAGGTTCTTCCCGGCGAGGATCTGGTGACGTGGAACGGGAGAGAGCACGTAGGTCCGGAACCCGTCACGATCGAGGCCGAAGTGGTTCTGCGTCAGCTGGGCGATGCTGAGCAGCCCCATGGCGACGACGCCCAGGCTCATCAAGGGACCGTAGGTCGCTGCCTTGTCCAGCATCGGGTTGGTGGCGAGCATGAAGATGAAGAGGCCCACGAGGATCAACGGGCTGAGGAGCAGCATCTTCGCCTCGGGCGCTCGCAGCAGGGATCTCAGGCTGCCGAAGGCGATGCCGGCCACTCTCTCGCTCACGAAGGGCAGGCGGCGCTCCACCAGAAGGGTCTTGCGTTCGTCGGCCCTTACGACCCGGGTCCCCGGCTTGGGTCCGAGAATCGCGACTCCGGCCCTCCCGCTCTCCAGGCCCACGACCGAAGCCATCGTCGTGCGAAAGGAGCGGCGCAGGCTCCACGTGGCGATTCCCAGCATCCCCAGGGCGCACAGCACGCTCGGGAACCAGCGTCCCTCGGAGGCCGCGCGCACACCGTACGGCAACCAGCCGACCGGGATGATCATGGCGCCCGCCGAGACGTAGCGATCCAGGGTGGCCTCATCCCTGGTCTTCTGCTCGCGGATGGCCGCGTTGCTCTCCTTGATCTCGTTCATGACCGCAGCCGGATCAGGAGTCGAGGTTCCCCCGACGCCGATCTCCGAGCCCGACTCGCTCTCCACCTGTTCCTCGACGGCGGATTCCCCCTCGTGCCGAGACGAGCGGTGAAGGCCGAGGTTGATCAGGTTCGGCGTCTGGATCAGCACGATGAAGACCACGGTGATGACCGCGACGATGTTCCGCCCGCGCCGCTTGTTCTCCATCAGGTGGGCCAACCAGCCGCGCAACTGGTAGGTGAGCGCCGTGATCATCCCGAAGAAGCCCAGCACCAGAGGAAAGCTGAACAGCATCAAGGGGCCGTGGACGATCACCATGGCGAGACACAACCCGATCATCGCCGGCAGGAAGATCGCCGCGGTGACGCTCACGAAGGAACTCAGGTAGTTGTAGAGGAAGACCCAGCGCAGCGAGACCGGCAGGTGCAACAGGTTCTTGAAGGACATGGCATCGGCCCGCTGCAGGTCCGCCAGCAGGCCGATCATCCAGAAGAACAGGAAGCCGACCGCCAGGCCCACCCAGATCAACATGAGGTGCATGGGATCTGCACTGTCCAGCTCCGCCAGACCGATGAGCAGGGCCAGCGCGAACAGTCCCATCGAGGCGCAAACACCGAGGACGATCAGGAGGCCGAGGACGGCGTTGTTGAGCTTGCTGGTGCGCCGGACGCGATTGACGAGGATGCGCCAGCGCAGCCAGATCGTGGCCTTCAGGTGGATCCAGTTCAAGGACCGCCCTCCTCCAGCCAGCTCAACGGGGCCTGCTCCCCGAGATCGGCGCCGACGACCTCGAGGAAGCGCTCTTCGAGCGATCCACCGCTGCCCAGCTCCGCCAGAGAGGTCTGCTCGACGAGCTCTCCGGCGACGATGATGCCCACGTGGTCGCACACGCGTTCGACGATCTCGAGCACGTGGGAGGTGAGGAAGACGGTCGAGCCGCGCTTCACGAAGGCGGTCAGGATCTCGCGAATCGTGCGCGAGGCGACGGCGTCGACCCCCTCGAAGGGCTCGTCCAGGAAGAGCAGATCCGGGTCGGGCAGCAGCGCCGACGCCAGAGCCAGCTTCTTCTTCATGCCGTGGGAGTACTCGATCGTGAGCTTCTTCTCGTCGTTCTCCAGGGTCAGAAGCGCCAGCAGCTCGTCGATCCGATTCCGCAACGTGTCCTCGGCGATCAGGTGCATGCGCCCGACGAAGATCAGGTACTCTCGACCGGTCAGGTTGTCGAAGAGCGCCAGGTCCTCGGGCACGACGCCGATCCGGCTCTTCATCTTCAGGGACTGCTCGTGGACGCGGGGATTCTGACCGAGGACGGAGATGGTCCCTTCCGTCGGTACCAGCAAACCCGTCAGCATCTTGATCGTCGTCGACTTGCCCGCTCCGTTGGGCCCCAGGAAGCCGTAGAAGCTCCCCTTCCTCACGCGAAGATCGACGCTGTCGACGGCGCAGAAGCTGCCGAAGGTACGCGTCAGTGAGTCGGTCCGGATGGCGAGGTCCATGAGCGGAGGTGGGAGGAGAGGCGGGGCGGCCTCGAGGAGGGCGGGGGGAGCTCGCGGCTCCAGTGCGACCCTACCGCCCGGGGCGGTGGAGAACACCCCTGGAGAATGCGTGTTTCTCCTCTCGTACCAAGAGCCGACGCGACGAATTCAGTCGGGATGGCGAGAATGACCGCAGGGATACAGGGCCTGCGGGGAACCCGCCGGCCCTGCCCCGATCCTCCTCAATCGAGCCAGCGACTGACGAGCTTGTAGTAGCTGGACGCGTACCACTTCTCGACGATCTCGCGCTGCTTTTTCTCGCGGCGCGAGTCGTTCTGCTCGTTTCGCGCCTCCCTGAAGAGCCTCTCGGCCTCCGGCTGGTGCTCCTCGCGGAGCTTGGCATAGGCCTCGAGCACGGAGACCGCGCGGTCCGAGGTCCCGAAGTCGCGCCGGAAGTCCCAGAAGGCATCCACCCAGCGGCCGTTGGCGTTGCGGGCGATGACGGTCTCCAGGGTCTTCGCCTCCTTCTCGGCCGCAGCGTCCACCTTCTTCATGACCGCCGCGACCCGGTCCGCCAGCTTGCCCTGCACACCCAGCTCGCGCGCGATGCGGGCAGCGGCAGCGGCATCGCGGGTGTCCTTCTCCTTCAGGCGTTCCTCGGCCAGGGAGACGAGCCGCTCGGTGTCCCCGCTGCTCATCACCTCCAGCCAGCGCACGGCCTCCTCGACCGGCAGGAACATGAACCTGTGACCAGCCGTCGGATCGGTGAAGAGACGGAGCCGCGGGAAGTCGGCGTCCTGGAACGCCTCCGAGCAGTAGATCCCGCTGGTGAATTCGACCAGGTTGTCGGTCTCGCCGTGGATGTGGGCGATCGCCATGCGGCGTTGAGCGGCTCGAGTGTCGGCGTCATCGAAGTAGCTCGGCTCGCACTGCACCAGAAGCGAGCACGACATGGGGAAGATCCCGGCCACGAGGTCCGGGTAGAACATCCCGATCGCGTAGGTGAGGAAGCCGCCCTGGGAGTGCCCACCGACGAACCAGCGCTCGATCGGCAGGAACTCGGCAATCTCACGCAGGGAAGCTGCGGCGAGCCCCGGTGTCTGGTTGTAGCGCCAGGGCTCCCCCACCTCGTGCCCGCTGTAGTTGATGTACGTGGCGTTGTAGACGCGGCTGCCCTCGGAGCTCGCCGAGCTCAGCCTCTCGCCGTCGAATCCGAGCACCAGGTACTCCTCGGCCAGCTTCGGCCAGGTGCTCACGATCGTCTCCACGTAGTCACGTGACGACATGTTCGAGCCGTGGAAGAAGGCGATCGCGTTGTACTTCTTCTCCGGCGAGAAGCCCTTCGGTACGTGCAGGTAATAGTTGAGCATGCTCTCGGTCTGCCCCTCGGTCACCTGCCCCGGCGTGGTCGCCGCCCGCACTGGGTTCAGCCGATAGCCGCCGCAGAACTCCTCGTTCCCGCCGTAGCGAAGCGTGCCGGTGAAGGTCTGGTCCCCCTCCCACAACGACAGTGATCCCTTTCCCTTGTTTCCTCCCGAACGCCGCCACTCGAACTCGAGCGTGTCTCCCTCGATCATCCCCTCGATCGTCGCGCCATCCTCCCAGCCGTAGGTTCCGGTGACGCGCACGCCCTGCTGTTCGAGCGTCATCGGCCCGAGGGTCGTCGACCATCGCCCGTCGAAGCCCGTCCCCGGGGCGGCCCCGGCGACCATCGAGACGAGGTCCTTCCTGCGCAGGGTCTTCTTCTTCCCGTCGACCTCCACCTTCAGGCTCGAGAGCTGGAGCTTGCCCCGCAGCTCGACCTTGGTCTTGGTGATCAACACGTCCGGCTCGCCGAACTCGATCACGGAGACGAAGGGCGCACCCACCTCCGCGGAGCCGAAGTCGGTCTTGATCTTGAAGCTCTTGGTCTTGAGTACGGCCTGGATGACCTCGCCTTTGGCGGTGCGGATCGTCATCTCGGTCGGGGCCTCCTGGCCGGGAAGGGACAGGGCGAGGAGAGCAAGAGTGGCCAGGAACATGGGTCTTCTCCGTAGCTGATCGTCGGATCGGGCGAGTCACCAGGCTGGGGATCGAGCTGTACGCCTGTCGAAGGGACCGGCGATGCCGTGACACCCAAGATAGATAAACCCGTGGAATCCGGTCAGGGCCCGTAGAATCCGATCATGGCAGGAGCGCGCGGAGACGAGGGAGGCGACCCCTTGGCCCACGAACCATCCGGGGATCACGAGCTGGCCCTGGATGACGCCCTGGACGCCTTCCTCCAGCGCCGGCGGAGCGCGGGGCTGCCGGACGATCCGCGATGGCTGCCCCCGATCGAGGACGCGGAGAGGATCCTGCGCGAGCTCGAGGAGGCGGACACCAAGCACGGCGGCCATCGGATCGTCGACGAGATCGGACGCGGCGGCATGGGGGTGGTCTACCGGGTGTGGGATGTGAAACTCGAGCGACACCTCGCCATGAAGGTGGTCCAGGATCGCCACGCCGCACGCGCGCACGCGGAGTCCGGGATGCTGCGGAGGTTCCTCGATGAAGCCCGCGTGACCGGTCAGCTCGAGCATCCCGGGATCGTTCCCGTCCACGAGCTGGGGGTCGACGAGGAAGGACGCGCCTACTTCACCATGCCGCTGGTTCAGGGTCGCGACCTGGGAGCGATCCTCCGGCTGGTCCGGGAAGGGCGGGAGGGGTGGACGCCCGCCCGCGCCCTGGGCGTCCTGCTCCACGTCTGCGAGACGATGTCCTACGCCCACGCGAAGGGAGTCGTGCACCGCGACCTCAAGCCGACCAACGTCATGGTCGGGCCGTTCGGCGAGGTCTACGTGCTGGACTGGGGGCTCGCGAAGGCGCCGGGACGCGCCACCCGGCGGGATCCGCGGCTCGAGCTCGAGGAGCCGGAGACGCGAGATGGTCGCCCGCCCGATGCGCCCGTGCTCACGCTGGACGGGGCGGTGGTCGGGACGCCGTGCTACATGCCACCCGAACAAGCCGCGGGTCGGGCGGAGGAGCTCGGGCCGCGCTCCGACGTGTACGCCGTGGGCGCAATGCTCTACGAGCTCCTGGCGGGCCACCGCCCGTACGTGCCGGCCGACACCCGGACGACACCGCGGGTGATCCTGGCGGCGCTCGCGGCGGGCCCTCCGGCGCCGCTACCCGACGAGGCTCCGGCCGCGCTCCGGGCGATCTGCGAGAAGGCGATGCAGCGCTCGCCAAGCGATCGTTACCGCGACATGCAGGAGCTGGCGGAGGATCTTCGCGCCTACCAGGAGAATCGCATCGTGCGCGCCTATCGCACGGGCTGGCTGGAACGCGCCACCCGCTGGGTCGGGCGGAACCGGCTCCTGGCAGCGAGCCTCCTGGTGCTGGCAATGTCGCTGTTCGTGGGCGGTGTCGGATCGGCGATCATCAACGCGCGCAAGAACCAGGAGCTCCTGCGCGAGCAGGAGAAGACGATCCACGCGCTGGCCGACTACCACCTGATCGACGTGCTCGAGGGGCGGCGGGACGCCCTGACGGCGCGCTTTCCCCTCAACCGGGCGAGCTACGCGGGCTGGGTGCGGGAGGTAAACGAGCTCCTTGAGCGACGATCGTCGTACGGCTTCATCCGCCCGCGCACGGAGGAGCTCCAGGAGATCCTCGACGACTGGCTCCTGGTGCTGAACGACTTCGCCGAGCAGATCGCCGGAGACGCCAATCCGGAGAGCCCGTTCCTGGTGGAGGACTGGATGCCGTCGCCGCGCGCGGATGAGGTGGTCGAGCTGTCGGCGCTCGACGAGGAGCGGCGTGGGCAATGGCAGGACGCTCTTCGGGCCATCGAGGGCGATCCCCGCTACGACGGCCTGCGCCTCGTGCCCCGCGCCGCGCTCCAGCCCCTCGGCCGCGACCCCGACACCGGGCTCGTGGAGCTCGCCCACCTGCCCTCGGGAGATGCGCCCCGTCGCGACGACGGTGGAAGGCTGGTCTTGACCGAGGCGTCGGCGATCGTCTTCGTCCTCCTGCCCGGTGGGGAGGTCGCGGGTCACGCGTCACCGATCCCGGCCTTCCTGCTCGCCAAGCACGAGCTGACCCAGGGACAGTGGGCGCGATTGACCGGCATGCGCCCGAGCGCGCTCGAGGCCGGGGATCTCCACCCGGTGGAGAACGTCACGACCACCAACTGCGAGGGCGTGCTCGGAGCCTACGGCCTGCGCCTGCCCGAGGAGGACGAGTGGGAGCACGCCGCTCGCGCGGGCACGTCCACGCCCTGGTGGACCGGCGCGGAGCGCGAATCGCTCGAGGGCAAGGTGAACCTGGCCGACGAGACCTTCCTGCTCGGCGCGGGCGACGAGCAGGTGCCGATGCAGGAGTACCCCGCGCTGCGCGACGGGGTCCGGTGGCACGCACCGGTGGACACCATGCCCGCGAATCCCTTCGGTCTGCATCACGTCCTGGGGAACGTCGCCGAGCTGTGCGTGAGCATCGACGACGTCGAGGCGGTCGCGCGAGGCGGTTCCTACGCTTCGGGCAGCCTCGATGTGCGAGCGACGTCCCGCCTCGAGCTGGAGGATGGTGTTCACGATCGCCGGGCGACCGTCGGCGTACGCCCGGCGCTCGACGTCGAGACCTGGTAGGACGGCCACCCCGGCCTCGAGTCCTACTCGGCCGCGACCGCCTCGAGCTCGAGCGTCAGCTCCTGGGGCTCCTCCTCCGTGCTGACCTGACACGGGAAGATCCGCAACGTGCCGTCGGGCGCGCCGATCGCGATCCGGTGCTCCCCCGCCGGGAGAAAGAGCGCGAAGGAGCCGTCGGTCACGCGACGTCGCTCCCAGGCCGCGTTGGTCAACTGGGCTAGAGGTCCGTCCGGGGCCTCGACGATGCCCCACACGAGGAAGGAAGAGAGCTTCCCCTGCTTGGAGAGCACGCGTCCGGTGACCGGGTACGTGCGCTCCACCTGGACCACCGCCTGTCCGCGCGACACCTTCTTCAGCCAGCCCCAGTAGTGCCCATCCTCTCCTTCGAGATCGGACAGCAACAACCGGTAGGGCGGACCCCCGATCGATACGCCGCCTCCGATGAGCTTCACCTCGCCATTCTCGTCCGAAGGCATCGCCCCCCACATGTAGCGCGACGTCCACTCCAGGCGTACGTCGGGCACGGGCTTCCGCTCGTCGTCGACGAGCACCACGGAGCGGACATCCACCATCGGCCCCTGCCGGGGAACGTAGGCGCCGTCGGTCGCCTCGAGCGCCGGCAGTCGGGCCCGATTGCCCGCCTCGATCTCCACGGTCTTGCGGGCCAGGGGCCAGGTGTCCTCCATCAGCCGGAGCTCGACCTCTCCCGTGGGCAGGCCGTGGAACTCGTAGGCGCCGCGTCCATCGACCGGGGCCTCACCGAGGAGCGTGCCGTAGGGACCGTAGGCCTTGACCGTCAGCCCACGGCTCAGCAGCTGGCGCTTCGCCCGGACCTTTCCCTTGCCCACCATCGTCGGTCGCGCCTGCAAGCGGATCTCCCCCGCTCCGGCCTCGACGCCCAGGAGCTGCCCGGCGCGAACGTGGGCCACGCCGACGCTGCCCGGGGGAAGGCCCGAGAAGGCGGCCATTCCCTCGTTGTCGGTGGTCGACTCGCGCTCCAGGAGGTGGGCCCAGTACGGAAGACCGGGGTTGACGTCCAGCAGGATGCGACCGACCCGGAGCTCTACCCTGGCCGCGGCGACGGGCTCACCCCGCTCGTCCACCACCACGACCCGGATCTCGTCGCGGGCGGAGCTCGTGGAGGAGCTCGGGGAGGGAGTCGCCGTGAGCCCGGTGGCGAGCGCGAGGGCCAGGGCGAGAAGGCAGTGCTTGGTGCTCATGATGAGGTGTCCGATGCGCCCGGCGCTGGATGACACCGAATCGGTGAGAATCGCGAGCGCCGGTCCGGCTCGACGCGGGCCCCCATCGTAGGAAGAAACCCCGATCCCGTGTAATCCCGGGAGCTTCCCGGTCGAACGATTCTGGAGGGACATCTACGATGGAACCCGATGGAGCGCTCGGACTGCAGCCAGACCCACCTCAGCGTGATCGTTCGCGCCCGGTCGGGAGACGCCGGCGACCTGGTCCGGATCTACGGCCCGCTGGCCTTCCAGACGGCGCGGCGCCTCGGGCTCGCCGCCGCGGACGCCGAGGATGTGATGCAGGTGACGCTGATCGAGATCCTCACCCGCCTGCCCGGATTCGAGTACGACCGGAACAAGGGCACCTTCCGCGGTCTGGTTCGCACGATCGTCCGGGGTCGTTGCCTGGACCTCTACCGGCGGCGGTCACGGGAGCCGAGGGCAGACCTCCCCGACGGGGACTGGGACGCGCTCGGCGTGCAGGCGAAGGAGGCGGAGCTCGAGGCCGAGTTCGAACGCGAGTGGCGTCTGTCGCTGCTCGAGGTGGCCATGGAGCGGGTCCGGAAGGAGGTGAAGCCGTCCACCTTCCTCGCCTTCGTGCGCCGCTACGTGGACGGCGGTCCGATCGACGAGGTGGCCGAGGAGCTGGGGCAGTCGACCAACCAGGTCTCCCAGAACTGCCGGCGCGTCATCCAGCGGCTGCACGGCCACGTGGAGGTTCTGGCCCGTGAGTAGCTCCTCTCCGGCTCTCTGTCCCGAGGAACGGATCCTGGAGGCTCATGCGCAGGACCTGCTCGACGAGGCTGCAGCGGCGAGGCTCGAGGCGCACCTCGAGGGGTGTTCCGACTGCGGGGACACCGTCGCGGACTTTCGTCGCGGGAGCGAGTACGGGAGGCTCCTGCGGATCGGGCGCGCCGAGCTCCCCCCGGATCTTCGCGAGCGCATCATCGAGAGCGCCGCTTCGAGTCTGACCGGGCATGGGCCGCTCGACGCCGCTCCTATCGAGTGGCTCGACGACCTGATCGACTCCCTGCCCGAGGAGTACGCCGACGTCGTGCGCTCCTGTGCTCGGGACGGGATGTCCTTCGAGGGTGCGGCCCGACACCTGGAGCTCTCCCCCGAGCTCGTGTGGGAACGCTACGAACGGGTCCGGGCGCGACTCCCGGCGCGGCGTGCGGTGCTGGACGAGGAGTAGGCGCGAATCGGTCGGTGTTGTCCGGACACCGCACCTGGAGATCGATCCGGGTCTACCGCGTCTCCAGCCACGCTTCCAGCCCGCGATCGATCTCGTCGAGCCTGTCGCCGAAGTGCACCCGGTACAGCTCGTCCGGCGTGGACACGGGTTCGTGCCCCGGCGGGAAGGTGCGCACGGCCCGCTGGCAGTCGTCGATCCAGGCGTCCCACCGGCTGCGCAGCGCAGCCGGTGCGTGGCGCGAGAGCCAGCGGTAGAGTGCCCAGGACTGCGCGTAGAAACGCATCGCCTCGTCGCGATCATTGCCCCACAGCGAGAGCGGGTCGATGCGCACGAAGTCGGCCACGCGCCAGGTCTTGCCCGCGCCGCGCAGCGTCGCCAGACGGTCCGCGTCCATCTCGCGGCCGAGCACGAGCTCGACGCCGTCCCAGGCAAAAGTACCCTGACCGCCAAACTGCTCGGCAAAGCCCTCGCGGTACCAGGCCGGCATCGCCTGCGGGAAGGCGTCGGCGTCGCCGAGGTGGCTGAGCTCGTGCAACGTGAGGCTCTGCACCTCGAGCGGGCTCTTGTCCTCGGTGCACACTACCGTGACGAAGCGATACGGATCGGCGAAGCCGGAAACGCTGCGGTAGGACTGGCGGTCGGCCTCGACGAGGTAGCGCTCGTACTCGTCGCGCGTGGGGAACAGGAAGAGCGTCGGGCGGCGCGTGAGGGGCGCGCCGAGCTCGGCTTCGAGCTCCGGCATCAGCGCCGCGCCGAGCTCCTGGAAATCCTTGGCCAGCTCGAGCGAGTCGGTGGTGCGCACGAGGATCTCGTCCGACTCCGCCTGGAAGATCTCGTCCACGCCGGCCAGGAGCTCGAGGAAACCGTGCCGCAGATACGGCGCGCCGTTGATCGCGATCGCGTCGGAGAGAAGGAGCTCCGAGCACTCGCCGGGGATCTCGCCCGCTCGCGTCTCGATGCGGCCTTTCTTGTCGACGACGAGCGGACGATCGGGATCGATCAACGCGCGAAAGGCGGCCAGCGCCTCGTCCTCGAGCCCTTTCTTGAGGGCCCACTCGGCCAGCTCGAAGCGATCCTCGGCGTTGCTCTTCTCGAGCTTCTCGACCTTCTTGTCGTAGGACTTGCGGCGCTTGTCGGTGAGCTCGACGACCTTTTTCCAGAAGGCGTCACCCGACCGGTTCATCAACGACTTTATGTTGTTCGCATGCGCGTGCCGCCCGCGCGAGACCTCGACGGCCCTCAAGAAGTATTCGCGCGCGGCCTCGGTGTAGCCTCGATCGCGGCACCAGAGGCCGAGATCGACGTGCCGTTGTGCGCATTCGAGCTCGAGTTTCGTGAGCTTCTGCTCGTAATCGGTGCGGTCGTCCGGCCGCGCGGCTCCGCTGAGCAGGAACAGGGCGAGCACCAAGGCGAGACGCAGGAGCGTGCGGAAGGCGTGCATCGGAGGATGAGGATGGGAGTTGCTAGCGACTTCACCAACCGGGCGGAGCCACTCTAGCACGCCGGCTGGTGCTGGCTACACCTCTTGTCGGTCGAGCCGCCTGTTTCGCGACCCAACCGGTTCTCGGGCATATCGCACCCTCACTCGTGCCGCAGCACCGCGATCGGATCCATGCACGCCGCCCGGCGGGCGGGGAAGATCCCGAAGAGTACGCCGACGCTGAGCGAGTTGACCGGCGACTGGCCCACATGGGACGGTGAGATCAGCGCGTTCCAGTCGGTCAGCGCGATGATCACCTGCGTGCTGAGGACCCCCGCGGCGCAGGCCTGACGCGGCAGGTGCGGTGATTCCGCTCCCGGCGGTGAAATCGGAGCCGGAATCGTGCACGCTATGATGCGCAACAGCGAGACACACATGTTCCAGAGATTCGTACGAAACGTGCGCCATCACCTGTTCGAGCCGCTCCCGGCGGAGCGGCACACGAGGCGGATCAAGGATCGCATCAGGAAGGTGCGCTACAACCTGTTCGGGGACATGCCGGTTCTGGGCCGCCGGCGCCGGCCCGGGGAGAGTCACAAGGCTCGAGCCCGACGCGAGCGCGACGGGCTCTTCGACAGGTACTTCCAGGGCGCGGGCCTCGACGTCGGCTACGGAGGTGACCCGGTCGTTCCGGGTGTCACCGGCTGGGATTTCGAGCACGGCGACGCTCAGCTGTTGAAGAGCCTGGGCGACGAGTCCTTCGACTTCGTCTACTCGAGCCACTTGCTCGAGCACATGGTCGAACCGGAGCTGGCTCTGCGAAACTGGTGGCGTGTGCTGAAGCCCGGCGGCTACCTGATCCTGTACCTGCCTCACCGCGACCTCTACGAGAAGAAGCGGGATCTGCCCTCGCAGTTCAACGAGGATCACAAGCACTTCTTCCTGCCCGAGCGGGACGAGGCTCCGGACACTCTCGGACTGGTTCCGCTCCTCGATCGAGCCCTCGGTGAGCACGACGTCGTCCACCTCCGCACCTGCGACGACGGCTACCGCGACCTGGGCCCCGAACGGCAGAGTGAAGGCGAGTTCTCCATCGAGGTGATCACCAGGAAGCCGGCGGCGGGGTGAGGTCGAAGAGAGCGCGCAGCTCCGTCTAGAGAGCCATGGTCACGAAGAGACGCTATTACCTGCAGCGCTATGGCGCGATCGGCGATGTCCTGATGGCCGAGCCCCTCCTGAGGGAGCTCACCTCCCGAGGCGCGCACGTCACCTTCGTGACTCGCCCCCTGTGCGCTCGAGTCCTGGAGAACTTCCCGAGCGAGAATCTGACCATCTCCTTCAACCGGAATCAGTTCCTCAGAGGACTCCGGAAGGTCACCGGCCAGATCAAGAAGCTCAAGTACGAGCGGTTTCCGGAGATGCCGGTCCAGGAGGCCTACGCCCGGATCGCCGGAGTCGACGACTTCGTCCCGAGCGTTCCCCGGTTGCACCTCACCGAGGAGGAGAAGCGACAGGTACTGCCGACCCCGTACGCGGTGGTTCATCTGGAGCAGCACCTGCTCATGAATCACCGGCGAGTGTTCGGTGTCGACTGGGGTCAGGTGGCCTCGTTCCTCCGGCATCGAGGCTTCAACGTCTACCAGGTCGGCCTGTCTGCGGAGACCGAGTGCGGTGAACACATCGAGACGCGGGATATTCGGGAGCTGGCCCGCGTGACTCACGGCGCGAGCCTGTTCATCGGCGTCGATTCAGCGCCCTCGCACTTCGCGATCAGCATGCGCAAGAAGAGCGTCGTGTTCTTCGGCTCCGTCGACCCGCGCCTACGCCACGCCGACCTCCGGGGCGTGGAGGTCGTCCAGGGACCGTGCGACCAGGCCGGCTGCTACCACCACCTGACCACCCGGAGCGGGAAGGCGCCGATCGAGTGTGTCAAGGTCGGGCCGGATGGGGAGCCTCCCTGCTGCAAGCACTCCGCGTCGGACGTCATCGAACGAATCGAGAGGCTGATCGACTCCCCGGATCCGGAATCATCGGGGCGGCACGTGGCCGATGGGCCGTCGAAGAAGGTACCGGCCGACTCATGAAACCCCGCACCACCATCCGACTCGGCCTCGGGCTCGTGGCCAGTCTCGCCCTCCTCTCGCCATCCGCAGAGGCCCAGTATATCAACCGCGCTCTCTGGCTCGGGGACGAAGAGGATCCGTTTCGTCGGGACTACGATCAAGACGCAGAGTACTTCGTCAATCGGTGGTCCTTCGTCGACCGACCACCGTGGTGGCGCGGTGAGACGCTGGATCCCTTCGGGAATCGGTTGTTCCTCGCCGGGGGCTCGGTCCGGACCAGCCACCTCACCCTCGAGAATGTCGCCAACACCAGCGCTGATCTCGGCTCCGGGTTCACCGCCCGGATGAACTACCTCCAGTCGGAGAACCAGACCAATCGCTACCAGCGTATCGCCTTCGGTCTCGACGCGGCGGTGTCCGAATCGACCGCGATCGTCGCGCAGTTCGAAGGCACACCCGACAAGAGCCGAGCCGATGCCTCCGTCGGCGCCGAGTTCCTGCGGACCGACTATTCCGCGCACCGGCTGATGTTCACGACAGTCGATCCGGCCTGGCGCAAGAGCCAGCTGTTCGAGTACGAGTCTGCTCCGTACGGGTTGATGTTCGTCGGCTTCTTCGGAGACCCCGAGGGGATCGAGTTCGCGTACGACCTGAGCATGCAGCTGCCCTTCGAGCAGAAGACCCTGTCCACGGGTGAGAAGCTCCAGATGCATCGTACGATCGGCTTCTTCGAGGCGCGGGCACGTCTCGGCGAGCGCGACCGGCTGATCATCGATCTCGGCGGTGAGATCACCGCCAAGGAACGGAGCCTGCCCGACCCCGGCGCGCTCGAGCGCGAGGATGCCGACATCGGCAAGGGGCGCCTGCATGCGGAGTGGTGGCGCAGCGGGGAGGACGGGCGGGAGTACGCCCTCGGGGCGTCGTACCTGCGTGTCGAGGAGGACTACGACCGGCCGAACGACTCCCTCGAGAACCTGCGCGTGGACCGCGAGGAGCTGATGCTCTCGGGGCGCACGCGCCTGCCGCTCGGGTCGCGCTGGAGCGCCGAGCCGTACGTGATCGGGGGCCACGTCGATCTCCTGGAACGGCACCAGAACCCGGTGCCGAGTGATCGCGACTTCGACGGTTTCCAGGGCAAGCTCGGCACGCCCTTTCGCTACGACTTCTCCGATCATGCCTGGATCCGCTTCGACCTCTCCATCCAGCTCGACCAGCTGGCGTTCGGCGGCGGCGGGTTCCAGCTCCTCGCGAGCTTCTGATCAATCCTCACGGCGTTGACTTCTCCGTCCCGGATTGTCGTTGTCCGCGCGAGGCGAAGCGGGTATCAGGGAGGCGAGTCGTATCGGGGATGGACCGCGAAGCGGCAAGGACCGTAGGAAACACCCATACATGTCGAGAGTCTGCAGCCTCTTCTTCTTCTCCGGGTTCGCCGCCCTGGTGTACGAGCTGCTCTGGTTCCGGCAGCTCGGATTCATCTTCGGGAACACGGTCTACGCGGCAACGACGGTGCTCACCGCCTACATGGGTGGCCTGGCTCTGGGCGCCCACCTGTTCGGGAGGCGGGTCCACCGTTCTCCGAACCCGATCCGCTGGTTCGCCGCACTGGAGATCGGGATCGGCCTCTACGCGCTGGTCGTGCCGTTCCTCTTCCAGCTGGTGCAGCTCGCCTACCGCTGGCTCTTCCAGAACGTATCGGATTCCCTGGCTGTGCTGACGCCGTTCCGGTTCGGCCTCTCCCTTCTCGTCTTGATCCTCCCGACGATGATGATGGGAGCGACGCTTCCGGTTCTCGCCCAGGGACTGGCGCGGCGGGACCAGCGCTTCGCGTCCCGCATCAGCCTGCTCTACGGCGTGAACACCCTGGGAGCCGTGGTTGGACTCTCGGTCACCGGTTTCATCCTGATACCGACCCTGGGTCTCTGGCGAGCCAACCTGGTGGGCGTGGCCGCGAACCTGCTGATCGGTGGAGCGGGCTGGCTCATGGCCCGGGGGATGACCTTGCCCCCTCTCGGGAAGACGGAAGTGCTCGAATCCGCGACCGGCTCGTCACGCCGCCTGGCCCGCACGCTCCTCCTGGCCTCGGGTATCTCGGGGTTTCTCGCGCTGGCCTTCGAAGTCGTGTGGTTCCGCGGCCTCATCCTGATCTTTGGCTCCACCACTTATTCGTTCTGCGTCATGCTGGCGGTATTCCTGGCGGGTATCGCCCTGGGATCCCTGGTGCTGGGTTGGTTGTCCGACGCACTCGAGCGGCGCCTCGACCTCGTCATGTCGCTGTGCTTTCTCGTGATCGGGGGTTGGACGGTCTACACCTTGTATCGCTTCAACAGCAAGGCGGAGTGGCTGTTGCAGCAGCTCGTGGATCACTCGTTCACCTGGGAGAGCATGATCCGCGCGAAGGTCCTCATCACGCTGTCCTTCCTGCTCGTGCCCACCCTCTGCTTCGGTTTCGCCTTTGCCGTGGTCGCCAAGGCGGTGCGCGGAACGGAGCCGACCTCCGGGCGGGCCGTGGCCGAGGTCTACACGGTCAACACGGTGGGCGCGGTGCTCGGCTCGCTCGCCGGTGGCTTCCTGCTGCTGCCGCTGCTCGGCATCGAGGGCTCGCTGATCGCCCTGGCCGTGGTGGCTCTGATCGTGGCCGTGATCCTGGCGGGTCGAAACAGGCAGCCCGCTCCGCTGCGGCTCGGCCTGGTCGCAGCGGCCGCTGCGGTCCTGCTCGGCGTCTTCGTTCGACCTCCGGTCATCAGTCAGCGCTTGCTGGCGGCCGGTACCCATTTCAGTCCGTGGCAGTTCGTCGCGGACGGGAAGATCACGCTGTGGGACAAGGTGGAGCTGTGGCATCTGCTCTTCTACGAAGAGGGATTGACCTCCACGGTGTCGGTCAGCACGACGCGAGAGGGTCTCTACTTCTTTTCGTGCGACGGAAAGGTCCAGGCCGATTCGGGGGACCCCAGCATGAAGCTGCAGCGGCTGCAGGGGCATCTGCCGATGCTCTTCCACCCGGATCCGAAGGATGTGGTGAACATTGGCCTCGGGGCCGGGGTCACTTTCGGCTCGCTGAGTTGCTACCCGGTCGATCATCTCGAGGTCGTCGAGATCGAGTCCAGCGTGAAGGAGGTAGCCGAGCTCTGGGCGGATCGCAACCACGACATCATGCGGAACCCGAAGGCCGAGATCTCGATCGGCGACGGGCGCAATCACCTGTTCTGCACTCCGCGACGGTACGACGTGATCACGGCCGATCCGTCCGAACCCGTGGTCAGCGGTGCGAGTCACCTGTACACCGTGGACCATTTCCGCCAGGCGCAAGAGCGCCTTACCGATGGCGGCATCATGGGCCAGTTCCTTCCCATGTACGAGATGTCGCGTGAGGACTTCCTCACCATCATGCGCTCCTTCGCGGAGGCCTTCCCCCACAGCGCCCTCTTCTTCACGGGCACGGACACCGTGATGCTCGGCTTCAAGAGCGGGATCGTCTTCGACACCGAGACGATGAGGGCTCGGTTCCGGATCCCCGAGGTTTCGGCCTCCCTGGCCGAGATCGGCATCACGCGGCCGGAGCTGATCTTCGGAATGTTCGTGGCGGATCTGTCGGAGCTGCTGAGGACGGAGGCGGCCGGGCAGCTGAACACGGACGACCTGCCGGTCATCGAGTTCCGCACGCCGAAGAGCGCACTGCGCTACAAGGCGGACAGCAATGCGCAGGTGCTCCTGGATCACTTCACGCCCATTCCGGACGCCTACCTCGAGGGATTCCTCGCCGAGGAGAAGGCCGGCATCCGGGATTCGCAGGAGGCACTGAGGCTGACGCTCGAAGCGCTGGTCCTGCGAGCCGAGCAGCGGACGGACGAAGCATTCACCAGGCTGCTGCAGGCGGAATCGCTCGCGCCGGATCACTCGATAATCCGCGACGAGACGGTGGCGACCCTGCTCGTCTCCGCCGACGAGACCCTCGGCGCCGGACACCACGAGCGGGCAGCCCTGCAGTACCACGAGGTCCTCGCGCGCAAACCCGACGAGTTCCGGGCGCTCGCCCAGCTCTTTCAGCTGCACATGAGGGCCGGCCGCGACGGGCCGGGGATGCAGCTGCTCGACCGTGCGCAGGAGCTCTACCCCGACGCCGCCACGTTCCACGCCTTTCGCGGGAAGGTCGCCATGCTGGACGGACGGTGGGCCGAGGCGCGCGCACATACGGAGCGCGCCCTGGCATCGGAGCCGTGGAGGAACGATGTGCGAGAGCAGTACGCGGAGATCCTGCGAGCGCTGGGAGAGGCCGACGCGGCCGACGCGGAGGAAGAGCGGGTCTCGGCTTCGAAGCCCGGCGCGTCTTCGCGGAGTAGGTTCTAGCCCCGAGTCACGACGAGAACCGCCGGCCCGCTACCGGAACATCCAGCGCTTTCCGCCGCGGGCGTGCTCCTGCACGGCGTCCCCGAATCGTCGCGCCTCGATCAGCGGCTCGCCCTCGAGTGGGCCTTCGAGCACTCCGGCGACGTTCTCGGCCATCTCCTGCTCGCTGCGCGCGGCGCACAGGACGGTATCGACGGCGGGATGGGCCAGCGCGAAGCGATAGCAGTCGGGAGCGCTGAGTCCCCGCTCGAACCCGGCTGCGGGAAGCGGATCGAGCAGCATCCCCCACCGCGTCGCCGTGTAGGCGATCACGCCGGGACGCTCCTCCCCCAGCGACTCGAACAGCAGCTCCTCGGCCTTCCGGTGCGAGGCGTTGTACCGGATCATCAGCACGTCGGGCCGGAATTCACGCGTGAGCTCCGCCGACGGCCCGAGCTGGTGAATGGAGAACCCGTGTGCGCCGACCTTGCCCTCGTCGCGCAGCCGCTGCATCGACTCCCAGGTGCGCCCGGTGAAGTACCAGCGCCCCTGGACCCAGCCGAGCAGGTACACGTCGAGCTGCTCGACACCCAGCGCCCGCGCCTGGCGGGCCCAGCAGCGCTTCAAGCTCCAGCCGGTCGGCAGGAGCGCCATCGAGACGATCACCAGCTCGTCGCGATGCCCGGCGCGCACCAGTCGGCGCACTCCTTCGGCCAGCTCCTTCATCGTGCTGGTGGCGAAGAAGCAGTTCACGCCGTGCTCGTGGAAGGCCCGCTCGACGTCGCGTGCGGTGAGCGCCATCCCGCGCGGTCCACCGAGGCGGATCGACCCCGCCGCCAGGGCGAGAGGCGAGACCGTGAGGCCCGTCCCGCCCAGCGGTCGAAGGGGAATGGTCGCGGCGTCGTTCACGGCCACATCTTCGCAGGAGGCGGAGCGAGGGCCAAGCGGCGACGACGCCCTCACCGAGTGGATCGTCTGTCTTGTGTTTCCAGCTCGTTCCGCAGTTCCTTCAGCCACCGGATCCGCGCGCGCGCCTCGTGCAACGCCCCCCGCGCGGCGAGGTGACTGAGCCGGGTCGCCCCTTCGGCGGGGTACGAATCGACGTACTCGCGCACCCCCGAGAGCTCCCGCTCCAGGGCGGCCAGGGCGTGGTCGATCAGGGCGAGGCGCTCCGCCGGGACGAGCGCGGCAAGGAAGTAGACGCGGGTGCGGAGCGCGTCGTACGGAACGCTCACGACCTCCGGGTCGAGCGGCGGGGCGAGCCAGCGGCGCAAGGCCTCCCGACCCTCCGGCGTGATCGAGTACAGCACCCGCTTCTGCCGGCCGCGCGAGTCCGGATGCTCATCGAGCCAGCCCGTCTCGCGCAAGCGCCGCATCGCCGGGTAGATCGAACCGGTGCTGCTGCTGAAGAAGGCGGAGGGCGAGACCTCGAAGTGCTGGCGGACCGCGTACGGGGTGCAGGGGCCGAACTTGTCGACGATGCCGAGGATGACGTGCTCGAGCTCGAAACGCTTGGCGAGAGGCATGACAGTGTGCGTAAGCGACTCCGAAAAAAAGGTTTACGCCATCCGGTCGGTTTCCGGCGGCGCGGTCTCACCGGAGCGCGATTAGTACGTAGCGCACTATACTGAACCCGCCGCCGCGTTGCGATCCCGGCCCGCCTCGACCCTGGAGCCCCCGAAGATGAGCCTCTTCCTCGCCCTCACGATCGCCGTCGCCGCCCCCCAGAACAGCCCTGCCGCCCTCCGCGTCGATCCGCGTCTGCTCGCCCAGGCCGCCGAGGTCTGGGCGATCGCCTCCGGCGAGGAGAATCCGATCTGGCCGGGCTGGGACGTCCGGGAGACCCCGCTCCTCTTCTACTACCCCGGCGAGCAGGACGTCCTGGTCAATCACCCCGCTCCGCCCGAGGGGTTCGAGCGCTACCGCGGCGCGCCGGAGCTGCCCGGCTGGGAGATCTGGGTGCGCGAGGGGGAGACGCACTTCACCCTCGACGGCCAGAACACCAGCACGACGCTCGGCGGAGTGGAGACCCTGGTGGTCGCCGACCCCCTCTCCAGCCTGCGCTCCAACATCTTGATGTGGGAGCGCGGGAGCGCCTCGCCGGCGGAGAAGGAGGACGCACTCGGCTTGGCGATGCTGTCCACCGACCCGTACGGCCAGATGGGGATGATCCTCCACGAGGCGTTTCACGTGCAGCAGGCGAAGTGGGGGCTCGGCAAGGCGGGCGACGAGTCGGCGCTGCTCACCTATCCCTGCCTCTCGGTGACCAACAACGTCGGTTTCGCGCTCGAGGCGCGGGAGCTCACCACCGCCCTGACGGCCACCGACGAGGAGGAGATCTGGCTGGCGGCGCTGCGCTGGCTGGCGATCCGCTCGCACCGGCGTGAAGAGCTGCCGACGAGCTCGATCGCCTACGAGGACGGCACCGAGTTCAACGAAGGATTGGCGACCTACGTCGAGTGGCGGCTGACCCACGCGATCGAGGGACGCGAGCCCGCGCCGGCGATGGCCTGGGTGCGCGGCTTCCACGGCTACGACGACATGTCCTTCCAGCGCGCGGAGTTGCTGGAGTCGATGCGAGGCTTCCTCACGGGTGAACGCGTGGTCAATGACGACCCCTACGGCACCGCGCCGGTGCGCTTCCGGCTGTACTGGTCGGGGATGGCGATCGGCGCGATGCTCGACGCGATCCACCCCGAGTGGAAGGAGCGGATGATGCAGTCCGGCACGACGCTGACCGGACTGGTCAAGGAGGCGCTCCTGGCCACTCCCGAGGATCTCGAGCTGGCGCTCGAGGAGGTGATGGCCGAGCCGGGTTGCGACCAGCTGGTCGCGGCGAAGACGAAGCTGCGCGAGGAGGGCGAGCGGGTCGCCCGGGAAAAGTGCGAGGCGATCCTGAACGGCGAGGGGACGCTGCTGCTCCTCGACCATTCCGCGCTGACCGGTATGAGCGCGGCGTTCAGCTTCACGCCCTTCGGCATCACCCGCGTCGACGAGAACCGGACGATCTACGAGATGGTGCCGATCGGTGTCCGGATCGGTCAGGGGAACGTCGTGCGGCAAACGAGGGCAGTGCCGCTGCTGCACGATGCGGGAGCGAGCACCGCCTGCTTCCGACTCGACGAGGAGGTCACCGACGAGGCCCTCGCCGCGGCGATGGGGGTCGAGCGTCTCACGGGCGAGGTCCTGGGCGAGATCTCCTTCGAGCTGCCCGGAGTCTCGATCGAGGTGCAGGAGGCCGTCGTCCGCCGAGCCGGCGGGAGCATCGTTATCGAGCTCCGCTGACCGCGACGATCAGGGCAGCCAGGTCACCGCGACGCCATTGGACGTGTTGAATTCACTCGCGCAGGGTGAGTTCTGGGGGTTGCGATACCAGCACTGGTAGTACCTGGTGTCGCCCGGAGCGATGTTGCCCGCCTTGGCGGAGATCGTGTGCGGGTAGCCGGAGGTGTCGGACGCCCCCGTGGCGTCGGAGAAGCGGACGCCGAGACGCTTGAGCGAGCCACCCGCGCAGCGAAGGCCGTCCCCCCAGAGCGTCCCCGGGGAGAGGTCGTTGTTCGCCTGGAAGTAGAGCCCGCTGTTGTTCGGCTCCATGCCGCGGCAAGAGAGCTGCAGCGTGTCGGCGGAGAGCCGGGCGCTGCCACTCGCCACCATCCTCGCACCGGAGGCGTACACGCCGTTGGCGCAGCCCGATCCCGGGACGCTTCCGTCGTTCTCGTTCCCGCAGGGACAGGCCGTTCCACTCCCGTCGCCGTAGCAGTACGTCGTGTACGGATCGGGGACCTGGATCCGGAACGCTCCCCACAGATCGCCCTCCAGCTCCGCCTCGAAGATGATCCACTCACCGCTGTCCGAGAGGCGATAGGAGTCCTTGTAGCCCTGTAGCGTGATGACGAGCTTCCCGCCGATCATCGTCACCCCCTCCTGGACGAGCAGGTCGTCGTCGAGGAAGAGGCCGTTGTCGCGGCTCGTGTCGGCGTCGTCCCAGTCGCCGTACCACAGGACGCGACCGTTGTTGCCGATGTCGACCGGACCGGAGCCGAAGGAGGTGAACAGATAGGGTGCGATCGCGGGGTGCGAATCGCCCTCCTGGGCGAACTTGGCGCCGTTCCGGCAGATCAGGTAGTTGGACGCGGTGTCGCCGTCCATCTGGCCGTGGAAAGCGTAGTCGCCCAGGTTGTTCATCGACATCTCCGCGCTGCTGAGGTTCGACCAGGCGCGACCCGCGACCGGTGCGGCGGCGCCTTCCTCGGTGATCAGCGTGTTGTCGATGTAGATCGCCCAGTCGTCGGCCGACCCGGAGGTCAGCTTGGCGAGGTACATCACCTGTCCCGCATCGTTGAAATCGAAGTGCGTGGGGTCGGTGCCGAAGTCGGAGATCGGGTGGTTGCCCGACCCCGCCAGGTCCCCCTCCTTCTTGACCACGGTCTCTCCGAGCAGATTCCCCGCGCCATCGGTGTCGAGCCGCACCAGCGCTCGGTCCACGGTGGAGTTGATCGCCGGATCATCCACCGAGGCCACCGTCAGGAGCTGGTCGAGGACGTTGATCCGCACCTCGAAGAAGCCGATGTAGGGCGTCCCGGCGCTGAACTGCGGCGCGGTCGAGATATCGCTCTCCTGGATCAGCAGGCTGGTATTCCAGTACAGCCCCGAGTCGTCGTTGATCCCGCTGGTGCCGTCGAGAAAGAAGTTGAACGACGCGTTCAGGCCGTCGTTCAGGTAGATCGAGTCGAAGGAGTCGAGCAGCGCACCGGTCGGCAGCAGCAGGCTCTGCCCCTCCCGCAGGTAGAGCACGCCATCCTTCAGCACGACGCTGTCCTCGTCGGTGTTGGCATTGTCGGTGTCGGCCTCGACCAGCCACGATCCGTCGTCGTTGATGGCGAGGTTGTCCACGTAGGTGACCAGCCCCACGCCGGCGACGGAGTCACCTTCCAGGACGAGAGTCTCGATCACCTGCGCAGCCGCGGTCGCGGGATAGAGGGTCAGGGCGAGGACACAGGAGAGGGAGTATCGGCGACGGGACATCAGACTTCCTGGATGATTGCGAAACGGTGGACGACCGGTACAGGATACCAACGGCCCGGCTACTGCAGGCGGCCGCGGTGATTGCAAGGAGAACCCCCGCCGGCGTTCGAGCACCGGCGGGGGCGTGGGTGTCGGATCGGAGGGCCGCTTACGGCTCCGTGACGAAATCGACCGCGTGCGACGTGTTCTGCTCGGTGTCGCAGGGGCTGCCCACCGGGTCGCGGTACCAGATCTGGAAGACGACGGTTTCGGCCACGCCCCAGGCGCCGTAGGCGGCGACGAGACCCGGTCCCCACATCGCGTCCCCCGCGGGATCGGCCATCTTCACGCCGAGGCGCGTGATGCCGGCACCGGCGCAGCGCAAGCCGTCGCCAAAGGTGGTGCCGTTCCCGCCGTTGATCAAGGCGTGGCCGACGAAGAGCAGGGCGGACTGGCCGCCGATCAGGCCCGAGCCGCTGAGGGTCAGATCGTCCGCCACGACGCTCGGTGAGCCGCCGGTCACGATCGTGGCGCCGACACCCGTGGAGTTCGCGCAGCCCTCACCGGCACCGCCCGGGTTGCCGCAGGGGCAAGGCGTGGTTCCCGAGCCGTCGCCGAAGCAGGAGGCGTTGCCGAACGAGGTGTCGACGTACAGGTAGAGCCCACGCGGGTTGCCGATGTTGACGTCGGCGAGCCCCTCGTCGTAGATCACCTCGACCTCGGTAGCCGGGTCGATGGTGCCGTCGGTATTCCCGTCCACCATGCGCAGCATGCGGTCGGGGGCCTGGGACTCGTTGCAGTACAGCGAGTTGTCCAGGGGCACCCCCACGCTCCAGATCAGGCTGCTGGAGACTCCCGTCCAGTACTGGACGTCCTCGGTCCCCACGGTCACGACGTTGTCGTCATTCTCGTCGCGGAACTTCCAGACCACCTCGTTGCCCGTGTCGGCGTAGTAGAAGAACCCGTCCGCCGCGACGGTGAACTGCCACGGGAAGGGTGTGTTGGCCAGGGCCGGCGGTTCGTAGAAGAGAGTGACTTCCCCGGTGCCGGGATTGATCATAAAGTCCCCGTTGGTGTCCTCCAGGCGGTAGATGCCCTTGGAGTACATCCCCGTGGAGCCGGTCTCCAGGTAGTACATAGCGCCGTCGGGACCCAGCTTGATGTCCTGCGGGATCGTATCTCCGATCGATCCGCTGTTCGGCGGGTGGTAGTAGACGAACGCCTCTCCGGGGTCGTTGGCGTCGTCGTCGAAGTTCTGGTCCTCCAGCCAGAGGATGTAGTCGAATCCCCCGCCACCGGTATCGGCGCTGGCGACCCAGAGCTTCCCGTCGGGGGTCCAGCACATGTTCGAGGAGGAGGACATCTCGATTCCGGAGCCGTTGACCAGCGGGTCACCGTCGAAGAAGAGCCAGTGCTCCCCGGCGTCGTTGCACTCGCCGTCGCCATCGAGGTCGATGCAGGCCATGACGATGTCCTGGCTGCTGTCGCAGACGTAGACGATGCCCTCGTCGTCCATGGCGATGCCGACGTTGTTCGACAGGGCGATCGAACCGATCGTGTCGTCGTAGTAGACGACCGACTCGCCGGTTCCGTTGTAGGTACCGTCGTCGTCGAGGTCCTGGAGCCGAACGACGGAGTCGTTGCTCGTGTCCGTGACGTACGAGACCACGAGCTCGTCCGCCCGGCCAGGCAAGACGAGGAGGGCCAGGGCCCCTCCGGCGAGGATAATGCGGTGCTCTTTCATGGTGAGGTCGGTGGCAAGGTCCGATGAGAGCGGGGAAAGCCGCTATCCGCGGGCGAGTGTATCGATGGCCAGAGTATGGCCGACACCGCATGTCGAAACCACGCGGACACCGGGAATGCTCGGCGATCCCGTGGACGACTACACCAGAGTGATGGGGAGTGGCGCCACTCCTCGGCACGCTGGCCTCGAGCCACGATCTCGCCTACAGGAAGGGAAGGACCTGGCGAGGTCGGCGCCTCCCGCGCAATTCAAAGCTCCCGGTACTCTCCCCCGGTCGCCTCGGCGATCTTCTCCAGGAACTCCGAGTATCCGGCGACCGAAACGGTGTGCACGACGACGTGGCGCAGCTCGAGCTCGACGCGGAGCGCGGCGAGAATCCCTCGTTGGCTGACGATCGCTCCCGTGGTCGGATACCCGTCGGTCAGGAACACGATCGTCTCCACGTTCGGGTCGCGGAGCGCCATCATCAGCCCGGCGTGGAGATTCGTCTCCAGTCCCATCAGCCGGTACGAGTCGAGGAAACGGGTCAGGTCGGCCCGGGTCTTGTCGTCTAGGGTGGTGAGCTCGCGTCGCCACGATCGGGCCATCTCCTCGAACCAGACCAGGTTGACCTTCACTCGACCGGGCAGGTCGGCCAGCAATCGCCCGATTTCGGCTCGGGCCCACTCCCAGCACGTGCCCCCCCCGCGGTAGGTCAGCCCCATCGAACCGCTCCGGTCGACGAGGAAGATCAGCCGGTCGTTCTCGATCGGGATGCCGCAGAAGGTCGCCCGCGTGGGGCTCTCGGCGCGGTTCTTCGCGCGCTTCGCCCGGGCCGCCTCGGCCTCGGCGAGCGAGGGCGGGACGAAGTGCTCCCCTTCCGCGTCCCACCACTTCCGCCACCGCGTCCCTTCTCCGTGGTCGATTCCGGTGAGGAGCTCGAGCGCGTCGTGTGCGCGCCGGCGGATCCGCGCGCTGTCCCGCTCGACGCGCTCGATCAGGTTGGGGATCGCCTCCTTCAGGCGCAGCTCGAGAACCGAGTCGATCGCCCCGAGGCGCACCTCGGGGTTGATGTCGCGGATTCGCCCGACGAGGTGCTCGCGGGCGGCGACCTCGTTCAGGAGGGGAAGTGCCGCCACGGCGCCGAGGCGCAGCTCGAAGCGATCGTTCTCGACGGCCTCGAACAGCAAATCGCGCAACTCGTCGGTCTTCCGCTGCGCATTCAGGGCGGCAGCCAGCGCCAGCAGGGCCTCGTACCTCGCCGCCCGCCCGTTCAGGGTCCTTCCCCGAACGACGCGCGCGAGCTCCTTCTCGTGCCCGGTCACGCCCCGGGCGCTGAGCATCTTCGCCGCCTTCTGCTGCAGCAGCGGGACCTTGCCCCGGAGCTGCTTGACGAGGAGACGATCGATCTTCTTCCCCTTGTCGTCGACTAGCGCCGTCAGGGCCATGGCACGGACGTCGTCGTCCAGCCGCTGGTCGTCGACCGCCCTCATCAGGCGCTTCTGCGCCACCTCGATGGAAAAGGTGCGCAGGCACAGGACCCCCGTCTGGAAGGTCCCCGACACGTCCGGCCGGTAGTGCTCGAGGATCAGTTCCAGCTCATCCCTGGTACCCCTTCGCGCGAGCTCCCCGACCAGCCCGCCGATCGCGATCTGCCGCACCACCGGGTCATGGTGTTCGCGCAGGATCTCCTCCAGGATCGAATTCGCGTGCTCGCCGAAGGTCCGTAGAGTCCGAGCCGCGGCGCGCGATACCAGTCTGTATCCCTCACCGGCCCAGGAGTTGCTGCGTCTCTCTCGCCGCACCTCGTCCACGTCGAGATGGGCGAGGCACCGGTTCCAGGCGAGGTCCTCGAGCGTCATCAGCGCGTCCACCCGACGCACCTTGTCCTGGTCGAAGTGGCGGAACGCCCACACGATGTCCTCGGTCGACCGCGGACTCATGACCGCCTTCAGGCACTGCTTCAACGCGGCCATCGCTTCGGCATCACCCGGTTTCGCAATCGCCTCGAAGAGGTCCGGTGAGGCCTTCTCCGGAGCGGCGAGGACCTCCTGGAGGAGTTCGTCGGTCGAGCGCTCCTGGGTCCGGCCCGGAGCGGCGAGGAGGAGGAGCGAGCAGGCGAGCAGCAGATATCGAATCAATGGACTCTCCATGAGGCGCATCGAACCACGGTCTTCGCGAGTGGGCCAGACCCCATACCACGGCCGCCCTCTGGTACCGCGGGCAGCCTTCCGGGTGACTCGCCGTCTCGCCAGAATGTGCCCAGCGGCATTCGTGGCGGCCGGGGACCCGGGCTCGCTCCTTGAATGTCGGCGGGAACGAGGGAGAATCTCGACATGTCTCATCCCTCCAGGCGGCACATTCGCGAGCAGCAGCTGGCCAAGGCGATCTTCCAGGAGCTCTCGCTGATCTTCTCCGGGGCCGAGGACGAGAGCCTCCAGCAGCTGGACATCCTCCGCGTCGAGGTGGGCTCGGGGACCCAGCACTTCCGGGTCTACTACGCGCCCGCGATCAGCGCCGACCCGGAGACGGCGGGCTTCACCAACGGCGGCGAGGCGGGAGCGCTGATCGCCGAGGCGGGCGGCTACATCCACGACGAGCTCGCCCCGGCCCTCAATCTGAAGAAGCTGCCCGACCTGACCTACGTCCCCGACCCCCTGAGCTGGGCGGAGTGGCCGCCGAAGTAGGGATCAGAACTCGAAGTCGATCCCCGTTCCCGTCTCCTGCGCCCGGGTGTAGACGTGGTACGCCGCGGAGATGTCCTGGATCGCCAGGCCCACCGACTTGAAGAGAGTGATTTCGTCGGCGTGCTCGCCCGCCTCGGCCTTGCACGCGTCGACGCGGTCGCACACCACGCGCGACTTGTTCAGCGTCTTCGCGTCGATCTCGCGCGTCGCCGGCGCGTGAGAGCCGACGCCGTTGATGTGCGTGCCGGGCGTGATCCAGTCACCGTCGATGATCGGGTCGCTGGAACCCCCGACCGAGGTCGGGGCTCCAGCGGTGTCGGCTCACTTCCACTGCTCGGCGGCCCGCCAGGCGATCCCCTTCATGAAGTCCATGGTCCGTGCGCGCTCGAAGTGCTCCGCGCGCTCGGGGCTGCCCGGCGCGAAGTTCAGACCCTCGAAGAGCTCGAGCACGGCACGAATCTCCCAGGAGAGCTCGGGGGCGTGTGGGTTCTCGCCGGGCTCGAGCACGGTGCTCTCGAGCACGTGCGCCGGAACCCACACCTCGCCGAGCAGCTCTTCTCCCTCAGCGCGCTCGCCCTCGGCGAGGTAGGCACAGGCCAAGGCCACGAGTCGGGGAGAGTCGAGGTACTTGGATGCGAAGACCTCCGCGCCCCGGTGTGCCGCGAGGGCCTCTTCCGGACCTCGCTCGAGGGCCTGGGCCACGGTCAGGGCGGAGCGAAGTCCTTCGTATTCGACGCTGGCCGCATCGAGCTCGGGGGTTGCCGTACCGCCACCGCGCAACCACATCACCAGCTCGGTGTCCCAGTCGTAGATCCCGTAGCGCGCCTCCAGCACCCGGATGGTGGACTTCGACTGTTTCGTTCTCCCGCCTGCGAAATGGACGCGGGCGGAGAGAACGGCGAACTCGCGACTCGTCGAGGCGACACGTTTCTCGAAGTCGCGGATCAGGTCGCGCGCATCCTTCCCCCGTCCCAGGGCGAGCAGGTTGCCCGCCGCGGTCTCGACGAGGTCGAGGGTCCACCTCGGTTGCGCGTCGAGGGCCCGCTCGAGGAACGGCCGCGCTCGCTCGAACTCACCGAGCTGGTGGAGGGCCCAGCCCCGCAGCTCGAGCAGCTCCGGACTCTCGGGGAAGCGCTCGAGCAGGGCCACGGTCTCCTCCAGCGCTTCCAGGGGGGGCATCAGGCGCGCAGCGAGGTACGCCAGGTCGGCGGAGTCGGGGCTCTCCGCAAAGAGCTCGGAGTACGCGTCCCGGAGCTCTCTTACCTCGCCGTACCACAGCCGCTGGTCCTGCTTCATCCGATGGAGACCGAGACTCCCGGGGAAGCGCTCCAGGGCGCCCTCGGTCAGCTCCACGTAGAGCTCGTACGGTCCTTCGACCTCCACCGCGCCCAGGACGTCGAGGGTCACGGACTCGCCCTCGCCCGCGTGCTCCAGGATCCCCCGGGCGAGACTCTCCAGCTCCTCGTAGCGATCCTGAATCCCCATGTTCGCCAGGCTGGTCCTCCAGCCGCCGCTCTCCTGGTCGAACGTCCAGATCGACCGGTACGTCTCGCCGAAGCCGACGTAGACTTCATCGGGGGCATCCCTCAGGACGTACCCCACGTCCTCGCGCGTCACCCACCGCGTTCCCGACAAGTCGATGTAGTCCGGTTCGGGAAGGCCGTCGCCTTCATCTCCGTAGATCTGCTCCATGAGAAAGATCGGCGCGGCCCCGAGGACGTTGTAGGCCACGAGGTCGTTGCCCCCGGGAATCGTCACATCCTGCTCCTCGATCACCTCTCCGTCGAGACCGCTGACCCTGAGGTGGTGATCCCCGACTCCGACGTTCTCGATCTTAACTCTCTCCTCGGCGGCGAGCTGCCGCGTGTGCTCCCCGATCCGGACCTCCACCGGAATCGGCGAGTCGTTGAAGACATGGACATCGGAATGGAAGACCGATCGGTGTACCTGGAGGATCAGAGCGGCGATCCCGCCGAGGACCACGACGTGAACCAGGTGATGCGCCGCTCGCGCGAGGGTCGCTGGTGAGAGCTTTCGCGGCCTGGTGCGCGCCGACACCTTGATGACGGTGGTCCCCGCGATGTAGTCACCCAGGCGCCGCTTGTTGCCGCCGAGGATGAAGAGCACGTCGAAGATGCCGAACATCCAGAGCGAGAGGTTCCTCACCAGGGAACCCCCGAAGCCGCAGGCGGTGTCCGATTCCCGGCGAATGACCTGGATGCGCAGGGCGCGCTTGCCGATGCTCCGGCCGGAGTAGCCGTCGCACATGAGGCGGTAGTAGAAGAGCCCCATGAACCCCAGCACGACGGACTGTTCGCCGCCGAGGAGCTGGCCGAGCCCTACCCACAGGGCGACCGAGAGTCCCACCGCTACGATCGCGTCGAGCACCTGAGCGACGAAGCGATCGGACCGCGAAGCCAGGACGACCTCCGGCACTCGCGGCTCCTCCTCGTATCCGCCGGAGCAGACGGAGGACTCCCCGACGCTCTCCCGAGCCTCCCCACACCGGGTGCAGGTATCCGAGACGAAGTGATGGTCCATGGTGCGAGTACTCCCGATGGCGCGCCATTCGGCCCGACGGTTCCATGTACATCACCAGAGGTCCACTCGATCGGGCTCCGGGGACCATAGCAGCGGCTCTGGACGGGATCCAGCTTCGGCGGGGGGACGCCCCCGAGCCGGCGAGAACGTAAGGATCGCCGCCTCGGACGTTTTTGTGCAGAGAGCCCGTGGCCCTCGCCGCGCCCTCCCCTGGGGCTTCGAGAGAAGAACGGCATCGGCCTTGGCAGGGCACTCGGGAAGGCGCGGGGATTCGAGACCCCCGAGTCACGGACTTCCCGTCCCCGGCCGGAGCCTCCACCCCTACCCCGATCTCGAGGACTGAATGATGAAGAGCTGTCTGTTTCCCTCGTTGTTGCTGATTCCCCTGTTCACCGGCTGTGTCGGAGTGCGCCAGACCGACGACACGTACACCGTCCACGCCGAGACGTTCCACCTGGTCGGCCTGAACATCCCCGGCGACGACCGGGACGCCGCCTGGGCGAAGGTCCCCGAAGGCGCCGAGGTCATCTCCGTGCGGAGCTCACCGAGCGACTGGCACTCGATCCTCGGCGTCCTGAACAAGCTGTTCGGATTCAGCACCACGGAGATCACCTGGAAGGGCGAACCGCCCCCGGAAACCGAATAGGTGGCAGGTGTCTGGCGGATTCTCCGCCGAGGCCGGGTCATGCGAGTCCTCGCGTGGCCCGGCCGCTTGGGATCGGGCTCGTGGCGACCGGTGCCCGCCGACAGACGAATCGCGTAACCCGAGGGCCAGCTGCTGGTATCGTCCCCATCGTTCTCCATGCCCGACGCGAAGCCCTTCTCCCGCCGGATTCTCGGATTCCCGTCACACTCGGCGTCCGCAGCGGCCCTGAACGGGAACCATGAGACGGGTTGATCGGACGATCCGGGAGGAGGACCTCCTCGCGCAGATGGGCTGGGTCCAGGGCCTCGCCCGCAGTCTGCTCCGGGATCAGAATGCCGCGGAGGACGTGGCCCAGGAGGCACTGCTGGTCGCGATGGAGCGGCCCCCGCGACAGGCGGTGGTCGGCCCGGGGCTGCACCGCTGGCTGGCGTCGGTGACTCGCACGCTGGCGCGTCAGCTGGTGCGCGGCGAGCGGCGCCGGGCACATCGGGAGCAGCTCGCCGCCGATGCGCGCGACGAGGTGCGGGACGTCATCGGGCGCGGCGCGATGCAGCAGCGGATGAGCGAGCTGGTGATGAAGCTCGATGAACCGTACCGCTCGACGATCCTCCACCGCTACCTCGACGGCCTGAACGCGCGCGAGATCGCGGAGCGTCAGGGGGTCTCGCCCGCCGCGGTCCGGAAGCGACTCTCCCGCGGGCTCGAGCAGCTCCGCGGGCGCCTCGACGACGACCACGACGGCGACCGCTCCGCCTGGCTCATGGCTCTCCTTCCGCTGACGCGATCCCCCGGGATGACGGTCGGCACGACTTCGGTCCTCTCGGGAGCACTGCTCATGAGCACGCAAGCCAAGATCATCACCGCCCTGGTCCTCGTCGCCCTCGGACTCGTCGCCTTCCGGACGAGCTTCACCGAGTCGACGCCGCCGGAACCGATGGAGGAGCTGGCGGGCCTCCCCTCGTCATCGGCCGGTCCGCATGCCCCCCCGCCGGTCGGGGGTTCGAGCACTCGCGAGGAGTCGACGGAGACCGGTCGTGCGGCGGTCGCGGCGGAAGAACCGGCGACCTCGGCAGCCGTGTACCCGACGGTCACCGTCCGCGCGCGCATCCTCGGGGCCGATGACCAGCCGCTCCCCGGCGCGCGCTTCGCCGCCTTCGGCGACGCCCTCGAGCCCGTGCAGGCCGACCGCGACGGCCGGGTCGAGCTGGAGCTCGTCGAGACCGCGCAGCAGCGGATCCTCGAGGCCGTCGCCGCGAGCCTGTCGAACGCCGCGGCGATCGCCGCGAACGAGGCGTCGCCGTGGCTGGGCTTCACCGCCACGGCGCCGGGTCACACCACTCGCGAGATCTTCGAGCCCTTCGACGGGTCGCCGGTGCGTGAGCTCGGCACCCTGCGCCTGGTTCCCGTCGGCGCCGTCGCCGGCGTCGTCATCGACGAGAGCGGTCGACCGGTATCGGGAGCATCGGTGTGCGCGGTGGTGCCCCGGTCGAACGTTCGCGCGCGCGAGGCGATGACTCTCTGGGGACCCGATCACCACTCGTGGGCCGAGGAGACCCGCACCGACGCGCGTGGAGAGTTCGCCCTGACCTCGCTGCCGGAAGGCCGCTGGCGCGTCTGGACCGGGGCTCCTGGTCGGGTCTGGTCGCACTCGGAGGAGCTCTCGATCGATCCGACGAGCGAACAACCGTGGCTGCAACTCGTCCTGCGCGAATTGCCGCTCGAGAATCGACTGGGAGGCATCGTCCTCCGCCCCGACGGGACACCTTTCGAAGGCGCGCTGCTCGCCTGCGCGGGACCCGACGAGGAGGAGCTCGACTTCGCCGAGTTCGGCCACTCCGGGGCCGACGGGCGTTTTCTCCTCACGGTTCCTGCGAGGAAGGAGTGGTACGTCCGCGCCTCGGATCCCACCGACGAGCTCGGCTGCGTCACCACCACCGACAAGGTGGTCGGTGGCACGGACGGGATCGTCCTGGCGCTGCGTGCACCGAGCCCATTGCGGCTCGTCGTCGTCGACGAGGAGGGTGAGCCGGTCTCCGCGTTCGCGGTGCGCATCGCTCCGGCGGGCGAGATCTTCCCCACCTTCTACGGCGAGTTCGGCGAGCCCGACGGTCTGGCCGAGGTGCCCACTCCCGATCGGCCCTACCTGGTATCGGTCCGCGCCGCGGGTTACGCACGTCACGACGTCGGTCCCATCACACCCGGCCCCGAGCGCGAGCTCGCGTGCACCCTGGAGCGCCTGGCGGCCTTGCGCGGGCATCTGCGAGCGGGGGGAGAGCCGGTCGCGAACGGGCGCGTACAGCTGATCCGCAGGCGGAATCCCCGCGCCGTCGACTGGCTCCAGGGTTTTCCCGCGCGGCTCGACGGCCAGGGCCTCGTCGGGGTCATGACCGGAAGCGACGGTGCCTTCGTCATGCACATCGAGAGGTCCGGCTCCTACGTGCTCTTCGCCGAGGCCGAGGGCTGGGCGGCGACGGAGCACGGCCCGCTGGAGCTCGATCGACGGCGCGAGGAAGAGATCGACCTCGTCCTGACCGCGGGGGGCGCGATCGAGGGTCTCGTCCGCACACCCGCGGGAGTGAGCCCGGCCGGAGTCGTCGTGCGCTTCTGCCGCGGCGACATGCGCGTGCACGAGGCGCGCACCGATGCCGAAGGCTGGTTCCGCCACGACGGCCTGACTCCGGGATCCTGGATGGTGCGCGCCACTCCGAGCCCTTCGTCGGGCAGCCCGCGGCTTCGGGTGAGCGCCATCGAGCGGCGGGAGTACGAGGAGGACTTCGTCTTCCCCTTCGACTGCGAGGTCTTCGAGGGACGGGTCACCCGGCTCGACCTCGACCTGACCGGCCACGAGTGTGCGGGTCTGCGCGGATCCGTGCTCCTCGACGGTGAGCCGGCCGCGTCGTTCTCGGCCTGCCTCAGTCCGGCCGACGTTCCGTGGTTCACCCGCCGATTCGGCAAGGAGGTGCGTGACCTCGACGCAGACGGCGGCTTCGACTTCGGGGACGACCGGACGGTCGGCGAGTACTGGCTCGTCGTCTACTCGGCGGGGAGCTCGTCCAATGATCTGATCCTCGTGAGCCACCTCTCCCTCGAGCGGGGGGACAACGTCAGCGACCTGACCTTCGAGACCGCGAGCCTGACGGGCCGCGTGGGAGCGGCGAACGCGGGCAGGCCCCTCTGCCTGGTCTCGCACCTCGAGCCCTCGGTCTTCGCCGTTGTTCCCCTCGAGCCGGACCCGTCCGGGACCTTCCACCTCGATCGTGTGCCCGCGGGTCGCTGCACGTTGCACGCGCGCGGGGAAGGCGACGATCCCGATGATCCGCCCGGGTGGCCCAGCGTGTACGAGCTCGAGATCGCGCCGGGGGAATCACAGGAGCTCTCCATCGACTGAGCTCTGCGCACCGTGGCGCGCCGCTGGCTCCTCGGGGTCGTTCGAAGTCGGGTGACCGCATCGGAGTCGGCCCGAGAGGCAGATCTCGAGCCGCACCCCTCGGCGAATCGCCCGGGCACCTATACTGCTCCCCTCTCGAGCAGGAGCAGGACCTTGGACGATCACGAAACACCCGCGGACGTCGGCCAGTCGATGAAGGGGCGGGAGCTCTTGCTCCGAGCCCTGCGCAACGAAGTCACGCCTCGCCCGGCCTGGGTCCCGTTCGTCGGTGTGCACGGCGGGACGCTGCTCTCCGTGTCGGCGGCGGAGTACCTGTCGTCGGCGGATCTCATCGTGGAGGGACTGGAACGCGCGATCGAGGAGTATCGGCCCGACGGATTGCCGGTGGTGTTCGATCTGCAGATCGAGGCCGAGGCGCTGGGTTGCGAGCTCAGCTGGGCCGACGAGGCGCCGCCCGCGGTGGCCACTCATCCGCTGGAGCAGGGCGTCGGCCTGGCGGACCTGCCATCGTTCGACGTCGACTCGGGGCGCTTCGGCATCGTCCTGGAGGCACTGCGCCGGGTGAAGCGGAAGACCGGTGACGACGTCGGTCTCTACGGTTTGATCTGCGGGCCGTTCACCCTGGCGCTGCACCTCCTGGGCAACAGCATCTTCCTGAAGATGTTCGACTCACCCGACTACGTGCAGGCGGTGATCGGCTTCTGCGCGGTGGTCGGCAAGAAGGCCGCCTCGGCGTACCTCGACGCCGGCGCGGACGTGGTGGCCGTGGTGGACCCGATGACCAGCCAGATCTCCCCGGAGCACTTCCACGAGTTCGCCACCCCCTACCTCGATCAGATCTTCGACCACATTCGCGAGCAGGGCGGCCTGTCGTCGCTCTTCGTCTGCGGTGACGCCACGCGCAACCTGGAGGCGATGGCGCGGACGCACGCCGACAACGTCTCGATCGACGAGAACATTCCGCTGGAGCGCCTGCGCGACATCTCGCGCAGCACCGGCAAGAGCTTCGGCGGCAACCTGAAGCTGACCACCGTGCTGCTCTTCGGCACCGAGGACGACTGCCGGCTCGACGCCATTCGTTGCATCGACATCGCCGGCGGGTGCGGCTTTGTCCTGGCGCCCGGCTGCGATCTGCCCTTCCGCGTACCGCCGGAGAACCTGGCCGCCGTCGCGGAGATGGTGCACGACCGCTACCGGCGCGAGGTGGCCAAGCGCACCATCATCGCCGGAGAGGCGGTAAGCTCCACCAGCGCGGACTTGCCCGACGACTACCTCGCCAAGCCCGACGTGATCGTCGACGTCGTCACCCTGGACTCCGCTTCGTGCGCTCCGTGCCAGTACATGATGGACGCGGTGCGGCGCGCGGTGGAGGCGCTGGGTTCGCCGGTGGTCGTCAAGGAGCACCGGATCACCACGCGTGAGGGGATCGCCGCGATGAGTCGGTTGGGCGTGAAGAACATCCCGACGATCTGCATCGACGGCGAGTCGGTCTTCACGTCGTTGATCCCCGATCAGCCGACTCTGATCGCCCGGTTCGAAGCCGCGATCGCCGACAAGCGGGAAGCGCGGGGCTCGGGACGGAACCGATGAGCGAGCCGCGGCTTCCCGTCTGGCTGGTGACCGGATTCCTCGGCAGCGGCAAGACCACGCTGCTGCGCCGGATCGTCGCCGGCTGCCGCGACCGGCGGATGGTCTTCCTCGTCAACGAGTTCTCGGATGTCGATGTCGACGCCGGATCGATCGAGGCGGAGGGCGGCGAGGCCGTGGCCATTCCGGGTGGGAGCATCTTCTGCCGCTGCCTCGCCGGCCGCTTCGTCGATCACCTGGGACGGGTCGCAGCCCTCTCCGGGACGGAGCCGGTGAGCGGGATCGTCATCGAAGCGAGCGGCATGGCCGACCCGAGCGCGATGGGGCAGCTCCTCTCCGAGGGCGGCCTCGATCGGCGGCTCGCATTCGCACAGTTGGTGACGATCGTCGATCCGAGTACGTTCTCGAAACTCTGCGCGACGCTGCCGAACATCGTACGCCAGGTCGAGTGCGCCGACCTCGTCCTGATCAACAAGGACGACCTGCACGACGAGAAGGAGCTGCGGGCGACCGAGATGCGCGTCGGTGAGCTGAACCGGCGGGCCACGATCCTACGCTGCACCGACGCCAACGTACCCCTGGAGCTCGTACTGGCGACGCCACGGGTGTCCGGGGCCCTGGACCTCTCCGGCGAGCTCGCTCCTTGCCGGGATCCTCGCTTCGAGAGGACGGTGGTGAGCCTCGCTCGACCGATCGTTCTCGAGCGGTTCGAGGCGGAGGTCCTCGCCGTCGGGGACGAGCTGTATCGCGTCAAGGGCCTCGTTCCCACGCCGGCCGGCACGCACAGCGTCGACTACTCGGGCGGCAGGTTCCGCGCCGAGCGCACGGACGAGGAAGCGCAAGATCACCAGCTCGTCTTTGTCTGGAGTGGCATGGGCACGGGGCGGACCGAGGAGGCGATCGCGAGGATCACAGCGCTTCAGGCCTGACCGGGGACGGGCGGTTGCCGGAAGCTCGGGGTGTGATGGGAGGTTCACGTGATACCGTATCGCCGGTGACGAAGGACGATCACGGGAAGTGCGAGAGGAGAACAGCGATGAACAGGTCGATCACTGCGGGCTCGGTCGTGGCTCTGTTGCTCGGTGCGGGATGTAGCTCGTCATCCTCGAACGGCGGCTGGATGGTGGATGAGCCGACGGTCGTCGAGGAGCTGTCGGCCCCGGAGTGCTGTCTCTTCGAGGCCGGTTCCGGGATGGTCTTCGTCTCCAACGTCGTTCCCGCGGAGGGAGACAATCCCTACTGGAGCGACGACGGGATCGGGTATCTCTCGCTCCTGGAACCCGACGGCTTCGTTCGACAGGAGAAGTGGCTGGAGAGCACTTCCGGACAGATCCTCAACGCCCCCAAGGGGATGTGCACCTGCGGCGGCCGCCTCTGGGCGACCGACAACACGCGCGTCATCAGCGTGCGGCTCGAGGACGGCACCGACTTCCGGGTCACCACTCCCCCCGGGGCCCTGAAGCTCAATGACATGGCCTCCGACGGGACTCACGTCTACGTCTCCGACACCGGCACGGGGAAGATCCACCGGATCGGCATGGACGGAAAGACCGAGTCGGTGACGACCCTCGAAACGGTCAACGGGATCACCTTCTTCGGCGGCAAGATGTACGCCGTCAGCTGGGGCCTGCACGAGATCTACGAGGTCGATCTCTCGGGCCAGGCGCCTCCGAGGCCCTTCGGACTGGCGGAGCACTTCACCAACCTGGACGGCATCGAAGTCCTCGATGACGGGACCTTCCTGGTCACCGACTTCGAGGCCGGCACGATCTGTTCCGTCTCCTCCGACAGGAAGACGGTGGAAGTCCTGGCGCGAATGACGACCCCGGCGGACCTGGGCTTGAACCGGGACGATCTCTCGATCTACGTTCCGTCCCTGAAGACGGACACGGTTCACATCTTCGCGCTGAAGCCGCGCTGATCCCGAGCACGGTTGCGGAGGGAACTGGGAACCGGTGGTATTCCGGCCTGAATGGTCGGGATTCACCAGCCCTTCTCGAGGTCTCGTTCCGGGGGATCGTGCGAATCCTGGTGCAACTCCGGGGATCGCTTATACTCGTCCTGGTTCGTCCCATGTCCGGCTCGTCCCAAGCTCTCAGCACGCTCTTCGAAGCGGCGGTCAGTGGCGATGAAGCTGCGCAGAAACAGCTCTACTCGGTCCTCTACAGTGAGCTGCACCGCCTGGCTCACGCCGCCATGCGCAGGGAGCGTCCGGGGCACGTCCTGCAAACCACGGCGCTGGTTCACGAGGCCTACATGCGCCTGGTCGAGGACGAGAAACTGCGCTGGGAGAACCAGGCCCACTTCTTCAAGATCGCGGCCGGGGCGATGCGTCGCATCCTCGTCGACGAGGTGCGCCGGAATCGCGCGCTGAAGAGAGGGGGAAACCTGGTAGGCAGGCCGCTGGACGAACAGAAGGAAGCGGACCCGCACTCCGTCGACGAGGCGGAGGACCAGGTGGATGTCGAGGCCCTGGAGCGGGCGATGCAGAGGCTGTCCGAGGATCCGCGGCACGAGCGAAAGTGCTCCGTCGTCGAGCTCCACTTCTTCGTCGGGCTGACCCTGGAGCAGATCGCCGGAATCCTGGAGATATCGGTCTTCACGGCCAAGCGTGACTGGAGGTTCGCCAAGGCCTGGCTGCGCCGGGAGATCGATGGCCTGACCGGAGAACGACATGTCGGCTGACCAGCAGCGAGAGGCGGAGGACCTGTTCCACGAAGCCCTCGACCTGAGCCCCGACGAGCGAGCGGCGTTCATCGACCGAAGCTGCGGTGACGACTCCGCGCTGAGGACCGAGCTGGAGAGCCTGCTGGCCGCCGACCGGCGCGCGACCGATTTCCTCGCCGATCCCGCCTGGTCGCTCCTCTCCGACTCGGGGAGCCCCGAGGGGATCGTCGTCGAACCGGGGCTTCCAGCCGAGCGGCTGAACGAGTACCGGCTGGTGCGCCGGATCGGCCAGGGCGGGATGGGCATCGTCTACGAGGCGATCCAGGAGCCGCTGGGTCGCCGCGTAGCCCTGAAGGTCATTCGTCCCGAGCGGGTGAGCTCTCCCGAGATCCAGGCTCGCTTCTGGCGAGAGGTCGATGTCGTCGCCGGCTTGCGGCATCCGGGCGTGGTCACCGTCTACGGCGGAGGCGAGGACCAGGGGATCTGCTACTTCGCCATGGAGCTGGTCGACGGCCGCGGCCTGGACGAGCTCCTCGCCGAGGCGGCCGGTCGAGGCGAACCACTCGAGACGGAGCAGGCCCTCCGCTGGATCCTGGAAGTGGCTCAGGGGCTCGAGCACGCGCACGCGTCGGGGATCATCCACCGGGACGTCAAGCCGTCCAACATCCGCATCAACAGCTCCGACCGCGCCATGTTGATGGACTTCGGGGTGGCCCGAGACGAGGCGCGCTCCTCGCTGACCATCACCGGCGAGTTTCGCGGAACCCCTCACTACGCCTCTCCAGAACAGATCCGCGGCGACCGATCTCGACTCGACGAACGGACCGATGTGTACTCCCTGGGGGTGACTCTCTACGAAGCGGTGACGGGCCGGGTCCCCTTCGAAGGGGAGACGACGCACCAGGTGTTCCAGCAGATCCTGGAATCGGACGCGGTGCCTCCCAGGCAGATTCGCCCGTCGATCTCGCGCGACCTGGAGACGGTGACTCTCGAGGCGATGGAGAGGGACCGCCACCATCGGTACTCGAGCATGGAGAGCTTCGCCGACGATCTGCGCAGGCTGCTGGCCGGTGCGCCGATCGAAGCGCGACCGCCGGGATGGACGCGAAGATCTGCCGTCTGGATGCGTCGCCACCGGAAGCCCGTGGTCGCTGTCGCGTCGGTTCTGCTACTGATCGCCGGGATCGCGGTCGGTCTCGTCGTCGTCTCGGAGGTGAGAGAGGCCAACGCCAGGGCCGCTGAACAGATGTTCGTGCCGCTCCGGGAAACACTGGTGCTCACCCGGGGCACCACGCGTCGTGGGGCGACGCACTGGATCCAGATCCTGGATCCCGAGGATCCGGGAGGGCACCTGATCCAGGCCCTGAACGAGGTGGACGAGGAGGACTGGCGGAACGCGGCCGAAGCGCTGACCAGCTGCATCGCCAGGTGCGAGGCCAGGGATGAGGCACACCTCTTGCGGGAGGCGAGCTACCTGCTGGGGCTCGTCCTGTCGGCTCGAGCGACATCGGCGGCGGATGACCAGGATCGGAGCCGGCTCGAGGGGCAAGCGATCACGGCCTTCGAGCGCTCGGTGCGTACGGAGTTCGCTCCCCTCGAGGCACTGATCGCGCGATCCGCGGGTGGTCCGGCCAACGTGGTGGATTTCGACCCCTCTTCCCTGCGGGAGCTGAGGCTGAATCCCAACCACCACCTCTCCCACCTCCTCCTCGCCATGACCATCGTCGAGAGTCTTCATCGCGGGGGAGAGATCGAGGACTTCGAGGAGGCCATCACCCATTACGAGGAGGTGCTGCAAGCGCGCCCCGACCATCGAGTGGCGCTGACCTATCTCGGGCGAACGTACTACTTCCTCGCTCGACACCATGGGTTCATCGAGCTCACCGACAGGGCCGAGAAGTACCTCTTGAGGGCGCTCGAGGTCTCCGGGGAACGGGTGAATCACGTGATCCCGAACACCCTGGCATCGGTCTGCCTGCTTCGAGGCGAGCTCCAGACGGCCCTCGAGTGGAACGAGATGGCCCTCGAACGCCTCCAGGATCAGGATCCCCTGCACGCACAGAACATCTTTACGTGCATGGCGTCCGTCGAGGCCGATATGGGTCGACTCGGCGAAGCGCGGAACACTTGTCTGAAGGCCCTGGAGCTCGTGACCCACGATTCCAGTGCTCTCCTGGCCATGGCCGAGATCCGCCTGCGCCAGGGCGAGCTCGACGAGGCCTTCCGGTACGCGGAGCTGGCCACGGACGCCTGGCACAGCCCACCCTTCCTGGGTCTCGCGGCGGCCGACGTGATCATGGCCTGCGTGCACCTGCGCCGGAGGCAGGACTCGATGGGAGTGGACCTCCTGATCGACACCCACAGCTCGACCAGGTTCGCCGCCGCCGAGCGGGGCCGCGCCAGCCTGCTGCTGACCACGTTGACCGCGGAGATGCGTGGAGAGATCGAGCACCGGGGCCAGGGGTTGGCGTACCACATCGATCGACTCTCCTACATAGCCAGCAATGGGGGTCGGTTCGAGGGACGACTGCCGGCCATCGGTCTCAGTGCCGTCGGTGCACACCACCTGGCAGCCGGGAATCCGGAGAGCGCGATCGACGAGCTACAGCTGGCCCTCGCCGCGAGAGAGCGCTGGCCGAGCACGGCGAGGGACTACCACTGGTCGGAGGATGCCCGCGATCACTACCTGCTGGCCATGGCTCACCACGAGCTGGCTGCCGACGATCCGCAATACGCCGAGCGGTCCCGGGAGTACTTCGAGCTCGCCGAGTCCGCGTTCGCGAGCGGGAGAATCCCCGTCGGGGATGCCGACGTTCTCACCAGGGTCCGCGTCAGGGCCAGGGATGTGTTCGGCCTGGGTGACTGACGAGAACGGGTGCTTCCGCCCTGCCGGAGAGAACCCGGGTCGCTGCGCCCCTAGAAGGCGAAGTAGATGTAGGGCATCGGGTCCGTGCGCACCCAGGGCAAGGCCAGAGCCCACGCCGCGCCGTAGGTGAAGGCGAAGACCCTGGGTGAGAAGTGGTACCAGCGCTCGGCCAGCTTCAACCGGTACATCAACCAGTGCACGAAGTACCAGGCGATGATCAACCAGACCACCCTCGCGCCGAGCAGCCCGCCCGGCGGATCGTCACTCGATGCCCCCCACATGCGACCGAACATCGCGAAGGCGTTGGTTGCGCTCTCGGCCCGGAAGATGGACAGGGCACAGATCCACAGCAGGTTGACGTAGAGAACACCCACGATCACGGGCGCCCGGGCGAGCAGACGAGCGAGCCCGAAGCGCTCGGCCACGATGAAGATCGAGTGAAAGAGACCCCAGAGCACGAAAACCCAGGCTGAGCCGTGCCACAGACCCGCTACCATGAAGACCACGACCAGGTTCAGGCTCACGCGCAGGTGGGTTCCGCGGCTACCGCCGAGGGGAATGTAGAGATAGGAGAAGAACCAGCGTCCCAGGGTGATGTGCCAGCGTTTCCAGAAGTCTCCCATGCTGCGCGAGAAATACGGGAAGGAGAAATTCAGTGGCAGCGCATATCCCAGAAGAGCTGCACAGCCGATGGCCATGTCGGAGTAGCCGCTGAAGTCGCAGTAGGCGTGCACCACGTAGCAGGTCGAGCCCAACCAGATGTCCAGCGCTCCGGCATTCCCAGGCACATCGAAGACCTCGTTGGACCATACCGCGAAGTAGTCACCGACGCAGGCCTTCTTCACGAAGCCGGTGAAGATGATCACCAGGGCCGGTCGCACCGCTACCTGACTCCAGCGCTTGATGTCGGTCAGCTGGGGCAGGAACTCCGAGGCTCGCACGATCGGCCCGGCCACCAGCTGGGTGAAGAAACCGACGAAGAAGGCCACGTCGAGCAGCTCCTTGCTGGGCTCGATCTTCTTGAAGTAGATGTCCAGGCTGTAGGACATCGTCTGGAAAGTGTAGAAGCTGATCCCCACCGGCAAGATGAGATTCAGGGTCGGCAGGTTCGCATTCAACCCGAACCACGAGATCAGATCAGCCAGCGAGGTGGCGAAGAAGCCGTAGTACTTGAAGAAGGCGAGCATGGACAGGTTGCCGACCATGCTGAGCGCCAACCAACGCCTCTTCGTGCGCAGCTCCTCGCTGGCGTGAATGCGCTTGCCGGTGATCCAGTCCAGCAGGGTGGAGCCGATGATCAGCCCGAGGAACCTCCAGTCCCAGCTGGCATAGAAGACGTAGCTCGCCAGGAGGAGAAAGGCCTTGCGCGATCTCCTGGTGCGCAGGCTCCAGTGCACCGCGAACACGATCGCGAAGAACACGAAGAAGCGCAGCTCGACGAAGAGCACCTACTTCTCCTGCCTCTCGCCCCGAGTGTCCAACCAGCTGGCGAAGTCCCTGGCCATCAGCCTGGTCCAGGTTTCACTGCCGCTGCGATTGGGGTGGTGGCCGCCGAAGCGGTTCTCGACCGCGTAGAGCTCCGGGTAGACATCCGGCCGGCTGTAGGGGAAGAAGGTCGGGAGGTAGCCGTCGCGGTCCAGCCCGAACAACCCGGCATGGCCCGATAGACGCGGACCGGTGTAGTAGATGGGCTCACAACCGACCTCGCGCACCGCCTCGATCTGCTCCGCGAGAGCCTCCAGGACATACTGCCCCTCCGAGTGGACGATGACCTTGTTGGTGTGTATCACGTTCTGAACCTCCCGCTCGTACTTCGCCAGGTCGGCCTGCAGGCGCTCCTGTACCCCCTTCACACCGGGGTTGTGCCTGGCCTCCTCGAGGATGGGCAAGTAGCCGCGCAGCTCCTCGACCATCTCGGGAGTTGGCCTCACATCCTCCGCATCCAAGCCGAACCACGCATCGAAGGAACGGGGCCCATCCCCGAGCCCGGTCAGGTTCAGAACGCAGAGGCGAACGTGGCGGTGGGCCATCTCGAGCTTCCAGTCGGTCTCGTCCAGCCCCGCGAGCTCGCTGAGCGCCTCGGGGCCCTTCCCCAACGAGGCGATGGTCTTGTGCAGGAGTAGCCGGAGGTAGCGGCGCTTCAACCCCGTCTTCCACTTCGGCGGATCGGGACGCTCGATCTGGCACATCTCGAGCGAGCGCAGGATCGCGAGAGTCCTGCCGATACTGTGCCAGTAGACGTCCCGCGGCGGAGGATCGCCGATCTGGCGCCTGTAGAGGATGGGATCCCAGTCGGGAGTCTCGTAGAAGATCCAGCGCCGCCGCTCTGACTCGACGGCGAGAACGCGCCGCAGCATCTCGTCGGTCTCGTGGTTGGTCATGCCGCCCACGCCGAGGTTGAACACCTTGATGCCCTCGTGTCCGCGCGCCGCCAGCTCCTGCTCGAAGACTTCGGGAATCAACCCGTGGAGGGTGATCGAGGAGCCCAGGAAGACGACGTCGTATTCCTCGGCATGCTGCTCGTAGAACTCCACCTTGCTGCGGAGCCACTTGGCCGGCAGCGGAATCAGGCTGCGGACCAGAGCATTGACGAGGAGGAAACCCAGGGCCGCGAGGATCAGGACTGAGAGGGTTCGCACCTCCAGAGCCTACCCGCAGGTTCGCGCCCGGGCCAGATAGGTACTCGGCCTGAAGACTGGCGAGACGCAGCCGGGCTCGCCTCGATGAGTCACTCTCCTCGATCCGAGGTCATCAGTCGCAGCTGCTGGGAGACCTCCGCCAGCCGACCGTGGATCTCGCGCAGCGTGGCCTTTCTCGAGGCGGAGATGAACAGGACCGTGCTGACGGCGGCGAGCGCCAGGACTCCCGCCCAGAGAGCGGTTCCCACCAGGGTCAGCTGCGGAATCAGCCGCAACGACTCGCGCAACGCGTGGTCACTTCCCTCCGTCGCTCCGTCACTCTCGATCGCGAGCTGGAACAGCTTCGGGTAGATGAGGACGAAGAAGGAGCAGCAGAGGGCCATCGTTCCGCCGGCGACCAGGAGCCACAGGAGGAGGGTCGCCCGACCCCACCAGCGAACCCGCCGGCCAGCTCGGCCGACGAGCGCCGCGGCATCGACGAATGCACCGCCGGCGTCGAGCCTCCGGCGTTCGAGCTCCTCACGCATTCCGCGACAGAGGTCGTCATCGTCCTTCGTCATGATCGGAGTCCTCCATGGCGCGTCGAAGCGCGCGCTTGGCGTAGTGGATGCGGGAGCGGACGGTGCCCTCGGGACAGTCGATCGCCACGGCGATCTCCTCGTTGCCCATTCCCTCGAGAAAGCGGAGCACCAGGACCTCCCGGTGTTCTGGAGAGAGCTGGTGGAGCGCGCGGTGCAGGAGCTCGGAGTCCCTGGAACGAGTCTCGGGTCCGGGCCCCGCGGGCTCGTCCCGTCCCCCCTCCGGCAACGGACGGGTCGCGAGCGTCACGCGTCGCGATGCGGAGATGATCCGGTTCCTGACGATGCGGTACAGCCAGGCCCGGAACGCCTTCGGCTCCTTCAGGGACGGCAATCGCCGGTACACGTCGATCCACACGTCCTGAAGCAGGTCACCGGCATCCCGGCCGCCCCCGGCGCGTCGTTCGACGAAATACGAGAGTCTCGGCTGCATCGCCCTCATCAGCTCCTCGAAGGCACCGTCGTCCCCCGCCTGGCAGCGGATGACCAGCATCATCTCCCAGATCCGCCGGGCGGAGTCGTTCACGGCGCCAGACCTTCCATGCGGGACAGTGGACGCATCAAGAGGCGCCGGCGTTCAACCGGGCGGGATCTTTGTGACGGAGGCTCGATCCGGGGGATCGGTTTCTGGCCTGGTGCCGCATCAGGATCGTTATCCTACGCGCATGATCCACGCCCGAGACCTCGCCTTCACCTATCCAGGCGGTGAGTTCCACCTGGAGCTGGAGCGCTTCGTCGCCGAGAGCGCCTCGTCCACGGTGATCACCGGGCCGAGCGGGAGCGGAAAGACGACGCTGCTGCACATCATCGCCGGACTCCTGCCCGTCGAGCGAGGGGTGGTCGAGGTCGGCGGGACCGACCTCGCCGGCCTCGGCGAGAAGGAGCGGCGCGCCTACCGCCTCGCGCGTATCGGGCTGGTCTTCCAGGACGCGCGGCTGATCGACTACCTCAGCGTACGCGACAACATTCTCGTCGCCGAGCACTGCAGTGGACTCGTCCGGCCGCTGGGGGAGCGGGCAAAGCGCTGCGGTGCACTGGCCGAGCGGCTGGGCATCGCCAGCCTCCTCGACCAGCGCTCCGATCGCGTCTCGCAGGGCGAGGCGCAGCGCGTGGCGATCGCCCGGGCGCTGCTCTTCGAACCGCCCGTCCTCCTGGCCGACGAGCCGACCGCCAGCCTCGACGACGAAGCGGCGGAGCAGACGGTCGAGCTCCTCGTGGCCACGGCGCGCGAGCAGGGCTCCACGCTGGTGATGGCCAGCCACGACCCGCGCTGCCGTGACGCCTGCGAGTTGCGCTTCGAAATAACGGCCGCCTCCACGGGAGGCGCGCGATGAGCTCCGGCGGCATCGTCTACCTCGCGCTCCGCTCCCTGCGGCGCCACCCGCTGCGCAGCTTCGTGCTCGTGGCCACCGTCGGCATCGTCCTCGGGCTACCGCTGGTGATCGACGCGGCGCTCGGCGCGTACGTCGAGACGGTCACGGCGCGCGCGCGCACCACGCCGCTGCTCGCCGGGCCGTGGGGCGGCGCAACCGATCTTCTGCTCGACGCCCTCTACCTGCGCCCGAACTCGCGCGCCTCGATCGAGCGCGGCGCGATCACGCGCGCCTGCGCGGGGGTCGACGCGCGGACGATCCACCTGCACCTGCGCCACCAGGCGGCGGGTCTTCCGCTGGTCGGAACCGACCTCGACTACTTCGAGCTGCGCGGGTTGCGCTGCGCGGAGGGACGACTGCCTCTGCGCCTCGGCGACTGCGTGCTCGGCGCGGAGGCGGCGGAGGTCACCGGGCTCGGCGCCGGGGAAACGCTGCTCTCCGATCCCGAAGGCGTGCTCGACGTGGTCGGCGGTTTCGGAACGCGCCTGCGCGTCACCGGCGTGCTGGCGCGCCGCGGCAGCGCCGACGACCGCGCGATCTTCTGCGACGTCAAGACCGCCTGGGTGATCGACGGCATCGGCCACGGTCACGAGAACGTCGATGGACCGATCCTCTACGGCGACGTCCCCGCGGCGCCGGTCGATCTCGCGCGGCACTCGGCGGTGAACGGCGAGAACGTCGACAGCTTCCACTTCCATGGCGACCCGGAGGGTTTTCCGATCAGCGCGGCGATCCTCGTGCCGGCCAGCGTCGAGGACGGGCTGCTCGTACGCGGGAGGCTGGCCACCGTCGCGGACGGCGCCCAGGTGATCGTGCCGACGCAGGCGCTCGACGACCTGCTCGCCGTGGTCCTGCGCATCCAGGGAATCGTCGAGATGCTGGCCGTGACGCTGGGCGCCGCCACCGCGCTGCTCCTCCTGCTGGTCGGCGTCCTCGCGCTGCGGCTGCGGCGCGTCGAGCTGGCCACGCTGAAGGCGATCGGCGTGCCCCGGCGCGGGATCTTCACCCTGATCGCCAGCGAGTGGATCCTGGTGCTCGCCGCCGGCGCGGTGACCGCGGGGCTGCTCGCGCTGGCCACGCAGCGCTTCGGGGCGCAGATCCTCGAGCACACCATCATCAACCTGTAACCGAAGGAAAGAGAGCCATGAGAACCCTACTGGGCACCGCGATCCTCTGCGGCCTCGTCGCGTGCGGGCCGGCGAAGGAGGAGAAGGCCACCTCGGGAGGTGGCGGGATCTTCGTCAGCAACTACCCGCTCCAGTACATCGCCGAGCGGATCGCCGGAGACACCCTCGAAATCACCTTCCCCGCGCCACCCGACATCGACCCCGCCTTCTGGACGCCCGGAGACGAGGAGATCGCCGCGTTCCAGGCGGCCGACGCGGTGCTGCTCAACGGCGCGACCTACGAGAAGTGGCGCGACAAGGTGTCGCTCCCCGCGAAGAACCTCGTCGTCACCTTCGAGGCCACCGGAGTGAAACCCCTCGAGCTGCCGACCACGATCACCCACAGCCACGGCGAAGCGGGAGAGCACAGCCACCGTGGGATCGACTTCAACACCTGGCTCGACCCGCAGCTGGCCAAGTTGCAGGCTCGGGCGGTGAAGGAGGCGCTGCTGAAGATCGCGCCGGAGCACGCCGAGCTCTTCGCCGCGAACCAGGAGAAGCTGGAAAAGGACCTCGACGCCCTCGACGAAGCGTTCGGGGAGCTCGGCCTCGAGCTCGACGACGTCTCCGAGTGGCCGCTCTTCGCCTCTCACCCGGTCTACGGCTACCTCGCTCACCGCCACGACTGGAACCTCACGGCGATGCTCTGGGAGCCCGACGTGATGCCGCACGACGAGGAGTGGCAGGAGCTGGCCCACACCCTCGAGTACCACCCCGCGAAGTGGATGATCTACGAGGACGAGCCGGCGCCGGAGATCGCGGCGAAACTGAAGGAGCTCGGCGTGGGCGTCGTCGTCTTCCGCCCCTGCGGCAACCGACCGCCGTCGGGGGACTACCTCACCGAGATGCGCGCCGGGATCGAGCGGCTGAAGGTCGCGTTCCAGCCTTGATCGGACTCTCCCTCCTCCTCGGCTGCGCGCTGAACCTCGCGCCGGGGCCGCACCCGGTCAGCAACTACCGGGCGCGCCTCACGCTGATCGACGAGTCGACCGAGCTGATCGTCTACTTCACCTACGACGACGTCGCGCTGAATCAGCGGGTCTTTGCCGACCGGAACGGCCTGTTCGACCCCGTCGAGCTGCAGGACGCCTTCCCCCAGTACCAGCGGCGACTGGTGGAGGGCACGCGCCTGTACGACGGGGATGGGCGAACGATCACGCTCCAGAGCTCCTCGATGAGCGGCGACCGCACTCCGGGCCGTGGACTGAACGCGGGCGAGCTCCTCGAGTGGAAGGGCACGCTGCGGATGCGCTACCCCGCGATCGAGAATCCCGAGCAGGCCTCGATCCTGATCGACTGGGGTTGCTGGCGCGAGAGCATCAGCACCTCGATCACCACGGAGTTCGAGGTCGCGGGCGGCCGTCGAGGGCGCGTCTACTGGCAGGAGCGGCAACGCTACCCGCTGCTGCCGCGCGAGGGGGACGACCTCGTCGGCTACGGCGGCGAGGAGATCTACCTGGTCCGCCCGCTCGAGGAGACGCTGACCGGCTTCAGCTACCTCTACATCGAGCCGGACCATGTGCGGCACGAGCTGGTGCTGCCGTTGATGTCGATCGGCTGGTTGCTCGGCCAGGAGATGGAGACCTCGACCACCGATCGGCTGGGCAGCGACGACCGGGACCAGGTACGCGAGGTGCTGCTCGAGGAGTACCAGGGCCAGGCCTTCCTCTGGTCCGACGATCGCGAGCTCCCCGCGGACGAGACGATCGTCCGTTGGTTCACTCGCGACTCGATCCGGCGCGGCGTGGTCACCGGCGACCGGCCGATCCCTATCGCCACCGGTTTCGTCGGCGTGCTGAGCGTGCACCCGATCGACTCGCCGATCGACCAGCTCACCTTCGACGCCTCGCCGTGGCGCCGCTACGCAACCGACCAGGTGATCAGCGTGCTCAGCGGCGAGGAGACGAAGCGCTACTCGACCTCCGAGGTCGGGACGCGGATCCACTGGCAGGGCTGGGCGCACGAGGCGCCGCCGGTGACGTCGGCGGAGGTGGCCGCCGGGAAGGCACCGTCGCTCGGGTGGCTCCTCTGGATCGCCGTGGGCGGCGTCCTGCTGGCGGGCTTCGCGGCGGTCCGGGGAAGGCGGCGCGGCGCCCTGTTGCTGCTCGCCTTGACCACTGGAGCCTCGACGATCTGGTACTTCCACGCTCCGGGCGATGAGTCGAACCCCGAACGCGGTCGCGAGGTCCTCGCCGCGCTGATCGAGAACGTCTACCGCGCCTGCGGAAGGCAGGACGAGGAAGAATCGCTCACCTTGCTCGCCGGTTCGAGCGACGGCGCTCTGCTTGAGCAGCTCTACCTCGAGCTGCGCGGCCAGATCCGCGGCCCGTGGGCGACCGGGGCGGGCACGAGGGTGACCGCCGTGGAGCTCGACGAGTTCGAGCCGTCGAGGATCGACGCGACGGCGATCGCCGGCCGCTGCACCTGGACGCTGCAGGCTCGGATCGAGCACTGGGGGCACGTGCACGAACGCTCACTCCAGGTGACCGGGCGGGTGCGCGCGGAGGCGGAGGCGGAGCGCTGGCGGCTGCGGGAGATGCGCCTCGTCGACAAGCAGGTGGTGGCGGCGACCTCGCAGCCGCGGAGATAGGGGCCCACCGAGATGAGAGTGAACAAGAAGGTCATCGGCATCTTGGCGCTGGCCGGTCTCGTTCTCCTGGTGATCGCTCTGCGACCGCGGACGCCGCGACCTCCCGTCGTGGTGAGCGCGGACGTCCTGTTCGCCCCGCGCTCGCCGGATGACGTCGGTTCGCTGACCGCGCCGGAGCTCGGCGAGGGGACAGAACCGAGAGAGGACCTCTCCTCCCCGGAGCCGGAAGCCCCCGAGGTGGAGGAGTCGGCTCTCCCGGACGAGGATCCGCAGCTCTCGCCGGTCACCCTCGAGATCCTCTCGGAGGAGCGGCTCGCCCCCTGCCCGAACCTCGACGTGGTGGTGGTGCTGGAGGAGCAAGAGGGTGCCATCCCGGGGGGAAGGACCGACGAGGCCGGACTCGCCGAGGTGATGTTGCCGATGACGAGTCACTGGCTCCTCGTTCACGTCACGGATCCCGAGGCTCGCGGCACGATCGGAGCCTACTCCGTCGAGAGGGCGGAGCGCATTCGCATCCTGATCCCGGAGAAGCACGAGCTGAAGGGCCGGGTGGTGACCGACGTTCCCTTGCCCGACGAGCGCACGATCGCCTGGCACGTCTCGATCAGTAGCCGTGGCGCTTCCGGCCGAAGTAGTCTCTTCTACGGAATCGCCACGGTCGCGGAGAACGGCGAGTTCTCGGCGCCGACCCGGCGTGCCCCCCCCATCGGTGCGCTCGAGTACACCGTGTTCCGCGGCGAGAACGCGGTCCACCAGGAGGCGTTCGACTGGGCGGAGGCGATCTCGGCGCGCGGGGTCGAGATCCGGGTCGACGGCCGGCTCCTGCACATCGAGGTGGTGGAGGAGGATGGTCGCGCGATCCCCGAGGTGAAGTTCCGGCTCGCGTGCGAGGAGGCCATGGGGAACGTGTTCCAGGCGCTGACCTGCGACGAGGCGGGAATCGCCGACCTGCTCCTGCCGCGCGTCGAGGTGGAGGCGTGCTTCTCCAAGCCGGGCTTCGACTCCAGGGTCGTGACCATTGCACCGGACCAGGAGAGGCTTCGCGTCGAGCTGCGGGAGGCCGATGACTCCCGGGTGCTTCACGGGCGCGTGCTGGATGCGTCCGGCCAGGGAGTGCCGGAAGCTCTGGTATCGGCCTACCTCGTCACGGAGAACCGCGACATCTCGGTCGAGGCCACGGCGCAGGTCATGACGACGTGGGACGGATCGTTCACCGTCGGCATCGACTGGGACGGCCTCGCCAGCGTCGTCGCCTGTCACCGGACCCTCGGGCTCTCGCCGGAGACTCGCGTTCCGGTGGACGGCCGCTCCGTGGAGATCTGGATGGAGCCGACCGGCGAGGTGATCGTTCGACCGCGGCTGGCCGGGCTCGAAGCGGAGCTCCACAACGCCGGCTGTAGCTGGGTCCTGGTGGATCTCGAGCGCGACCGCTCGTGGGATGGAAGCTGGAACTGGCCGCCCTACGAGATCTGGGACGTACCGGCCGGCCGCCACCGCCTCGTCCTCTGCTACCCCGGCGCCGGCTACTTCGCGAGCGAGGACCTCGCCGTCGACGAGGCGGACCGGACCATCTGCCGGCCGTGGGTGCGGCCCGGTGCGCAGCTGTCGGGCCAGCTCGTCGGCCCGGACTTGGAGGACCTCGACGCGCTGACCTTCGCGGCCCTTCCTCCGAACCTCCCCGGAGGGGCCGCGGAGAAGCTCTGCCGGACGAGGCTCGATGCCGAGGGGCGCTTCACCGTGTTCGTGCCGACCGAGGCCGAGTCCATTCCCTGCACGATCGTCGACGCGGACGGCAGTCTCCGCTGGAGCGGGGAAGCTCGACCCGGGGAGCTGCTCCGGATCGAGCTGTAGCGAGAGGCGCGGCGCAGGCGCTGCTCGATCCGGCGGCCCGACGGAGGGCTCGAACTCAACCCGAACGGGCGGCTTTCGGGTCAGTTTCTCCAACATCAGCGTCAATAACGCCGTTCCTGATGCGTTCCCGTCCCCGAGGGTGGCGTCGTGCGAAGGCGCACGCGTCGCCCGCGCGGAGAGGCTTGCAGGTTCCCGGCGAGGCGTGCTCAGATGTGGAGCCAGACCAGGGGCGGCAGGCACCACCGCGATCCCCCGATGGTTCCCGGTCGTGGCCCTTCGCCTTCCGGACGCCCCTTCAGAATTCCGCCCGAGAGGTTGAGATGACAACTGCCACGCTGCGCTCGTTTCTCCTGCTGCTCGCCGTTCTCTTCGTGGGCGTCGTCGACGCGAACGCCCAGGCCCCCAAGGTGGGCAAGTACTACGAGGACTCGTCGGACCTCGGTTTCAAGGTGAAGATGCCCAAGGACTGGGACTTCATCCCGCCGGAAGCGATCGACGCGAACCTGATCGGCAAGTACACGCCGCCCCAGAACAATCGCATCAACATCGGGCCCCAAACGGTGCTGTGGCTGGACGCGTTCCTGATCAAGTTCGACCGTCGGCCCGTGGCCGAGGTGGCGAGCGCCAAGGACGCCATCCGGCAGGCGGGCAAGGCGGAGAACCTGATGGACTGGGTGAAGGCCTCGATCCGGCAGGGCACCGGCTATCGCGTCGACAAGGAGAAGGAGACCAAGATCAGCAAGGTCCCGTCGGTCGAGTACCTCATCAAGGGAATGCGGGAAGGGATCGAGTTCAACGTCTACGCGATGGTCTACAAGCTGCACGAGGACGTCGACGTCGCGGCGGTCTTCATCGGCCCGGCGGACCGGAAGAAGTGGAAGAAGTACGAGAGCGCCTTCAAGAAGATGGCCAAGTCGTTCAAGCCCGTGAAGGTGGAGAAGCTCGAGCTCACCGCGGCAGTTGACGGAGAGAGCCCGCTGCGCACCCAGAAGCGCGCAGAGCTGCACGCCGAGGCGGAGCGCACCCCGGGATGGGAGGTCCACGAGACACCGCACTACTTCATCCTCTCCAACACCAAGGACCGGGAGTTCCTGAAGGAGGTGAAGGAGCGGCTCGAAGCGTACCGCAAGCTCTTCGACGAGGTCGTCTCCTTCGACGAGGCGGAGCGATTGCGGCTGGAGGGGGAGAAGAAGCGTGCCGAGGAGGCGAAAGCGGCGCGCGAGGGGAAGGAGGAAGAGGAGGGAGAGGTCGTCGAGGCCCCGCCCACCACGGTCAGCAAGTACACGCCGCGGGACCGTTCTGTCTGCAGCATCGTCCGGGTCTGCGGCAAGGAGTCCGAGTACCGCGAATACGGCGGACCGGCGGGCTCGGCCGGATACTGGTGGCCGGTGACCGAGGAACTGGTCCTCTACGATGACCAGATGGGCGGCGGCCGCCGCAACACCTTCGGCACGCTGGCTCACGAGGCCTTCCACCAGTACATCCACTACCTCTACGGCGGCCTCGCCCCGCACGACTGGTACAACGAGGGTACCGCGGACTTCTTCGGCGGGTACGAGTACAAGCACAAGCGCCTCAAGCTCGACCGAAACGAGAAGCGGATCATGCGTATCCAGGAGCTGATCCGGGGCGACAAGAACGGGCCCAAACACGTCCCGCTCGACCGCCTGATCAAGTTCACCCACGCCGAGTACTACGGCCAGAACGACCTCGGCAGGTCGCGGGGCGACTGCTACGCTCAGGGCTGGTCCTTCGTGTTCTTCCTGCGCACCGGCAGGAAGAAGTGCCCGGACTGGAACGACGGCTGGAACGACATCCTCGACGTCTACTACAAGACCCTGGCCTCGACCTCCGATCTCGAGAAGGCGCTGGACACCGCCTTCGCCGGGGTCGATCTCGACGAGATGGAGCGGGTCTGGAAGGACTTCGTGCTGAAGAAGATCTGAAATACAAAATACCGAACCAGGTTCACTTTCACACACTTGTGGCACTGGACGGGCTTCGCCCGTCCAGTGCCACAAGTGTGTGAAAGTGAACCTGGTTCGGTATTTCGGTTCGGTATTTCAGACTCCAGCCAACTCTGCCCCCAGCTCGGCCAGGGCGCCCGGGCCGGCGAGGCGCAGGTCGTACTTCTCCTGCAGGATCTTGAAGACGTTCGGCGAGAGGAAGGCCGGCGGCTTGGGACCGACGTAGATCCCCTTGACGTCGAGGTAGAGCAGGGTGAGCAGCACGGCGACCGCCTTCTGCTCGAACCAGCTCAAGACGATCGTCAGCGGCAGATCGTTGACGCCGCAGCCGAGTGCGTTGGCCAGAGCCACCGCCAGCTGGATCGCGCCGTAGCTGTCGTTGCACTGCCCCATGTCGAGCAGGCGCGGAACCGGGCCGACGCCGTCGAGCTCGATGGTGCCGAATTCCTCGTTGCGAATGCGGAACTTGCCACAGCCGAGCGTCAGCACGACCGAGTCCTGCGGAGTGTTCGCCGCGAATTCGGTGAACTCGTTGCGCCCCGACTCCGCGCCATCGCAGCCGCCGATCAGGTAGAAGTGGTTCAGCTTGCCGGCCTTGACGGCGCCCAGGATCTTGTCGGCGAGGCCGGTCAAGACGGTGTGGTGGAAGCCGATCGTCGACTCCTTGACCACGTTCTCGGGCAGATCGCCGCACTGCTTGGCGCTCTCGATCACCGCGGAGAAGTCATCGTTCTTGATGCAGGTCGCGCCGGGAACCGCGGTCACCCGCATGGTGAACAGGCGCCCCTTGTACTCGTCCGGCGGGATCAGCACGCAGTTGGTGGTGGCCAGCACGGGGCCGTTGAACGCGGCGAACTCCTTCTTCTGCTTCTGCCAGGCGTCGCCGAAGTGGCCCGCCAGGTGCTCGTACTTGGCCAGCTCGGGGTACATGTGCGCCGGCAGCATCTCGCCGTGGGTATAGACCTTGACGCCGGTGCCCTCGGTCTGCTCGAGCAGGTTCTTCAGGTCGACCATGTCGTGACCGGTGACCAGGATCCCGGGGCCCGCCTGGGTTCCTTCCTTGATCGTCACCGGCGCCGGCTGGCCGAAGGTCTCGACGTGGCCCTCGTCGAGCATCTGCATCACGCGCAGGTTCTGCTTGCCGCACTCCAGCACCAGGCCGAAGAGCGACTCGATGTCGAAGTTCACGTTGGTGACCGTCGAGAAGAGCGCTTCCTCGACGAAGGCGTCTACCTCTTCGTCGACCTTGCCCAGCCGCCGCGCGTGGTGAGCGTAAGCGGCCATTCCCTTCAATCCGTAGAGCAGGGTCTCCTGCAGGGATTGCACGTCCTCGTCCTTGCCGCAGATGCCGAGATCCACGCACGCGGTGCCCTTCGAGACTTGTTCACACTGGTTGCAGTACATGCTTCATCCCTGGTTGGTGGTTGAGACCCGCCCGATCGGCGGTGGAGATCCGGAGCTGAGAGATCGATGGCGAGCTGCGCGCCGTCCGATGGACCGCGCTCGTCTCACCCGCCCGGAGTATCGTCAGAACGGGCGGCCCGCTCCTTGACAGCGGTCAAGTGCGCCGCGATTCCCTCGCCGCGTCGACGATTTGCGGCACTAGAGACCGTTCAGCACCTTCAGGTTCACCTTGTCCATCTCGTCCTTCTTCGGCGTCTCCAGGATCTTCGGCACTCCGAAGAAGCGCTCGTCGGCGAGGATCCGGCGGAAGGGCGCCTTGCCGAGCTCCCCCTGGCCGATGTGCTGGTGCCGGTCGAGGTGGCTCCCGCAGGCCCCCTTCGAGTCGTTGAAGTGCCAGCAGCGCACCTTATCTGAGCCGATCAGCCGCTCGAGCTCCTCGATCATCGCCTCGTACCCCTTCGGCCGGCGGATGTCGTACCCGGCGGCGAACATGTGGCAGGTGTCGAGGCAGACCCCCATCCGCTCCGGGGCGTCGATCAGCTCGAGCAGGCGTCCAAGCTCGGCGAACGAGCGCCCCAGCGTCGTCCCCCCACCGGCCGTATTCTCCAGGAGGAAGCGCGTCTTCCCGTCGGGAGCCTCGTCTAGGATCCGCCGGATTCCCTCGGCGACCCGCTGCAACCCCTCGTCGACCCCGTCGCCCTTGTGCGCTCCAGGGTGCATCACCACCCCCTCGAGCTCGAGGATCCGCGCCCGCTCGAGCTCGTCGCTGAGCGCCGCGAACGACTTCTCCCACAGCTCCGGGTCACCGCTGGCCAGGTTGATCAGGTAGGAATCGTGGCTGACCACCGGCTTCTCCCGCCCCCACTCGTCCCGCAGCCCGAGGAAGCGATCCACTTCCTCCGGATCGGTCGGCTTCTGCTCCCAGCGGCTGGCGTTCTTGGTGAAGAGCTGGAGGCTCTCCAGCTCCAGCTCGATCGCCTCGGCGACCGCGTTGGAGACTCCGCCGGCGACCGACAGGTGGGAGCCGAGGCAGAGGCGACGCTTCTTCGGGGTACGACGTCCCATACGGAGTGAGGGTACGATCCGCCGCCACTCTCGAACAGCCCGACCGAGCCGAACCGTCCGAGAGTGGCGGCGGATCGTGCCCTCACTCCGGACGCTTCGGACCGAGGGCTCTCTTCAGGTTGCGGAAGCGATTGCGCAGCTCCGCCCGGAGCCGCTGGTTCTCCTCGCACTCGGCCACCAGACGCAGGTTCAGCCCGCTGGCCACGTCGTTCAGCCGCGTGATCTCCTCCTCCAGGAGGACCTGCTGCTCGGTCCGCGCTCCGCTCTCAGCCAGCTGCGCGCTGGCTTCGCGCGGCTCCCCGCTGGGG
>CAZCAC010000031.1:0-77434 GCA_964496575.1 uncultured Planctomycetaceae bacterium | reverse complement strand
TTACCCTCTCCCCCCCGGGGGTTTTTGTGGGGGGGGGGGGGGGGGGTGTGGGCCTAGGCCTACCCCCACGCCGGCATCGGGACAGTCCCGCTCGCCTGCGGCGAACGCCATACCGGAATCGGGCCCTTCCCGTCCGCCTTCGGCGAACGCAACGCCACCCGGAACAACCCCCCCCTCGCCATATGAACAGTGGCTCGATCCGACTCGGCTACTCCACCAGTTCCAGCTTCAAGTAGTCCAAACCGAACATGTGCCGCGGAACTGCCTCTTCGTGAGCACCGACGATCTCGACCTCGAGGCGGTTCGCTCCCTCACTCAGCTCGAAAACACCGAGCTCCAGCGCGTCATTGGCCACCGAGGCGTGGTAGCGGTCGAAGTCCTCACTCGCTCTTCCGCCGAGGGTCAAGCGCACAATCCCGTAGTCGACCGCCTTGGTCAGGTCGCCGAGGACCCGGTACCGGCCGGCCTTCTCGACCGGCACCTCCAGCACCAGCCGATCCCCCGGCTTCCCGTCGATCCACCAGAGCTGCGCGCCGCCACTCCATTCGAAGTCGCCCTCCTGAATCTGCGTCTCGCCGCCGGTGGTCTCGACGATGACCAGCGCCTCGCCCTCGAGCGCGCCCGGAACGCGGCGGACCTCGACGACGTCGCTCCGCTGCTTCGCCACGGGCAAGGCCGCCGATTCAGGATCGGGAGCGACGTTGACCTTCGCGCCGGGGCGGGCGTAGAAGAAAACGGCGGGCGCGTAGTTCATCCTGGTGCTGCGCCAGTGCCACAGCTCCATGTCGAAGCGGATCGAGCTCGTGAACGGCAGCGCGTCGAGAACTCGGTAGCGGCTGTTCACCGAGAAACCGCCGGCCAGATTCCCGTCCCCGCACGGCTGGGAGTGGAACGGCGACTGGAAATACTCGGGGCGACACCAGGCGTAGCCATAGTAGTCCTCGGTTCCCGTGCCGACGTGCGACGGAAACGCCTCGCCGTCGATGTAGATCTTCTCGTCGCCTTCCCCCCACCACGCCGGGGTACCGTTGAACAGAGTGAGCGTGTCGCCGACGACCTTTCCTTCACCTTCGATCGTCACGTAGTTCACGTCGAACGCTCCCTCGCCGGACTGATTCTTGTTCGGCCCGGTGTCGACCTTGGTCAGCTGGTGCCAGGTCGCATGGAAGTGCATGCTTCGATCGGTCCAGTCGTAGGCGCAGCTCTTCACTTTCGACTCCACCCGCACCGGCTCTTCACCGAGATTCACCAGGCTCACCTTCGCGGTCCGCTCGAAGGGCATCACCCAGCAGCAGGTCATCGTGCCATCCTCGGCCACATCGGTGTACCAGCTCCGGTACACGTGGAGCTCGTAGCCCGTGCCGAAGAAGTCACCGACGGGACACCAGATCGTCTGCTCATCGTCGAACTCGGCGGTCAACACGATCGAGCGGGCCGCCTGTTGCCAATCGTCGGCGGCGATTCGAAGAGAGAGCGTGCGAATCGCCCACCCCTCTCGCGTCTCGTCGTACAGCTCGATGGGGCCTGCCTCCGGCGGAAGCCAGGTGTCGAGGCTCGTCCCCATGGTGACCAGCGGCATCTCGCCGGGCTCCGCGGCGACCAGCGCTTCCCCCACCTCCTCGATCAATGGCGCGAGCTCCTCGAGCTGTTCGCGAGCAAACGACTTCACCACCGTCTCCGGCTCGTAGCTGCGGTAGTTGATCTGGTAGTAGAGCGCCTCCCCCTCCTTGCCGCCGAAGTCCTTGATCGCCTCGCTATCGTACGTGATCTTGCAGCCGCTGGCGTAGGGAATCGGCAGGTAGAGATTGTGCCCACGCCGCTTGTACTCCGAATCCGGCGAGACCGACTCGCTGAACGGCTCGCCGATCAGCGCGCCCCCGCTGATCAAGTCGGCGACCGGACCCTCGATCACCGGCTCGGGCTCGCCGTCGAGGTAGAAGCGCAGCGTTCCGTTGCTGAACGGCAGGAGCCCGTCCTCACCCCGCGGCCCGTGCCACGTCCCCCAGATCCGCACGATCGCGCCGGGGCCCTCGGCGTCCAGCATGACGTACTCCTTCCGCCCACCCGACTCCTCGACGCGCACGAACTGGCTGCGATCCCAGTTCGCGAACCAGCCCTCCTCGCCCTCGGCGACCGTGTCGCGGTCGTAGCTGCTGAACTGCCGGCAGATGTAGTGCGGCGAAGGAACCTCCGCCAGCCGTCCGCGGTCGACCATGTCGCCGAGCAGCGACTCGAGGCTGACCTCTTCTTGCGCCGCCGCCGGCTGCGCGACCGAGACTCCGAGGACGAAGATCAGGCTGGAGATCGTGTGCATGTTTCCTCCTTCCGTGGCGTACTGGCCGTCGATCCGCTCTTCGGTCGGGTCCTGGCCCGACCACGAGGCACCCCGTCCCGGGGGAGGATGGGGCACCCCTCCGAGCAGAGGGTAGCATTTCGTGAGACACCGAGCCGGTCCGGTCGGGATTCGGAGCACCCCGTTGGAAACCGGTCTCCGAGCCCCGGGCACAGCTTCCGCAGACGATTCTGCCCAGACGACACCAGCGGCCATCGGCGCATCCACCCCCCTGGACACGCCGCCCGCAGTCCCGTAGTGGACTGGCGATCCGACTGCCCGATGGAGGTCCACATCGAGAAGCAAGGAGGCATTCCATTGAAGCTAGTGGCATTGCTCGCGTTCGCAGCTCTCCTGGGGGGACGGCAAGAGGATCCGATCGGGGGGCAGTCGCTCCCCTGGAGCGACGGGACCAGCACCCTGTGCGTGAAGGCACCCTTCCAGCGGATAGTCCCGCAAACTACCGGCGGCAGCACAGGCAGCTGTGACGGCAGCCTGGTGCTCGACTTCAACGCGTACCTCGCCAGCCACCCCTCGGCCCTCGGCCAGCCGGTCAGCGGGGGCCAGGGATTCAACGTCCAGGCGCTGATCCGCGATCCCTCGTTCCCCTCGGGGACCCTCTCGGACGCGGTCGAGTTCTGGCTCGCGCCCTGACGGATCCGCTGGATATCCATTTCTGGACAGGAAGATCCGAGACGACCCTGTACCTCTCCGCCCCCGGCCCTACCGTACGCTGCTGGTTCGGGCAGAGCCGCCCGCCTAACCGGAGTCCACGGTCGAGTTGTGAGGATAGAAGAGATGAGTCAAGCGGTAGGGTTGTCGACGGAAGAGCGCGACATGGTCATCGAGACCGTACGAGACGTCTTCGCCGAGGACCTCTCCGACGAGCGGATCCTGGAGCTGGATGCGACCCACCAGTACCCCACGGCGCTGGTGCGCAAGCTGCTCTCCCCCGAGGTGGGCCTGCAGCTCCTGTTCCTGCCCGAGGAGGTCGGCGGCCTGGGCGGCGGAGCGCGCGACGTCTGCCGCCTCTCCGAGGTGATGGCGGGAACCGACCTGGGCGTGGCCACGGCGTTCCTGGCGATCCTGCTCGGCACCGATCCGATCCTGGTCGGCGGGACGGCGGAGCAGAAGCGGCACTGGCTGGGTCGCATCGCCGAGGAAGGGCTGATCGTCGCCTACGGCGTGACCGAGCCGGGCGCGGGGAGCGACTACGGCGCCCTCTCCACCACGGCGACTCCCCTGATCGACGACGACGGCAAGCTCGAGGGTTACCTGCTCGACGGCGTCAAGCAGTTCATCACCAACGGCAGCGTCGCCGACCTCTACACGATCATGGCCAAGACGGCGGAGGGGCCGAGCTTCTTCGTCGTCGAGCGGGGCACGCCCGGGCTCACCTTCGGCAAGCCGGAGCAGAAGCACGGCATCTGCGCGTCGGACACCTGCAGCGTGGTGCTGGAGAACCTCCGCGTGCCTGCGGAGAACCTGCTCGGCGACGTGCCCGGTCGCGGCCTCGTCCAGGCGAACGCGGTGTTCGGCTACACGCGCCTGATGGTCGGCGCGCTGGGGCTGGGCGCGGGGCAGGCCGCGCTGAACCGCGCGATCGAATTCGCCGCGACCCGTGTGCAGTTCGGCACACCGCTGCTGGAGAAGCAGGGTTACGTGCTGAAGCTCCTGGTCCCCCACTGGATCGACCTCGCCGCCGGCCGCGCCTACGTGAACGAGATCGCTCAGCGGATCGACGACGGTGACCACGGGCTGCAGGTCGAGGGCTCGATCGGCAAGCTCTGGTCCTCGGAGGCCGGCTGCCGCGCGTGCGATGCCGCGATCCAGGCGCTGGGCGGCTACGGTTACACCCGCGAGTACATGGTGGAGAAGTTCGGTCGCGACGTGCGCATCACCACCATCTACGAGGGCACCAGCGAGATCCAGCAGTCGATCATCGGCATCAACCGCTGGAAGGACGCGGTGAAGTCGAGGGGCGCGTTCTACGGGGATGCGGCCCGAGTGATGGACGAACTCCACGAGGAGAGCTCGGAGGTCGGCGCCGACCTCCAGGCCGCAGCGCTGCGCGGGATCGACGCGGTCATCCAGCGCTGCCACCGGACCAAGGCCACCCGCCACCAGATCGTGCAGTTCACGCTGGCGAACCTGATCACACGGATCGAGGTGGGCGCGGCTCTCGTCCGCGAGGCCGCACGCCGGCAGCAGACCGGCGCGCCCCAGGCGGAGTGCTTCGCCGCGGCGAGCCGCATCTTCACCCGCCGCACGATCGAGGAGCTGCGCACCGGTGGACAGCTCTGCCTGACCGGGTTCCTCGACGAGGGGGACGCCGAGGGACTCGCCGTCGCCAAGGCCACGCTCTCCACGCTGACCGAGCACGTGAGTCCGACGCGGATGGTCGGGAGCTGGAAGGACATGACCGTAATCGGCGAGGCGATTCAGGCGCGACAGTTCTAGCCGGGGAGGCGGAGTCGATCGTCGACCTTGCTGCCGCAAAACAGTCGCGTTCGAGCGGTGCAAAGGCGAGTCGTCAGAGCGTAGGATGTCGAAGCTGGTGAGAATCAGCAGCTCGACCCATGACCGCCGACAAGCCCCAGGAAACTCCCCTGAGCGAAGCGACCGAATCCCATCGGGTGGTCGAAGCGGCGCTATCGCTGGCTCGAAGCATCGGCATCACCAGGCTCCTGGTGCGCGCCGAGCTGCTGGACGACCGCCGGACGGTGGAGCGCCTGCGGGAGAAAGAGACGATCGTCTGGCTCACGGCGGGAGAGGATCGTGAACCGCCGGCCAAATCGCACCGCCGGGACGTCGTGGTGCGAATGCCCTCGGCGACGCTGGCCCGGTTCGACCAGGTGCGGCTGGGGCTGACCCTGTCGGTCCTGCGAGGTGCGGTGGAGGCCGAGGAGACCGTGGTCTGCCTGACGGGCCTGGCCGGCTCGAAGCGCCTCGACAACATCGCCCTGGTCAACGCCGCTCGCGACATCGAGTGGCTGCGCGACAGCAAGAAGATCTCGGTCAATCCCCAGCGGATGTCACGCTCCTTCGTCCGACTGCTCGAGATCACGACGAGACTCGCGGCCGAAGGGCGCGAGGGAAAGCCGATCGGGACCACGTTCGTGATGGGTGAGCCCGCCGAGCTGGAGAAGTACACCAGGCCCTTGATCCTGAATCCCTGCAAGGGGCATCGCCGGGAGGAGCGGAGCATTCACAACCCCGCCTTCTTCGAGACGCTGCGCGAGCTCTCGGCGGTGGACGGCGCCTTCATCATCGATCTGCGGGGCGTGGTGCGTCGCGCGGGCGTGTTTCTCAGCGCGCCGATGCGAAAGAAGGTCAAGGTGGATCGGGGGCTCGGTGCCCGGCACGCAGCCGCGGCGGCGCTCACGGGCCGGACCGAGGCCGTGGCGTTCGTCGTCTCCGAATCGTCGGGCAACGTGACCGTCTACGCCGAGGCTGTGGCCATCCTGAAGCTCGAGCAGCCGGGTCGCGGCGGCTGAGCGGGATCCGGGTGGCCGGTCGAGTGGCGCCATCTGGTGCCGGGGACCCCTCGTCGGACCCCACGCGAGGAATGGTCGCATGTCGTGTAGCCGAGGGACGGCTGTGCTCCTAGATGATCATGGCCTCCCGAAGCTCTCCCCGCGACCTCCAGACCTCGCACTCGCAAAGGAGCAGCGATGAACCTCGTCTCGTATCTGGCAAGAGTCTCCCTCGCCGTGGGCCTGATGACCGTGGCATTCGCCTGGCAACCCGTGACCGCCCAGACCGAGCTCCACAAGCTGCTCGCGCCCGACTGGTCGGACGGCGACTGGTTCGGGTGGAGCACCTCCGTGAGCGATGGGCGGTGCATCGTGGGGGCCTACGTGAACGACGACGCCGGCGCTCAAACTGGATCGGCGTACATCTTCGACGTCTACACGGGGGCGTTCCTCTGGAAGCTGCCCACGATCCCGGTAGGGGGTGAGGAGTTCGGGTACAGCGTCTCGATCAGTGGAGATCGCGCGCTCATAGGCGCTCCCAGCAACACCACCAGCAGTGGCTACGCCGCCGGTGCGGCGTACATCTACGACGTGAACACCGGGCAGCAGTTCTTCCAGGTCATCCCCGGAGACGCGGCACCACAGGACATCTTCGGATACGCCGTCTCCATCGACGGCGATCTGGCGATCGTCGGGGCGCCCTCGGACGACGACATGGGCACCTTCTCCGGCTCCGCGTACGTCGTCGACGTGCCCACTGGCCAGGTGATTCGCAAGATCGTTCCCGCGGATGGCATGGCCTCCGATCACTTCGGCTGGAGCGTCTCGATCAGCGGGAACCTCGCCATCATCGGGTCGCGCTGGGATTCCGACGTGGCCTGGCTGGCTGGTGCTGCGTACATCTTCGACGTCACGACGGGACAGCAGCTCCACCAGCTCTACGCCTCGGACGCGACACAGGATGCCTGGTTCGGCTGGAGCGTTTCGATCGAGGATGATCGCGCGCTCGTCGGGGCGATCTGGCATCCCGTCAACGGCCCCAACTCCGGGGCGGCGTATCTCTTCGACGTGGCGACCGGGCAAGAGGTCGCCAGGCTCCTTCCCGCGGACGTCGGGGCGAGTGACTACTTCGGGTACAGCCTTGCCGTGGGCGATCGCTTCGCGGTGGTCGGATCGATCGGGGCGACCCACAACGGAGGCTTCGCCGGCGCGGCCTACCTCTTCGACTCGGCCACGGGGCAACAGCTCGCCAAGTTCCACGGTTCCGACACCATCTTCCAGGACAACTTCGGCACCGGCATCTCGGTTGAAGGAGATCTCGCCGTCGTCGGGGCATTCGGGGGTCATACGATGGGCCTCCGGCCGGGCGCGGCCTACATCTTCGACCTCGACGGTCCGGGCACCGAGTTCTGCTCCGGGGACTTCGGCAACGGGGTCTGTCCGTGCGGCAACGACAACGATGGGAGCGTCCCCCACTCCGGCTGCGCGAACGGCGTTTTCGCCTCCGGCGCGCACCTCTCCGGTACGGGAGTCGCGAGTGTCAGCGACGACACCCTGGTCTTGAGCGCGACACACGTCGAACCGAACAACAGCTGCCTGTTCTTCCAGGCCGACAACGACCTGTCGCCGGGCGTTCTCTGGGGCGACGGTCTGCGCTGCGCCGGTGGGGACCTGCGTCGCCTCCAGGTCCGCTTCGCCAACGGCGACGGAGCAGCCAGTACCTCGATCGGCATCCTCGACAAGGCGGGTAACATCAGCACCGGAGACGAGAAGTTCTACCAGTGCTGGTATCGCAATCCCGTCAACCCGCCGTGCGGCGCGGGGGTGAACGACTTCAACGCCACCAACGGGTTGGCGGTCACGTGGTATCCGTGATGCCGGGGTGAACGTCCCCGGGCACCGCCTGATTCACTGCTCGACCGGCCGCCGCAGGATCGTCTTCAGACGCTCCGGTGGAATGCGCCGCGGGTCGCTCTGGTAGATCTCGTGGTGCCACAGGCGTGGAATGAGCCCATTCTCCCCGCAGAAGGCATCCATCAGCGCGATCGTCTCGGACTCGTTCTCGTAGGGGCCGACGTGCAGGCACTGCACGCAGGTCTTCTCCTCGACCCGTTCCAGCCGCACCGCGTCGAAGTCACCCGGCTTCTCCTTCTCGCGCAGAGCAGCGCGCGCCGCGTCGAGATCGGCCTCGGTGGTGAAGTCGGGCACGCGCATCAGCATGCGCCAGCTCCACTCGTCCTTGTCGATCGCCTCGAGCTCGGCGAAGGGCTGATCGATGCCGTACAGCGCCTCGAGCTTCCCCACCACGTAGTCACGCCCCGCGTCCTTGGCCTGGAACTTTAGCGTGTACGCCATGGCGTAGAGTGCCCCGATCCGCTCCTGGAAGACCTCCCCACCGGGACCTCCACGGCCGTCGACGGCGAGGTAGAACGCCGGACCGACCTCGATCAGCGTGGGTTTCTTCGGCTGAACGTATTCGTGCTTGAGCTCCTTGAAGAGGTTCAGCTTCTCGGGTTGCGATTTCGGCATGGCAGGCGTCTCCTTCCAGTCGGAGGGTCAAGGCATCCGTTGAATCGGAACGCAGACCTCGGTCAGGAGGTCCTCCGGTTCCGTCGACTCGGGGTCGTTGAGGTAGAACTCGAGACAAGGCGCCGGGCCGGGTTCATGTCCCTCGACGGCGAACCAGCTGCCGTAGAGCTGCGCGTAGGTCTCGCCCAGCTTCTGGTAGGGCCCCTCGTGAAGCGTGACGGCGTACTCTCCGCCGCCGATGTCGTGCACGCCGGTCTCTCCTTCGGGCTCGACCGAGTCGCTCACCGTGATGCAGGCGTCGTAGCGCAGCCGCTCGGGGGGCGTCACGTCGGGGTCGTCGTAGGAGGCGCCGAACATGCGCGTGTCGGGACCGAACAGTCCCGTGGGCCCGGCCCAGGAGCAGAGCTTCTCCCAGGCCTTCCCCACCTCGTCGTAGGGTCCGGTATGTCGGATGAAGGCGACGCGGATCGGCTCGATGAGGCGGAGTTCGATCTTCATGGCGTGTGGGTCGTAGGTCCTGGGCTGAAACTCGATGTCGCCATCCTCGCTGTGGTGGACGAGCTCGGCCGGGCCGATCTGGCTCGAGCGAACCGCCTCCGCGCGGTGCTCCGAGGGCGAGCGGTCGAAGGCCTTGCGGAAGGCTCGCGTGAACGACTCGTGCGTCTCGTAGCCGGCGTCGAAGGCGATGTCGACGACCTGCTTGTTGCCGCAACGCAGTTGCCCCGCGGCGCGCTCGAGTCGCAATCGGCGCAAGTGCTGCTTCACCGACTCCCCCACCAGGCCGCGGAAGATGCGGTGGAAGTGGAAGGGTGAGAAGTGCGCGATCGACGCCAGCTCCTCGAGCGGCAGCGGGTCGTCGAGGTGCTCCTGGATGTGGACCAGGACACGCAGCACGCGCTCGGTGTAGTCGCGCCGGGTGGTGGGCTTCTTGGCGGTCATTACGGAGCTCAGCCTAGGGGCTCGATGGGGGGCTGCTTGACCATTCTTGCGAATCCGCGGGCTCGGCGGTACCACCGGATGGACCTGCCCTCGCCGATGTCGACGTGGCTGTCCTCGAGGATCCGGGCGCCTTGGCGCCTCAGCAGCGACTCCGAGTCGGGGGTTCGGTACTCTCCTTGAGCTCGCGGTCACGAATACCAGCCAGACCCCCTCCCCACCATGCGTATCACCGCTCCAGTCTTCCTTGCCGTCGGCGGTCTGCTTCTCTCCACGGCAGACACTGTTGCCCAGGCGGCGCGATCCGAAGCCGGAACGGAGTCGACGATGTCAACACGACCAAGGCCATCGTGGTATCCTGGGCGCCGTGAGCGGATTGGATCAGCGCTCTTCGCGAGGCGATTGGACGGTCGCCTCCAGCCTCGGTGAGGAACGATGTCGACCAGAACGAAGCTCGCCCTGTTCATCATGGTTGCCGTGCTCCTGGGAGGGCTGCTTTGGATTCCGTATGTTTTGCAGCCCGGGGCTGAATCGCCGGGGGACCTCGGCTTGCTGCCTTCGGACCCGGCACCGGTGAGCGAACCGGACCGGCCCGAGGCGAAGGGCAACCTCCCATCACCGGAGCGTGGAGCGCTGGTAGAGGATTCGCCCGCATCGGAGGCGAGTACCGAAGGCGGACTTCGGAGAGAGGTGCAGCAGCTGGGGAGCATCCGCGGATTCCTCACCCGTGAGGGAGAACCGATCCCGGAGGCCCGGGTGATCCTGCACCGGTGGGACTACCCGCTGATTGCCCGGGGGGATCTCGACGAGATGTCAGAGGAAGAGCGAGGTGAGCTCCTCCTCGATGCGCTCGGCATCAAGGAGCGGAAACTGCCTGCCCTTCTCGAGGCTCGAGCTGGGGTGACCGACGCACGTGGCTCTTTCGTGTTCGAGGACTTGCCGCCGGGCAACTTCAGCATGACCGGCGAGCTCGAGCAGAACGCCGAATACACCCAGGGGAACATCTGGCTCCGGCCAGGTGAGACCCTGGATCTCGGAGAGCTGAGCGTCCCGGTCCAGACCACCGAACCGGAAGAGCTAGTTCGAATCCGGGTTCACGCCTACGATCACGATGGACCGGTGCCGTACTTGCGAGTCAACGTGCGCAGCGAGGGCGAGCTTCTGGACGCGCCCTACGTCCTGAACGCCCCGTTCGGGAGAAGTACCGATCGACAGGGGCAACACATGCTCGAGCTCCAAGTCGACTTTCCGATCTCGATCGACCTGGACAAGGGCGGCGGCCACATCGTCGGCGGAACGGGAGAGGAGACCGTCTACTCCAAGGGAAAGGTCCACGAGGTCTGGATCTCGGTCGCCGTTGGTCACCTCGTGGTCACCCTGCCGCGGCGAATCGAGCTCGTCCGCGGTCAGGCGCTGCAGTACGTCCTCGAGTCGTCCCTCCTCTCGCGTAACCGGATTCGAAGCGCGACGATCATCGGCGGGATCGACCCGCTTCCAAGGGCAGGCGTCGAGGCCTCGGAGGAGGACTGCAAGTTCCTGGACCTGCCCTCAGGTGCCTGCACGGTGAAGGCCACGGTGCTGGAGAAGGACGAGCGAGGCGCCTGGCGACCTGGCGCGATGCGCTTCCGCGGGACGGCGACGGTGGTGGGTGGAGAGACGGTCACCTGTGGGCTGTGGAGGAGCTGGTAGATACGGAGCCGCAACCCGCTCAACGCGTCCTGTGGAAGCGACTTCAACGCTACCATCGGCTACGGGATCACCTGATCCCCCTGAGTCGGCCCTACTTCAACGCCTCCATCTTCCCCTTCACGAACTCCCGCCCGTAGCGGATCGGATCGGAGGCTTCCCTCGGCAGCACGTACTCCCCGTCGATGGCGAGGTGCGCGACCTCCTGGCCGACGCCGATGCCGAGCATGAAGCCCTGGCCGCACATGCCGACCGCGAGGGTCAGCCCCTCGATCTCGGGGACGTTACCGATGATCGGCACGCCGTCCGGGGTCATCGGATAACACCCGCGCCAGATGCGGCGCACGAGCAGGTTGCCGAGGCGTGGTACGAGGGAGATCATCCGACCGGCGAGGATCGGCAGGAACTCCGAGAGGTTCTCGCGCTCGGTGCCCGGGAAGAGCTCGCTCGGGGTGTAGCAGAAGATCAGCTGGCCCTCGTGGTTCTGGCCGAAGTAGAAGTTCGCCGTCTTGCCCTCGGGGCCCGGGCGCATGTCGACCACCAGCGGCTTAAGGAAGGGCGCGACCGCCGCGGTGATCCCCGCCTCGTGACTGTCCGGAGCGACCGGGATGTCGATCCCCAGCAAGCGGCCGTGCTCGGTCGCGTCCGCGCCCGTCGCCAGGATGACGCGCGGCGCGTGGTAGAGCTCCTTGTCGGTCCGCACGCCAGTGATCTTGCCGTTCTCGATCTCGTAACCGATCACCCGCTCCTTCACCCGCAGCTCCGCGCCCATCCGCATCGCGTGACGCATCAGGATCACCGGGAGCAGCAGCGGGCTGACCTGGCCGTCGTTCGGTGAGTAGGTCCCGCCGCGCAGACCCTCGCGGTTCACCCCGGGGATCAGCTCGGCGACGGTGTCCGCGTCGACCCAGCCGTTGGAGAGGCCGAAGAGCTTCTGGATCGGGAACAGCCCCTTCAGCGTGGTCTCCAGCGCCTCGGTGTACACCGGGAAGCAGTACCCGCCCGGCTTCCACCCGATCTCGTCGCCGTGCAAGTCCTTCCACGTCGAGAGTACGTCGAGGCTGCGCGTGCACAACAGGATCTTCGCCGGGTCCGAGTGCGTCGCCCGCACGCCACCGATCGCCGCCTTGTTGTCGCCCTGCCCCACCGCCGGGCGGCGGTCGATCACCAGGACCTTCAGGCCGCGCTCGGCGAGGTAGTACGCCGACGGGACACCGACCGAGCCGCCGCCGACCACGATCGCGTCAAAGGTGTTGCCAGTGCTCACCACCTCAATCCTCCTCACCTTTGATGAACGCGTCGAGCGGCGCCTCCGCGACCAGCGGCCTCGAGGTCCCCGCCGTCAGCTCACCAGGATCGATCCCCAGCTCACCGAAGACGCGCCGCACGAGATCGGTACAGGTCTTGCCGCCGCAGCCGCCCATGGAGAGGCGCGAGGTCGCCTTCAGCTGGTTGATGTCGCGCACGCCCGCCTTGATCTCGTCGACCAGCACGCTCTTGCGCACCCGCTCGCAGCGGCACACGATCGGATCCGCCTCGTCGCCGGGGTAGACCGTCTCGACCGGTTCGGAGGGCTCTCGCACCGTGAAGCCGGCGACCCGGAGCTTCTCCGCTTCGGGAACCTCCACCAGCAGGAGATGCCGCCGGTCCTGGTTCTCGCGCCGGCGGATCGCCAGCACCCGGCCCACACCGACCGGGTTGCCGTCGATATCCACGGTCAGCACCTCGGTGCCATCCAGGGGGACGCTGTCCAGCTCGAACTCGAACGGCAGCATCAGGAGCGACTTGTCGCCCCCGACGTCGTAGTCGTTGAAGACCAGGTTGATCGCCAGCCCCGGGCAGATCGCCACGCACTCGCCGCAACCCAGGCACTTGCCGTGGTACTCCGGCGTGTTCATGATCGAGCCGCCGAGCGTGATCAGCCCGTCGGGGCAGACCGCCTCGCACGGGTTGCACGGGATCTCCTGCAGGCAGCGGATCGCCGGATACACGGCGAGATCGTGGTCGATGAGCTCAACCTCCTCCGTCGGGCCCGGTCGGCTGCGCAGGATCTCCGCCATCCCCGGCCACTCCTCGGGAATCGTCACCTCCACGCCGAGGTCACGCGCGATCTCGCGCCCGACGATGCGACCGCTGAAGATCGCCGCCGACGCCTCGGCGATCTCGGCGGTGTCGCCGGCGCCGTAAACTTTCAGGTCGAGCTTCTCCGCCTTGCCCAGGAGCTCGTCGCAGGGGTTCAGCCCCACCGCGATCAGCAGCGTGTCCACCTCGTAGGTGCGCTCGGTCCCCTCGATCGGCTGGAAGCTCGAGTCGATCTCGGCGATCGTCACGCTCTCCAGCTTCTCGCCGGTGATGTCCGGGCTGGCGCAGATCACCGTGTGCGAGGTCCAGACCGGTACGCCCAGCCGCTTGAGCTTGTCGGCGTGCACCTTGTAGCCGCCGACCTGCGGCAGCGCCTCGACCAGCCCGACCACGTCGATCCCCGCCTGCAACGCGTGGTAGGCGCCGATCAGGCCGACGTTGCCTCCGCCGAGCACGAACAGCTTCTCGGAGGCGTGCACCAGGTCGCGGTTGACCAGCGTCTGGAACGCACCGGCGCCGTAGATGCCGGGCAGGTCGCATCCGGGGAACGACAGGCTCTTCTCGCGCGCGCCGAGCGCGACGAGCAGCGCCTCGCACTCGACCACCTTGTAGCCCTCGGGCGTGACCACGCCGATCTTCTGGTCGGCGAAGACACCGACCGCGGTGCTCTCCAACCACACCTCGACGTTGGTAAGCTGCTGCACCTCCTCCTCGAGGATGTGCGCGATGTCGATGCCGCGCACGCCGGCCCAGCACTCCTCGACCGAGCCGAAGAACTGGTGCGTCTGCAGCGTCAGCTTGCCGCCGAGCGAGAGCTTGTCGTCGACGATCAGCACCTCGATGCCCAGCTTGCCCAGCTCGACCGCCGCGCAGAGGCCGGCGGGGCCGCCGCCGAGGATCATCACGCGTACCCGGCGCTCGCCGGGGCGCTGTAGCACCTTCACCTCGTCGTCGGCAGGCAACTCCGGCGCGCCTTCGCAGCTCGTCACCGCGAGCCCCTCGTACACCGCGGTCATGCACGACTTCAGCGGCCGCCCGTCGACCAGCACCGTGCACTGTGAACACTGGCCGTTGACGCAGAAGATCCCCTGCGCGCCGCCGTCGCGATGGTGGTGGCCGAAGACGGGGATGCCGGCGGCGTACAGCGCCGAGCTGATCATCTCGCCGGGGCGCGCCTTCAGCGGGCGTCCGTTGAAGGTGAAGTCCACCGTGGCCGGAGCCAGCGGCGGGATCACCGGGTGATTCTCGATTCGCCGGGTCTCGCTCACGAGAGCACCTCCGCCGGTTGAGCGACGAGGGTCGCTGGGGACTCGAGCGCGTGGTGGGAAAGTGGCGTGCCCGAAGCGGATAGGTGGGCGAGCTGGTGCGGCAACACCGGGACGACCCGGCTCGAGCGCCACGTCCCCCGGCGCGTGATCATCGCCTGGTACACCAGGGCTCGCGGGCCGGAGACGAGCAGTGCGCTCGCGCCCTTCCTCTCGGCCTCGAGCATTCGCTGCTCCGCCCGCTCGCGCTCGACCGGCGAGATCGTCGCTCGATCCGGTAGCGGGTCCGCGCCGACGTCGACGGCTGCGTAGCCGAGAGCCTCGATCATCTGCACCGCCTCGGTGGAGCCGTCACAGGCGACGGGGGCCGCGACCGGGGGCCGTGGAAGCTTACCGGCCCCCGCGAGGAGGAGCTGGTCGAGGGTCTTCGCCTCGACTCCGAGCTTCGTCAGCGCTTCGGCTCCGCCCGCGCAGAGCGTGACCACCAGCGACGCGCCCTCGAAGAGCGGCGCGTGGTGCGTGGCCGGGTGTCCGAGGCCGCCGACGACGATCCCCGGATCGGGCAGCCCGAGCGCGGCTAGCGTCGCCAGTGCCGACCGCAACACCTCGGGCAGACTCAGCGGGTCGAGGAGAGGGTCGGCGAGCACCGAGATGTACGGCAACGCGCCGGGAAGGAACGCCACCCCGCCGGGGATGGCGGCGGGCAGGCCGTGCTCCGCGAGCCAGCGCGAGCCGTCGGGCTTCAGCTCCGGTCGCGAGGAGAGCCAGGCCAGCAGCTCGAGATCGGTGTCGAGGCCTTCGACGGGTCGCGGCTCGGCCGACGGCGGTCCCGCGATCGCCGGCGCGCCGAGCCCTTCGATCGTCCGTGCGAATTCGGCCACCGCGCGTTGCGGTCCCTCCGGACCCGGATCGGGCAGCTGGAAGGCGACGCGCTCGCCGCCGTAGCCGACCATCGAGAGCGCTTCGCTCACGCGTTTCACCCGAAGGGCGGCGGGATCCTCGGCGCCGTTCAGCCGGCACGTCTCCTGGTGTCGGCCGAGCACCAGCACCCCCTTCGCGCCGTGCACCACCGCGTCGAGCAGGAGCGACGAACTGACGCGGCCGGTGCAGGGCACGGACAGGAGTTGCGCGCCGCCGGCCAGTGTCTTCGACTCGAGGTCGTTGCGCGGACACGCCATCACGGCGATCGGCGCCTCCCGGAAGCGCTCGGCGAGGCGCGCCGCCTCGAACTTCTCCTGGTCGATCGCGCCGCTGGGGCAGGCCCCGACGCAGGCACCGCAGCCGCGGCAGTGCTCGGTGGGAATCGTCGCCACGCGCAGGCCGCCGGCGCTCATCACCACCCTCGCGACGGCGAACGGGCAGGCTTCCTCGCAGGAGCCGCAGCCGAGGCACTTCGTCCGATCGACCACGCAGACGTCGGTGTCGAACGTGCGCCCCCAGATCTCGTAGCCGGTCGCGGTGCGGCTCGCGACGATGTGATCGGTCGGACAGATCATCGCACACGCGCCGCAGCCGACGCAGTCGACCGGCGGCTCGTCCGCGAAGGACCCGATCGCCTTGCCCGTGCCGCGGCCGATCGTCGTGATCGCCGAGGTGACGTACGTCTCGCAGACGCGCGTGCACAGGCCGCAGAGGATGCAGTAATCCGCCTCGGCGTCGACGTGCATCCCCTCGGTGGAGACGTCGTACTTCCGCGCCAGCTCGGCAATCGTCTCCGACCGCGGGCAGCGCGCCGCCAGGAGGCTGAGCACGCGCCGGCGCGCCTCGAGCACCTTCGGCGAGCTCGTCCGGACCTGGATCCCCTCCGCGGCCGGGTAGAGGCACGCGGTCATCAAGCCGGTCCAGCCGCCCCAGTCGGGGTGCGTGACCTCGACCTGGCACAACCGGCACGCCCCCGACGGTTCGAGCGCCGGGTCGTCGCACAGCGTGGGAATCTCGATTCCCGCCTCGCGCGCGAGCTCCAGCACGTACGTCCCTTCGGCAGCGCGCAGCTCGCGGCCATCGATCGAGAGGGTGACCAGCTTCTCCGTCTTCGCTTGCTCGATCATGACTGGACGCCCCCCGACACGACTTCCACCGCGTTGACCTTGACGCAGACGGCCTTGCAGATGCCGCACTTGTCGCAGATCTCTTGGTCGATCACGTGCAGCTCCTCGAGCTCCCCGCTGATCGCTCCTCCCGGACACGCCTTCTTGCACAGGAGGCACCCGGTACAGTCCTCGTTGATCTCGTAGCGGATAAGTGGTCGACAGACCCCGGCCGGGCACCGCCCGACGAGGTGCGCCTCGTACTCCTCGCGGAAGTGCCGCAAGGTCGAGAGCACCGGGTTCGGCGCGCTCTTGCCCAGCCCGCACAGGCTGCCGGTCTCCATCCCCGCGGCGATGTCCTCGATTCGCTCGATGTCGGCGGAGCTCGCTTCCCCGCGAGTCACGCGATGGAGGAGGCTCGAGAGCTGCTCCAGCCCGAGGCGGCACGGCACGCACTTGCCGCACGACTCCTCGAGCAGGAAGTCGACGAAGTAGCGGGCGACGTCGACCATGCACGTCTCCTGGTCCATGACGATCATGCCGCCGGACCCCATCATCGAACCCGCCGAGCTCAGCGCCTCGAAGTCGATCGGCAGGTCGAGGTGACTCTCCGGCAGGCAGCCGCCGGAGGGCCCGCCGGTCTGCACCGCCTTGAACCTGCGGCCTTGCCGGATCCCGCCGCCGATGTCGAAGATCAGCTGGCGTAGCGTGGTGCCCATCGGGACCTCGACCAGTCCGGTGCGCTCGACCTGGCCGCTGAGCGAGAAGGCCTTGGTGCCCTTCGAGCCGTCGGTGCCGATCGAGGCGAGCCAGTCAGCGCCGAAGCGGACGATTCCCGGGATCAGAGCCCAGCTCTCGACGTTGTTCAGCACGGTCGGCTTCTCGTAGAGACCGCGCTCGACCGATCGCGTGTACTTGGCGCGCGGCTCGCCGACCTTGCCCTCGATGCTGCGCATCAACGCGGTCGACTCGCCGCAGACGAACGCACCGCCGCCGCGGGAGATCTCGACGTCGAAGGTGAAGTCGTTGCCGAGGATCGAATCCCCGAGCAACCCGGCGGCGCGGCAGACCTCGATCGCCCGCTCGAGCCGTTCGATCGCCAGCGGGTACTCGGCGCGGACGTAGAGGTAGCCCTCTTTCGCCTCGAGGGCGAAGGCGCCGAGCAGCATCCCCTCGAGGATCTGGAACGGCGCGCCCTCCATGATCGCACGGTCCATGAACGCACCGGGGTCGCCCTCGTCGCCGTTGCAGAGGACGTAGGGGGCGAAGCCCGACTTCTCGGCGGCGCGGCGCGCCGAGCGCCACTTGCGCCCGGTGGCGAAACCGGCACCGCCGCGACCGCGCAGCCCGGAGGCCTCGACCTCGGCGACGAGCTCCTCGGGAGCGCCGCTCCTCAGCGTCTCGGCGAGCGCGAGGAATCCGCCGGCGGCGACGTAGTCCTCGAGGCTCTCGGGGTCGATGCGACCGCAGTGGCCGAGCGCCTGGAGCGACTGGCCGTGGTAGAAGGGGTGGTCGGCGCGGGCCGGGTGCTCCCCCAGCAGGCGGTCGACCTTCGTCCCGGCAGCGAGCGAGGCGACGAGCTCCTCGGCGTCGTCGGCCTTGACCTTCGTATAGAGGAGTCCCTCGGGACCGACCTCGACCAGGACGCCCTGCTGGCAGAGCCCCTGGCACCCGGTCAGGCCCAGGAGCCGCTCGGCGCCGGCGTCGCCGCACGCCTCGAGCGCGACGGCGATCTCGAGCCCCGCGGCCGAGGCGGCCTGTTCGAGTGCGTCGCGCACCTCGCGGGCGCCCGCGGCCAGGCAGCCGGGCCCGCCGCAGACGCGGATCCGGCCGGAGAGAGCTGCGGAGCATTTGCTCACCCTCTGGTGCAGGGCGAGGAGCTCGTCGGGACTCCCCAGGCGCGCGGGCAGCACCGACGCGGGCGGCGGGGGCGCGGCCTCCGCCAGCTCGGCGGCACGCGCGGCCTGGCGCAGCACTCGCTTGATCCGCTGCGGCCGCATCTCCGCGTGGTAACTGTCGTCGCCGGTGATCACCACCGGCGCCATCGCGCAGGCGCCGACGCAGTTTACGGTCCGGATGGTGAAGCTCTGATCCTCGGACGTCTCTCCGACGGAGAGCTCCAGCTCGCGGCAGATCTCGTCCTCGATCAGCTGGGCGCCGCGCACGTGGCACGCGGTCCCCTTGCAGATCTGGACGACGGTCCGGCCCAGCGGCTTCGCGCTGAACACCTTGTAGAAGGTGGAGACGGAGAAGACCCTCGATCGGGGAATCGAGAGCTCTTCGGCGACCTGTTCGAGCGCCTCGCACGGCAGGTAGCGGAACTCCTCCTGGAGGTCCTGCAGCACCATGACGAGGGACGATTCGTCGCGGGGATAGCGGCCGAGGATGGCCTCTACTTTGGTGAGGTCGGGGTGCATGATCGGTCTCTTTCGGGCCCGAAGATCCTAGTACGGAATCGACGTTTCGTCCGCCGCCAAACGAGGGTCTTCGACGCGCGCGAAGCGCTCCGGAATGGGCCCCCGATTTGTGGGCTCGCCTGACTTCGAACAACTCCGTACGGTGCCGGGACAAAACCCGTCGCGAGGCGGATTCTGTCCGGGGACCGCGCGGGGGATAGAATCCTCGTCCCGGCCCCGACCTCGCTTCAAGGAATGGCTCCGATGATCTCCACCGCGCTGCTGCTCGTCACCGCCTTCGCCCTCCCCGCCGATTCGTCCACCTTCGCCGAGATCACCACCGGCTCGCTGGTGAGCGAGATGATCGACATGGCCCGGCTCGCCGACTTCCCCGATCCGGCGTTCAAGACGATTCAGTACTCCTCGTACGACCGGCGCAGCACGGTGCCGGGCGGACCGGGGTGGTTCCAGAACTCCGACGGCTTCGGCGGCGAGGAGATCCCCGGATTCGAGGAGGTGCTACGCGAGCCGGACGAGGATGGCGTCGGCGAGTACCTGATCTGCGACGTCGAGGGCCCCGGCGCGGTCGTGCGGGTCTGGACGGCGGCGATCGGCGGCACGATCAAGATGTACCTCGACGGCGTCGCCGAGCCGGTCTTCGACGGCACGGCCGATGACTTCCTGCGGCGGCCGTACAACGTGTTCGCGAGCGAGCTCTCGATCGACGAGAAGGTGTTCGAAGAGAGCTACTACCAGCAGAACGCCGCGTACTGCCCGTTCCCGTTCGCGAAGCGCTGCCGGATCGAGTGGACCGGCAAGGTGAAGGAGATCCACTTCTACGGGGTGCAGGTGCGGCGGTACGAGAAGGGCGCCCGGGTGCGGACCTTCCAGAGGGAGGATCTGAAGATCTACCACGAGGAGATCGCGCGCGTGGCGTCGGTCTTGCGGAGGCCGGGGAAGGCCTGGAAGTACGCGACACCGGAGACCCAGGCCCGCGAGCTGCTGGCGACGGTGCCGGCGGGTGAGGCCCGGGAGCTCCTCGAACTCGAGGGTGGGCCCGGCGCGCTCGAGAGGCTGACCCTGAAGCTGCGCGCGAGCGATCTCGGCCTCGCGCTGCGACAGACGATCCTGCACGTCTACTGCGACGGCTGGTACTGGGGCCAGATCGAATCGCCCGTCGGTGACTTCTTCGGCGCGGCGCCGGGGATCAACCCGTACGACTCGGTGCCGTTCACGGTGGAGCAGGGCGGGACGATGACCTGCCGCTACGTGATGCCCTACCGCGAGTCCCTGGTGATCAGGATCGAGAACCGCGGCGAGCAGCAGGTGACGGTGATCGGCGACGCCTTGCCGATGGCCTGGGACTGGGACGAGGATCGCTCGATGCACCTGCGGGCGCGGTGGCGCATGGATCAACCGATCACGGGCGATCCCCAGCAAGTGAAGGACCTGCCGTTCCTGGTCGCGCTCGGTCAGGGACGGTACGTGGGCACGGCGAGCTTCCTCTTCAACCCGAACGACGTGCCGACGCCGTACGGCAGCTGGTGGGGTGAGGGCGACGAGAAGATCTTCGTCGACGGCGACGTGCGACCGAGCACCTTCGGGACCGGTTCGGAGGACTACTACAACTACGCGTGGTCGATCCCGGACATCTTCTACTGGGGCTACTGCGGCCAACCGCGCAACGACGGCCCCGGCAACCGCGGGTTCGTGACCAACTTCCGCTGGCACGTGGTTGACAGCCTGCCATTCTCGGAACGGATGGCGTTCTACATGGAGCTGTACACGCACATGAGGACGCCGGGGATGAGCTACGGCCGACTCGCCTGGCACTACGCGCGGCCGGGGACGGTGGATGATCACCTGGCGATCTCGGACGCGGACCTCTCGCTGCCGGAGCTGGAGCTCGGCTGGGTGCCGGAAGCGGGCTGGGGCGCGCGCAACTCCATCTTCCACGAGCCGGAAGCCCTGGTCTCGTTCGCGCACTGGGATGACATCGAGCAGCGTGAGGGCGGCCTCTACTCCGCCGGTGAGCTGTTCGTCTGGGATGTGCACGCGACGGGACAGAAGCTCATCTTTCTCGTTCCGATCGAGGAAGCCGGTGAGTATTCGATCGACCTCTGCGCGGCGCGCACGGGGGCTTCGGGGAGCTTCGACCTGTTCCTCACCTACCCCGGGGAAGACGGTGAGCCGGTCCGAAAGGAGCTCGCCAAGGCCGACCTGTACGAGCCGGGCCGGACCATCCTGCGTCGGATCTCCACTCCGGCGCAGAAGCTCCCGGCGGGCCAGGTCGAGCTCGAGCTCATCGCCCGAACTCCCCGCCACGGCGAGATCGGCATCGACTTCATCTGGGTTCAGAAGCGGTAGACCCGGTACCGTCCTCGTCCGCGCGCCTGCCGACCACCCGCAGGAACACGAAGAGGACCACCGCGCCGACCAGCAGACACGCCCAGGCCGGCACCCCGAAGGCCGAAGGTACGCTGCCGACCAGCGCCGCCACCACGCCGACCAGGATCGCATACGGCAGCTGCGTGCGCACGTGATCCACGTGATCACAGCTCGAGGCGGTCGAGCTCAGCACCGTCGTGTCGGAGATCGGTGAGCAGTGGTCGCCCATGATGGCACCCGCCAGGACCGAGCCGATGCTCCCGAACACCACCGCCTGATTCGCGGCGGTGAGTCCCTCGATCCCTCCACCCATCTGGATCGAGAGCGGCACCACCAGCGGCAAGAGGATCGCCATCGTCGCCCACGACGTCCCCGTCGCGAACGCGATCAAGGCGGCGACGATGAAGACCGTCAGCGGCAAGACCTGCGGCGGCAGCGTCTCCGACAGCGTGCTCGCCAGGAAGGACGCGGTCTCCAGCGACTGTGTCACCTCGCCCAGCGACCAGGCCAGGAGCAGGATCACGATCGCCAGCAGCATCGCCCGCATCCCGGCCATCCAGGCCTTGATCCCCTCGGACAGGGTCATGATCCGCTGGGAGACGGCCAGCACCAGCGCAGTCAGGCACGCCAGCACCGAGCCCCACATCAGCGGCGAATAGGGATCGGCCTTGCCGAAGACCTCGCGCAGCGAGAAGGCCTCGTCATCGGCCAGCTCCGCCTCACCGGTCACCACCAGCCCGGTGAGAACCGTGACCACCAGCACCAGCACGGGCAGCGCGCCATTCCACCACCGCCCCTTCGGCGCACTCTCCAGCTCGCTCAGCTCGGTGGTCATGTCCGCGGCCAGCTGCGCACCCGGTCGGAACAGGCCTCTCCCCTGGCGCGCGCGCCGCTCCGCCTTCAGCATCGGACCGAAGTCCCGCCCCATCACGGCGACCAGCACCACCGTCAGGATCGCCAGCAGCGGGTAGAAGAGGTGCGGGATCGTCTGCAGGAAGACCCCGAAGGCCGAGGCACCGGAAAGCTCCGCCGCCCGCGCCGCATCGCCCGCGTGCTGCTGGGCCGCCACCTTCAGGCCGTCCGAGATCAGGCCGACCTCGTAGCCGATCCAGGTCGAGATGAAGAAGACCGCCGCCACCGGCGCCGCCGTCGAATCGACGATGTAGGCCAGCTTCTCGCGCGAGATCTTCAGGCGATCGGTCAAGGGCCGCATCGTGTTGCCGACGATCAGCGAGTTCGCGTAGTCGTCGAAGAACACCGCCAGCCCCGCCAGCCAGCTCGCGATCTGCCCGCGCCGCGGCGTGGTCGCGAGGGGGGTGACCGAGTCGACCATCGCGCGCGTGCCTCCCACCCGCGAGATCACCCCGACCATACCGCCCAGGAGCAACGTGAAGATCACGATCGAGGCGTGGCCCTCGTCGGTGAGCTCGCCGCGCACGAAGCGGTTGACCGCCATGAAGATCGCGGCCAGCGGATCGAAGCCGCACAGGAAGAGACAACCCAACCACACGCCGGCCAGCAGGCTGGTGATCACCTCGCGGAAGATCAGTGCCAGCAGAATCGCCAGCAGCGGTGGCAAGAGACTCAGCCAGCCCGGGAAGATCCGCTTCGAGAACTCCGCTCGCACCTCCTCTCCGACCAGCACGCGGATCGGCAGCTGCGCCGCGTCGGTGACGACCACCTTGCGGCCGAGCGTTACCGACTCGAGCGGCGGCACCGTCACCACGCCGAGCTCCGTGCCGTTCGCCGTCCGCGCCGCGACCTCCACCGGCACGAGCGAACCGGGCGTGGACAGCTTCAGGTCGAAGGGAATTCCGCTCAGGATCACCTCGGGGCCCTCGACCTCGACCTCCTGCGCGATCGAAGGCACGCTGAACAACACCAGGGCGGCGACGGTCGAGATCCAGGCGGCGAGTCGGTGCATGAACGGGCTTACCTCGGTCGGGGTGCTTGGAGCGGCGATCCAGCTGGGAGAGTCTACGGTGTCGGGCGCGGATCACCCACCTCGGGGGCCCGGCGCACGCCCGATGCCGCGCGGCCGTCGCCGCTGCGGTATCGGCGGGAGCGTCGGCGGTCACGAAAACCGGGCCCGGCGTCTCCACCGGGCCCGGTCCAGGAGCCATCACCCGTTGCTGATCGTTCAGTCGGGGCGCACTCTCGCGGATCCGCCACCCCGCCGGCCCTTCCCACCACGCTTCTTCGCGGCGGCCTCGCGGATCGCCCGGGCCTCCTCGGGATCGATCTTCCCGTTCCCGTTCTCGTCGAAGGTCTCCAGGATCCTCGCGCGGCGGGCGGGGTCGAGTCCTTCGCCGCGGCGCCGGTCACGTCCTTCGGGAGGAGTTCCACCCTCGCCGCCACGGCGGCGAGCGCCCCTCGCGCCCCGTCGATCTCGACCACCGACCTCTCCGCCCCGTCCGATCCGGCCACGGCCGTTCTTGCCCTGAGCGCCACCCCGGCCGATCTGGCCGCGGCCGTTCTTGCCCTGGGCGCCACCTCGTCCTACCCGGCCACGGCCGTTCTTACCCTGAGCGCCACCCCGGCCGGTCCGGCCGAGGTCACCGCCGCGCCGCCGTCCGGTCTCATCGCGGCGCTGGGCCTCTCGCCGGCGTCCCGCCACGTCCTTCCGGTCGACTCCACCCCGCCGGCCGGAACCGTCGAGGCGGCGCACGCCGTCCTGCTGGCACTGGCAACTCTCGCCACACCGGCCCACCGCCTCGCCCCGCTGGGCCGAAGCGGGTGCCGACAGCGCACAGAGGGCCAGCGCCAGGGCGGTGATCGAAATCGTCTTCATCGTGTGTCCTTGGTCCTGCAATTCAGAGTTGTTCGCGAGAGGGGCCCCGCTCCGGTGGAGTCGGATACTGCCATCCCTGCCGACGGAAACTCCTTGTGCGAAGGGTGGCGATGGGGACAGCAAAGATCCGATTCTCTCGAGAGCACCTCGGCCACGGCCGACGCCGACGCCGGCGGAGGAGATGTGAAAAAACGGGAGTTCGATGTCCCCCACCGGAGTAGGAGCGTCAAATCAACAGTCGGAGTCCTCCGCGACCACTTCCTACCTCGATGAGCCACCGCGACAGCACCGCCTTCATGATCCTGGTCGAGGAGCACGCGCCGATGCTCATGACCTTCATCCGCGCCACGGTCTTCGATTCCCAGGCCGCGGAGGATCTCTTCCAGGACACCATGGTGACCGCCTGGCGGCGGCTCGAGAGCTACGACTCCTCCCGCCCCTTCCGGGCCTGGATCCGCGGCATCGCGCGCAACCACGTGCTCGAGTACTACCGCGACGTCCGGAGGCGCCCGGCGTGGTGCACCGACGACATCCTGCAGGAGCTCGACGCCCGCATCGAGCAGCTGGCGAGCCGTCCCGGGGACTCCTGGGAAGAGAAGCTCTCCGCCCTCGCCGAGTGTCTCGAGGCGCTCCCCGATGGCCTCCGGCAGGTGATCGACCTGCATTATCGCGAATCGCTCAGCACCGAAGCGATCGCCTCCTCGGTCGGCGCGAGGCGGGAGGCGATCAAGAAGCGGCTGCAACGATCGAGAAGCTGGCTGGCCGATTGCCTGAAGCGCAAGGCGGTCATCCCGGCCGATCTCGGGGAGGTGGGCGCGTGAACACCGAGGAAGAGCTCGACGGAGGAAGCACGGACGAGCTGCTCGTGCACGCGCTCCTGCAGGACCGCCTGAGCGACACGTCGGAACGCAGCGCGGCACGCCTCACCCGGGTGCGCGAAGCGATCACGCCCCTCGAGCGCCGGCGACGGTGGTCGATCTTCGGCCGGCGCATCTCCCTGGCCGCGGCCGCGAGCCTCGCGATCCTGCTCGGCATCCTGATCTTCCTGACCCCCGACAACCAGGCGCTCGCCGGCGTCGATCGGATCCTCCAGCGCCTGGGCGAGGTCGATCAGACCTACGCCATCGAGCTCGACGAGGAATCGCTCGAAGCGCCGCGGCACCCCGGCCGCCGGCGACCCGGCCAGAGAGGGCGGCGCGGGCGCGGTTTCGGCGATCGCTACGACGGGGCCAAGCTCTACGTGCGCGGCGAGCACTACGTGTTGCTCTCGGCGAAGGGCAAGGGGCCCGGCTTCGCCAGGGGGTACGACGGGCACCAGCACTGGAAGCTGGGCGGACGGCGCGGCGCGGGAGGCGGTCGCCGGCGCGGCGCCGGCGGTGGCGGCGCCGGTGAATCGGCGCAAGTCGAGGAGCTGCTCCTGGAGGTCACGGTCGACCTCTCCGAGCTTCTCGAGAGGATCCGCGCCGACTACGAGATCTCCGCGCCGACCGCCGTGCCGGCGGAAGGGGACGACCCGGCGATGGTCCACTACGTCGCGACCCCGCGCGTACCTTCGAGCGACGGTCCTTCGCGGATCCAGCTCTGGGCCGACGCCACGAGCGGGCAGCTCGATCACCTGGTCTGCTCCGAGCTGAGGGTGCACGGCCCACGCAAGCGCTACGAGCTGGTGGTCACCCTGCTCGGGACCGATCCGCTGCCCGAGTCGTGGTTCACCCGCTCGGCGCACGAGCAGTAGTCGACCGGCGAGCTACTCCTCCAGGGGCACCAGGACGATGTAGGCGTCGCCGTCCTTCTGGCGCACGGCGCCACCCAGGACGCGTGGCACTCCGTCCTCCGTGTAGACGAAGGGGCGCTCGTAGCGGGCCGGGGCGATCCGTTCGGCATCGGTCCGCTCGATCCGCTTGTCGGCCGCGCGGTAGTGCCGCGCCTCCCGCCACGACACTCCGTCCTTCGAGGTGATCAGGCCGAAGCCCGCAAGGTCGTGGAAGATCGCGTAGTGGAGCTCGCGCTCGGGATCCCACCACACCGAGGTGTCCTCGGTGCGGCGCGCGCTGTAGACCATCTCCGGCTGCACGCGGAACGGGCCCTCGGGGCGATCCGCGATCGCCAGCGCCTGCGCGATCCGCACGCCCGGGTAGTCCCCCTTGAAGATCATGTAGTAGCGACCGTCCGCGCCGCGCCACACGTCGGGGTTGACCGTCACCGTCGACACCGGGCCGCCCGGCTCGACGACCGGACGCGGCAGATCCGTCCACGGCCCCTCGAGGCGATCCGCGACCGCGACCCCCGTGCGCTGGTTGTTGCGCAGGACCATCCAGTTCGGGTGCGAATAGCCCTGCTTCGCCGTCGCCACGAGCTCGGCCTCCGACAGGCCCCGCCCGCCGTCGTTGGTGCCGATGTGGTAGAGGTAGTACCGGCCCTCGAAGCGCTCGACCTTCACGTTGTGCGCGGTGATCCGGTTCCACGCCTCCGAGCCCCGGCTGGGAATCACCGTCTCGACGAAGGTGTACGGCCCCGCCGGTCGATCCGCCGTGGCCCGCGCGATCTCGGAGTGGGTCAGCCAGGAGTAGAAGCCGATCGACTTCGGCCAGCGGGCGTAGAAGAGGTGGTAGGTCCCCTCGTCGTCCTTGACGATGCAGTTGCACCAAGTGAACCACTCCTCGTCGCGGACCAGGTTCGCCGCGCTCACCGGCCGACACATCGTCGCGAGATCGAGGTCGTCGCCGGGGAGCACCGGCGGCTCGGGCTGCGACTTCCGCTCCTTCACCGCTTCGTCGAGCGCCCGCGGATCCGGCGCGACCGGTTCACCGGTCTCCACGCGAATGGAGAGCTGAGCACCCAGCCTCTTCATCCGTTCGGTCATCGCCCGCGCCATCGCCCGCGCCAGGACGGGTTTCTCCCCGACCAGGTCCCGCTCCTCCGAGGGATCCGCGGACAGGTCGTAGAGCTCCCACTTCTCGGGGCCGTAGCTGTAGAGGATCTTCCACGCTCCCTCGCGGTAGACGGTGAAGTGGTCGTGGTTGTGGCCGTGCGGGAAGTGCAGCAGCTGGACGGGGGGGGCGGTGCGTGCCGGGAATGCCGCGGAGGTACGGCGTGAGGTCCCGGCCATCGATCACGTGCTCGTACTCGATCCCGGTCACCGCCAGGACGGTCGGAAAGAGGTCCTCGCAGACCACCACGTCGTTCTCGACCGTGCCCGTGGGGATGTCCAGCGTTCGCTGCAGTGGCTCGGCGGGATCGACCTTCCCCCACGCCGCGATCAGCGGCACGCGGACCCCGCCCTCGTAGCGCGTGCCCTTCTTCCCGCGGAGCGGTTCGTTCAGCGGCCCGGCGCTCCCGTTGTCGGAGTAGAAGACCACCAGCGTCTCTTCGGCCACCCCCAGGCTCTCGAGGTGGTCGAGTAGATCCCCCAGCGACCTGTCCATCCCCTCGACCATCGTCGCGAACGCGAGATCCTTCCCCTTCAACTCCGGATAGTTGTCCGCAAAACGATCGTCGACCTCGAACGGCGCGTGCACGGCGTAGTGCGCCATGTAGGCGAAGAAGGGCTTCTCGTCGCGCACGGCCGACGTGATCGCCTTCTTCAGCTCCCGGGTCAGCGCTTCGGTCAGGAAGATGTCCTCACCGTGGTACGCCTCCAACCCGGGCACGTCCCACATCGTGCCGCCGTTCCTCCAGGCCGCGCTGAAGTCGTGCTTCCCGTGGTAGCTGCCCGGACCGCCGGCGCCGTGTCCGGCGATGTTGACGTCGAAGCCGAGATCGCGTGGGTCCCCGCCGAAGGTTCCGTTGGAGCCGAAGTGCGCCTTCCCACAGTGGATGGTGCGATACCCCGCCTCCTGCAGGAGGCGCGGCAGCGTGATGTCGGTCTCGTCCACTCCCGCCGTGCGCCAGGCGGGCGCGCGCAGCTGCTTCACCTGGTTGCTGCCGGTGTCCTGAGGCACGTCCGGATGCGTCCAGGTGGTGACCCGGTGCCTCGCCGAGTTCATCCCGGTCATGATCGAGACGCGGGTCGGCGTGCAGACCGAGCAGGCGTAGGCCTGGGTGAACTTGATTCCCTGCCCGGCCAGTCGCTCGATGTTCGGCGTCCGGTAGCGCTCGTTCAGCGGTGTCCTCCGGGGCCGCCCCTCCCCGTCGAAGAAGAAGGGCTCCGAGGTGTCCTGCGTCCCCATGTCGTCGACGAGGAAGAGGAGGACGTTCGGCCGGGACGGAGCACCGCTTTCGCGGGCGAACAGCGTCGTGGGCAGGCCGGCCAGGAGGGCGACGAGGAGCGGGAGAGGGATCTTCATCCTGCCGATGGTACTCCGTCGAAGCGGGGCCGTGAGGGGATACCCGATCCCGTCCTGGTCCGGTCGGGTAGAATCTGCTCGTCGAAAGGCCCATTCCCACCGATCGCCATGCTGTTCACCTCCTTCCTGGCCCTCCTCTCCCTCTCCATCCCGATCGACAAGGAGCGTACGCCCGCGGAGATCCTGGCCGAGATCCGCTCGAACGGGAACAAGGTGCGGGTCGAGGTCTTCGAGGAGCTCGCGAGGCAGAAGACGCCCGAGGCGTTCCGCGCACTCGTCGAGGGCGCGGGGATCGTCAGCAAGAGCGGGAAGACCCGCGCGGCCTACGGCTCCTTCAAGCACTTTCTCGGAGTACCGCGCCTGGAAGCCAAGGCCGTCGGATTCCTGGCGGAGAGCGCTCAGCGGTTCAAGAAGGAGCGGGGCATCAACGCCGCTCTCGCGTTGAAAGGGCTGCTGCCGGCCTCGGGAGGACACCTGGTCGATCTCGCCCTCGATCCCCCGACGCCGGAGACCGGCACCGCGGTGCTCCTGGGCCTGGTCGAGGGGAAGATGCGGCTCGAGGAGAAGGATCTGAGTCGAATGGCGCGCTCGAAGGCCCTCCCCGTGCGCTACGAGGCCCTGCTGGAGGTCACGCGTCGGATCGAGGACGAGGCCCGGCGCGAGCAGCAGATCGTGAAGCTCGTGCGCTCGAAGAAGAAGGTCGAGCGCCTCGTGGGAGTCGAGCTCCTGGCGACGATCGACCTGCCGGGTCGCTTCGAGCTGCTGGCCGCGCGCCTCGGTGATGAGTACGCGCCGGTCGCTCGCAAGGCGATCAGCGCCCTCGTGCGGGCTCACGACATGCGGGCGGTCGGAGTCCTGGTCGCGCGCCTCGGCAAGGCGCGGAAAGGCGAGGTCTACCGCATTTCCCGGGCGCTCGAGCGCCTCACGGGGCTGGCGCTCGGAACGCGACCGGAGACCTGGGCGCGCTGGTACGAGGCCGAGGGGGACACCTTCGAGCTCCCGAGCTCCCCCGTGGAGCCGAAGCGAGGTCCAGAGCCGAAGAGGGGCGGCCCGAGGACCTCCGCCTTCTACGGGCTGCCGATCCACGCCGAGCAGATCGTGTTCGCGATCGACAGCAGCGAGTCGATGAAGAAGGTCGACGGGCGAGACGACGGATCCCGGCGCATCGACATCGCCAAGGGCGAGCTGACCGGTGCGATCGAGTCATTCGACAAGACCACCACCTTCGACATCGTCAACTTCGGCGCCGGCGCCAGGAGCTGGCAGGGTGAGCTCATTCCAGCCAACCGCCGCAACAAGGGGGAGGCGGTGGACCACGTCGAGAGGATGAGCCTGTCGTGGGGAACCGAGATCTACGGGGGCCTGCGCGAGGCCTTCGTCGATCCCGCTGCCGACACGATCATGTTCCTGACCGACGGTGACCCGCAGCTCAGCGTCGTGATGGATCGCGCTCTGACCCGCCGCCTGGTGGGCCAGTGGAACCGCACGCGCCACACGACGATCGACTGCCTCTCGATCGGGACCGAGAGGCAGTGGCTGCGCCGGCTCGCGCTCGACTCGGGTGGGCGATACCTGCGTATCGAGTGAGCCGAGAGGTAGTCCTCCATCGCGCCCTCACAGGCCCCTCGGTCCCTCCGAAGCGGGATCTCGGCACCCCGGAGCGAGTTTCTCCCCTTTCGACGACTCGGGAATCCGGGAAGGCGGGCTAGACTGCTGGACTTGCAGCTTGGCGTGGAGTCTCCGGAACCCGGCCCGAGCCCCTTTCCCCCCGGTTCGCCCGGCCAGACCGAGACACCATGATCGCGATGAATGAGACCACCGGCTTCGCCGGGCTCGGCCTCGGCGAGGACCTTCTGAAGGTACTCGAAGAGGTCGGCTACGAGACCCCCTCCCCGATCCAGGCGCGCACGATCCCATCCCTCCTCGGGGGTCGCGACGTGCTGGGCCAGGCGCAGACGGGCACCGGCAAGACCGCGGCGTTTGCGCTGCCTGTCCTCGAGCGGATCGACCTCGCGCGGCGCGAGCCGCAAGCGCTGGTGCTGGTGCCGACGCGCGAGCTGGCACTCCAGGTCGCCGAGGCCTTCCAGCGCTACGCGTCGCACCTCGACGACTTCCACGTGCTGCCGATCTACGGCGGTCAGGCCTACCCGGTCCAGCTGCGGCCGCTCGCCCGCGGCGTGCACGTCATCGTCGGCACGCCGGGGCGCCTGATGGACCACATGCGGCGCGGAACGGTCAAACTCGACTCGGTGCGCCACATCGTGCTCGACGAGGCGGACGAGATGCTGCGCATGGGCTTCATCGACGACGTGAAGTGGATCCTCGAGGAAGCGCCGGCCGGGTGCCAGATGGCGCTCTTCTCGGCGACCCTGCCCGCGACGATTCGCAGCATCGCCAACCAGTACCTCACCGAGCCCGAAGAGGTTCGCGTCGAGGTGACCGAGGCCGCGGCCGAGGTGATCCGGCAGCGCTATCAGATCGTGGGCGGGCGCCAGAAGCTCGACGCGCTCACGCGGCTGCTGGAGGTCGAGACCTTCGACGGCATGATCGTCTTCGTGCGAACGAAGGTCGAGACGGTCGAGCTGTCGGAGAAGCTCGAGGCGCGTGGCCACGCTTCCGCGCCGCTGAACGGGGACATCCCGCAGAAGCTGCGCGAGCAGACGGTCGAGCGGCTGAAGAGTGGCACGCTCGACCTGCTCGTGGCCACCGACGTCGCGGCGCGCGGGCTGGACGTCGAGCGCCTGAGTCACGTCATCAACTACGACATGCCGATCGACACCAGCGCGTACGTGCACCGCATCGGCCGCACGGGACGGGCCGGACGCAAGGGCGAGGCGATCCTCTTCGTCACGCCGCGCGAGAAGCGGATGCTGTGGCAGATCGAGAAGGTGACGAACGCTCGACTCGAGAAGCTCCGGTTGCCAACGACCGACGAGGTCAACGCGCAGCGCATCGCGCGCTTCAAGGCGCGGATCACCGAGACCCTCGCCGACGAACGCGTGGAGTTCTTCTCCGAGCTGATGGCGGAGTACCTGGAAGAGGCTGATGCCTCCCCGCAGATGGTCTGCGCGGCGCTGGCCGTCATGGCGCAGGGCGACCAGCCGCTGCTGCTGCCGGAGCGTCCCGAGAGCGACGAGCGGCCGGAACACGACCGCCCAGGCGGCGGCCCGCGCTGGAAGAAGTCCGGTCCGGAACCGGGAATGGAGATCTACCGCCTCGAGGTGGGTCACAAGCACGGCGTCGAGCCCGGTCACATCGTCGGCGCCATCACCAACGAGGCGGGCGTCACCGGTGGTCACATCGGCCGCATCAAGATCTTCGAGTACTTCAGCACGATCGGCCTGCGCGAGGGGATGCCGCCGGAGGTCTTCCGACTCCTGCAGAAGACGCGCGTGTGCGGCCGCGAGCTGCGCCTGTCGAAGGACCAGGGTCCGCCCGGCCGGCAACAGCGGGTCTTCAAGGGCAAGCAGGGTTTCCGCCCCGACGGCAGCCGCGGCGGCTTCAAGAGGAGGCGCTTCCCGCGCGATCGCGGCTAGTCGCCGCTCCGCGCACCAGAGATCATGGCCGAGATCGGACTAGCCAGCGTTTCCCACAGCTTCGGCTCGCCGCCCTTGCTGGACGGCGTCGAGCTCCACGTCGAGCGCGGCGAGCGCGTCGGTCTCGTCGGCCGTAACGGCGCGGGCAAGTCGACCTTGCTGCGGATCCTCTCGGGCCGCCTGACGCCTGACTCGGGGCAGGTTCCGCGCCGGCCGGGCGTGCGCGTCGCGAGCCTGGAGCAGGAGGTGCCGACCGATCTCTCCGGCACCGTGCACCAGGACCTGGTGAAGGCGCTCGACGAGCTGGGGCTCGAGCACGGCTGGGAGGTGGAGGAGCGGGTCGACCGCGTGCTCGTCGATCTCGGCCTCGATCCCGCCGAGCAGCTGGAGAACCTGTCGGCCGGCGCCAAGCGGCGTGTCTTGCTCGCGCGGGCGCTGATCATCCAGCCGGACGTGCTGATCCTCGACGAGCCGACCAACCACCTCGACCTCGACGGGGTGCTGCACCTCGAGGAGTGGCTGCGGCGGCGCGAAGGCTCGCTGGTCTTCGTGACGCACGACCGGGCATTCCTGCAGCGGGTGGCGACGCGGATCATCGACCTCGACCGCGGCGTCCTGCGCAGCTACGACAGCGACTACCGGACCTACCTCTCCCGCCGCGAGGCCGAGCTCGCCGCGGAGGAGGAGCAGGCGGTGCAGTTCGACAAGAAGCTGGCCAAGGAGGAGGTCTGGTTGCGCCGCGGGATCAAGGCGCGCCGCACGCGGAACATGGGCCGGGTCCGCGCGCTGAAACGGATGCGGGAAGAGCGCGCCGCACGCCGCGAGGTGGTCGGTCGTACGAAGGCGGAGCTGAACCAGGCGGGGCGGACCGGTCAGCTGGTGCTGCGCGCGACCGACCTGTGCTTGTCGTTCGGCGACAACACCGTACTCGATTCGGTGAACCTGGAGGTGCAGCGCCGCGACCGCCTCGGCATCGTCGGCCCCAACGGTGCGGGCAAGTCGACGCTCTTGGGCGTGCTGCTCGGCGAGCTCGAGCCCGACTCCGGAACGGTGCGCGTCGGGACCAACGTCGAGGTGGGCCGCTTCGATCAGCTGCACTCGGTCCTCGACCCGAGCAAGACGGTCCAGGAGAACGTCGTCGACTTCGCCGACAGCGTGACGGTAGCGGGCCGGACGCGGCACATCCTCTCGTACCTCGGCGACTTCCTGTTCACGCCGGATCAGGCGCGCGGCCCGATCACCAAGCTCTCCGGTGGGGAGCGCAACCGCCTGCAACTGGCGCGGCTGCTGGCGCGTCCGAGCAATCTGCTGGTCCTGGACGAGCCGACCAACGACCTCGACGTCGAGACGCTCGAGGTACTGGAGAGTCTCCTGGTCGAGTTCGAGGGCACCCTGATCGTGGTCAGCCACGACCGCGAGTTCCTCGACAACGTGGTGACCTCGACGTTGGTCTTCGAGGGGAAGGGGAAGGTGAAAGAGTACGCCGGCGGCTACGCCGACTGGCGCCGCGCGGTGGAGGTGGAGGCGAAGGAGGCCCCGGCGAAACAGCCGGTCAAGCCGGCCAAGCCACGCTCGACGCCGGCCGGCCCACGTCGCCGCACCTTCAAGGAGAAGCACGAGCTGGAGGCGCTACCCGCGCGGATCGAGGCGCTGGAGGAGCGCAAGGCCATGCTCGAGGAGGCGATGGCCGCGCCGGGTTTCTACAAGCGCCCGGGTGAGGAGATCGCCGCGGACACCGCCGACTTCGAGGCCCTGAGCCGCGAGCTGGAGGAAGCCTATGCGCGCTGGGAGGAGCTCGAAGCATTGCGAGAGTGAATCGTCCGGGACCGTGCCCGGCCAAGAATCGGTGCGATCGATGCGAGACCTGATCAGCTCCCGATCATCGCCGCATCGCCATCGATCGATGGCGGTCGCAGTGCAGTTGATCGTCCTCGTTCGCAGCTAGCGGCTCGACCTCCAGTGCAAGTCGAACCGAGTCCCTTCAGTCCACCCCGGAGGCAGGATGGGACTCTTGACACCAAACGGAGGACAGTCACCCCGTGTGTAGTAGAGGTACTCCGGGATGCTGGTGAAGCGACCACAGGAGCGCAAGCCGACGACAGTAGTCCCACCTTCCTGGTGTTCGACAGCGACGTCGATCCACTCCGGGACTGCTCCACTGCGCCAGAGGAACTCCAGTACCCTGTCGCGTGACCATGGGCCGTGGAACTCGTCGTCGGCGAGTGACTCGTCGGGAAAGACCTCCTCGCCCGGTCTCAGATTCTCGTCGTACGATTGGTTGGGGTAGACGCGGAACTCGACGCTGGAAGCCGACAGGTCCTGAACAACGAAGTCGTTCGCGAGTCGAATGCAGCGCTCAACTGCGATGGAACAGTGCGAATCGAAGGTCGAGAGGTCCATGCAGTCTCACGCAGGCGGCGAGATTTGTCCGGCCCTGGTCTCGGCTGTCGTGGTGGCGATCAGACCGTTCCGCGAGAGCGCTGCAGGTCCCGTATCCAACAACCTCAGATCTTCTGTTTTCCCGAGCCGTTGCAGGCGCAGCAGCGGACTCGCCCTCCGGTCATGTAGCCCTCTCTGTTCTTCATCGCCGCTTGACAGCACGGGCGATCAGAGGAGCCTGTGCCGTTGCAGTGTTTGCATTCCACCACGGTCTTCACGTCGCTAGCCATGTTTGGTCCCTCCTTCTGCGGCAGCAGCCACGCCGGGGTTGCCTCTGAGTCCATCGCCTTCGTGATACTCCCTCCGCTCTCGATGGGCAACGGAAAAGGCAGGCACCCGCCTAGGGTTCGAACAGGACCAACACCCCGTTCGAAAGGTTGAAGTCGTTCCCACACGGGCTTCCGCCGGGATCGCGGTACCAGAGCTGGAACTTCCGCACGTCACCGCTCGTCCACCCACCCGCTCCGGCCAGCCCCGGACCCCACTGAGCGGTTCCGGCGCCGTCCGCCATGCGCACGCCCAGGCGGATGATCGCCCCGCCCGCGCAGCGCAGGCCGTCGCCGAAGTGTGACCCGAAGCCGCCATTGACCGCGTTGAGTCCCACGAACATCAGCCCCGGTTGGCTCGGGAGCATCCCCTCGGCCAGGAAGACGAGATCGTCGCTCGAGACGCTCGGCGAGCCGGTACCCGCGATCGAGGCGCCGGAGCCGGTCGAGTTCGCGCAGCCGGTCGTGGAGCTCCCCGGATTGCTGCACGGGCATGCGGTGCCACTGCCGTCGCCGAAACAGAATGGCGTGCCCTCCCACGGACCGAAGGTCTTGGAGTGTATGACCTGACCTGACTGGTCAGAGAGGATGATCCGCTCACCGGCGGCGACATACCCGTTGTAGGGCCCGACGACGAAGAGCTCCTGACCGCCGGAAGGCCCGGTAGCGCGGGCGCGGAATGCCGGGAGGTCCGGAGAGACGTAGAACTCTCCACCGGAGACGATCACCGTCCCGGGGTCGAAGGTGAAGGCCACGCCACCACTGAGAGTCCAGCCGGACATGTCGATGGCGAAGGGGTTCGGGTTGTTGAGCGTGATGTACTCCTCGTCCTGGTCACCGGACGCGGGGCTGCCCTCGATGTGAGTGATGAAGACATGACCGAAGGTCGCGGCGTCCGGAATGATCCCGCCGTTCGCGATGTTGTGAGTCACATAGAAGTGCGTACGGCGCGGTGAGAAGTAGAAGTCCTTCATCTGATCGATCGCCGCGGCGAAGTCGAGCGGCGAGCCCCAGTTCGGGATCCCCCATTCCGCTTCGTCGAGAGCGACATCGGCGGCGAGGTCGGCCACCATTTGATCCGAATACCCTTCGAGGAAGAGCTCTGCCGGTGGGGTCTGAGGCGCCTGGAGGTACACGTCCATCAGCGTACGCAGCCGGCGCGCGTACATCTCGACGATGTCGGGTTGGCTGTACATCGCGTCGATGAGCCGGTTCCAGAAGTTGTCGTTCTTCCGGTGAAAGCGATCCCCGAAGAGCGGATGGCAGTAGGGATCCTGTGTCGCGAACATCGTGTCGTTCAGGACACCGCCTCCCAGTGTGTAGTTGCGCCCGAGGGTGAGGTCCTTGTCCCACGGCAGGAAGCGCCACTCACCGTCTCCATCCGAGTCACGGTAGAGGAAGTAGTTCTTGTGGACATGATCATTGTCGAACATGATCGCGGTCGCGGCCAGATAGCTGATGACCGCCGGAATGTCGACCATGTCGAACACGTTTCTCCGCCGGTCAGGGTTGTTGAGCTGCATTCCTACCACGAACGCGATCAGGTCGGAGTTGTCCTCGTATCGACGAGTGACCTTCTCGACGCCGGACGTACCGCTGTTGAGGGTGTTGTACATCTTGTACAGCGCCCCTTCGGGGTCGAGCTCGAGACGGACGAGGAGGTCCTCATCCGGCTCCTCGATGAAGACGCAGACGCTGAAGAAGTCACCGTTCTGCTCGAGACGCGCCATGTAGCCCATGCTGCCCTTCGCGCCACAACCTTCGTAGAGGTCGAAGCAGAGAGCCTGCCGGATGAAGGCCTTGTCAGCCCAGGTCGTGTTGAGGTTGACCTCGTCGAGGTGCCGCCCGCTCTCTTCGAGGAAGAACCGGTCTCCGTTGTTGAAGTCGAACTTGTAGCTCTTCTTCGGGTACCACTCGGAGGACCCACCACGCACCTTTACCTGGATGTTGTCGTAGAAGCGTCCCTCGAACCAGAGAGAACACCGCGATCCCGAACCCGAGTTCGCCGCCCCCGGGTTCTGGATGAACCAGTGGTAGACCCGCTGCGGAGTCGAGATGGAGGGGTCGGTGATGATCGTGCCGAAGAACTCGGGATCGCCGAGCGGGTCGATGAAGGGGGGCACCCGCGCCCCGTTGAAGTTCTCGTCTATTGCAGTGATCGACCACCGGACCATCTCTCCCGGAGCGCTCACCGTGGCCGGAATCATGGCCGTATAGATGTCATCACCAGCGACTGCGTCGGGGAAAACCCCATCGTCGAGCATCGGCAGCCCGGCCAGCGGTTGGTACATCACTCGATATTCGAGGTCGACAGACGCTGTCACGCCCAGGAGCCCGAGGACCCTCACGGTGATCACGATCGGGTCGTTGTCACCGGGCTCTGTTGGCTGATGCTCGATATCGGTCAGGTACGGCCCGGGATCGACATTGATCGAACCAGGGGTCGGTGTGCGAAAGTAGTACTCGTTCTGCGTGATGGACCCGGAGAACTCGAACCCGTAGGACACATCCTCGAACTGCTCGGGGAAGTTCGGGGTGAACTCCGTCGAGGTCGCGGTCCCGGCCGGGTTGTAGAGAGCGAGATACTCCCCATTGCGCGAGAGCTTGAAGTTGGTGTGAAGCTCCTCCAGTGGGTTGTCACGATCCTTGGATGAGGCGAAGATCACCATGAACCCACCAGGCGCGACCAGGGTCGGCGACGGGATGGTCCACTTGAACGGCTCCCCGTCGTCATCGGTCAGATGCCAGCCCCCCAGATCGATCGTGGAGGCCCCGGGGTTGTGGATCTCTATCCAGTCCGACGAGTCACCATCGACATCGAGGAGCACCTTGTCATTGTCGGCGAGGAACTCCGAGATGACGGGATCCTGTGCAGCAGCCGGCAGGGATAGCGATCCGAGAGCCAGGAGGATTGAGGCGCGCATGATTCTGGTCGGGGTAGACAGAGTCCGGGAGGATCCTCAATCGAAGATACTGAGCCCGGGCAATCTCCGCCACTCGCGATCCATGGGGAATCGGCGGCGCCCGTGGCGCGGGCACGGTATCGCCGGTCGCGAGAACGGCCGCAGGACCGAGCGCTTTCGATGGTTGTCCCTGGCCCGAGTCCGCCTTCGCGCGCTACTCGTCCTTCGACTCCTCCCCCACACCCAACCCCCGCGCCGCCTCGGCGTGGATGAGCTCGAGACCCGCTCCGTCGAATCCCTGCGCACGGTAGGAAGCATCCGCGAGCTCGAACCACTGGCGGCCCTGGTCAGCGTCGCCCAGGGCCTGGTGCGCCAGTGATAGGGCGTGCCAGTCGTGCGGCTGTCCCCCATCGCTGATCTTCATCGCCTGCTCCGCCGCCTCGAGAGCACCCTGGGCATCGCCCGCCCGCAGGCGAGTGATGGAGAGCGTGTTGTTGACGTTGGCATCGTTCGAGCCGACCTTCAGCGCGAGTTCCGCGGGTCGCACGCCCTCACCCGCATAGCGCGCGGGGAGTCGTTCACCGCCAAACGTCTCCGGCGGCGTCGTGGCCAGGAACCAGGCCAGGTCGTTGTATAGGTTCGACTGGGTCCTCGAGTAGCGCACGCTGTCCTCGAGCTGCACTAGCGCGGCGTCGAGATCTCCGTTCAGGATCTCCAGCTGCAGGGCCTGCGCCGCCGCCCTCGCATTGCCGGGGTTGCACTCGAGAGCCTTCCTACTGTGCACGAGGGCCACCTCGAGCTCAGCCTTCGCGGCCTGGATGATCGTCTTCTCGCGTTCCCCCGGACAAGGCGGCGCGCCGGTGAGGATCTCGCACAGGATCGCGCTCACGGCGAAGACGTCGAAGCGCTCGTCCTGACGATCGACGCGCCCACTGGCCTGCTCGGGAGGCATGCACGCCGGCGTGCCCATCACCGAACCGAGCACGGAGTCGGTGCCGCTGTCCGAACCCTCGCTGCTGCGCACCGTCTCCAGCACGGGCAGCTCGCTGCGGACTTCCCGAGCGCGCATCTCGTCGGCCGTGCCTCCGCGCGCCAGCACCTTGGCCAGGCCCCAGTCGACGATCTGCACCCCGCGCTCGGACAAGAGGGTCGCGAAGGTGCGCTCCTTGATCAGCTTCATGGTGAAGAAGGGCCGCTCCGGCCGACTCGGCGGAAAGGACCAGGACGCAGAACCCCGTAGATCTACGAGCCAGACGCGGACGGTTTTTTGCGCTACGGTGGGTCTGACATTCGATTCAGCCGTGTATCGGGCCAGCCGGACCCGACAAAGGACCGCCCTCAATGACCCAGACCTGCATCATCGCCGCCTCGAGCTACGAGCTACTGCGCAGCCTGAAGCGCACGCTCGAGCCGGATCTCGAGGTCGTCGCCATGGTGGACAACCTGGTTTCCTGGCGAGACGCGATGCTGGCCCTGCGGCCCGATCTCGTCGTGGGAGACATCGAGCTCCTGGGCAGGAGCCCTGGAAAGCTCGTGAGAGTCCTGCGCTCGCGCTCGGCGGAGGTGCGTCTGATCCTGCTCGCGGCAGGAGACGACCCCCGGGTCGAACACGAAGCACGGAAGGCCGGTGTCGATCGAATCATGATGCGGAGCCTGGCGGGATCGGAGCTCGTGTCCGTCGCCCTGGAGGTCCTGGGCGCTCGGCAAGCCGTCGAGCGAGCGAGCGAGTCGAGAGCCCCAGACGCGGTGAAACCTGAATTCAGGTAGATCGTGCCCCGTGCTTCGCTCGACCCGAAACGGCCGAGCTAGGCGCGACCGATGCCCCTCATCACGGCGTAGGCGATCAGCTCGGCGCTCGTGGTCACGCCGACACGCTCCATCGCTTGGTACTTGTGAAACTCCACCGTGCGCGGGGAGAGGTGCAGCTTGTACGCGATCTCCTTGGCCGACAGTCCCTGAACCAGGAGCACCAGGATCTCGGTCTGCCGCTCGGTCAGCTCCGGCTTGTCCTCCTTTCCGGAAGCCAGTGCACGCATCACGACCTCGCCCATCGGAGGCGAGACGTGTATGCCACCCTTGAGCACCTCCTCGATGGCGTGCAGCACCTCCTCGGCGCGACCGTGCTTGAGGATGTAGCCGGAGGCGCCGGCCCGGATCGCCGTGGTGGCCAGCCCGACGTCCTCGTGCATCGTCAGCAGGATGATCTTCGTATCCGGGTTGGACTCGCGCAATCGAGGAACGCACTCGATGCCGTTCAGCTCCGGCATCGACACGTCCGTGACCACGAGGTCGGGAGCGAGGTCCACGACGGCTTCCAGCAGGGCCTGGCCGTCTTCCACGATGCCGACGACGTCGTACTCTTCCTCGAGCAAGCTCTTCAACCCCTCCGCGAAGACGCGGTGGTCGTCGGCCAGGACGATTCGGGGGCGGCTCATTCGGGTTTCCTCCATCAGGGGACGCGCAGGCAGACCGTCGTTCCGCCGCCGGGGCTGGAGGTGACCGAGAGCTCTCCGGCGATGGAGGCGGCCCGCTCACGCATTGTAATCAGCCCGAGCCCGGCGTCGGAACCGTTCTCGGTGTCGAATCCCCGCCCGCGGTCGGAGATGGAGACGACGAGCTCGCCGTCCTCCACGACGACCCGGACCTTCACCGCGCTGGCGCGGGCGTGCTTCTCGACGTTGTGCAGGCTCTCCTGGAGGATCCGGAAGGCCGCGACCGAGACTTCCTCGGAGACCTCGTTCGAGGCGATGTTCTCCTCGAGCTCGACGTCGACTCCGCCACGGCGCGCGAAGGCGTCGCATTCCTGGCGAACGGCCTCGGCCAGCCCGAGACTGCGCAGGCCCACGGGGTGCAGTCGCCGAGACAGCTGCTGGACATCGATGGCGAGCTGCCGGGACATCTCGACGATATCGTCCACCTGCTCGCGGGTCTGGTCGCTGCTGTCTCCCAGGCGTCTCCTGACGACCTGGGCCTGGATCGCCAGCGCGGCCAGCCGCTGGCTCAGGTCGTCGTGCAGCTCACGAGAAAGGCGCCGGCGCTCCGTGTCCTGGCTGGTCAGGAGCTCTTGCGACAGGCGGCGAAGCTCGGCCCGGCTCTTGCTCAGGGAGCGCTCGGCGCGCTCGCGTTCCGCGACCAGCTGGACGAGCTCCGCCGTTCGCGCGCGCGAGCGCTTCAGCCGGAACTCCGTCAGGACCAGGGCCCCGAGAGCGCCGAGCAGCGCGATGCCGACGAGGAAAGCGGTAGTCTCGTGGAAGCGGTGCTCGACTTCGAAGCTCTCTGCTACCACCGCACTCCATGGACCGTATCCGTTCCGGGCTCTCACCTGAAACTCGTAGGCGCCGGGCGACAGGTAGCTGTAGTGCGCCCGCCGCTCTCCCAGGTCCTCGATCCAGCTCTGGGTGTGGCCGATCAGCCGGGTCTGGATACGTACGCGCTCCGGGGAGGAGAATCCGAGCGCCGTGAAGCGCACGATCAGCTCACGGTTCTCGCCAATGTCGAGCGACTCGATCAGCGCGCTCGGTGGTGCCTCGTCGAGCGGGAGCTCCCGCGGATCGGCGACCGTCACCCCCTCGATGCTCGGAAACCACATCCGCCCGTCGGTCGTGCGCCACCCCGCCGGCTGACTCCCTCCATTCGCCTCGCGCGCACCTTCCCCCCTGGTGAAGGTGGTGCAGGCGATACGGTCGGCCTCCCCCCTGGCGACGCGGTTCAGCTCGGAACGATGGACCACCAGGGGACCCTTGTTCGAGTTGATCCACAATCGTTCGTCGTCGTCTTCGAGGATGCAGGAGATGAAGTTGTCCGCGAGACCGTTGCTTTTCGAGTAGCGCACGATTGTGCCCTTCTCGATGCGGTTCAGCCCACCGCAGTAGCTTCCGGCCCAGAGTACCCCGTCCGGGTCCAGGTACAGCGTGCGAATGGCGCCGGGGGACAGATCGTTTTCCCTATCGAGCCAGGTGAGCGAGTCGCCATCGATCCGGGCCAGCCCCTTCTGGGTACCGACCCACAGCACGCCCGTGGCCTCGTCCTCGAGCAAACAGCGGACGCCGGCCAGCTGCTCCGCGAACCGGTGCAGAAAGCGGTCCCCATCCATCAGGAACAGGCCTTCCGCCGTGCCGACCCAGAGCCGCCCGGCGCGGTCCTCCAGCAGGGCGCGCACCGGCCCGGAGAGACCCGCGTCCTTTCCGAACGAGACCTCCTGATCCCCGCGGATCCTGATCAGCCCACCAAAACTCCCGATCCACAGGTCCCCCTGGCGATCGACGAACACGGAACTGAGGTTGTCAGCGAACAGCCTGCTCGTGACGTCACCGTCTCGTGTTTCGAACAGCATGCGGCCCATGAGGATGAACACGGTTCCCGTCGAATCCTCAGTGATGGCCCAGGAGTCATTCGCCGGGAGGCCCAGCTCGGCGGTCACGTCGTGGAGCGCGGCGTAGCGAAGGCAATGCAGGCCCTGACCGGAGCTGCCGACCCAGAGGTTTCCGCGACCGTCCTTGAAGAAGGAGGTGAAATCGCCCTGGGCTACCTCGGTGGCGGAACTGGTGCCGGGATCCCACCGTACGAGGCGATCGCTGCAAGCGAACCACAGAGCGCCTCGCTCGTCCAGCACCGCGCCTTGTACGTTCTCGGGAGCACCTCCGACTCGCTGGAACTCAGTTCTGGTCGCGTCGGTGGAGCGCCAGACTCCCGCCTCGCAGGCTCCCCAGAGGATGCCGTCGTCGGTCTCGAGGAGCGCCGTCATCGCCTCCCGAGGCGGGAGCCCCTCGTTCGGGCCGAACACAGTCTCTCGATCATCCTCGAGCCGAAGCAGCTCTCCGTCGAACGAGGAGACCCAGGTGACTCCGTCTCCTGCATCGAGGATGGCTCGAAACGCGCCCTCCTTCACCAGGTCGACTCGATCCTCGATGACGCGGAAGAGGCCATCCCGGAACGTCGCCCAGATGTTCCCCGCTTCGTCTTCGACGATTCGCCTCAACGTTGTCGGAGTCTCGATGTGCGTGAATCGATCGTCCCGGTAGCGGAAGAGACCGGTCTCCTGGATCCAGACCCACATCGTCTCGTTCCGGTCGTGGAGGACCCGCATGAAGCGGTTGCCCGGGAGATCTGGCCGGCTCAGCTCGTCGAACGCTTCGAAGTGCCGTCCATCGAAACGAGCCAGGCCGCCGAGGGTGGTGACCCACAGGTACCCGGCGGAGTCCTGGCTGATACTCAGCACCGAGTTCTGCGGCAAGCCGTCTGCATCCGTCCAGGTGGAGTGGGAGATGGACGGTGGGAGCTCCAGCTGAGCGGGCAGCACCGGAGCCAGGAGGGTGCAAAGGAGGATCCCGGTAAGCAGTCGAGGAACCATGGATACAGTCTACCACCCGCCCCCCTGGAGTCCGCTTCAAGGCTGGATCGGGGGGGAGGCCTCGTAGATCTACGAGGGGTCCCTGCCCGGATTCCAGGAGTATTCCGGGCTGATGGAAAGTCGACGGATGAGGCAGGATTGACGAGTCGTGGCCGATGGGCCGGACGTGCTCTCCCCAACCCACCTCTGCGTCGGCCGGCACGAACGTGCACGCGCCGCATCCGAGAAGGAAGAGAATCCGATGAAGCGAACCTCCCCCGTCTTGACGAGCCTCCAGCTGCTCGCCGCGTCCTCTCTCCTCGCCGCGACCTCTGCGGCCGTGCCGGCCCCGCAGGGGACCTGGACCGAGCTGACTCCGACGACCAGCCCTCCCCCCTCCGCCGGGCACGACGTGGTGTCCGATGGAAGCCGCGCCCTCTGCTTCGGTGGAAAGGAAGGCGGCGCCGGTCTGCAGAACAAGATCTGGGCCTTCGACGGCACCGACTGGACCGACATCTCGCCGACCAGCGGTCCGACCCCGCCCGCCCGCAAGACCGGCGGCGTGGCCTGGGACAGCGGCCGTGGCCGGCTCGTCGTCTTCGGTGGCGACCAGGGCGGCCCGTCCGACGACACGTGGGAGTGGGACGGGAGCACCTGGACCCAGATGTCACCGGCGAGCTCGCCGCCCGCGATGAAGCAGTGCGACATGGTCTACGTCCCCGGCCTGGCCACGACGTACCTCTTCGGGGGTAGCGACGGGACGACGCTCTACGACGAGACCTGGGCGTGGGACGGGGTGAACTGGACCCAGCTGTCACCGGCCACGGTTCCGCCGGCGCGTCGCCAGCACTTCATGGCCTGTGACACGAGCAGCAGCACGGTCTTCATGTACGGCGGGTTCTCGACCGCCTCGACGACCTGGACCAACCACAAGGACACCTGGGTCTTCGACGGCACGAACTGGACCGAGATCGTGACGGCGAACTTCCCGACCGGCGGGGGGGGCACCTACGGACTCAACAACGGAGCCATGAGCTACGACCCGCTGCGCGACGTCATGGTGCTCTTCGGGGGCGTCGAGAACGGCCCCACCCTGCCCAGCACCTGGGAGTTCGACGGTGCCGACTGGACCAACCTCGGCATCTCCGGGGCCGGGGATCGCTCCGCCACCTCGATGCGCTTCGTGGCCGGTCTGGGCAAGATCATCCTCTTCGGCGGATACCGGACCACCCAGATGGACGATACCTGGGAATACGTCGGCCCCAGCACCGGCCCCGGCACCGCCTACTGCTTCGGTCGCACCGATCAAGGCAATCCCTGCCCCTGCGGCAACGACAACGACGGCTCCGATCCCCTCGGCGCGGGTTGCGCGCACGACGACGCGAATGCCGGGGCCCGTCTCTACGGCACCGGCGTGGCGAGTGTCGGCGCGGACAGCCTGGTCCTCGTGGGGCTGCGAGGTCCGGTCTCGAACTCGTCGATGTTCTTCCAGGCGAACAACAACCAGGACGGCGCGGGCCTCTTCCTCGGCGACGCCATCCGCTGCGCTGGCGGAGGCCTGATCCGCCTGAAGGTGAAGACGACCACCGCCACCGGTGACGCCGACTCGAGCCCGATGTCGATCTCCGCCCGATCGGCGAGCTTCGGTCACACGATCCTCGCCGGCGAGACGCTGTACTACCAGTGGTGGTTCCGCGACTCCAATGGTTCTCCTTGTGGCACCGAATCCAACACCTCCAACGGCTACATGATCACCTGGCTGCCCTGATCGTCTGCCGGAAAACCACCTCGAACCCATCAATCTCTGAGCAACGAATCATGAAGCTCCTCTCGATCACTTCCGCTCTGGCCCTGGCAGCGATGGCTTCCACCGCCCAGGCCCAGACAGTCATTCACTACTGGGACTTCTCGAGCATGGACGACTCCGTCGGCGGTCTCGTCGGCAGCGCCGTCGGCACCCCCGACCTCAGCGTCCACGCCACGTACGGCGAGGCCTACACGGGATCCGGCCCGACCCTCAACACCGTCCTGGGTGGTACGGGCTCCGGCGGAGGCTTCGTCTCCGCGGACGTGCACGACGGCACGAATCCGACCGCAATGGATTTCGGCACCGGTGACTGGTCCTTCAGCTACTGGGTGTACGACAACACGAGCGACGGCGACTCAAGGGGCCCGCGGGTCTTCGACTGCCTGTCCGGGACATCCATCGGAATCCAGCTCGCCTCGAACACGACTCCGCTCTTCAACTTCCGCATCGACGACCACGAGGGGGCCGCGACGATCTCGAACAACTACCTCGTGGTGTACCACGGAATCGACACCTGGGTTCACGTGGCGGGGACCGTCGACCGCGCCAACAACCAGGCTGAGATCTGGTTCGACGGCGTGTCTCAGGGCACCTACGCTCTCACCGGCACGTTGACCGGGCAGGTCTTCCCGTCGCACGACCTCCAGATCGGGGTCATCAACGGCGGTGGCGACCCCGCTGCTGCCCAGGAGAGCGGGCTCGACGACCTCGCTTTCTACGATGGGCTCTTGAGCGCCGCGGATATCGCGGGGCTCGCCAGTGGCACGCTCACCCCGCCCGACTTCGGGCCGGAGCCCGGCACCGGGTACTGCTTCGGTGACGGCAGCGGCACCCAGTGCCCTTGCGGCAACAACAGCGACGGCACCGTACCCGGCTCCGGCTGCGCCAACGGCGCCTCCGCCGCGGGCGCCAAGCTCACCGCCAGCGGGGACGCCAGCCTCAGTAACGACACGCTGGTCCTCTCCGCCACGGGTCTCGACCCCAACAACAGCGGCCTGTACTTCCAGGCCAACAACGACCTGTCCCCCGGCAACATCTGGGGTGACGGTCTCCAGTGCGCCGGCGGCCAGCTGAAGCGCCTCGGCGTCCGCTTCTCCAGCGCGACGGGTGACTCCGACACCTCCGCCTGGGCCACGCCGATCTCGGTCAAGGCCGGCAACGTCCTCGCGGGCGACACCAAGCGCTACCAGCTCTGGTACCGCGACAACTCCGGTGGTCAGCCTTGCGGCGTCGGCGTCAACGATTTCAACGCCACCAACGGCTACGAGATCACCTGGACTCCGTGATCCCCTGACCGGATCCGGGACCGAACCGGGTCCACCATCGCCGCATGGGGCGCTGATCGGGCATTGCTCGACCGGCGCCTCGTGTGGTTCGAAGCCAACACGATGCTGTATCCACAGACGATACGGTGCGGCCGATTTGGCACGTTGGCCGGTCCCGCCGCGTTGCGGGTCTTCGCCGGACGTGCTAGCGTTCTGGTACACGTTCTCGGTTTCTATCTGGAGGACGCGCCGCGTGGAACCTGCCTTCGGAACGGACGCGCGAGAATCCCGGCCAGCTCCTGAACGAAGTTCTCCCCATGAGATCGACTCTCGCCGCAGTCACTATTCTCGCGTCGACGGCCCTCGCCAGCACGACGCAACCCACGAGCTCAGCGCACGACCGGACCGAGCCGCCGAACATCATCTTCATCCTGTGTGACGATCTCGGCTACGGCGACCTCGGCGTGCTGTACCAGAACGGTCTCCCGGGGACAAAGAAACTGTACACCCCCGAACTCGACCAGCTCGCCGCCGAGGGGTTGATCCTCGACCGTCACTACTGCCCGGGAATGGAGCCCACTTCCGTCGTCTCCGCCCCGCCCCCGTCCATGCGCCGTGCGGTGTGCGGATAGCGATCAGCAGCCTCCTGCGCCTCCCCCGGCGAGCCGGGATGGGAAGGCCGTCGAAAGCCCCCAACCAGAGGGAACCCCGTAGAATGTACGTACGACGTAGGTAGTGGCAGTCATCACCCCACCTGAGCAGAGATTCCCCATGCGCAACACAATCCCGAGCGCCCTCGGCGCCGCCCTTTTGATCGCCCTCGGCAGCAGCTCGAGCACGGCCGCGCCGCAGGTCCCCTACCCCAACTCGCCCGACTGGACCTCCTCCGACACGCAGGTCTCCACCGGCGCCGGCTTCGCCGACATCAACGGGGACGGCTGGGACGACCTCATCGTCGCCAACGGCAACGACATCTACCGCCAGCGCGTGGCCGTCTACCACAACAACGGCAACGGCACCTTTCCCTCGACGCCGAGCTGGTCCTCGAACGATATCGACTACCACGGGCACCTCTCGGTCGGGGACGTGAACAGCGATGGATGGCCGGATGTCGCCGTCTCGGTCTACCTGGGTCCGGCCGGGTTCAGCCAGGAGGGCTACGCCAAGCTGTACCTGAACAACGGCAGCGGCACCCTCTCGAGCACTCCGTCGTGGACCTCGAACGACACCTTCTACAGCTTCTCCTGCGCCCTCGGTGACGCCGACGGCGACGGTGACCTCGACCTCGCCGTGGCCACCGGGGAAAACTACTACAACAATCCCGACAAGAACCGCATCTACTTCAACACCGGTGGGATGCTGGCCGGGAATCCCGGCTGGCAGGCGGCGACGAACGACTACAGCTACGACGTCGATTGGGGCGACATGGACGGCGACGGCGACCTGGACCTGGTCTTCTGCAACGCCGGCAAGGGGCCGACCATCCACTACAACAACGGGAGCAGCATCTCGATCGCGGCCGGCTGGCAGGCATCGACTCCGTCCACGCCCGACGGCAACACGTTGTCTATCGGCGACATCAACCACGACGGCTACCAGGACATCGCTTACGCCGACAACAACCAGCTGAGCGGGACGGGGCGCTTCTACGCCTACTACAGCGATGGCTCGGGCGGCATCAACACCACGCCGGACTGGACCTCGCAGTTCATCGGCTACACCTCGGCGATCGTGCTCTGCGACGTGCAGGGGGACGGCTGGCTCGATGCCATCACCGGAGAATGGTGGGGCGAGGTGCGGATGTACCTCAATACCAGCGGCACGCTGAGCTCCACGCCCGGCTACATCTCGAGCACCTACAGCGTCGTCGAGGCGCTGCCACTCTCCGACGTCGACAAGGAGGGGTTGGTCCCGGTGATCGGGGAGACGCACACCGGCGACGGGTCGCGCAAGATCTTCTACAGCGACCACGCGCCGATCATGGACGTCGCTTCGGTGCTGGTGGACGGCCTGCCGATCACCACGTCGCAGTACTGCTACGAGGCGGAGACCGGGTGGTTCAGCCTGGCGACGGCGCCGAGCACCGACGTCGTCCTCACTTACACCACCACCACCTCGATCGACTTTGCGGTCAGCAACTGGGACAGCAACAGGGGGAACTACCTCTTCCGCCGGCAGGGCCCGTTGGCCACCGCCTACTGCTTCGGCGACGGCACCGGCACGGCCTGTCCCTGCGGCAACGAGAGCCCGGTCGGTGACGGCAAGGGCTGCGAGAACTCGCTCGGGCACGGCGCCATGATCGTCGCCGGCGGGAGCCGCAGCACGGCCGCCGACGACCTCTTCATCGTCGCTTCGGGTCTCCTCCCGTCGCAGCCCGGCCTGCTCTTCAGCGGCCCGAACCAGATCAACGGCGGCGCGGGGAGCCTCTTCGGCGCCGGCCTGCGCTGCGCCGGGGGCGGGATCATCCGCCACGGAGTGGAGACGCCCGATCTGGCGGGCACCGCCACCTGGGGCGGCGGACTCGGCGTGAAGGGCGGCTGGGGGGCCGGCGACACGGTCAACTTCCAGGTGTGGTACCGCGATCCGAGCGGCGCCTGCAGCGAGGACAGCAACCAGACCAACGGTCTCGAGGTCGTGTTCCTCCCCTAGCGCCATACTCGACAGCGTCGGCCGTCGCGCCTCGGGGCGGCCGACCTTCCCCATCACTACCGAGGCGACCTGGCCTGCTTTCCCCTCCCTCTTTGTTGAGCTGTATCCAGATGCGGTTTGCCAATTCCCCGTCCCCCCGGCGCGCCATCGGCTCGCTGGTGGTCTTCGGAGCTCTCCTGGCTCCGGGGGCTTCGGCGCAATTCCACATCGGCCCCGAGACGATCGTTCAGGCGGCCGGGGTCGACCTCCTGGTCAACGACTACTCGGTCCCTTCGCTCTCCCACTGGAACAACGACGGCCTGCCCGACCTGATCGTCGGCGAGGGCAGCGGCCTCGAGCGCGGCCGGGTGCGCATCTACCTCAACGAGGGCACGCCCGGTGATCCGCAGTTCTCCAACTACCTCCTGGCGCAATCGAATGGCGGACTGCTCAACCTGCAGGGCGGAGGGTGACTGGGCCTCTACCCCCTGGTGGTCTACTGGGACGCGGACTCGAAGAAGGACCTGATCGTCGGCCAGGCCGACGGTCACATTCGCCTCTACACCAACATCGGTACCGATGACGACCCGACCTTCGACGGCGGAGTGCTACTGCAGGTCGGTCAACCCGGGTCGAAGGTGGACATCTGGGTCGGCAAGCGCACCACGCTGGCGCTGACCGACTGGAACGAGGATGGCCGCAAGGACCTCGTCGTCGGGATGCACAGCGGCTACGTCTACCTCTACTTGAACGAGGGCACGCACTTCGCGCCCGACTTCCGGATCCGGCAGGGGCTCCAGGACGGGAACGAGGACCTGCGCGCCCCTTCGACCCGCTCCGCCCCCACGGTGGTCGACCTCGACCTCGACGGGCGCAAGGATCTGGTGGTCGGCAACACGTACGGCGAGGTGGTGCTCTACCGCAACGTCGGCACCGACGCCGCGCCGCTCTTCGACGGTTACGAGTACATCCACAGCAGCGGCGTGCCGATCGACCTCGAGTTCGGCCCGCGCTCGCGGCCGAACATGTGCGACTGGAATCTCGACGGGCGGCTGGACATGCTGCTCGGGTCGGGGGATGGGAAGGTGCGCCTGTACCACGGTCTCGCACCGATCGCCGCGATCTGCGCTGGTGACGGGAGCTCGGGACCGTGCCCCTGCAGCAACGAGAGCGCGGCGGGCTCGGGTGAGGGGTGCCTCAACTCGACGGCCGCGGGCGGGGTGCTGGCGGCGAGCGGCTCGACGAGCGTGGTCTTCGACGACCTGTCTTTCACCGCCTCGGGGCTGCCTCCGGGCGAAGTGGGCTTCTTGCTGCAGGGCCCGGCGCTCGCGCCGAGCCCTTTCGGCGACGGGATCCTGTGCTTCGCGGCCGCGTCGACGACGAGATTGCAGATGGTGACGATCGGCAGCGGTGGGAGCGCGTCGAGCAACGGTTCGATCGCCACCCAGGGGCAGGCGCAGGCGGGGCGGACCCTCTACTACCAGCTCTGGTATCGCGACGGCGTCGGGCCCTGCGGCCAGGCGAGCAACACCACCGCCGCGCTCGAAGTGCCCTGGTCGCCTTGAGATACGGAGCCAGGCTCCGCATCCCGGATACCGGAGTCTCGATTCCTCTCGAGGCCTGGGCGCACTACTCACTCCCCCACCGCACCGATCACTGAACTCGGACCTAGAATGACGCGGCCCGAGTTACCGATGGATACCCCGCCCTCCCCGCCTCCGAGCTCCGTGACGATGCTGCTGAAAGCAATGCAGCAGGGAGACGAGACGGCCGGGGAGAAGCTCCTGCGCACCGTCTTCAGCGAGCTCCGCGGGATCGCTCGCGCGCGGATGCGGCGCCTGCCGCCGGGGCAGACGCTGCAGCCAACGGCCCTCGTCAACGAGGTCTACCTGCGGCTGGTCGACCGCGAGGAGCCGAGCTGGAACGACCGGCGGCACTTCTTCTTCGCCGCCGCCCGCGCGATGCACCACGTGCTCATCGAGGCCGCGCGCAAGAAGGCCGCGCAGAAACGAGGCGGTGGCTGGAAGCGCCTCGGTCCGGAAGCTCTCACCCTGGCGACCGCCGCGCCGCCCGAGGATCTCCTCGCGCTCGAGGACGCACTGCAGCGACTCGAAGCCCGCTCGCCCGACCAGGCGCAGATCGTGAACTTGCGCTTCTTCGCCGGCCTGCCCGAAGCCGAGATCGCCGACGTGCTCGGAGTGTCGGAGCGAACCGTCCAGCGACGGTGGAGGCTCGCGCGGGCGAAGCTGTTCGCCGAGCTCTCGGGGGCCGAGGAGTGAGCGACGAGTCTCGCGTCGACGAGCTGTTCCTCCGCGTGGCCGACCTGGAGCCGCAGGAGCGGGAGCGGATTCTGGACGAGGAGTCCGCGGATGCGGAGACCCGGCGCCGCGTCGAACAGCTGCTCGCCAGCGATTCGCAAGTGCCTCGGGACTTCCTGGAGGGCGGGGAACGAGACGAGCCCGGCGTTCAGAGCGGTGCGCGAATCGGGCCCTATCACATCCTCGAACGGCTCGGCGAGGGAGGCATGGGCGCGGTGTACGCCGCGCGTCAGTCCTTTCCACGACGAGACGTCGCGCTGAAGGTGCTGCATGCGGGGCATATCTCCGAGAGTGCCATCCGCCGCTTCCGACACGAGATCGAGATCCTGGGCCGTTTGCAGCACAGCGGAATCGCGCGCATCTATGACGCCGGCGTGGCCGAGGTGTCCGACGTTCACGGTGTCGGGCGTGAGGTTCCGTACTTCACCATGGAGCTCGTGCGAGGTGTTCCCCTGGTACGCTACGCGCGTGAGCACGGGCTGCGGCTCGTGCAGAGACTCGAGCTGCTTGCGCGCGTCTGCGACGCCGTGCACTACGCCCACCAGCGCGGCGTCATCCACCGCGACCTGAAGGCCGACAATGTCTTCGTCACCAACGAGGAGTCGACGTCCGGCGGCGAGGTGAGGATCGACGGCGCGCTGGCGGTCGGCCAGCCGAAGGTGCTCGACTTCGGCATCGCACGGGTCATTGATGCCGACGTGGCGAACGCCACCCAGCACACCGTCGACGGCGCCCTGATCGGCACGCTGTCCTCGATGAGCCCGGAGCAGGTCTCGGGAGAGCGGCAGCTGGTGGATGTGCGCACCGATGTCTACGCGCTGGGTGTCCTGCTCTACGAACTGATCTGCGGGCGCGCGCCGATCGCGCTCGACGGCCTGACCGTGATCGAGGCGATCCGACGCATCACCGAGGTGAATCCCGATCCCCCGGGCGAGCTCGATCCCGAGCTACGCGGCGACCTCACGACGATCACGCTCAAAGCGCTCGAGAAGGACCCCGAGCGCCACTACCAGACGGCGATCGAGCTCGCGAACGACCTGCGCGCCTTCCTGCACGGCGAGCCGATCCAGGCGAGGGCCGACTCACGCCTGTACGTGCTGCGCCGCTCGCTCCGCCGTCATCGGTTGGCGGTGGGGGCGGCGGTAGCGTTCGCCGCGCTGCTGGGAGTCTTCGGCGTCGTCAGCGTGTGGCAGGCGCGCGAGAGTGCGGCGCTCGCCTCCTCGGAAGCCGAGGCGCGCCGGATCGCGACCGCCGACTTCGAGCGGGCGCTGGGAGCGATCGAGCTGCTCACCGAGCTCGGCAGCGAGCGCCTGGTCGCGATCCCGCAGGCGGACTCGGCGCGCCGCGAGCTGCTCGAGGCCGCCGCGGACTTCTATCGCGAGCTGCTCGCCGCCCACCCCGAGGCGGAGTGGCTCGACCATCGCGAGGCCGTCGGCCGATATCGAATGGCCGTGATCGAGCGGGAGCTGGGCAACCTCGACCGCGCCCTGGTGGAGGCGACCGAGGCGAAGGACGCGTTCGAGCGGCAGCTGGACACGGGACCGGTCGAGGGCCGCGCGGACCCGAGCCAGGCCCGGCGAGGTCTGGCGCTCTCGTTGACGCTGATCGGCAACCTGCTCTACCGCTCGGGGGAGGTGGAGAAGGCCGAGGAGCACCTGCGCCGCGCGGTCGAACAGTCGGCGGAGCTCCTGCGCGGTGACGAGAACGATTCTGATCGCGTCGTCGCCTTCTCGACCAGTCACAAGCACCTCGCCATCGTGCTCTACTCTCGCGGAGAGACGCAGGAAGCGCTCGAGGCGCTGGCGACCGCTGCGGAGGAGCTCGAGCGTGCGCTCTCGGGATCGACGGCGCCCGCCCTCGAGAGTCATCTCGTCGGCGTGCTGCAGCAGGCTACCGTGTTGCACCTGGAGGCGGGACGGAAGGACCTGGTGGAGCGGGACTGCCTCCGTGCGATCGAGCTGTGTGAGCAGCTGCTGGAAGCGCAGCCCGACCAGCCCCGACACCGCCTGGACCTCGCCGGCATTCGCAGCAACTACAGCGTCGCGCTGGAGCGCGCCGGACGCCGGGAGGAGCAGGTGGAACAGCTCGATCTCTCGATTCTCCTCGGCGAGGAGCTGCTGGAGGAGCACCCCGCACTCGAGCGTTCGCGCGAGGGGCTCTTCTCGGCCTACAACAACCGGGCGAGCCACCGGATGTCCTCCGGGGATCTCGGAGGGGCCGACGCGGACATGACGCGAGCGGCGGAGCTCCTGGAGGAACGGCTCGCCCGCGCTCCTTCGGTGGATGGGACCGCCCGCCTGGCCATGCTCGAGAACAACCAGGCGGCGGTGCAGATTCACCTGGAGCGCCCGGCCGAGGCGCTCGAGACCCTCGAGCGCGCGACCGAGCACGCGACACAGGTCCTCGCGGAGCTACCCGAACGCGTCGACTTGCAGGTGCTGATCCGCTACGCCCGCTCGAACCTCGCGCTCTGCCACGCCGATCTCGGCCGCCACGTCGAGGCGGTCGCGCTCATCCGGCAGGTCGAGTACACGGCGGACGGCTACAGCTCGGTCCAGGAGGTCACCGGCGTGCTGAACGTCTGGCAGAAGGCGGTGATCGCCGTCGGAGCCGACGAGGACCTGACGGTGGAGCGGCGCTCCGAGCTCGCCTCGTCGTACCTCGAGGGGGCGGCGAGCTACCTCGAGGGGGCCCGCACCGCCGGCTTCGCGGAGCTCGAGGCACTGGCGGCTTCCGCGGACTGGAGCACTCTGCGCACTCACCCGGCGCTCGAGGAAGTGCTGCGCGGGGGCGGCGACTCCACCGAACCCCCGCGCTGAAGCCGAGGTCGGGCCTCGATCACGGAACGACGTCGAACGCCACCGCGTCGGTCAGCCCGACGCCGTAGGACGCCGACGGATCGCGATACCAGTACTGCGCGTGGAGGCGAACCCCGGGCTGGATCCCCGCCGCGGCCATCGAGGCGTGGGAGAAGTGGTAGTCGTAGCTGCCGGAGCAGTCGGTGACGCCCGAGTTGCCCCCCGACTGCTGGACCCCCGTCCGGCTGAAGGGCCCCTTGACGCAGAGGGTCCCGCCCTTCCAGGGGGTGTCCAGCGACTCCGATCCCCAGAACAGGAGTCCGAACTGCTGGTTGATCACGTTCTGCGCGCCCACGTGGATGCCCTCGCCGATCGAGAGGCTGGCAAAACCCTCGAAGGAGATCTGCGGCGTGCAGCCCTGGCTGTTGACCTTGGCCGTGCAGTAGTTCTCCGGCTCGTTCACCTGCGAGAGGTGGACGTACGCCCGCCCCTGTCCGAAGGGCGCGTCGTTCGCTCCGAGGATGAAGTCGGGCAGACCGTCGAGGTTGAGATCACCCGCCGAGGCCACCGAGCGGCCGAGGTGGTCGTTCATACCGCCGGTGAAGGTCGCGATCGGCTCCGCGCCGAAGACGGACCAGATCTGCACCACCCCAGAGTCGGTGGAGCTCGCGTCGTGGTTGGGAGCACCCATCAGGAAGTCGTCGATGCCGTCTCCATCGTAGTCGCCAAATCCGGAGAGGGACTGTCCGAACATCGCTCCCGATGTCGGCCCACCGAAGGAGTGGAGGAACGTCGTCGAGACCCCGGAGTAAACGAGAACGAGCCCCGTGTTCGTGCCGTTGGCGTAGTGGTCCATGTCGGGGGCGCCCACGGCGATATCCCGAAGGCCGTCGCCGTTCACGTCTCCGATGCCGGCCACCGCCATACCGTGCAGACCTCCGGGGCCCACGCCATGGAGGAGCAGGACCGTGTTTCCGTAGCCGTCGAGCACTCGCGCCTGACCGGTGTCGGTTCCCAGGGTGTCGGACCCGGGCTCGCCGATGATCAGGCGGCTCGTCGCCTCGTAGCCCGTCGCACGGACGACGTCGATCGACATCCCGCACCAGGCGCCGTCCTCTTCCCCGTAGCGCTGGAACATGCTGCTGGTGCTGGCGCCGGAGTAGACGGAGACGAACCCGCAGTCGGTGAGACCACCCGAGTCGTACCAGGGCGAACCGTGAGCGAACTCCCCGACCCCGTCGCCGTCGAGATCGCCGAGGCTGCGGACGGAGATGCCCATCTGGGCGTTCAGCTGGTTGGTGAGGGTTACCATGATGTTGTAATCGCCCGTGCCCGAGACCACGTAGACCTTACCGCTGTTCGCGTGACCACCGGGGAAGTCGAAGCCCGGGGCGCCGACGATGAGGTCGCTCACGCCGTCGCCGTTGACGTCGCCGATGCCGTCGACAGCCCAGCCGAAGCTCTCGCTTGCGCTCTCGCCCGCGCGGGTCCAGATCAGCTCCCCCGTACGTCCGGAGTAGACGAAGATGCTGCCGGAGCTGGTGCCGTTCGCGTCGTCGTAGGGCGCCCCGACGACGATATCGGGGTGTCCGTCCAGGTCGATATCGCCGGCGCTGGCGACGGCGCGGCCGAAGTCGTCGCCGTTGGTGGCCTCGTCGCCGAGCTGGTAGGCGAGTTCCTGAGCGGTGGCCGAGACGGTGCTCAGGGCGATCATGGCGGGGAGGAGGAATCGGGCTCGATGGGTACGGACAGACATTCTGGGGGCTCCTGGAGACAGGGAAAGAGGTGAGAACGCGGACCGCCGACGGCGAGGGTCACGTCTCTCCTCCTCAGCCGCGAACGCGTCGAGGAGGCCGACAGCGATTCGGGGAGAATCTGATCGACCGAGTACGGAGTCAGGTATTCGAGCCGCTGCCGGCCCTCCGGGACCCTCGCAGAGGCGGTTCAAGGGCGGGAGACCCCCTGGAGCTCCCTTGTTCCGAGCTGTCATGCACCAGCGAGTACACTGTGCGCACCATGAAGAACTCGCTCCGCTTCACGCTCGTCGCACTGCTCTGTACCTGCCCGCTCGTCTCCGCCGATACGCTCGTCACCGCCGATGGGCGCGTGATCGAGGTCAAGAAGGCGCGCCTGGTGGGAGACAAGTACCGGCTCGAGTTCGAGCCGGGGGAGATCCTGTGCCCCGTGGAGATGGTCGCCTCCGTCGAGATGGAGGGAGACATGTCCGAGTACGTACCCAAGAACGACCGGGAACGGGAGTTCCTCGAGAGGGGGTACGTGCGCTACAAGGGGAAGTGGCTGTCCAAGGAGCGCTACAGGATTCAGCTCGAACGCCAGGCGGAGGAGCGGCGTGAGCGCACCGAGGATCTCGCCAGGCATGCTGACTTCAACAATGCCTGGCAGAAAGAGACCAGGCACTTCCTCGTGCGCTCGAACACGTCGCCGGAGCAGCTCGACTACTACGCCGAGCTGCTCGAGACGTACTATGCGCTGATGGACGATCGCATCGGCATCAAGCCGACGCCGACCATGAGGCGCACGAAGATGACTGTCAACGTCTTCAAGCGCCGGGAGGAGCTCCACGAGTACATTGCAGCCGACGAGGACGAAGAGGGCGAGAACGAGGGCTTGCTAGGCTTCTTCTGGCCTGGCGACAAGAGCCTCAACTTCTACCACGACTTCAAGGACCCGGGTCTCAGCGAGGTCACGGCACTTCACGAGTGCACTCACCTGTTGATGTACCTCGTCGACCAGGACTTCTGGCCGCCGATATGGATCGACGAAGCGATCGCCGACTACTACGGCACGGCGGAGATCAGGCGTGACAAGAAGGGCAAGCTCTCGATCGAACCGGGCAGCTTGCAGATGGATCTCGTCCTGACGATGCAAGAGGCGATCGAAGCCGGCAAGCACACCCCGCTGGCCGACCTGTTCCTCGTCGAGGACGAGGGCTTCGGTGGATTCCAGTACGCCAATGCCTGGTCGTTCGCGTACTTTCTCCAGAGCTCACCCAGGTACGCGAAGAACTTCAACCGCTTCACCCGGGATCTCTACGCGTTGAAGCTCAAGGGCTGCAAGCCCGAGACGATCGACATGGGCTTCAGTGACAGGACCGGCATTCGCAAGCAGTACAGGCGCGAGGACGTTAGTGCTGCGCTGTTGAAACAGCTCAAGGTCAAGGATCTGGCCGCGCTGGAAGAGGAGTGGACCGAGTTCGTCGCGGCCATCCCGATCGACGGTGCCGAGGCGCGATTCAGGCGTGGCTACAATCGCGTGTTCCACGGCGAGGGCACGCCCAAGGAGGCGCTCGAGGATCTGAACGCCGCAATCGAGGCGGGACACGAGAGCGGACCATGCTACTGGGCTCGCGGCGTGGCCCACATCTTCACGGGCGACTGGGGACAGGGCACGGCGGACATCCGCCGTGCGGCCGAGCTCGACCCGCTCGACGCCAACTACCGCGCCGAGCTCGCCTGGGCTCTCAGTGGATGGTTCGGTGAAGGAGAGAAGCTCGTCGGCCGCCCCGAAGACCTCGCGGAGGCGGAGGTGCAGTTCGGTCTGGCCGCGGTGCTCGAGCCCGAGAACGATTTGTGGGGCGAGCTGTACCGCAAGTACATGAAGCTACGGGCGAACCGGTGAATGCGGAGTCAGGGGATCCAGCTCAGGGTGTAGCCGTTGGACAGGTTGAACTCGTTCACCCCCAGCCCACACGCGGGAGTGCTCTGGTTGCGATACCAGCACTGATAGTGCTTGACGTCGCCGGCCGAGACTCCGCCCTTGAGCGCGATCGCCACGGTGGTGGCCGAGTAGCCCGTGGCGTCGGAGAAGCGCACCTGTAGTCGCTTCAGCTGGCCGCCCGCGCAGCGCAGGCCGTCCCCGAAGACGATCCCGGCACCACCGCCCACAGGGTTGTCCGCCTGGAAGTAGAGGCCCGAATTGTTCGGCTCCGCTCGCTCGGTGTACAGGACCACCGAGTCATGCGTCACGCTGGCGATCCCACGAGCGCGGAGCCTCGCGCCCGAGGAGAACACGCCGTTGTCGCAGCCCGAGCCCGGGACGCTTCCATCGTTGTCGTTGTTGCAGGGACACGGCGTGCCGCTGCCCGGGTCGCCGAAGCAGAACCCGGATCCAGGCTCGAATCCGTACGCGTGGGCCGCGCCCGCGTCGACTCCCGCGTCATCGTCTTCGGGGTTTCCGAGCACCACCGTCCCGCCGTCGAGGTCCGCCGCTCCCGAGGAGCCGTAACCCCCCAGCGTCTCCTGCAGGGCCCAGTTCGTGCCCGACCGTTGCATGACGTACGCTACGTACCAGGAACCGAAGAAGGCGCTGTCACCGATCACCGCCAGATCCCCGTCGATGGCGAGACTGGCGCCGAGACGGTTGCTCTCGACCGGAGGAGTGAAGGTGTGCTGAGCGGGCCACGACGCGCCGGAGCCCACGAAAGCGGTGACCGTCTACTTCTCGGGGGCCGCGGCGACCAGGATCGTGTCCGCCGAGATCGCGACCTGTGAACCGAAGCGGTAGTTCTCGACGATGGGGCCCCAGAGCTTGGTCCGGAGGCCCCAGTTGGCGCCCCCTCGCTTGTACACGAAGGCCGCGCCCACGTTGTCCACGAACACGTCGTCGTAGAGATTCACCCCGACCACCAGATAATCGCCATCGAGGTCGAGCGAGCAACCGAAACCGTCGTACCAGCCGCAGCAGCCGATGTGCTTCTGGAGGCTCCAGTTGGAGCCCGACCGCACGTAGATGTACACGTTGCCCTGCATGCCGCTCCACGACTGGGCCGTGACCGCCGCCGTGTCACCATCGAGAGAGACTCTCCCGCCCATCCAGCCCGGGTCCGAGGTCGCGAGCTCGAGCTTCGCCTGCTGGCTCCAGGTGCTCCCGGAGCGCACGAAGACGTAGGTCGCGCCCTTCGGGTCGGCGTGGTACGGCGCACCGATCAGCGCCGTGTCGCCGTCGAGGGAAACGGACGCACCGAACAGGTCCCCGCTTCCGCCATCGAGTGCTCGGAGCTTGGCCTGCTGGATCCACCCGACGCCCGCGCGAACGTAGACGTAGACGGCTCCCGCATCCGCGGCCACGCCGTCGTGATATGGCGCACCGACCACGGCGGTGTCGCCGGAGACCGCCACCTCCAGGCCGAGAGCGTCCCCTGGAAGCAGGTCGCCTGGCACGAGCTTCGCCTCTTCCGACCACTGGGCTGAGGTGCTGAGCGTTGCGAGCAGGGTTGCGGCGGCGGTGAGCAGCAGTCTCATGGTTGTCTCCGTTCGATCTCTGACCGGCCAAGAGGGGTTGGATCGCCGCTGGGTGACAAGCTGTGATGGGCTCGAGTGCCAGTGTAACCGCAAGCCAGGAGGACGGGGTGTCCTGATGTGGAAACCGCTTCCCGGGCGAGAGGAAAGGAGAATACGGGGTCATGCTCCTTCCCACGCCTGTCGGGACATCGGTGCCGTACACTCACTGCTCGAAGAAGTGTGGAAAGGTGCCTGACTCCGTATCATCGCCTCATGATTCTCGCCACGCTGCTCTCGATCCCGGCGGCTCTCGGTCAGGCCGATCCCGAGTGGACCTGGATTCACGGCCAGCTCGACAGGAGGCTCCCGCAGAGGAAATACCTCGAGTACGCGCGGGAGAAGCACAACTGGTATCAGGAGCAGGGACTGAGGGTCGGACGTCTGGTCGCGGAAGAGGACCTGGAGTCCCTGCCGAACGCCAAGATCGTCGTCATTGGTCCTCTGGAAGCGTTCGAGGACTTCGAGCGGTTCGGCCTGCCGATCGAGGCGGCCGACGACGGTGCCGTGACGATCGGTGGGCGCACCTTCGAGGGCCGGCGGACCGGGATCTACCTCGCGAACCGAGACGAGACGCGGATCGCCTACACGGGATTGTCACTCTCCGGTTTCCGCGACATCTTCAGCGTGCCGACGGGAACCAAGGCTTGCACCGTGACCGGTGGAAAGCACAAGGCGATCTACGAGGGTGATTGGGGAGAGGACGGGCTGGTGCTCAGGGGGACTCACTACGTGAAGACCTTCCCCACCGAAGACGAGCTGCGGGACATCGCCCTGCCCGTGGCCGGGCTCTCGCTGGCACCCGTGGTGGCCGGCTCCGACTTCGCGGCCCTCGCGCCGGAGTTCAAGGAGTGGCTCGCCGGTTTCGTGGAGCGACAGCGAGTGCTGTTCGTGGGCGAGAGCCACTGGAACGACGGGGTGAAACGCCTCTTCAATCGGATCGTCGAGGAGCTGCTCGAACAAGGCCGACTGCGATCGATCTTCCTCGAGACCAACTACTCCTTCTCCGGCTTCTACGACCACTACGTCTCGGAGGCGGACGACGAGCGGGCCGCGCGGTTCCTGGAGAAGAGGCTGCACCCCCTGGTCACTTCGCCGAACACGCTGGAGCTGCTGAAGATCCTGCGTACGTGGAACACGGCCCACCCGGATCGCAGAGTCCGCGTCGGCTGCGTGGACATGGAATGGGGTTTCGCCAACGTGATCCAGAACGTCCTCGAACCCTACTTCCGTCGGGTGGACGAGGATTTCGACCTCTCCGCATCCGACCTGGTTTTTGATCAGGGCGGCATCGAACGCCTGCAAGAGCTCCTGGCGCGAGCCCGGGACGAGGGAGTCCAGGGCGAGCACCCTTTCCTCACGCCGGAGTACATGGAGACCGTTCTCACCAATCTCGGGAACACGCGGGAGATCGAGGACCAGCAGGCGGGTCGCCAGCGATGGATCATCCGCAACGTCACCGAGTTCCACGGCGATCTCCTGCAGGAGGGCCTGGCGGTGTTCCACGGCGGAGGGTGGCACGCGATCAAGCACAAGATCGAGGGTGAGAGCTTCTACCGGGACGCGGCTTACCTCCACGAGGTGTTCGAGCCGACGCGAGGAAAGGTGGTCACGCTCCTGCTACAGGCCCTGAGCTACCGATTCGGTGAGGTCGCGGACCTGGACCCGGCCGATCAAATGTCCTCGGCGACGAACTACCAGAACCTGGTACGGGACTTCCGGAAGGCCCTGGCCGAGGATCGCGCCGACCGAGACGCTCACTACGTGGCGAACGGCGTCGGACTCATCGCCTTCGACCGGATCGTTGCCCGGCTGGCCTACCAGGAGGGGTGGAACGTTCTCCGCATCGCCTCGGTGGACTGGGAGGCCCTCGCCCGGACCTACGGCCAGGAGGTGACGCAAGTCCAGCTGGACGATCAGGACGCCACGGTGTACATCATGCGCGGGGGGCTCGAGGTGATGCGTCCGCGGGTGTTCACGAAGGACTGAGGCCGTGATCCGTCGCCTCGCGCTTCCGCACCAGGAGACCGACCGCCGTGCAGAAGAGGATCCCCACGATCACCGCGACCTGGCCCCAGGGTCCCGGACCGCCGACGACCTCGCCGGCATCCGGCGCCGCGGCCAGCGCGAGGTTGTGAGCGAGGGCCGCGCCGGCGAGCGAGCCCAGGACGAAGATGCCGGCGTCGCTGCTCCCTTCGCCGGAAGCGACGAGCTGCCGGCCGGGACAGCCGCCGGCGAGGGTGAAGGCGAGGCCGGCGAGGAGCATGCCGAGGAAGTTCCAGAGGTGGTCGGCGTGAGCGATCGGCGCCCCGGAGAGGACCGGCCACAGCTTGCCGCCGATCGCCTTCAGGACGAAGGCCGCCGCGATGAACGCCAGCGCGCCGGCGAGCAGCGGCCGCTCCCCGAAGAAGACCGAGCGCTTGATCCAGCCGACCGTGCAGAATCCGGTTCGCTGCGCGAGCGCCCCGATCGCGAGGCCTCCCACGATCGAGACCAGCGCCGTCGCGTGCATCGCACCGGGTCCCTTGGCGCTCGCGAAGGGCACTCCGGTGGTGCCGAAGGTCGGCGGGAAGGCCACCGCAGCCAGGAGCAGAACCATGAGCCCGGGGAACAGGAGTCCCGCGAGCTTCGAGATCGGCCTCGCTTCACCGAGGGAGAACCCACGTCGCTCGAACCAGGTCGCCGCCCCCACACCTCCCACGAGCCCGAACAGACCGGCGACGGCCGTGCCGTCGAGACCGGCGAGGCGCAGGCCCAGCCGCCAGGTGCAGCCGAGGAAGACGAGCGCGCCGACGCTGGCGAAGACCCCCAGGAGGAAGCGCACCAGCGGCGCGGAGCCGCCCCGGGAGCGGAAACTGCCGAAGACGAGCGCGGCCAGGAGCCCGCCGAGTACCAGGGCGGGGACCTCCGGACGAAGGTACTGGACGGGAGCGGCGCGGTGGAGGCCGAGGGCGCCGACGACGTCTCGCTCGAAGCAGACGACGCAGACCCCCATGTTCGGCGGGTTGCCGAACAGCTCCAGCGCGCCGGCGATCAGGCCGATCAGCGCAGCGCCGATCACGAGCCCCACGCGGCTCTTCAGCAGCGTCTCCTTCATCGAGTCTCTCCAGGGCGAATCCAGGTGCTCCATCCGCGGCCTCGTGCAAACGCCGCCCGAGGCGGGTGGCCGTGTACCTTTCCGGGTAACTCCGCGCGGGGTGACGCCCGCAACCCAGGTGGTCGCCCCCACCCCACCCGATTCGCGCCACCCGTGGCCCGGGGTGGCGGGCTCGGCCCCGGCGACCGACCGTGGACGGCTGCGAGCAGCGGGTTCTGGCGATGCTGCTATCGTGGGGAGGCGCCTCGGGCAACGCCCCGATGCGCCGAGTCTGAAGAGAACGGCTTTTGACAGATCCGCATCGATGTCGGCTCACTCCTGTAGCCCTGAATGTCAGCTCGAGCGCGAGCACCCACCCCACGGGGAGACACCTGGCCCGCGCCCGGTCCTTCGACTCGCCTGCGATCGGTCCACCGACGCCCGCAGCCACAACCAATGACACGAGGAACGCACGATGCGATTCAGCCAATCTCGCTCCAATCGGCCTTCACGAACCAGAAGCGGCAGCTCGCGGAACCCGTTTCCGGGCCTCGCCATCGCTCTCCTTCCACTGCTCTTCGCGGGGCTCGACCTCCCGTGCAACGCGCAGGGGGTCGGCTACTGCTTCGGTGACCCCGGAGTCGACACCCCCTGTCCCTGCGGCGACAACGACGGCAGCGTGCCGGGTTCGGGGTGCGCGAACGGCGTGTTCGCCTCGGGGGCGCAGTTGACCGGTAGCGGAGAGGCGGTCGTCGGCGCGGACACCCTGGTGCTCGCCACCACGCATCTGGAACCCGGCAACGCCGGGCTCTACTTCCAGGCGGACAGCGACCTCTCGCCCGGCGTCGTCTGGGGGGACGGACTACGCTGCGCGGGTGGAAGCCTGAAACGCCTCGGCGTGCGCTTCTCCGATGCGGCCGGCCACTCCGACACCTCTGGCCTGCCCTACACCATCTCCGCCAAGGCGGGAAACGTTCAAGTGGGTGACACCAAGTACTACCAGTGCTGGTACCGCACGACCGTGAACCCGCCGTGCGGGTCCGGAGTGAACGACTTCAACGCATCGAATGGGTACGCGGTCACCTGGGTGCTGCACGCCGAGATGGTGCCGATCCCCGCCGGGGAGTTCGAGATGGGGAGGCACGTCGGGACCGGAGACGCAGACGAGCTTCCCTTGCACACGGTGTACGTGAACGCCTTCTTCATGGACGTGCACGAGGTTTGCAACCAGGAATACGCCGACTACCTGAACACGGCGTACGCGCAGGGTCGGGTCGAGGTCTCGGCGGGTGTTGTCCACCAGGCTGGAGTCGGCGGCTTTGGACTGTGCCGCACGACCGGGAGCTCGAGCTTCAGCCGCATCACCTGGGACGGCTCGACCTTTGGCGTGACGCCGGGCAAGGACGATCACCCGATGGTGATGGTGTCGTGGTGGGGTGCGTGCACCTACGCCAACCAGCGCAGCCGCGATGACGGCTTGACCCCTTGCTACGACGAGGTGAGCTGGACCTGCAACTTCACCGCGGATGGATACCGGTTGCCGACCGAAGCGGAGTGGGAGTACGCGGCGCGCGGAGGCGAGCACAACCCGTACTACGAGTACCCGTGGGGGGATACGATCGACGGGTCGATGGCGAACTACCTCAACTCCGGGGATCCGTATGAAACCGGCCCGGATCCACGGACGACCCCCGTGAAGTACTACGACGGCGACCAGGTACCCTCGGGGGTGGATATGGTGAACGGGTACGGTCTGTACGACACCTCTGGAAATGTGTGGGAATGGTGCTGGGATCGGTACGCCTCTGACTACTACTCGAACAGCCCCTACGACAACCCCAAGGGGCCGAACGGGGGCTATCAACGCGTGGTCCGAGGCGGGTGCTGGGGTTTCGGCGCGTCGTACTCGCGGTCGGCGCGTCGCTGGGTCGCCTATCCGGTGAGCTACGATTCACTCATCGGGTTCCGGGTCGTCGCCGTTCGTCCGTAGAGTACGGTACCTGGTCACCGGGCCATGAACGGTAGCACCGAGCGCGCTGCACCGGGCGAAGCGACCAGTCCCAGAAAGTCGAGTCCCGTTCCGGCGGCGGCCGTGATCGGAACCGGATCCGTCGTCGTCCGGCCAGCCTCGACCCCCGGACCGAGGGCCAGCATCCACACCCGCCGGCATCCTTCATCGGCTCCTTCGTTCGTGTAGAAGTCGCTGTGGTGGATGAACCCCGAGCGCCCCCCATCGTCGAGCTCGCGCCCGTGGTCGGGCAGGATCAGCATCAGCGTGCGGCCGCGGTACGCGTCGATCTCTTCCGCCGCTCTCCAGAGTCGCCAGGTGAGCTCATCGGTGCGGCGAATGGCCTCGACGTAACGCGTCCACGAGCCGTAGTGGGCGCAGTCGATCTCGCCATGGGCCACGGTCATGACGTCGGGCGCGAACGTGTGCATGCAGGCGATGGCCCGGTCGGTGAGGAAGGCGTCGTGGCTCGTCGTGCCGGTGCCCGACCTCCAGATCCTGTACTCGCGAGCCAGGAACTCCCGGGCCTCGTCGCTCCGCAGTCCGCTGTCAGCGATCCGGCTCGTCGACCGTGCCAGACGCCCGCAATGCGCGGCGGCGGCGAGCTCGTCCTCGACCCGGCCGGATGCCGCGGCGCGCTGCATGCAGCGGCTCATCTCCTCGGCCGTCGTGCGCGGGATCGTCGGCGGCTCCACGACGTTCGCCGCGAACGCGGGGCCGTAACCACGCGCCCGGCTCTCGCCCGCCCGGGCCAGGATCGAGGCGTAGACGAACGCCCAGGCGCTCGTGTCGGGGGCACCGTTGGCCTCGCGATGAACCTCGAAGACCGTGGGGTGTGCCAGCGGTCTGGACCAGTCGTTGTCGTCCCACTCCCAGTGCCCGGTCAGGATCGAGCCGGTGCAGTTGGGATGAACGACCCGGTGCTCGACTCGCATGTTGTCGAAGAGGCTCCCCCGGGGGACCATCTCCTGCCACAAACGGGGGACGTGGCGATGCTCCGGATCGTCGATCGTCTCGCTCGAGCGCGTGCCGCCGCCGAAGACGACGATGATCAGCTTTCGGGACGGCGACACGGCGGTCTCCCCGAGGAGCCCGCCGAGCGGATCGAGGGACGCGGCGGCCCCCGCGCCGGCCGCGGCACGGAGGAACGTCCTGCGGTTCATCTCCGCGGTCATGTCAGCGCTGCTCAGCGCCCGCCGACTGGCCGGGCAGCTCACCGGTGTCGAACCACTTCTTCCACGCCTCGGCGTCGACGGCCAGGAACAGCTCGCCCGTCTTCTCCGTCAACGTCGCCCGGTGGATCGCGAAGGTCCGCTTGCGCCCGCCGGATGCGCGAGTGCCTCCCCCCATCGTGGTCGGGATCCCGCGCTTCTCGGTGCCCACGCTCCGGCACTCCACCGACGAGTGAAAGGGAATGCCCGCCGGGACCGCCACCTCGAGGTGGATCGGGCCGAAGTCCTTCCACAACGAGGCCGGGTGCAGGACGTAGGCGAGCTGAAAGCTCGCCGGCTCCTTCGTGTCGCGATAGGCGTACTGCCGGTAGCTGACGGTGAGTGTCTGCGTGGTCCGGGCGGGGAACTCCACGCGATAGTGCAGGAGGTTCATCGGCGCGAAGGTGAAGATCACCGGCAGGTTCTTCAGGATCGTCTCACAGGAGGCCTTCTCCGACTCCAGGAGCGGCGCCAGCGGGTCGAGGTAGTCCACCCGGGCGTAGATGGTCGGGTCGAGCTCGAGCGGGGGTGCGAGCAGGCTGCCGGTGTCCTTCCGGAGATCTTCGGGATCGATGCGGATCTCCCGCGGCCGGACTTCGCCGCTCGTCAGGTCGACGGATCGCTCGCGGACGTCCCCGCCCCAGGCGGTGAAGAGGGACTCGTAGGTCCCGCCGGCCGTAGGGTCGAAGCGAGAGGCGAGCTGCGCGAAGAACTGCGTCGCCTTCTGCTCGCCGATGGCCGCGAGCGCGCCGAGGTTCGCGGTTGCGTAACCGTGACCGAGCGACGTGAACGGCCGTCCGAGAAGGAAGTCGTCACGGCCACCGTCGTCCCGGGGGGCCACTGCGGGCAGAAAGGGAAGGCTCGCGAACTCGACCATGAGCGCGGCGTCACGCTCGTTCCACTCCAGCGGACCGACCAGGTACTCGGCCAGGGCCGCGCGGGCGGCTCGGTGGTCCGGATCCTCGATCACGGCACCTTCCAGCGCGGTCTCGTCACCAGCCGCCTCCCGCGCAGCCCGTTGAAGCCGCTGAACGATCTGTCCCGTCGCGCGAACGTCGTCGACCAGCTTCGCCAGCTTCGCGTCTCCGGCCACCGCGTTCTCGATCCGCTCGCGGGAACGCTGGCGGATGATGCCGTAGATGACGGAGTTGGAGATGATCTCGGTGGGAACGAACTGGTCCTCGCCGATCCGTACGGCCACCTCGGGCTGGAGGGACATGCTCAGGGGCGATGAGTAGATCCCGCGCAGGATTGGAAAGCCGAAATCGACGGTCACGGCGTTCGATGTCGGATTCTCGATCTCGTACGCGGCCGAGACGTGAACCAGCGGGGCCGTCGGGCCGTCCCGACCGACCCGCCTGAAGGCCTCGTCCGCGAAGGTGACCTCGAGCTTCTCCTCGACCACCCGGAGCCGCTCCTCGCGCGCCGGTCTCAGGTCCGGATCGAGCCGCGCGAGAGTGCCCTTGGCCGCCGGATCGCCGTCGGGGTACTTCAGCAGGAACGGGCCGCCATTCGCGAACACGGCCGAGCCTGGGCGCAGCGCGACTCCGGCGGCGACGACGGCGACGATTTCAACCATGTGCGAGAGACTCGGGGTCTTGCTCATCGTGAAGGCTCCTCGTGCAGAGTCAGGTTCTCAGTTTCCACCGGGACAATACGCACCCGGCTCGGCTTCGCTCGTAACGGGCTCGCAACGGGTCGTCCTCGGTGCACCATGGTCTGGAGTACATGACCTCGGTGGTCCCCGAGCGAGGATGCGGAGCGCAGGCACGGGACACCTCGAGCTCCTTCCGGATCCTGGACTGCTGACAGGACAACGGGAGCACTCTCGCAGAGCTGTACTACCCGCCGAGTGAAGCCCCGCTACCGGACAGCTGTGGGAGAATGTCCTGGTTCCTTGTCCTGACGAGTGAGTTCCAGCTGCTGAGGAGTGCCGCATGAGCCCGCAGAAGTACCACCGGTATCACGAGAAGCTCGAGACCCTGCCCCAGGCGTTCGAAGAAGCCGCGGGGAATCAGAAGGCCATCAGCGCGGCCCGCGCCTTCCTCGATGGTTACCGGGGGAAGAGCTGCGTGGTCATCGGCTACGGGGGGTCGTTCTCGGTCGCCCATTTCGTCGTCCGGGTGCTGCGCGACCAGTTCGACATCTCCGCCCGGGCGGCGGAGCCGTACGACCTCTATCTCAACGGTCCGGTCCCCGGAGAAGGCGTCGTGCTGGTCTCCCGGACCGACAACGACCAGGACATCCTCCATGCTCAGGAGAGGGCGCTCGCCGACGGCGTCCGCTTCATGTTGATCGTCACGGCGAGAATGAGCTCGGGGAAGGGCAACAAGCTCTCCGCGAGGGCCGAGAAGGCCGGGTGCAGTGCGTGCCTGACGCTCGAGGTCGAAGGCGGCCCCGCCGAATACGAGGGATTCGTCGGTGTTCAGTGGGTCCTGGCGGCGCTCGGCACCATCCTGGCTCTCGATCCAGGCCTGCAGAGCCAGCTCGAGGATGCGCCGAGGTCCTGGTGTGAAGATGTCTGCGAGAAGGCCCGGGAGCTGGCCGACAGCCCCGACATCCAGGAAATGACCGCCTGCACGCACCTCGTCGGCCTGGCCACGGGCTGGAGCCTTCCCGGCCTGATCGACTTCGAATCCAAGTTCGTCGAGGCGGGGCTGGGCTGGATCGAGATCTGCGAGTCCAAGTCCTACACCCACGGGCGTTTCATGAACACCTTCGCCCAGAGCGGCACCCGCCTGGTGAGCTTCGCGACGGCCGACCAGGGCGAGATCGACATCCTGGAGTGGTTGAACGGGAAGCTGTCACCGGCGGATCACCCGATCGTGGAGGTGCGCGCAGGTAGTGTCGGGAAGCTCGGCGGAGTCGAGCTCTTCATCTACATGCTGCATCTCATCCGCGCGTTCGCCGACGCGCGAGGCGTCAACCCCTCCCGGCCCGCCAAGAGTGGAACGCTGACCGAGGCGGAGCGGAAGCTGAAACAGGAGCTCCGCGGTGGTAAGGGCTTGTATCCTTGATCAGTCGAACCGCCGCACGGCGGGGCCACCGGGACTCGTCACTCTCGCGTCTTATCCGCCAGCTCACCGTGATAGACCGCGGCCAGCTCCGGGATCTCCTCCAGGGCGGCCTGGCCCGCCGAATGGAGCGTGTACACGCCCCTTCTCCTCCGCTCGAACCAGCCGTAGAGGTTCCTCGACAGGATGACGCCCGCGTCGTCCGGGGCACCCAGGCGCCGGAGCTCGGCGGGTGATGCCTCGCCCAGCTCGGTCAGCCAGGCCGCCAGCCGGAAGGCCCGCTGCCGGTAGGCGGTGATCCTGCCGCGACCACCGGGCAGACCGCCGGGAGTCAGATCCAGGCTTCGTCCGGTGATCTCCCGGAGCATGGCCGCCTTCCTCTTCGGGCGCTTTCGGGGGGACCGGCCGTGCGCCGGGGCATCGGCTCCCCGGGGATGCATGAGCACTTCCACTTTGGTCTTGGTCTTCAGGAAGGTCACCAGCAGGAGGCCGATTCCCAGCCGGGACAGCAGCCGCCTGAAGTCCCGGGACGCCGGGGGCCGACGTCGATCACCGGTGGCCGGGAGGGCGACGTACACGGCGTCGGCGTACTCCTGCCGCTCGGCGGCCTGCGCCAGCAGAGCCAGGGACGGCCGCAGCTTGAGCTCCACGGCGATCAGCTCTCCCTCCTTCTCCGCCGCCAGGTCGCAGCGGCCGACCTCGCCGCGCACCGCGTAGCCCTGAGCTTCGAGCCAGGTCTTCAAGGGCGGGTAGAGGTCGGTCTCCTTCATGGAGAGGTCATCCCAGGAGCTCCTGGGCGAGCGCTCTCCACTCCAGTTCCAGGGATCCTTCGAAGGGCACTCGCCTCGCCCTGCGGTACCAGTACTCCGCGTTCCCTCGATCCCCCTCCTTCCGATGGAGGTAGGCGTGTACCGCGCTGCCCTGCGCCGTCGAGTCGTCCTGGACGATGGAGTGGGCGGCGTCCCAGTCCCCCGCTCGAACCAGGGCCAGGGAGAGCAGCAAGGGCGGCCAGGCGCAGGGCCAGCCCCCCGCGGCCGCGCCGGCATCACAGGCGCTCGTGAACTCGTCGAGGTTCATGGTCGGATTGTACCGGCGGGCACCTCGCCCTCGATCGTGGAGTCGCCCGGGACCCCTTCCCCACCGCGCCAGGCCCCCTTTGCGAGCCGCCGGGGCTCATCTCTGTTGGGATGTAAAGGAACTCGCAATTTGGGTCAAGCGGCCCCCCCCCGACACCCGAAAGGCCTGCGACCACCGGGGCGGGAATTCCACGGCCGGGGAGATCCACTCCCCCGGCGCCCACCGGTGGAGAGGGTCGGGAGATTCGCACCAACCTGACAGGGAGACCAGAGAGAGTACAAGCACATGAGACACACCATCTGGCTGGCGGCCGGCGCCGGCACCATCGCACTGTTCACCTCCTGCAGCGGAGGAGGCTCCGGCACGACGGGTGCCGTTCAGGGTCTGACGGCCCCGGGAACGGTCTCGGTCGTCTCGGCCGATACATCGGAGCTGGATACGGGGGCGACCGCCAGCGGGAACACGGTCACACCGGGATCGAGTCCCTACCCGATCGACTCCGACTACAACACCGACGAGGCCCGGGTCTACGTCTACGACCCCTCGATGGAGCCCCTGACGATCATCAATTCGATCCTCAGCGACACGTCCAAGACCGCGTACGACCAGATGGTCAACTACGGTCCGTACAACGCACAGATCACCCCCACCGAGGACAAGGGCGCCGCCAAGGGCACCCAGTCGACGGATACGGGCCAGTCCTCCGGAGCCCAGGGCGACAACTTCGAGATCTTCGTCGTCGACAGCCAGCGCGCGACCAACAGCTCGCCACAGACGGTGTACTTCTGGGTCCCCGAATCGCACGAAGAGCATGGCGGCCCGAGCGAGGAGTTCACCATTCACGCCAAGATGAGCATCAGCGAGGGCTCGAGCGCGACCGATCCGTTCGGGCAGTTCTCGTTGACCTTCGCCGGCGCCGCGAACGCCGCGGGCCTGTCCGACCCCAACATGTGGGGCGTCCTGGCCACGACCGAGGTCGCGGGCGACGACATCGGCTTCACCTTCTTCGAGAAGGAGGGCGACCTGACCCTGCCGCACTCGCCCGGAGACCGGTCGAACCAGGTCCAGATCAACGTGACCATGTCCTCCGATCAGGAGACCGGCGCGGCGAAGATCATCCAGCAGTTCCGCGGAAACCACGGGATGGGCGACAGCGGCCTCCAGGAAGAGAGCTGGCAGGTGGCCTTCAACTCGACGCACTTCAAGCGTCAGAAGGATGAAGGTGACGTGGTCACGCTGAGCCGCGAGGACTTCAAGACGATGGTCTGGCGCTACAACCTCTACCACGCGGAAGGGGCCAACATCGGCCAGCGGGTCGACCTCAACTCCGGCTTCGGCTTCCGCGTCGGCGAAGAAGGCCACGGCTGGGTCGGCTATCACGGCATCTGGACTCCAGACGAGATCACCCTGGAGAACGGGGACACCATCGTCGAGGAGACCTACAGCGACGAGCAAGGGGACGAGTTCACCGTCGTCCTCGCGCCCGGCAAGCTGATGAAGCACACCAAGAACGAGATGGACCTGGTGGACATCGGCACCAACACCTTCCAGTGGTGGGACTGGAACGCCCAGACCCAGTACATGGTCGACTACTACACCGGTTCCTTCTGGAAGGTCGCGACCTTCAACGAGGAGACGCACGAGTGGGATACGATGGGCGTTCCCGAGCAGATCGACGTCGCCGCGCTCGGCGGCTGGCTGCACATGTGGTCGGACAGCCTGGGCGGTTCGGTCAGCTACATCGACGGAACCGACTACATCACCTACTACGAGCAGGAGTTCATCAACGGCTCCTCCACCCTCTTCGAGGGAGACGAGGACGGCCGCGTCGCGCTGTACGGCTACATCGACTGCCTGAAGGCGAACCTGACCGGCACCAACGTCGAGTCCGGGGAGATCTTCCTGGCCAACTCCGAGGACGTGGAGGACCCGCACGTCTACCGCTTCGACGCGGACGACCTGACGCTCTACTACGACTCGGCGGGCGACGACTCGAACCCGCAGGTGGTCGGTCTCCTGGAGGGCGAGGCGCCCACCTCGGGCCCCAACATGTGGGGTATGCACAGCGGACCGATGGTGCTCGACACCGCGGGCGTGACCAACCCCTGGGATCTGTGGGACGCCGATGTCTTCTACACCTACGAGACCGGTCACAACGAGTGGAACCAGTACGGCGCGGTCAAGGACTCGGCCGGCGACTTCGTCGAGTTCGATCCGCCGCTGCAGTTCCTCTACACCCACACCACCGCTGCGGACCGCAACGGCGACGCCACCTACGACGGTTCGAGTTACTTCCTGAACTACGGCGGCAACGGCGACCTGTGGGGGATCCCGTGGGAAGGCGCCGACCTCAAGGGTGAAGGCGAGTTCGATCGCTGGTACCCGATCTTCTGCATCGCCGACGGCACGCTGATGGGGCCGAGCGGCACCGAGTACGTGCTCCGGGCGATCGAGATGGAGCAGAGCCTCCAGGAAGATCCCGGCGCCGCGCCGGAGCTCGACATCACCGCCGCGGACGACCTGGTCCTTCCGGACGAGTCCGTCTATTCGACACCGGTGATGGGCGACAAGCCCGTCATCGACGACCCGCCCGCCGTGATCGACGGCGAGGTCCAGGTCGACCTGTAGACATCGGAGAGAGTGCGCCGCGGGGGTGGAGGCCCCGACGGCGCTGTTGACGAGTCGGCTGCCGGGGGCGCTTTGGGAAGGGCGTTTTCGGCAGCCGCGTTTTCGTGAAGTTGTCGGGCGCTCCCTTGCCAGAATCGGCCCTGGGTCGCAGAGTGAGCCCCCGAGGTGGTATCCAGGATGATGAACCTCGAGGAACAGGTCTCACTCGCTTCCGATCGGATCCGCGGATACGTCCGCGAGACGCCGCTGGAGCTCTCCCCGTTCCTGAGCGAAGTCTCGGGAGCGAGGGTGCACTGCAAGCTGGAGAACTGGCAGCACACCGGCTCGTTCAAGGTGCGGGGCGCGCTGAACAAGCTGCTCTCGCTGTCTCGCGAGGAGCGCGAGCACGGGGTGGTCGCGGCCTCGACGGGCAATCACGGCGCGGCGGTGGCGCACGCGATGGACGTCCTCTCGATCGGGGGCGAGATCTTCGTCACGGAGCACGCCAACCCGGCGAAGGTCGCGACGATCGAGCGTCTGGGCGCCCGAATCGTCCGCCGCGGGAACGACTGCCTCGAGACCGAGGCCCACGCCCGCCGTCACGCCGCCGAGCGCGGCATGGTCTACGTCTCCCCGTACAACGACCCGGCGGTGATCGCGGGACAGGGCACGATCGGCGAGGAGCTGGTGCGCCAGCACGACTGGATCGACGAGATCTTCATCGCCCTGGGCGGCGGCGGGCTGATCAGCGGGGTGGCGGGCTATCTCAAGTCGCAGCTCCCCGAGGTCCACGTCGTCGGCTGCTCCCCGGCGAACTCGTGCGTGATGATCGACTCGCTCCGGGCGGGCCGGATCCTCGATCTCCCCTCGCAGCCGACTCTCTCCGACGGCACCGCGGGCGGCGTGGAGGACGGGTCGATCACCTTCGAGCTGTGTCGCGAGCTGGTCGACGAGTGCGTCACCGTGTCGGAGGAGGAGATCGCGACCAGCCTGCGCCGGTTCATCGAGATCCACCGGATGCTGATCGAGGGCGCAGCGGCGGTGCCGCTGGCCGCGTTCCGCCGGAGCGGGCAGCGGCTCGCCGGGAAGGAGGTGGTGATCGTCCTCTGCGGCGGGAACATCGACCTGGAGACGCTGCGGGGGGTGATCTGAGGCGGGTTGCGAGGGGTCCACGGCGGGACCGGACGCGGGAAACCACCCCCCGGTGGGGCGAAGCGATCTTCGACGGCTTGACTTCAGCCCGAGACCTGATATATCAGATATCAGAGACCGGAGATCCCGGCAGAGACCCCACCCGACCGCCATGCCCACCCCCACCATCGTCACCCGCTCCCTCCGCGAGCAGGTCTACGACCACCTCAGGGGGCGGCTCCACCGCGGCGACCTGGCCCCCGGGGCGCTGCTCGACCTCAACGCGATCGCGGCGGAGATCGGGATCAGCCGGACGCCGCTGCGGGACGCTCTCCTGCAGCTGGAGTCGGAGGGGTTCGTCGAGATCCTGCCCCGGCGCGGCGTCCGGGTCGCCGAGCTGACCCTCGAGCGGGTCCGCGACAACTACCAGCTCCTCGGCGCGCTCGAGGCGACGGCGATGCGAGAGGTCCGCCTGAGGCTCGACGTCGAGCGGGTCGAACGGATGGACGAGCTGGTCGGCGAGATGCGGGCGGCTCTCGACCGTGACGACTTCGAGAGTTTCTACGCGAGGAACCTCGAGTTCCACGACGGCTGGCTCGAGCTCTCCGGCAACGCCGAGCTGAAGCGCACCGTCCACACCCTCAAGCAGCGCCTCTACGACTTCCCCGGCCACGCCGGGCTGCTCAAGGAGTGGGAGCTCGCCTCCTGCGACGAGCACGCCCACATCGTCGAGCTGCTGCGGCTGGGCGAGGTCGATCGCGCAGCTGACTACCTTCGCGACGTCCACTGGTCGTTCTCGGTGCAGGAGCGGTTCATCCGCCAGTACCACTTCGACGACAACGCCACGAGTGGCGCGGGCACGGAGGGTTGAGCCGATGGAGCAAGGCCTCGTCTTCGACATCCAGAAGTACTCGACCCGCGACGGGCCGGGGATCCGCACCACGGTCTTCCTCAAGGGGTGCCCCTTGTCGTGCTGGTGGTGCCAGAACCCCGAGGGGATCGAGGCCCAACCGATCCTCGACTACGCCGTCTCGCGCTGCATCGGCTGCGAGCAGTGCGTCGACAGCTGCTCGACCGAATCGCTGCGTCTCACCTCCGAGGGGATCGAACGGTCCGACGAGAGCTGTGTCCTCTGTGGCGTCTGCTCCGAAGCCTGTCCCAGCGACAGCCGCCGGATGGTGGGCGAGGTCAAGACCGTCGCCGAGGTGATGGCCAGGATCGACAAGGACGCGATCTTCTACGACGAGTCGGGGGGCGGCGTCACCTTCTCCGGCGGCGAGCCGCTCGCCCAGCCGGAGTTCTTGACCGCGCTGCTGCGCGCCTGCGGCCTGGCGGGGATCCACCGCGTCGTCGACACCTCGGGGCTCGCCTCCCGGGAGGTGCTGCGAGAGGTCGCCGGGCTCACCGATCTGTTCCTCTTCGACGTCAAGACCCTGGACCCCGCCCGCCACCGAGAGGTCACCGGCGTGCCCAGCGAGCCGATCCTGGCCAACCTGCGCCGCCTGTGTGAATGGGGCGCCAAGGTGCGGGTGCGCATCCCGGTGATCCCCGGGATCAACGACGACGACCGGAGTCTCGAGGAGCTCGGAGCGTTCCTGGGCACGCTGCCGCGGCTGGAAGGCGTCAGCCTGCTCCCCTTCCATCCCTCGGCGAAGGAGAAGCACGAGCGCTTCGGGCGCCGCTGGCGCCTGGATGGCGCGGAGGGGATTCCCGGTGAGAGGATCGAGGAGATCGCCGCGAGGATGGCCCGGCACGGGCTGGAAACGAAGGTCGGAGGTTGAATGAGAATGAATGAGCGAATCGAGAGTCTCCGTCGGGAGAGCTTCGAGGCGGAACCCGCCGTCTCCACCGAGCGCGCCGAGTTGATCACGGAGTTCTACCGCGAGAACGAGGGCAAGCACCCCGTGCCGGTGCTGCGCGCGCTCGCGTTCAAGCACCTGTGGGAGCACCAGGCGATCTGGATCGGGGACGGCGAGCTGATCGTCGGCGAGCGCGGTCCCGCGCCGAAGGTGGTGCCGACCTTCCCCGAGCTGACCTGCCACTCCGCCGAGGACCTGCGCACGCTGAACGAGCGGGAGAAGACGCGCTATCGCACCGACGAGGCGATGATCGAGACCTACGAGCGCGAGATCATCCCCTACTGGCGCGGTCGGAGCATGCGCGACCGCCTCTTCCGCCACGTGCCCGAGCGGTGGAAGGACGCCTACGAGGCGGGCGTCTTCACCGAGTTCATGGAGCAGCGCGCGCCCGGCCACACCACGCTCGACGGCGAGATCTACCGCAAGGGGATGCTCGACTACCAGGAGCAGATCACCGCGCGGATCGAGGCGCTCGACTACCTCGCCGATCCCGACGCGACGAAGCGGGCGGAGCAGCTGGAGGCGATGTCGATCGCCTGTGACGCGGCGATGATCTTCGCCCGGCGCCACGCCGAGCTCGCCCGCGAGAAGGCGGCGCGAGAGGGTGATCCGGCGCGCCGCGAGGAGCTCGAGCACATCGCCGCGGTGTGCGACCGCGTCCCCGCCCACGCTCCGCGGACCTTCTGGGAGGCGATCCAGATGTACTGGTTCGTCCACCTCGGCACGGTTACCGAGCTGAACGGCTGGGACGCGATGAACCCCGGGCACCTCGACCAGCATCTCGCGCCTTTCTTCGAGGCGGAGCTCGCCGCGGGCACGCTGGACCGCGACGGCGCCAAGGAGCTCCTGCAGTGCCTCTGGATCAAGTTCAACAACCAGACCGCGCCGCCGAAGGTCGGGGTCACCGCCAAGGAGAGCGGCACCTACAACGACTTCACCAACATCAATCTCGGCGGCCTGAACGTCGACGGGAGCGACGCGGTCTCCGAGCTCTCCTACCTCCTGCTCGAGGTCGTCGACGAGATCCACCTCCTGCAGCCGCAGAGCAACGTGCAGATCTCCGGTCGGACCCCGGAGCGCTTCCTCAAGGCGGCCTGCCGCGTCATCCGCCGCGGCTACGGCTACCCGGCCGTCTTCAACGCCGACGCGGTGGTCGCCGAGCAGGTTCGCGCCGGAAAGAGCGTCGAGGACGCCCGCGAGGGCGGCACCAGCGGCTGCATCGAGACGGGCTGTTTCGGCAAGGAGGCCTACGTTCTCACCGGCTACCTGAACACGCCGAAGATCCTCAAGATCGCGCTGAACGACGGGGTCGACCCCGCGACGGGCAAGCAGCTCGGCCCGAAGACCGGCGACCCGCGCAGCTTCACCACCTTCGACGACCTCTACCGCGCGTTCGAGGCGCAGCTCGCCTGGTTCGTCGAGGTCAAGGTCGAGGTCAACCAGTACATTGAATCGATGTTCGCGCGCTACGTCCCCGCCCCATTCCTCTCGGTGGTGATTCGCGACTGCATCGAGACGGGGCGCGATTATTACGACGGTGGGCCGCGCTACAACACGACCTACATCCAGTGCTGCGGCATCGGCACGATCACCGACAGCCTCTCGGCGCTGCGCGAGCACGTCTTCGACCGGGAGACGATCCCGATGGGGACGCTGCTCGACGCGCTGTCCACCGACTTCGCCGGCGAGGAGGCGCTGCGCCAGCGGCTGCTCAACAAGACGTCGAAGTTCGGCAACGACCTCGAACCGGCCGACACCCTGATGCAGCGCGTCTACACCTCGCTGCTCGAGGTGATCGACGGGCGGCCGAACACGAAGGGCGGGAGCTACCACCTCAACATGCTTTCGACGACCTGCCACGTCTACTTCGGCACGCGCGTCGGCGCGACGCCGGACGGCCGGCAGGCGGGCCTGCCGATCTCCGACGGCACTTCACCGGCGCATGGCGCCGACCGCCACGGACCGACGGCGGTGTGCAAGTCGCTGGGCAAGATGGATCAGGTGCGCTCGGGCGGCACGCTGTTGAACCAGCGCTTCCTGCCGCAGACCCTCGAGGGCGAGGAGAGCATCGAGAAGCTGGCCAGCCTGATCCGGACCTACTTCCGCCTGGGCGGCCACCACATCCAGTTCAACGTGGTCGGAACCCCGACGCTGCGCGCCGCGCAGGAGAACCCCGAAGAGCATCGCGATCTCCTGGTGCGCGTCGCCGGCTACAGCGATTACTTCGTCGACATGGGTCGGGACCTCCAGGAGGAGGTGATCGCCCGGACGGCGCAGGAGCGCTTCTGATACGATCGCGTATACAGCGTCAGTCACCCTTCGCCCATCTCGGGAAATGGGCGAAGGGTGACTGACGCCGTATGCCGACCTCCGCGCTGGCGAGGCCGCCGCCGCAGGAGGAGCTTCCGTTCCGACGAGCACGCCTCCGCAGCCGCTCGAAAGATCGCGGGTACCGCAGAGGTGCACCACGCCCTGGCTGCCGCCCTGATCGAAGCCTGCCATCGGCGTCTTCTACCCCGGAAAGGTCCACGTACCCACTCAGCGCCGAGCCAATACACCGACCCGAGCAACAACGCAACTCGCAACACCGGACACGGGAGCTGGGCAACACACATTGCAGGGCTTCTGACCTACGCGGAGTCATTCCTGCAACCTCGGGGCCTCGAAATGC
>CAZCAC010000030.1:0-79591 GCA_964496575.1 uncultured Planctomycetaceae bacterium | reverse complement strand
CCGAAATCGACCCTAAATCATCACAATCCGGCGTAGGTCAGGAGCCCTGCATTGCGAACGAACACGTAGGCCGCCCCTGCCCTGGACATCCCGTTGTGGTTCTGGTTGCCGTTGACTCCGTTGGCTCCGCTGTCCTCGCGGGGAGCCCCGACGACGATCGTGTCGCCCGAGATCGCCACGGACAACCCGAAGAAATCATCGGGATCCGTGTTGGATGCCTTGAGGTATGCCTCCTGATGCCAGGCTGAGCCGAGTCGCTTGAAGACGTAGGCTGCACCACTCTTGGGCGAGCTGTTGTCGGTGTGGTCGCCGTTCACCCCGACGGCGTTGCTCGACTCACCGTAGGCACCGACAACCACGGTATCGCCCGAGGCCGCGACCGAGCCGCCGAAGTAGTCATTGACATCGGTGCTGGGTGCCTTGAGATAGGCCTGCTGAGCGATCGGATCGATCATCAACGGATAGTGTGCGCCGTCTTCCTGCACACGGAGCTGGAGGCCCGCGTCGACCAGCTCGAACCGCGCCACCAGTTCTCGTCCAGTCGCATCGAGAACGGTCAGGCCGGAGTAGTCCAGAACCGGGGTTCCACCCGAGTCGAGGAACCGAACGTCTCTTCCATCGGAGCTCAAAATGGGCTGCAACTCGCCCAGAACGCGGATCGTGAGAGTCAACGGCTCATTCGCCGCCGGCTCTTCGACAGCGGGTCGGCGATGGATGATGTAGCCGTGTTCGAGTCCCCTCGAATCGTTGACGTACCACTCCTCGATGAGCTCGTCCCAGGCGTAGGCGAGACGCGTGCCCTCCACCCCGGCGAGCCTCTTCCCGGAGATGGTGCGTTCGGTGCCCGGGAAGCCGTAGGCCTCGAGCTCGAGTCCCCAGCTCCACCGTCGCGAAGAGGGAACGATCTGGAAGCCTCGTCCGTCGAACCGGGCGGTCCAGCGCTGCCCGGGATTCGGGGCTTCGTATCCCGCTTCGGTGGAGCGTACGGCGTGGCGATTCGCTTCGTGGGTGGTGCGGATAGCGGAGTGAATCTCGGGGGACGGCCCGTCACCGGGTGCCGGAAGCTGACCGCTCTCAGCCAGTGGCGGAAGCAGGCTCAGGAGACAGGGGAGAGCAAGAGCACGAGTCAGGCACTTGGCTGTTGTGAGGTTCATGGCAGAGGCATCAGGGGAGCGACGAGCGTGAAGCTCAGGACCGTGAGCTGTGGTGCCCAGTGTACCTCGTATTCCTCGGACGTGTTGGGCGATACGGAGTCGCACACCTCACATACCGCGTCAGTCACCTTCCTCCACGTTCAGCACCCTTCGGCGAATGGATGCGAAGGTGGAGGAGGGTGACTGACGCCGTATGGTAGGAGAGATAGTCAGCCGACGAAGAGCGGATCGTGCGCCATCACCCGACGCACCCACTCCCGCGTCCGATCCCGCCCCTCACCGAGGTGGAAATGCTTCTGGAAGAACTCCATGATCGGTCCGTTCGCCGCCGCTTCGGAGATCATCGCCAGGTTGACTCCCACCGCGCAGACGATGTCGGGGGACTTCATCGACTCGCCCATGATGAAAGGGCTCTTCTCCAGTACCGCTTCGATTCGGCCGGTGAGCTCGTGCATCTCATCGCTGGCCTGCCGGCAGGCATCGAGGTCGGGCTCGGGCACGAAGAACTGCCCGAAGATGGCGCGAACCGGCGGGCCCATCTCGGTCTTCGACCACATCTCCCACTCCTCGATCTCGCCGAACTGGGTGTAATCCTCGGAGTAGAGGCGGGGCGTATCGGGGAAGTTCGCGTCCAGGTAGCGCAGGATTCCATTGGAGTCGAAGATCACCGTCTCGCCGTGCTTCAGCACGGGAGTGCGCGGCTGCGTCGAGAGCGCGGCCAGATCCGAGCGGTCGCCGGGGAAGCCTTCGAACTCGAAGGGCTCGCGTTCGTAGTCGAGCCCTTTGTATCCGAGCGCGATTCGGACCTTGACGTTGTTGGGGGAACCGGTGATCTCGACGAGCTTCAGCTTGGCAGTCATTGGAAGAGCTCCACTTCAGTTGAATCGGGCCCCGGTCCGTTTTCACGCACCGAGAAGGGCCGGGCAGTTTAACTCCGCCAGACGATCCATTGCGTGAAATCGATGTCCGCTTCGATTCTCCACCCGGAGGCCTTCAGAGGCATGCGCCCATCGGGGGGTCGAGCTCGCAACGCAGCTCCCGGGTGCGATGGACTTCGAGACCGGGTTGACTGGGTTCCCGTCCAGCGTCTTCAGAGTGGGATGTAGCCAGCCGCGCTCCTTTCCAGAGCGCGGGACGCCTCAACTAGATCAAGGTCAACGTATCGCTATTTCTCAATTCAATTCGTGGATATTGTCTACAAATCATCGCGACGGTGTGGACTCTGCCCTTGGCGGGCACTCTAATCGCAGCCACGGCACCGAGCCATCTCGAGCGGGCGCGCTTGGTATATGTCCTGATGGAGTGCACCGCGAGAGAACCGGCAACTTCCAATCACATTTACGAGCAAGGAGAACAATCACATTTACGAGCAAGGAGAACCAAATTGAGTGCACTTCAGATCCTCTGCCCCCTTTCTCTGGCAATCGGCCTGACCATCGTGGGATCCGCCAGCCCGGCTTCGGCCCAGGGCCTGTCGCTGAATCCGCATCTGGGCATCAACTCCGACCCACACACGGTGACCACGAATCCCGGCGGCGGCGGGTTCGACTGCAACCAGATCACCTTCGAGGGAATCGGTGACGGCCAGGTCATCGGCGAAGTTCCCGGTCCGGTCACCGTCACCTTCGGCCCGTCGTGGCTGGGGCTGGTCGACGGGGACGACGGCGGCAGCGGTAACTTCGCCAACGAGCCCTCCGCTTCCACGATTGCCTTCTTTCTGACCCCGGCCGACCCGATCGACTTCAGCCCGGCGGTGCAGTTCATTCAGGTCTTCTACGTCGCCTCGGCGTCCTCCATCCCCGTCACCCTGACGGCCTGGGACGGTCCGAACGGAACGGGGAATGTCGTCGACATGACCGTTGGAAACACGGTCGGCACCAGCGGTGACGGCGCGAACTGCACGGGCGATCCCACCGGCAGCTTCTGCCTCTGGGACATCATGACCCTGACCTCCGGTTCCAACAACATCCAGAGCATCACGCTGTCCGGCGCGGCTGCGGATCAGTTCGGCTTCGACGACATGGTCTTCTGCACGAGCGACCCGATCGAGAAGTACTGCTTCGGCGTCGGCTGCCCCTGCGGCAACGACGATCCGAATGCTGGCTGCGCGAACTCCACCGGAACCGGCGCCTCGCTGGACGCCACCGGCTCGCCGAGTGTCGGCGCCGACGACCTGGTCCTCACCGTGACCAACGTCCTGCCGAACCAGTTCGGACTCGTGTACATGGGCCCCAACGAGAACTGCGTGCCCTTCGGGGACGGTTTCCGCGCCATCGATCCGGGCCCTCCGGGCGGTTTCTGCCGCTTCCCGGTGCAGTTCTCCAGCGCGACAGGGGTGATGACGCAAGGCCCGGGCATCGTGGCGCAGTCCGCCAGCTTCTCCTGCGGCCCGATCGAGGCCGGTGATGTCTGGAAGTTCCAGGCCTACTACCGCGACCCCGCCGGCCCGTGTGGGTCCGGATTCAACCTGTCCAACGCGGTCTCCGTCGGCTTCGGACTGTAGCGCTGGACAATGTGTCGATGACGTTGCGGCGTCGCCTGCGCGGCACCGCGACGTAGATCGGGACGAGCTCCCGACGAGTCGCGCCCCTGATCACCGCCTCCGGCGGGGCTCAGGGGCGCGACTCCGTCGCGGAATCACTGCCGGTCTCCAGAAGAGCCCGGCGCCTTGCCACCAGAGGTCTGGTCTCCGGGCTCGGAGCGCTCGCCCTTCGGCCTCTCTCCGTTCTTCCGACCTTCGCTGCGCCCTCGCTCGCCGCGCTGCTTCCCCGGTTGCCACTTGCGGACATCGGGGATCCGGCCGCGGCGAAGGTCCTGCGCGACCCGCCTGGCGTGGAGGAAGAACTCGTCGTCGGGCATCGCCTCGAGCCTCTCGAGCTGTGCGGCGTCGAAGACCTCCAGCTTGCGCACCTCGACCATCACCCGATCGCGACGGCGCTGGTCGAGCACCGTGCGGCGGCGGTGGGGAGGAAGCTCGGAGAGCTCGAGGCGCTCCTGTGGATCGTGACGGAGACCTCTCGAGATCAGGCGGCCGATCTCGCGCGCCTTCGCCGAGATGCGAGGAGAGCGCTGTTCGGTCTTGGGAGGCGCCCCGAAGGCCCCCTCCTCGCGGAGGCGCATCACCTCGGCGAAGTAATCACGTGGCGGGAGACGGTCCAGCTCGTCCCAGTGCTCCTGGGTCAGGCCCTGCGGTAGACCGGAGGCGGCGACCTGCTGAGCGGTGAACTTCTTGCGCAGCTCCAGCACCAGCTTCATTCGCCGATCGAGTGGCAACTTCATGAAGCGCGCGATGTCCTGCTGTTCGTAACCGAGCGCGCGCGCGGTGTCCTCCACGACCACCAGGCTGATCCGCTCGCGCGTCTCACGCTTGAACTGAGTGAGCCGCTTCCGCCGCTCCGCGGGAGGTGCCGCATTGAGTTGCTCGCGGATCTCCTTGGGCAGCTTGGCCTCGATCCGTCGTCCCTGGTGACGCAGCTCCGCTTCGACCATCTCGTCGATCAGCTGGCGTCGGTGCCGAGGCTCGGCCTCCATCAGTCGTTTCAGGACTCTGGGTGAGAGCTGCCCCAGCACCTTCTCCTCGGTCCGCTTCCGTTTCTGGGCGCGCTGCTCCAGCTCCGCTCGCTCACCCGCGTCGAGCTGCTGCAGGCGCTCGAAGCGCTGGCGCACGCGCTGGCGCTCATCGGGGGTGAGGGATTCCCACCGCTCCCGGGCGGTCATCCGGGTCTGAACCGACGGCGGGGTGTCGTCCCGGTCCAGCACCGGGGGCGCATCGGGAATCCCCGTCAGGAGGACCGCCGAGAACCCGAAGAGGAAGGCCCCGGCTCGAATGGCGAAGGGACTCACCGCGACTGTTCCTCCTGGTACTCGAGGAGTTCCTCGGTGTCCACGTCCACCGAGTAGGCCAGCAGCAGGGACAGATGCTCGCCGGGATCAGGCCACACCGAATCCGCCAAGAGGTCGAGGTTGGCGATCAGCTCGGCATCGGACTCGAGCTCGGGCGCCGTGTCGTCGATCACGATTCGATCGTCGCCCCCGGGATCGGTCACGCGTTCTCGCCCCATCCAGACGACGAGCGAGGTCACCATGAAGACCAGCCCGGCGGCCGCGGCGTAGAAGATCGGCGAGCGCAGCACGCGGAAGCGAGACGCCGTGGTCTCGACCGGCTGCCACCGCTCCCGCTCGAGAGCGCCGAGCACGCGCGCCGAGAGACCCTCGGGCACCACCGGCTCGGGGTCGAGCTCGAGCAGCTGTTCCACGGCGATCCCCGCGCGCACCCGAGCCGCCAGCCCCTCAGGCACCGAGACCGCGTCGGCGTCGAGCAGCCGGTCGAGGGCGCGCTCCGCGCGCAGCCCCGCCGTCACCCGCTCGGTGAGCCCGGCTGGCGGCGCGGCGTCGGCCAGCTCCAGGAGACGGTCGAGGCTCCCCGACCCCTCGCGCAACCGCTGCAGCACCCTCCGGGTCAGGTCGGGGGGCAGCTTCGGCTGCGGCAAGGTCGCGAGGAGCTCCTCCAGCGCCTCCTCCCGCTCGAGCAGCTGGCGGCACTCCTCGCAGGAGAGCAGGTGTTCGTGCCAGCCGAGGACGGTGAGCTCCTCGGGCACCGGCAGCCCCTCCAGCGCCCGCGAGAGCGCGGCGCGGAATTCGCCACATCCCTTGTTGTAGCCCGCTTCGTTCCTGTTCCTCATGCCGTCTCTCCTTGCTTCAGGAAGGGCTCGAGCATCACGCGCAGCGACTCGCGCGCGCGGTGGATCAGGGACTTGATCGCCTTCTCGCTAGAGTCGAGGACGCGAGCGATCTCCGCGTAGGGGGTGTCGTGGTACTTGGCCAGGATCAGCGCCATGCGCTGCTTCTCGGGGAGGGCCTCGATCGCCTGGCGCACCGCTCGGACCAGGTCGTCCTGCTCGAGGCCGGAGGAGGGATCGGCGATCGAGGGGTCCGGCAGCTCCATCGAGACGCCCTCGTGCGGGTCCGAGCCGGGAGGCCGGTCGAGGGAGATCGCCTCGCCGCCGCGCGACCGCTGCGTCTCGTTGACCGCCATGTTGAAGACGATCCGATAGAGCCAGGTCGAGAAGCGGGCCGTCGGTTGGTACCGCTCGCGCGCCCGGACCACCCTCAGGAAGACCTCCTGGACCAGGTCCTCCAGCCCCGGGCGCCGCCCCAGGAAGCGGGTCAGGAGTGCGTAGACCTGTCCCGAGTAGCTCTCGATCAGCTGATCGAAGGCCTGCTCGTCCCCCCCCTGCCAGGACAGCATCAGCTGGACGCCTGGGTCGTTCCGGTACTCGCTGGTCATGTTCGGATCCTCACGTGTCCCCTCTCGAACCCCCCGGGGCCGGCCTGGTTCCGCGCCGCCGCGATGAAGCCGGCGGATCAGGGCTCGCCGGCCCTCTGGAGAATTCGGATTCTAGATGGAGGCCAAATGACCGCCAAGGGTCTCCCAATGACCTCTTTTATCTTCGTGGGGCCCCAGAAGCGGCCGTCGGTGGCGATGACCGAGTGGTCTCCGAGCACGAAGATCTCGTCGGGCCCGAGCTGGAGCTTCTGCCCGACGGCGAAGCGCGAGTCGGGGGGCATGGTGTAGTCCAGGTCGCGGAGGACCCGGATCCGCCGGAAGAGCGCCCGACCTTCCTCGCCGCCGAGGTAGACCCGCTGGGCCCTCATCGAGAACCCCTTCTTGCCGCTGTCGGTGGGGTGGAAGGCGTTCTTCTCGTAGTCGTAGATGAGCCGCTCCTGGCCGTCGATCTCGAGGCGCACCCGGTTGTCGATGTTGGAGAAGCGCAGGGCGTGGAATCCCGGGGAGAAGGGCGAGCGCGCCTCCGCAACCGTCGCGCTCAGCTCGGGGTCGCGTCGGATCTCCTCGTCCAGCACGGGATTGCGCCGGATCAGGCGGAGCGCGACCTCCCCCTCGGTCACCGGCTCGATCACCGCCTCGAAGGTGTCGCCCCACTCGAGCAGCCCTAGCCGCAGCCGGGCGGGAGGGTCCCCCAGACGGGCCTCACACTCGAGGATGGCGTCGTCGACCGGCTCCTCGCCCCAGACCAGCTCGCCGTCGGGTCCGAAGTAGTGATTCTCGAGACCCTGGCTCATGAACATCAGGCCCCCGTTCGAGCCCTTCTTCACCTCGCGCGCATCGAGGGCCCACCCCTCCGGATCGCGCTCCCAGACCGGCTCCCAGCGGAACCAGTGCTCGAGCTCCAGGCGCTCCTCGTCGAAGATCAGCACCGGCTTCGGTCGGGGTTCGTCCTCCGGCAACGGTTCGTCGTCGATCCAGAGGATGCCGTCGCGGATGGCGACCGCTTCGCGGGGGAGGGCGGCGACGCGCTTCACCCGCGGCTCGCTCTCCCCCTCCAGCAGGACGACCACCAGATCGAAGCGAAGGAGATCGCCGAAGCCGCCGTCGATCACCAGGAGGTGGTCACCTCCCGAGGGCGCACCATGCAGCGCGGGCTCCATCGACTGGCTATCTACGTGGTAGATGCCGAAGAGGAACATCCTGGCCAGGGCCACGACGGCGATCAGGCCGACGACGATCCAGGCGAGGAGGCGAAGGGCGCGGCGGGCCATCACGTTCCGATCTCGATCAGGAGGCTCGCGACACCCAGGTACAGCACGGTACCGGAGATGTCGCTGACGGTGATCAGGAAGGGGCCGGCGACGATCGCCGGGTCGATCCCGACGCGGCGGCAGATCATCGGCACGATGCAGCCGAGGAACGCCGCCCAGACCACGGCGGTGGTGATCGCTGTGCCGATCGCCGCGGCGAAGCGCAGCGAGTCGTCTCCGCCGTCGGTGAGGGCGAGGACGGCGAAGGTGATGCAGCCGCAGATCAGGCCGATGATCAGCCCGACCAGCGTCTCGGAGAGGAGCACCGCGGGCTCCCGATCCGGCTCGACCTCGCCGGTGGCGAAGGCGCGGACCAGGATGGTGGAGGCCTGGATCCCGACGTTTCCGGCCAGGCCGATGATGATCGGGACGAAGCGCAGGAGATCGGCGCCGCGGGAGGTGTCCCCGAGCACCCACTCGATCACCCAGGCGGTGATCAGGCCGCCGACCACGGTCACCCCCTGCAGCGGCAGCCGGGCCCAGACCCTTCTCAGGATCGGGAGGCGCGTCTGGAGCTCCGGCGAGGTGCCGACGATCCGCAGGATGTCCTCGCTCGCTTCCTCCTCCAGCACCTCCTGAGCGTCGTCGGCGGTGATCACCCCGACCAGCGAGCCGTTCGCATCGACCACCGCGATCTCGTTGAGGTCGTAGTGCAGGACCTGGTAGGCGACCTCCTCCTGGTCGAGCTCGAGCGGGACCGACTGGGGATCGCTCATCACCTCGTCGACGTTGTCGTGGATCGAGTGGACGAGCAGGTAGCGGTCGCTGACGTAGCCGACGGGCCTCTGATCCTCGTCGACGATGTAGACGCCGAGCCCCTCCTCGACGTCCTCTCCTTCCAGCTTCAGCAGCTTGATCGCGTCCCCGATCCGCGTCCCCTGGGGCACGGCGACGAACTCGGTGGTCATCATGCCGCCGGCGGTGTCGGGATCGTGGGCGGCGAGCTTGCGCAGGCCGCGGGCCCGCTCGAAGTCGACGGTGCGCAGGCTGCGCTCGGCGTCTTCGGGGTCGGCGAGGGCGAGGAGGTCGACGACGTCGTCGGGGGGCAGCTCCTCGATGATGACGGCGAGCTGGCGGGGGGTGAGCTGCTCGAGGAGCTGCTCGCTGAGCACGTCCTCCGCGTGGGTGAAGATCCCGGCGCGCCCCTCGACGTCGAGGGAATCGAAGACGACCCAGGCCTGCCGCTCGCTGAGGTCGAGCATCGCCTCGGCGATGTCGGCGGGGTGCATATCCTCCAGGGCCCCGCGCAGCGATCCACGGGGGCCTTCCAGCGCGGCGATCAGCTTCTCGCGCGGGGATTCGAGTTCCTCTTCTTGCTCGGCCACAAGGGGGCTCCTGAGAGGGGGCAAGGATAGCGGGGATCGAGACCGAGTCGCACTCCCGAATCCACGAGATACGGGGTCAGGCTCCTTTCCAAACTTCTGCGGGACGTCGGTGCCGCACACCGACGTCCCGCAGAAGTTTGGAAAGGAGCCTGGCTCTGTATCAGTAGCTCACGAACGTCCCCGACCCCCCGGTCGCGCTCGGGAGATGCACGTAGCCCGAGCTACCGTCGGAGGAGTAGTTGCCCGACCCGTACATCGAGCTCCAGCCATTGTCGCCACCACCGGCCGGGGCGGCTCCACCAGCCGAGGATTGCTGGGCCATCAGGTAGTACAGGTTGAGGACGGGGGTCGGGTTGCCCTCGTAGCCGACGGTGCTCATCCCGTCCATCCAGTACCGGCCGGGCAGGATCGGGCCGGTGAACCAGGCCAGGAACTGGACCTCGGATTCGGTGAGCTGTCGCCCATTCAGGAAGACCCCGCTGGTGCCCTTCGATGCGTCCGCGGGCATCGTCCCGAGCTCATGACCGGGATAGAGCTGGCCATGGCTCGGCATGCCCATCGTCCCGAACAGACCGCTCTGCGCGTCGTACCAGTACTCTCCAGGCACGACCTGAGCCTGGTAGGTGGCCTCGAGCTCGGCGATCTGATCGCTCGACAGCGGCTCGTTGTTGACGATGACCGTGCCCTTCGCGGTCCCCTTCGGGTTGCTCCCGTCCACGTCGGAGTTCTCGCACGCGCAGCCGGCGAGCAACAGAAAGACAGCCAGGGGCAGGGTCCGGCAAATCCTCGAGTTCAGTTTCACGACTCCTCCTTGGACGGTGCCTCGCGCGTCCGTCGCCGCTCACGCCGCGTCTTCCTCAATCCAACCGACTCTCTGATACGCCTCTCGCCCTGATCGGGCAACGACAAAAAGGAAACCACCGCGCCGGAAGGCGGGGGAGGGCTGGGAGCGTGGTGTCGATCCGTGAACCAGCCTGTGCCCCGAGCGTTCGAGAAGGTACGGTCTGCTCACGAGGAGGCGTGCCATGCCCTACATCCTGATCGCCATCGTGGTCGTGTTTGCATTCGTGGTCCTCGCCGGCTGCCAGCGGGAGCCGACCTCGAGCGATTCCGGGTCCACACCGACGGACTCGGCCAAGCCGATGTCGCCCGGGCCCGGATCGAAGGCGGACATCGAAAGGCGGCTCCGCGAGCTCGCTCGGGCGCCGGCGCCGGCCGAGCTCTCGCCGGGTGCCATGTGCTACGAGATGGCCATGCCGCCCGAGCGGGCAGAGTACGTGTGCGTCGTCTGCGGCGAGAAGACGCTGTACCCGACCGGGGACGAGGACGAAGAACCGTTCGGCGTGCTCGCGGCCCTGGAATGGGAGCTGGCCACCTGTCGCCGGTTGCTGTCAAAGATCCAGCACCTGGACGTCGCGCTGGACGAGACCGAGTTCTGTCACGCGTGCAGCCCGACCGCGACCGAGCCGCAACTCGCCCTGGTGATCACCTACCACGACGGGACCACTCACCGCACGGCGGGAGTGAGAACCGATGACCTTCTGCTGCTGGTGGACCTGTCGTCAGGGAGCGACGTCCACCACGGGGAACAGGACGGTGAGACTCCGCTGAAGCAGCACCTCCCGCGCCTGGAGCAGCTCCTGGGAGTCTCCCTTGCCGGTGAGCGGTAGGAAGGCCTCGACGGACCGTTCCGGGCGTCGGCCGGCACCGTCCTTCCTGCCCGCCACGGCGGTGCTGGAGATGACCTACCGCTGCAGCCACGCCTGCGTCTTCTGCTCCTGTCCCTGGTACGCGGCCGGCGGCGAGTTCGACGAGCGGCCCGAGCTGACCGCCCGGGAGTGGCGGCAGGTCATCCGGATGCTCTGCGACATGGGCAGCGTCAACCTGGCGTTCACCGGGGGTGAGCCGCTGCTCAAGGACGGCATCGAGGACCTCATCGCCTTCGCCGGGGAGTGCACCGTCGAGCACGTCGAGACGGAGAACGGCCGCCTGGTGTCCCGCTTGGGTCCGCCGCGGATGTACCTGCTCACCAACGGAAAGGAGATGACTCCGCGGGTGCTGGATCTGTGTCTAAGCCACGGCGTCAATCTGAGCATGAGTCTCCCGGGGCTGAGCACCTTCCCCGAGCACACCCGGGGTGGTACGGATGCCGATCACGTCCTGCACTGGTTCGGTCGAGCGAAGGAGGTCGGCGTCACCACGACGGTCGGTGTCACCGTGACCGCCCGGAACCTCCACGAGCTCCACGAGACGATCGCCGAGGCGCTCCTGGCCGGCGCCGATACGCTGTTGATGAACCGTTTCCTGCCGGGAGGTCGCGGGCTCGCCCACGCGGCCGACCTGACGCTCGACCGCGAGCAGCTGCTCGAGATGCTCGACACCGCCGAGGACGTGCTGCGGATGGCGAATCGAAAGGGCAGCGTGGGCACGGAGCTGCCCGGCTGCCTGCTGGAGCAGGACCGCTACGAGCGACTCACCGTCGGCACTCGATGCTCGGCGGCGAGGGACTTCTTCGTCGTGGGCCCCTCGGGCCATCTGCGCGTCTGCAACCACTCCCCGGTCCGCCTCGCGCACGTCCGCGACGTGGAGCGGGTGAAGCTCGATCCCTACTGGCGGCGGTTCGTCACCAAGGACTACCTCCCGGAGGCGTGCGGGGGTTGCTCGATGCTGTCCAGCTGCGACGGCGGGTGCCGCGAGGCCGCTCACCTCGTCGGCGGTGCGGTGGACTCACCGGATCCCGTGCTCCAGGGGTGACGACGCCGCGGGCTCCGTTCCCTCGGAGCTAGGGCTGGCCGGTCACCCAGTACAGCGAGCCCGCGACCGAGGAGTCGAAGAAGCTGACGTGCAACGCGCCGCTGCTGTCGTACCCGAAGCCGAGGTGGGCGTCGCCGTAGGACGGACCGAGAACGAACGAAGTGATGCTGGGGGGAAGCTCGCCGAGCTCGTGCAGGGTGCCCGCGGAATCGGCGGGATCCACCGCGCTGAGGATCGCGGGATCGTCCGCCAGCCAGAAGAGCCGTTCGGTCTGACGAGGACGCACCAGGGGAATCTCGCCCTCGAGCTGCCGCCCCGACCACCGGCCGTCCTCCAGGCGCTCCACCCTCCCCGAACCATCGGATTCGACGGCGTAGGCGTGCTCGTCGTCTTCCACCGAGCTCTGGAAGTAGTAGTAGACCGTGTCCCCGCGCACCGGCGCGTCGTCGAAGGCGAGCTCGAGCACGCCGTGCTTGGCGCTGTCGAGGTAGACGCGATCGCCGCCGTCGAGCTCCATGGTGATGAGGTCCAGACCCTGCGGGCCGCCGGCGACCCACAACGTCCGGTACACGACCCGGGTCTCCAGTACGACCATCTCGAGAACGAACTCGGGGAGAGGTCCCACGGCGAGCATGGTGGCCGGGCCGTCCAGGTCCGTGCGCCAGATCTCCCAGCCCTGATCCTGGTTGGTGACCTCGTAGTACAGCCAGCCCTCGACACTCTGCTCGAACTTCGGCCCCGGATAGTCCTCGAACGAGAAACCGATGTTCACCAGCGATCCCGAGGCCGTGTCGAAGCTCATCAGCTGTTCGTCCACGACCAGGAAGGTGTCGCTGGTGTTTCCGAGCTTACGGACCTCTCCCGCCAGGGTGAGGAAGGTGGTGTTCAGATCGCGATCGACCTCGACCAGGCTGCCGCTGTCCAGGGACAACCACCCCAGGAAGGCGCCCGTGGCGGGGTCCATCAGGCTGGCCTTAGGCGCTCCGGGGAACGTCGCGACGCCATCCTGCTCCGCGACCACTTCGTACTCGCCACCGGCGAGTCGCACGACGTAGGTGCGCGCGCCGTCCCCGGCCGAGTAGTCCTCCTCGACGGTGATCTCCTCCACCGCCGCGGAAAAGGTTGCCAGCAGGGCGGGTTCCGGCGGGTCGACCACACCGTCGACGCGCACGATCTCGAGGTCCACGGAGTAGAGTTGGTTCTCCTTCGCGTAGACCAGCTGCTCGTTCCCGGGGTCCCGCAAGCTCCGGGTCGCGGGGTCGAACTCGCCTCCCACCGCGTAGGTGTGAACGGTGTACGTATCGGTCCCGAAGCTGTACCCGTGCGTCGGGTCCCGCGGGTCGATCGCGCTCAGGCCTCCGGTGACGACCAGAAAGTAGGAGTCGTCATCGGATCCCACGTTCCCCGAGCTGCCGCTTCCCCCGCCCCCTCCGAACAGGTCTCCCGAGCAGGAGGTCGTGCCGACGAGGGCGGCGACGAGGGCGAGCTGACGAAGAGATCGAATCGAGCGGCGAGTGACGCGCATGGGAATCTCGGGCCTCGGAGTCGAGCGTGGGCCGCGACGGACCGACGACGACCCACTGCAAATACCCTACCAGGGTTCGTGGTTCTCGCTGGTACTCGCCTTTCCAGGCCCTGGTGCCCGATCGGATCGATCCGGAGCCGTGCCCGATCCGCACGCACTCGAATGGAACCGTGCGGCCCCGCTCGTCCCGGGATCAATCGAGGAACTTCCCGTCCCGGTAGATCACCGCACCGTCGGCCCAGATCTCGCCGCCTTCCTTCATGTCCTTGAGCATGTCCCAGTGCAGCGCCGAGACGTTCACGCTCCCGGAGGTGGGGATGCCGGCGCCGACGGCGACGTGCACCGTCCCGCCCATCTTCTCGTCGAAGAGCATGTACTTGGTGAAGCGGGTGATGCCGGCGTTGGTGCCGATCGCCACCTCCCCGACCCGGCGCGAACCCTCGTCGGTGTCGAGCAACGCGTTCAGGAGCGCCTCACCCGTCTTCGCCCGGGCCTCGACCACCACGCCCTTCTCGAAACGCAGGAAGATGTCCTCGATCTCCTGACCCTGGAAGATGCCGGGGAAGGTGAAGCGAATCTGCCCCTCCACGGAGTCCTCGACGGGACCGGTGAAGACCTCGCCGTCGGGGAAGTTGACCTTGCCGTCACAGTTGAGCCAGGTCCGTCCCTCGACACCAAAGGTGATGTCGGTGTCGAGACCGACGTAGCGGATCGTCTTCGCCTCGTTGAGCCGATTGCAGAGGACTTCCTGCTGCTTCGAGAACTCCTGCCAGTAGGCGATGGGGTCGTCGAGGTCGAGGTGGCCGCTCTTGAACACGAATTCGGCGTACTCCTCCAGCGAGAGCTTCGCCTCCTGGGCGAGCGCCGGCGTCGGATAGGCGCTGCCCACCCAGCGCAGCTCGCCCTTGCCCCAGCGCTCCATGAAGCGTTCGGTGAGCTTCTTCTTGGCGCGGGTGACGCGCTGCTTCTTCTCGGCCGACACGTTCGACAGTGCGTGCGGATTGAGGTCGGGGAAGCAGCGGATCACCACGTCGACGCTGTCGATCTCGTGAAGGGCGATCGGATCCTCGTAGTCGAGCTGGTGCTCGGCAGCGTGGGCGTAGAACACCCGCTCCTGATCCTCGAAGGTCATGCGGACGAGCGGGTGTCCGCCGGCGTCCACCACCTCGCGCAGCACCTCCCGCACGAGCGGCTCGGACCGGGTGGAGCCGCCGATGAGCACCTTGTCGCCCTTCTGGACTTCGGTGGAGTAGCGGACGAGGAGACGGGCCAGCTTTCGAGTGCGCGGATCACAGATCATCGAGTTCCTCCTGGTGGCGAGGATTCTATCCGTCCGCTCTCGCGGGTCCCAGTCGGATCCTCACCGCCAGGCCCCGTCGCCTCTGCCTACGGGTACCAGGAGACCATCAGCCCGTTCGTGGCGTTGAAGTCGTTCACGCCCGATCCACAGGGCGGGTCCACGACGTTCCGATACCAGCACTGATAGTGCTTCTTGTCGCCGGCCACGATGTTCCCCGCCGTGTCGAAGATGTCGATCGTGGTGGTGGCGCTGCCGTTCTCGTCGGCGAAGAGAACCTGGAGGCGTTTCAGGTTACCGCCGGCGCAGCGGAGGCCATCACCCCACAGTACGCCAGGGGACAGCGCGTTGTCCGCCTGGAAGAAGAGGCCGCTGTTGTGGGGTTCGAGGTGGGTCGCGATCAATACCAGGGTGTCGTTTGCCGCGCTGGCGAAGCCCGCCCCCGCGAGGTGTCCACCAGAGGCGAAGACACCGTTCGCGCAGCCGGATCTGGGCACACTCCCATCGTTGTCGTTCCCACACGGGCAGACACCGAGACCGTTGTCTCCGAAGCAGTACGCGACAGCCGGTCCATCCGCGTCGAAGACGTAGGCAGATCCGGGCCAGTTGTTGTCTCCGTAGCCGAGGAACGCACCGATGACCGCAATGTCCCGATCGATCGCCACGGACGTTCCGAACTCGTCGTAGGAGAGGCCATCCGAGGCGGTCAGCTTGGCGAGCTCGTTCCCCGAGGAGTCGAATACGTAGGCAGAGCCGGAATTCAGCGCCATCTCATCATCGCCGGCTGCCGCGACGACGGCCATGTTTCCGGAGATCGCAACGGCGTACCCGAACAGATCGCCAGCCTCGCCGTCCGCCGGAACGAGCTTGGCGAGCTCCTGCCCCGTCGTCACATCGAAGAGGTACGCCGCCCCGGAGTCGGGACCATTGATGTCGTGCCGGTGCGCGCCGATGACGGCGTGATTGCCGTCGATCGAAACCCGCCTCCCGAACCAGTCATCCGATGCTGCATCCGACGCGTACAGCTTGTGGAGCTGCTGACCCGTCCTCACGTCGTACACGTAGGCCGCACCGGCCAGCCAGGCGACGTCAGAGTTCCAGCGAGCCGAGATGACGGCACGATGACCTCTCAGCGACACGCTCCACCCGAAATGATCGTACGCCATGCCGTCCGCGGGCACGATCTTCATGGTCACCTGCCCGGTCACGATGTCGACCACGTAAGCAGCGCCCGACCAGACTCCATTGTCCTGATCTCCGGGGGCGCCGACGACGGCCAGATTCCCATCGATGGCGACGCTCAGGCCGAAGTTGTCGTTGCCCTGGTTGTCTCCTGGGATCACCTGGAACAGTCGCTGGCCGGCAGCAGCATCGTAGATGTAGGCCGCGCCGGAGAGGATTCCATTGGTGGCATTCCCCGGTGCTCCGACGATGGCGCGATTCCCGCTGATCGAGACACTGTATCCAAACTCCTCGGAGGCCAGGCCTCCGCTGCTCGGGAGCTTCCACAAGAGCTGCCCCGTGATCGCGTCGAAGATGTGCGCCGTTCCGCTCATGAAGCCAAAGTCGTCGTCACCATTGGCACCAACGATGCACAGATTCCCGCTCACCGAGCAGCTCCACCCGAACCAGTCGCCCTCCTCTCCGTCGGGGGCCAGCAGTTTGTGGAGCTCGGTCTGGGCGAGTGCCGACTGCGATGTGAAGGCGATCGCCATCAGGGCGATGGCGGTAAGGGTTCTCGCTGCGATCAGTAGCTTGTGCATCGCGCATCCAAGACGATTCGGGAAAGAACGTGAGATCCCTGGAGAACAGGGCTCTCGGGGTGTCGAGCGCCAGGAGCCTGTAGCTGTCTTCCTGGTTGCGAGCTACACGGATTCTGTCCGAATCTCCACCAGGCCCACGCCGGAGCCACTCCGGGAGGCGCCATCACCTCCCGGGCCGGCCGCCTCGGGGGAGTCCCTGGACGGCAGAGGGTGGCGAAACGGGAAGAATCGCTCAGAATAGTCTGACGGATTCGCTTCCGCTGACATCACAGGAGAGAGGATGAGGTCCGAATCGGAGTGAATGCCTGAAGAGCGACGGAGGGTGGATGGAATGAAGATAGTCCTGAGTTTCCTTTGCGGAGTCGGCTGCTCGCTGCTCGGAGCGATCGACGCCGGGGCATCACCCGAGCAGAAGCTCCTGGCCGACGATGGCGAGCCCGGGGACATGTTCGGCTGCAGTCTCTCCCTCGACGGAAGTACCACCGTCGTGGGAGCGTTCGGAGACGACGATCAGGGAGGCGATTCCGGCTCGGCCTACGTGCTGGTGGAGAGCGGGTCGAGCTGGATCCAGCAAGCGAAGCTCCTGCCGGGAGGTGGCGCGGCGGGTGACGACTTCGGCCGCACCGTGGCTCTGAGCGGCGACACGGCGGTCGTGGGGGCTCGCGGCGACGACGATCTGGGGAACAACTCCGGCTCGGCGTACGTGTTCGTACGATCCGGCACGGTCTGGACGGAGCAGGCCAAGCTCCTGGCCGGCGATGGAACGGAGAGCGACCTGTTCGGCACCTCCGTCTCGGTGAGCGGGGACACCCTGGTCGTCGGCGCGCCGAACGCCGAGCACGCCGGATCCGAGTGGGGGGCGGCGTATGTGTTCGTGCGGTCCGGGACTACGTGGATCCAGGAGGCCAAGCTCCTGCCCGGCGCTGGTGTGGTGGACGCCGACTTCGGCGACGCAGTCTCGATCTGCGGTGACACGGTGGTCGTGGGCGCACCCGAGGACGATGACAACGGGGTATGGTCCGGCTCGATCTACGTGTTCGTGCGGAACGGAATGAGCTGGACCCAGGAGGCCAAGCTCCTGGCCGCCGATGGCGCCGCGGGTGACTGGTTCGGCACTTCTGTCTCGGTGAGTGACGACACGGTGGTCGCCGGCGCCCCCGCGGACGACGACTTCGGGGTGTCTTCCGGATCGGCCTACGTCTTCGAGAGGAGCGGAACGATCTGGGCGCAGCAGGAGAAGTTCCAGGCCCTCGCTGGCGCGCCGTTCGAGGACTTCGGCAGCTCCGTCTCGGTGAAGGGAGATTGGGCGCTGGTCGGTGCGAAGGGCACCGACGACAACGGGACTAACGCCGGCGCCGCTCACCTGTTCGGGCGCAGCGGTTCGGTCTGGACGAGACGAGCCACCCTGCATCCGAGCGATGGCGCCGTCGGCGACTACTTCGGCGTCTCCGTCTCGGTCAGCGGCGACCGGACCGTCGTGGGCGCGTACTTCGACGACGACAACGGGCTCAACTCCGGCTCCGCCTACGTGATCGATAACCCGCCGCCCGTCTGGATGGAGGATGCCAAGCTCCTGGCGAGCGACGGGGCAGCCGACGACCGTTTCGGGCGGTCGGTCTCCGTCAGCGGCGATGTGGCCGTCGTGGGAGCCGAGTACGACGATAGCGCCGGGAACGGTGCCGGCTCGGCCTACGTGTTCACGAGAAGCGGGGCGAACTGGACCCAGCAGGTCGAGCTGATGGCAAGTGATGCGTCCGATGGCGATTCTCTGGGCTGTGCGGCCTCGGTGGATGGTGATACGGTCATCGCGGGTGCGTTCCTCGACGACGATTTCGGTGTGAGCTCCGGCTCGGCGTACGTCTTCGTCAGAGCAGGAGCGACCTGGTCGGAGCAGGCCAAGCTGCTCCCCAGCGACGGAGAACCGCACGGCTTCTTCGGTGACGCCGTCTCCTTGAGCGGCGACACCGTGGTCGTCGGTGCACGCAACACCACCGACCACGGGATCGGGTCCGGTTCGGCCTACGTTTTCGTGAGGAACGGCATGGCCTGGCTGGAGCAGGCCAAGCTCCTCCCGAGTGACGGCGAGGCGTACGACGGCTTCGGGACGAGCGTCGCCATCGAGGGCGACACGGTGATCGTCGGATCCCTGTTCGACAACGACCTCGGATCCGCATCCGGCTCGGCCTACGTGTTCGTGCGAGCCGGAGCGGTCTGGACCGAGGAGGCGAAGCTCCTGGCGAGTGACGGTGTATCGACCGATTACTTCGGTCGTTCCGTTGCGCTGAGCGGGGAGACGGCGATCGTGGGGGCCGCGGACCACTTCTACCTGGACAATCCCGGCTCGGCCTACGTGTTCGTGCGCAGCGGTGGGGTCTGGACGCAGCAGGCCAAGCTCCAGGCGGGTGACGGTTCCAGTTCCGAGCTGTTCGGCGCCTCCGTGTCGCTGAGCGGGAACACGGCGATCGTGGGAGATTACTTCGACGGAGACCAGGGACTCCACTCCGGATCCGCCTACGTGTTCCGACGCCATGGCTCGACCTGGTCGCCGCTGACGAAACTCCTGCTGAACCACGGCCAGGCGAATGACTACTTCGGGTTTGCCGTCGACGTGTGCGACGGCGTGCTGATCGTCGGAGCGGACAGCGACGACGATGGAGCGATGAACGCCGGCTCGGCCGGGGTGTTCCTGCTTCCCGACCAACCCGCCGGCGAACCATTCTGCTTCGGCGACGCCGGTGCTGGAACGCCGTGCCCCTGCGGCAACGACAACGACGGCAGCGTTCCCGGGTCGGGTTGCGCCAACGGCGTCTTCTCCTCGGGAGCCCGGCTCGTGGGAACCGGTGATGCGTGCGTGACGCACGACACGCTGGTGTTCTCCGCCACGGGTCTGGAGCCGGCCAACAGCGGACTCTACTTCCAGGCCGACAACGATCTCTCGCCTGGTCTCACCTGGGGGGACGGGTTGCGTTGTGCGGGCGGTCAGCTGAAACGACTCGGCGTCCGCATCTCCGACGCGGGCGGCGCCTCCGACACCTCAGGCTTCGCACAGTCGATCTCGGCCAAGACGGGCAACATCCAGGCCGGCGACACGAAGTACTACCAGTGCTGGTACCGCAACCCGCTGAGCTCGCCCTGTGGTCAGCAATTCAACGCAACCAACGGGTACGCCATCACGTGGTCTCCTTGATATGGATGGACCGGTCAATACCTGATTGATGGGTTCAGCGAGCCGATGAGCGAGGCGCGTCTGCCCTCGTGAGTCCGCCGGGTCGATGGCGTCCCCCCAGGCCCTGGCCTTTGCGCGGCCGGTGATTCCCCATCCTCCACCACGGTCCTTGTCACCGAAGGCATGGTTCCCTACGCTCCACTCCATCGAGAACGACGATGATCGGCGGTAGGGATTCGATGCGCGTATTCATCTCATCTACCAGCAGAGACCTCGACGAGTACCGAATGGCGGCGATTACCGCCATCAGCCGGCTGGGCCATCAGCCCGTGGCGATGGAGTACTTCACCGCGGCGGATGTCGATGCTCTGACCAGGTGTCTGGATCGAGTCGCGGAGGCCGACGTCTACGTCGGCATTCTCGCACGAAGGTATGGATTCGTTCCCGAGGGTCACGACCATTCAATCACGGAGCTGGAGTACCGGGCAGCAGAACAAGCCGGTGTTCCGACCCTGATGTTCCTGCTCGCGGAGGACGTCGAGTGGCCCGCCGAGCTCACGGATCGCGGGCAAGAGCGCGAGCGGCTGCGGGTGTTTCGCGAAGATCTGCAAGGAAACAAGGTGGTCGCGTTCTTCAGGAATCCGGATGATCTCGCTGCCCAGATCACGGCGGCGGTTGCCAACGCTGCCCCGGCAGGCCCGGGCAGCGAGAGCGCCCCGGAGTTCATCGCCGGACCCTTCTCCGGCGCCGTCGGGCAGTTCTTCAAGGACCGTGAGGCAGAGCTGAAACTGCTGCAAGAGTGCTTGTCGAACCAGAACCTCCGCCTTCTGCTGGTCTGCGGGCGCGGCGGCGTCGGAAAGACCGCACTGATCTCGAGATTGCTCCAGGCCGTCGAGGCGGATTCCAGCCACCGTGTCGGGGCGATGGAAGAACCGCTGGACAGTGTCGCCTTCGTCAAGCTCGGAGAGTCGGAGTATCGGGCTCCGGACAAGGCGGTCGAGTTCCTGTGCCGCACCTTGCCACCGATGGCGAGGCGCGAGCTGGCCGAGAAGTGGAAGGAGGAGATCTCACTCGGCGAGAAGCTGGAGTTCCTTTTTCGGCACACGCTGGGATCCTGGCGTGGACTGATCGTCCTGGACAACTTCGAGGATGTTCTCGATGACGACAATCGGATTCGTCCCGAGTACGCAGACCTCGAGCAGTTCGTGGTGAAGTGCGCTGAGTATGACCACCGGGCGAAGATCCTCCTGACCAGTCGCCGGTCGCTGGTGTTCTCGCCGGAGATCGAAGCTCGCATCGCCCCACGGCGCATCGAACTGTCACTCGACCGGGGCCTGCCCGAGGACGCGGCCGAGGCGTTGCTTCGTGATCTGGACACCGACGGTTCCCTTGGCATCCGGGATGCGGAAGCAGAGATCCTGCGGTCCGTCGCCGCGCGCTGCTATGGCATCCCGCGCACCCTGGAGACCCTGGTGGGAAGGTTGCGTCAGAAGCGTACGTGTACGCTGTCGAAGTTCCTCGGTGGGCGGGGTGATCTGGATCGACTGACCCAGAACCCTGCCCGCGAGCTGTACGAAAGCCTTGCGCCGGATGAACGATCGGTCGTGCAGGCGGTCGCCGTCTACGCTCGCCCGGTGCCTGCCACCGCGGTGCAGCACGTCTTCTCCGACCTGCCGGTCGACGACATCCTCGACAAGTTGGTCTGCAACTACGTCGTCACCTTCAGCAACGATCTGTTCTCACTGCATTCGCTGGACCGGATCTACGCGTACGAGCAGATTCCGGAGACGAGCTCCAGCAACGGCAAGGCAGCCTTCCACGAGAGGGCTGCGGGGTTCTTTCGTCGGCTCGGAAAGACCGAGGAACAGTGGAAGAGCATCGCCGACCTGGACCCACAGCTGCAGGTCTTTCACCATCTCACGATTGCCAGGCAATACGAGGAGGCATGCACGCTGCTGAATGAGATCGACCGCGAACATCTCGCCGTGTGGGGTCACTACGCCCTCATCATCGAGCTGCGGTCCCGGCTGCTCGGGAACATCGATGACCGGGCCCTCGAGGGTCTCAACCTCGGCAATCTGGCTTGCGCCTACCTGGAGTCCGGCGAGCTGGAGAAGGCCGTCGGCTACTACAGGGAGGCACTGGAGATCGCCCGTGAAGTAGGGAAAAGGGAGGAAGAAGGTCGATGGCTGGGCAATCTCGGTGTCGCCCTCCGCGGCGCGCTGCAGGCGGACGAATCGAAGGAGCTCTTCGAACGAGCGCGCGTCATTGCCAGAGAGATCGGAGATCGCAAGCACCAGGGTCGGTGGCTGGGCAAGCTGGCGATATGGAGCTGGAAGCCGGCCGCCTGCAGGAGGCGATCGACACATATGAAGAAGCCGTTGCGATCACACGCGAGATTGGTGATCAGCGGTTCGAGGAGTACTGGCTTGCCGGGCTGGGCAAGGCCTATGCGCAGCAGAACAGAGCTCGCGAGGCGGTGGCCTTCTTCGAGGATTCGATCGAGATCGCCGATAGGATCGGAGATCGGGGTCACCAGCACCTTTATCTCCTGAACCTGGGCGCCTGCTTCGCCAGCCTCGAGGACTGGGACAACGTCACCCGGTGCTACGAGAGGGCCATTGACCTTGCCCGTCAACGAGGTGACCGCGTTGCCGAGGGCAATGACCTGGTCACACTGGCGGAGTCATACGCCGTTCGCGGCCTGGCGCAGGAGAGCAGGGCGTGCTACGAGCAAGCAATCGCCATCGCCAGCGAGCTGGGGGACCGGGTGGCAGAAGGCACGTTCCTGAGGGCTCTGGCGGAGTCAACGATGTCTCTCGGGGAAGTCGAAGGGGCCATTGCCTACTACGAACGGGCGCTGGGAATCGCCAGAGAGGTCAACGACCGCCACTCCGAGCTCGAGTTGCTGAACAGTCTGGGCGCCGCGGGCTACTACCTGGAGGACGCGGAGCGGGCCATTGGCTACTACGAGAAGGCCCTTTCCGTTGCGCAAAAGATCGAAGATAGAGATGAGCAGGCCATTCTCCTGTTCAATATCGGGGACGCACGCCACCTTCAAGATCGCCTTGCTGAGGCCGAACACAAGTACAAGGAATCACTGGAGTTCGATCATCCGATCACGAACTACAAGTGCGCGGCCGGTCTGGGCATGATCTACCTGCAGGAAGATCGTCTCGATGACGCAATCTCCCGCTTTGGCCAATCCACGATGCTCTGCGAGCTTCGCCTGAGGGAGAACCCTCGCTTCCATCCCGAGTACGCCGCACTGGTCCTGGCCCAGCTCGGAATGGGGGAGCCCGAACTGGCGATGGAGAGCCTGCGCGAGGGCTTGAACAACGGGCGACCCACGGTAGCCGGGCTGCACTATGCGCATCAGGATCTCCTGGTGCTGCAGCGTGTCCGCGAGGATCTGCCCGGTCTCGGCGAGGCGATCCGTCTCCTCGAAAGAGCGATGGGTGCCTAGCGCGCCCTCCCTCGAGCCCGACTCCAGCGACTGGACCTGGGGTCTGGAGCTGGTGAGCTACGGTTTATCCGGCGGTGAACGGCTCGTGATGGAGCCGGAGGAGGTGACTTCCGAGGGCCAGCGCATCGCCTACGCCTGGAGTGAGGATCTCGACGAGTGGTACATCAACGACCACCGGGGCCTCGAGCATGGCTACACGGTTCACGGACGCCCGGCGTGGACTGGCGAAGGCGAGAGACCGCCCCTGGTCTTCACCCTTTCCGTGCGAGGAGGTCTGCACCCGAGAGTCGACGCCGACGGGCGCGACCTGTACTTCGTGGATGACGAGGGAGCGGTACTGCTCTCCTACACCGGCCTGAAGGTGACCGACGCCGACGACCAGGAGCTCGAGGCGAGCTTCGAGCTCGCCGCCGGGTACCTTCGTCTCCGTCTCGACGATCGCGGGGCTCGCTACCCTCTGACGGTCGATCCCGTCGCCCAGCAGGCCTATCTCAAGGCTTCCAACACGGACCCGTTCGACCTGTTCGCCAACTCGGTGGCGGTGTCGGGGAATACCGTGGTGGTGGGGGCGCCCGAGGAGGAGAGCAACGCCGTCGGCGTGAATGGCGACCAGAGCAACAACCTCGCCGGTCTCTCCGGTGCGGTCTACGTGTTCGTACGCAATGGAACGAGCTGGAGCCAGGAGGCCTATCTGAAGGCATCCAACACCGACGTGGCCGACATTTTCGGACACTCCCTGTCACTGTCCGCTGACACGGCCGTGATCGGGGCGCCGAACGAGGAGAGCATGGCCACCGGCGTGAACGGCGACCAGGACGACGACACCCTGGACGATGCGGGCGCGGCCTACACCTTCGAGTTCGATCTCTCCCCCGGCGCCCCCTTCTGCTTCGGCGACCCTGGCAGTGGCACGCCCTGTCCCTGTGCCAACGACAACGACGGCAGCGTGCCGGGGTCGGGCTGCGCCAACGGCGTCTTCCCCTCGGGAGCCCGGCTCATCGGCAGTGGAGTCGCGAGCGTCAGCAACGACACCCTGGTCCTGGTGACGAGCGGGATGGAGCCCCAGAACAGCGGCCTCTACTTCCAGGCGAACAACGACCTGTCCCCCGGCGTCGTCTGGGGCGACGGCCTGCGATGTACGGGCGGCCAGCTGAAGCGCCTCGGTGTTCGCTTTGCCGACGCCACCGGTGCTTCCGATACCTCCGCCTGGACGACCCCGATCTCCGTCAAGGCCGGGAACGTCCAGGCCGGCGACACCAGGTACTACCAGTGCTGGTATCGGAATCCGTTGAGCTCGCCCTGTGGCGCGGAGTTCAACGCGTCGAATGGGTACGCGATCGTCTGGGGGCCGTGAAGCGCGACGGGGACCCTGGCGCCGGTTTCTACTCTTGCATGTACACCGCCGTCGGATTCGAGACGAAGTCGATCGGCGAGACGCAGATGAACGCGAAGTGCAGCGTCGAGCCCAGGAGTTCCGGGCGGGCCCCGAGGTCGAGCCGGGCGGAGGCGCGCCCCGCGGGGTCGAGAGTGCCCTGGAAGCCGGTGAACTCCGGCGAGCCCGTCGAGTGGCGGACGACGTGGAAGAACGCGTCCGGGTTGAGCGGGAGGGTCAGTCCCCCGGGCAGGGGGAGGCCGGGTGAGGTGCCGCTCGCCGAAGCGAGCAGGACGTAGTCACGCCCCGCGTTGGCGGTCCCCGCGTCGAGGAGGAAGTCGACGGTGCCCCCGGCGCTCGCGGAGATCGCGTTCGTCTCGCTGCCCAGTGGGCGGACGGTGAAGCGGTGCGCGGCGGCCTCCCCGACGTAGGGGTGGAACTCGCTCCGCCCCGAGGCGTCCTCGGCGTGGATCGTGTACTCGATCTCGGTGCCGAAGGGCTGGGCCGGGAGATGTGCGAGGTACTGGGTGCCGCCGACCGGAGTCATCGGGACCGAGCTCCAGCTCCCGGTCGTCCGCCAGCGGACCTCCGGCGTGCCGGCGGTCAGAGCCGTGCCGCTGTAGGCGCGCACCTCGGCGTGGATCGGGAACCCGGCCGCGTCGGCGGGTCGATCGAGAAGGGGGCGGTGCCCGACGTACAGCATGTGCCGATCGTTGATCTCCTTGGTCCGGCAGTGCAGGGCGTCGAACCACGCCCAGCCACCGAAGGGGAAGCCGATCACCTCATAGCCGGGCATCGCCGAGCGGTAGGCCTCGAGCGCACGGGAGTCCCACGGGCCGCCCTTGACCGGCACCAGCACCTTGTCGTTCAGGATCAGCGAGTTGGTGTACGGCTGATTCGGGGCGAAGACCCGGACGACCTCCCAGGGCGTACCGTATCCGGTGATCTGCCGGGCGAAGTACGCCGTGGTGTCCTCCAGCATCTGGAACTTGGGATGCCCTTCCCCGACTTCGGCGACCATGACCACGGTGGGGGAGAGGTACTTCGCGAAGCAATCGATGTGGAGGTAGTAGTAACCGGGATCGGGCAGGACGTGGTGCTTCGCGATACCGAGTGTCGTTCGCAGGGTGCCGTCGATGTCACCGGGGGTCAGCCCCGGGTTGTTGAGCCAGATCGACTGGCTGGATGCGGCGGTCCCCAGGCCGTCGGTCATGTAGTTTCCGCCAGCGGTGACGAGGTCCATGAAGACCCAGGGGAGCCCGCGGCTCCGGGCGTACAGCGTCGGCAGCACTTCGTCGCCGGGGCACCCCGGCCACTCGTAGACGAAATCGACGACGTTCTGCTGGTGGTTGCCGTCGAGCACGAACCACGGCCCCCAGTCACGCGTGTAGATGTCCTCGTTCAGTCCGTGGAGGAAGGAGCAGTTCGCGAGGTCGACGCCTCCCGCTGCGTAGAGGTTCCGGGCGGCGGTCTCCTCGGCGGCGTCGAGCACGATGGTGACCACCTCGACGTCCTCGGCCATCTCGGCGACCAGCGCGACCGCGGCGAGCATCGTGGAGGCGGCGAGCAGGGAGAGGAGGGCCCGGAGCGGGCGGCGGGTCTCGCAGGCAGTCATCGGGAGTGGATCCTGGGTGATCGAGGGCCGGGGATGGCGCAGCTCGGGCGCATGCATTCACCGCCTGAAAGGTACCCCACCGTTGTTTCCTGCGTGTGTCGGCCGTCGCGGCCTCCACGTCTCTGCCGGCTCCCCCCCACGAGGCGCCGTAACTCGTTACTCGGCAATGAGATGTGGCCGGGCCAGATCGCCTCCACGGCGAGCGCCGTCGAGCGGAGGAGAGGGGCGATCATCCCCGCCGAGGACTGGGGTCGGGAAGGCGCGAGGCCACGACCCCGTCACCTAGGAAGCGTCCTCCACGAAGTGGAACTCGCCCTCGAGAACGCCCGCGACCTGCCCCATCCTGGCCGATTCGGGGTCCTCGATGAAGGCCTGGGCCCGTTCCCGGCTCTCGATCTCGAATACGAAGAAGACATCTCCGGTCTCGTCGAGGCCTCGCCAGCGATGGACGAGGTGCAAGCCGGCAGTTCGAGCGGGCTCCAGATTCGCATCGAACACGCTCTTCCAGTGTTCGAAATCCTTCACGCGGTTGCGGCACAACAAGAACATCAGCGTCACCTCCTGGAGGTCTGGGCCCGTTGCCTGCCTACTCTCGCACCGTGAAGCGGAATTGCCCAGTGGAGACTTCCACGTAGCTATCGAGCATCTGGGAGCAGAAGATCTCTTGATCGAAAGGCAAGGGGGTACCGTCTATGTGCAGCTCGTAGGTGGCCTCGACCACGTAGTCACCCGGGGTATCCGGTGGCACCCATCGGTTCAGGAGCGCCTGCTCGACGAGCTCCTCGCCTGGCTCCAGGGTGGCCCAGCCTCCGAGCCCTCCCCAGTTCGTGGTTCGACTCGTGTCCGGGACGAGCTCTCCGTCTCTCGTCACCTGGAACGTGAAGCGGGCGTGGCGGTTGGCGCCGCGCTGCCAGCCGCCCGTCTCGAATTGAACGGGTACCTCGCCGGTGTTGGTCAAGGTCATCGAGACGACGATCTCCTCCCCCTTCTCGAAGCTCGGGCGCTCGGTGGTGAACTCCGCCTCGAGTCGATAGGGCCGTTCCTTGCGCAGGGCGAGAGGGATCCCCAGCGAGAGAGCGAGAGCCTCCGCGCGCTCTCGCGATTCGATCTCGAATCCTCGATGCCAGACGCCCTTGGCCTCTCCCGAGTGCGTGGTCCGGGCCCGTTGCTTCTCGCCCTCGAAGAGCAAGGTGAGATCGTCGTCGTCCCGGTCCTCCAGACCGACGCAGAGCTGGAAGCGCTCATTCTCCGGGTCGATCGCGCAGAGGCTGAGAGAGGGCGGCTCGACCTCGGCGACCCCCTTCAGGATGAGCGCCTTCGCAGGTACGACGTGGACTCCACCCGGACCCTCGCGCCCCTCGAACCGAACGACGATCTCCTGCCCGGCGAGTCGCGGTCCGTCCACGATCTTCCGGACGGGGCTGACCATCCCTTCCCAGCGGGCCTCGATCTGCAACCTCAAGCCCAGCTCCACGTAGGGGATCGTCGCGCGTCCCTCCGCGAAGGTCTCGATGACCGGGGCGTCGCGAGGCCACCACGAGGCTTCGCCGCGCAGTCGGTGATCGGACGGGTCCTCGTCCGGCAGCCGTCGGACCTGCACGAGGGCGCCCGGAGCCTCCGCCATCTCGCACACCAGTCGACCGGTGGCCGGGAGCTTCATCACGATCGGTTCCTTCGGCGGATTCTCCGGGTCGAGTGATACCAGCTGGAATTCACTGAGGGGGATGCCCAGCCCCAGCCGGTACGCGAGCATGTCCGGCTGGGTGAACCAGAGCTGGGCGTGTTCGATGCGGAGCGATCCCTGCGGGCCGGAAGTCCGGTCGGTCCAGACTTGGCCGAGCGGAGAGTAGATCTGCTCCTCGATCCGGAAATCCTCGTCGTCCAGCTCGCTCTTGAACACACGGTAGAGGACGATGTCGACGTTCGCCCGCGGCACCTCGTCGGCGCCCACGACGTGTACGTCGATGTCGTAGTCGCGAGCGAGCTCGAGCAGCAGCGGAGCCTCATCGGGGGTTCCGATACCCTTCCAGGCGAACTCTCCGGGGCGTGTCGCCATCGCGCTGAATCCCCCCTCCGTCCACTCGATGTAGACCACGCCGCGTTCGTCGGTCTCGGCGATCACGCCCCTGCTGCGATGCAGATCGAACCAGTCGGAGCGGCGTGACCGGCGACCCAGGCGCTCCGCCTCGGCCTTGGCCACCGAGCTGGCGACCGTGTTCACCGTCACTCCGGCGACCGGCTCCCCATCGGTCCCGAGCACCCGGACCTCGATCGGCGCCGGTGGAATCGGTATCGGTTTCCTCTCCTGGCCCCGTGACGGAGTCGCCGCGAGAGATCCCACCAGAAGAGCCGCGGCGAGGGTCGTCACCGACTTCTCGAAGACGTTCATCGATCTCCTCCTTCCCGGGTCGGGTAGCTGGTATCGAGGCGCCACGCATTCTACTCGGGATGGAGGATCGGATCTCAGAGCAGTGCCCTCGAGACCGGAGGTGTCGAGTCCTCCTCGTCGTCACCCCGGTCGGAGCCTGGCGTGGGTGGGGGTTCGGGGAGCGTCCAGAGCGGAACGAAGGGAAGCATGGGACTCGAGCCTGGACCCCCCACGAAGCGCGTCTGCGGACTTGCCCCGGACCCGGCCTGGCCGGCTGCCGAAAGGACCCTCGCGGCGAGGATCGTTCCCGCGTCGAACCCGGACTCCCCCTTCCGGATGATCGTCACCTCCCGGTGTCCGCGGACCCTCCCGTACAGCGCCTTCGTGTCGTAGCGGACGAAGATGTCGAAGGTCTCCAGGTCGCCGGTCAACTCGAGGTTCTCCGGTACCTCCCACGAGTACGCACAGGTGCCGTCTCGGCCGAAGGGCATCTCACCCTCGGCGATCTTGCCGCCTCCCTTGCGCGTGATGATCACCCGGGGAGCGAGGGAGCGGGTAGTCGAGTTTGCCGGCGTCCCCCCGGTCAAGGCTTCGATCGCCTCTCCGACCGGCTGGAAGCTCTCATCGAGACCGCGGAGCATGATTCCCAGCTCCGGATCGACGAGCGTCGTCGTGACCTCGAGCGTATCGCCCGGACTCAGACGCAGCTTTCGCTTCGGCGAGACGAAGAGCACCTCCGGGTCGGCGGCGAAGTCCAGGGTGAAAGGACGATCCTCGCGAATCTCGATCCCGTGGAGCGGCTGGTCGGTCTCGCCTCGCAGCTCACCGTCGGCGTGGGGGTTGTGGCCGATCTCGACGATGAGGTCTCCGTATCGGACCGACAGGCTGGTCGGCAGGTAGTCCCCGACCGGGAGCCGGAAGCGATCCACCGGCTTCGGCCAGCCCAGGCTCGCCTCCGTCCCGACCGCCACCGCGTGCTCAACGCTGCGCAGTGCACCGCTCATGTTCATCGTGGAGAGCTCCCGGCCGCCGGCGCCGATCGCGAGCTCCCCGAACGCTCCGGTGTAGGGTCGCAGCGTGAGCGTCTCGCCGGCCGGGCTGACGACGCACTCGTAGAGAGCTCCGTCGAGCTCGTGGAGGGCGCAGACCCGATCGCCGCCACGCCAGAGAATGTGCGTGCGCCGCCGGCCCTCCGCGGAGAGGAACAGCGCCGTATCGGGATCGTCGAAGCGCTGGACGGCGGAGCGGTCGTGGCCGAGGCGGACCTCGTACCTGGTGCCGCCGACCTCGAGCTCACCCCGCCAGGCGTGCGTACCGATGAAGTCGAGACCGCGGTAGACCGCGCCGTCGTACTCCTGGATGACCAGCCGCGGCAGGACCTCCACCGGTTGGATCCCCTTCTCGCCGAAGTCGCAGGGGACCTCGAACCTCTCGAAGCACGCCTGCTCCACGACGTCGTCCCACCGCCTCCTGGCCGCCGCCGGGGGGTACTTCACCAGCTCCAGCGGCGCCTCACCCGCGAGATCGAGATCCCGGTCGAGGTCGAGGAGGAGTCGGTCGTAGCCCGTGCCCGTGCCCGACGACTCGTCGAGGGCGCAGAAGATCCGGGTCTCGGCACCCTCCTCGGTGGGCAGGCCCGGGAACTCGACGGCGCCGTACAGCGGGCGGGCCGAGACGAAGACCGGGTAGCGGGCGACCTCGTCGAAGGGATCGATCTGGCACCGACCGGTCAGTCCATCGACGAAATCGCGACGAACGCTGATGTCGAACGCCGACACGCGGCTGAGCTCGACGACGATCTCCTGGGCGGCGGGGGGGAGCGGAGCTGACGGCGCCTGGGCGACCGTCCAGAGCGGGACAAGCGAAAGAACAGGAATCACGATTCAGATCTCCTGCGGGCGAGTCGGTGGGGCTCGCCCGGTCCTACCCGCCCGGGCCACCCCGGATACCGTCGGGGTGGCGGCTTTCCTCTCCGTGGCCCGGCTCCCCGAGCATCGTCCCCCCCGGGGCCCTCCGAGGCGGTTCCAAGCCCCTCGCTACGGAAGCCAGGTGATGCCGACCCCGCTCGAAGCGTTGAACTCGTAGCCACACGGCGAACCCATCGGGTTTCGATACCAGCACTGGTAGTACTTGGTGTCGCCCGCCTGGATGTTGCCCGCCTTGTCCGAGATCGACTGCGGAAACGCCCAGGTATTGGAGTAGCCGGTAAAGCTGGCGGTGACGACGCCGAGGCGCTTCAACTGACCGCCGGCGCACTGCAAGCCGTCACCCCAGGAGTTCCCCATCGAGAGGTTGTTGTCGGCCTGGAAGTAGAGACAGCTGTTCTGGGGTTCCGTGTTGGTGGTGGAGAGGATCAGCGAGTCCGAGCTCAAGCTGGCCACGCCGTGGATGGCTATCTGCGCGCCCGAAGCGAAGACGCCGTTCGCACAGCCCGAAAGAGGGACACTGCCATCGTTGTCGTTGCCGCAAGGGCAGGGTGTTCCGTACCCGGGGTCCCCGAAGCAGAGGGTGTAGTTGCTGGGGGGCTCGTAGACATCGACCGTCATGTGGGCAATGGTGGCGCTTGCGCCACCCGCGAAGTAGGCCTTGCCTCCGGCAGTCGTCGACGCCAGGCCCCAGCTGGGATTGGAGAGGGTCGAGGACGACGACCAGATCCCCGAGCGATCGTCGTAGATGTCGATCACGTCGCTGACGGTGCCAGTCACTCCATTCCACCCTCCCGCGAAGAATGCCTGCGATCCGATCGAGGTGGCTCCCATGAACTCTCGCGGCGCGGAGAGGGTGGCGGTCGTCCACCAGTTGCTGCTGCTGTCGTAGATGTCGACCCTGCTACTGTCCCCCGTGGTGGAGCCTCCACCTCCTGCGAAGATGGCCTTGGTACCGACCGTAACCGCGCTGAGTCGTCCTCGCGCCTCGTAGAGTGCAGCCGTACTCCAGGTGGAGGTCGCGCTGTCATAGATGTCGACCCTCGTGGTGTGTCCCGATCCATTCCACCCACCGGCGAACAGTATCTTCGTCCCGACGCTCGTCACCGCGAGATCGGTGCGGGCCACCGACAGGGAGGCGACGGACCAGGCGCCGGTCGAGTCATCGTAGATATCGATCACGGAAGAGGGGGAACCGGTCACCGTGTTCCAGCCGCCAGCGATGTAGAGCTTGTCTCCGAGCGATCCTGCGGCCAAGCCGTATCGTGGCTCGCTCAGCTGGGCCGGCCACCAGGTGCCGGCCGAGCTGTTGTAGATGTCCACCTGGTAGCTGGATGAGCCATTCGCCAGTCCCCCGGCAAACACGGCCTTGTCGCCGACGGACGCCGCAGCGAGCCAGCCGCGCGCGATGGACAGGTTCGCCGTTGTCCACGTGCCGGTCGCGGAGTCGTGGATGTCGACGACCGCGCTGACCGTGCCCGCGCCGGCGTTCCCGCCGGCGAACAGGGCCTTGGTACCCACCGTGGTCGCGGCGAGCTGGTACCGCGGCCAGGACAGGAACTCGGTCGACCACTGCGCCCGGACCGGACCGGCCAGGCAGAAGAGGGAGGCGAGGATCGGGAGGCTGCGATTGACTCTCATGACGGATCCCTCAGGAGACTCGGAAAAGTCGCGAGGCCGCGGGGCGAGGCTGGCCTCGGCACCTTCCTTCATCTCGACATCGAGCGCGGTGCGGGTTCGAGCCTTCCTCGAACCCGATCCAGGGACAGGCGAAGGTGAGTATCGGGCGGGGGGAGGGGGGTAACGGGAATAGAACACCGAGCCGGTCATCCTGACCGAATCCCCTCGAAATCGTGATGGAGAGCGGCGCCCGCTTGCGCCCTGCCTGGTGATCGTCCGTTCCTCCCGAAGCCAGCGGAGAGGTGGGATCGCCTCGCCCCCGAGAGGGATGGAAGACCGATGGTGCCCCGGCTTTCCAAGACGAGAACACTCTTCGGAGAACGAGGATCAGTCATGAACTTCACGAACGGATCGAACGCAAACACCGCGAGACCGGCGAGGTACATCCTGGTGGCCATTCCCCTGCTGCTCGCCGCGATGCCCGCCTCCGCCCAGTGGACGGCGGAGGCGAAGCTCGTACCTGGCGACCTGGTCGCCGGTGACGGCTTCGGCGGAGCGGTCGAGGTCTCCGGCGATACCGCCGTGGTCGGGGCCCCCTTCCACGACGGCGTGGCCGCCAATGCGGGGGCCGCCTACGTCTACGTGCGCTCGGGAACGACCTGGGTCCAGCAGGCCAAGCTCAGGGCCGTGGACGGTCAGGCCGGGGACAGATTCGGCCAAGCCGTGGCGATCGACCGTGACACGGTCCTGGTCGGCGCCCCGTACCACGCGGACCCGAAAGGTGCGGTGTACGTCTTCCAGCGCTCCGGCACCACCTGGAGCGAGCAGGCCAAGGTGATGCTGACCGTGTCGGATCCGGGTCGGCTCGGCTCGCAAATCGCCCTCGACGGCGACACGGCGGCGATCGGAGCGTACATGGCGGGTCAGCAGGATCAGTTCGTCTACATGTACGTGCGGTCGGGCACCACCTGGAGCTTCCAGGACGGGGTCGGTGGAGGAGGTTTCTACGATTCGTTCGCCTGCGACCTCGACCTGGACGGGGACTGGCTCGTGGTGGGAGTGAAGCTCCTCGACGGTATGTACGAGAACAACGTCGGCGGAGTCTACGTCTACAAGCGGGAGGGCTCTAGCTGGCATTACCAGGCCGACTTCGTGGGCCCCGAGATCAAGAACTACCGCTTCGGATCGCATGTGGCGATCTCGGGGGAGACGATTCTCGCCGGAGCGGGTCCCGGTTACATGCAAACCTACGTGTACGTGAGGTCCGGCTCGACGTGGTCCGTCCAGCAGATCCTGAATCATCCCGCCGACGATCTCGACATCGACGGAAGCGTGGCGCTGATCGGTGGCGAGAACTACCCCTATTCCTCCTCCTACATCGCCCGCGTGATCTGGCGGTCGGGCACGACCTGGACCCACCAGCACACGCTGGGCAACTACGGTACATCGGGATCGTCGGCTCTCGACGGCGGGACGGTGGTGATTGGCAATCCTGCGGACGGCAGCGCTGGAGCCAATGCGGGTGCGGCCCACGTACTCTCCTGGAGGACGGGGACCGGCTTCTGCTTCGGCGATCCGGGCAGCGGCACGCCGTGTCCGTGCAACAACGATAATGACGGCAGCGTGCCGGGCTCCGGATGCGACAACGGCGTCTTCGCCTCCGGGGCGAAGCTCTCCGCGCGCGGGATCCCCAGCGTCAGCAGCGACTCGGTGGTCCTGTACACGACCGGTCTCGAGCCGAACAACTCGGGCCTCTACTTCCAGGCCAACAACGCGGTGAACGGTGGTGCCGGCATCACGTTCGGCGACGGCCTGCGCTGCGCCGGAGGCCAGCTGAGGCGCCTCCAGGTCCGTCTCTCCGACAGCGGAGGTTGCTCCAGCACCAGTCTGGCGATCGGCTCGAAGGGCGAAGTCTCTGCCGGAGACACCAGGCGCTACCAGTGCTGGTACCGCACGCAGAGCACTCCCGCCTGCGGTCTCGGCGTCAACGAATTCAACCTGTCGAACGGGTACAGGATTGCCTGGCTGCCGTGATCATGACGGGTCAGGTGCGGTAGCTCGACGATCTCGTGCTACCGCACTTCCTTCCAACGGAGCTCCCGCTACTCGCCGTACCCCAGAGCCTTCAGCTGTGCCAGGACGTCCGGGTCCAGGTTCTGGAAGTGTCCTCGCTCGGCGTCACCATCGATGAAGGCGCTCAGCTGCTCGTGCAGGAACTGCGCCACCTCCGTCTCCTCCTCGATCCGATTGCGCGTCTCAACCGGATCGGCCCGCAGGTCGAAGAGCTCTATCGGGCCGCTCGGGTCCTGGATCAGCTTCCACCGCCCGGCGCGGATGGAGAACAGCTTGCCGCCGATTCCCTCGGGAGCACACGATCGAATGGAGTTCTCCCGACAGACGTCGGACTCGGAGAAGGCCATCGTGGGGATCCGGTCCTGCGTCTCTCCCCGGATCAGCGGCAAGAGGCTGCGCCCGCGCAGCGTGGTGCCGGCGTCGACTCCGGCGAAGTCGAGGATGGTCGGCATGAAGTCCACCGCCTGGACCTGCTGGTCGACGACGTTGTCCCGCGGTAGATCCGGGTGCCGCACGATCAACGGCACCCGGATCTGGTCGTCGTACAGGAACTCGCCGTGATCGAAGTAGTACTCGTGCTCTCCCAGGCTCTCGCCGTGATCCGCCGTGTAGACCACGAGAGTATGGTCGAGTCCCAGGTTGGACAGAGCGTCGACGAGCCGGCCCAGGTGGGCGTCGGCGTAGGCGACCTCTCCGTCGTACCGGTCGCCCAGGAACTCGATGTCGGCGGGCTCCAGCGGCAGGAACTTCGCGACGATCTGCAGGAACTGCTCGGGATCCCCGGTGACCTTTCCCTCGTAGGGCGCCTTGACGAATCGGTCGAGGAAGGGCTCGGGAGCGGCGTACAGGCTGTGCGGGTCGATGTAGTGCACCCACAGGAAGAAGCTGCCATCCGCCGACGCCGTCCGGCGCCGGAGCCAGGCGATGGCCGCGTCGGTGGTATCCTTTGCCCGCCGCTGTCCCAGGGGCCAGAGCAGGAACGGGATCGGACAATCCACGTCGTAGGTCTCGAAGCCACGACCGATTCCCGTCTGAGGGGAGAGGATGACGCTGCTGACGAACGCCGCAGTCTGCCAGCCCTCGGCCTTCAGGATCTCCGCGAGGGTCGGCAGCTCCGGAGGCAGCGAGTACCCGTTCTGCCGCACGCCGTGGTCGATCGGGTGCGCCGAGGTCATCATCGAGACGATCGAGGGTAGCGTCTCCGGGATCTGGACGATGGCCTGAGTGAACTTCGTTCCTTCACGGGCCAGCCGGTCCGCTGCGGGAGTCGTCGCGCGGGGGTACCCGTAGCAGCCCAGGCGGTCGGCTCGCAGCGTATCGACGGTGACGAGTACGATGTTGGGCGGCTCTGCTCGAGGGTCAGAGCCGCATCCGGCGACCAGTACGGTCACGAAGAGCGCGAGGTACGGTACCTCCGAACGTCGGGTCCTGGATCCCTCACCGGTTTCTGTGAACTGCCCCATGAAGGCACCATCCTCGGCCAGGCCCCGGCCGAGCACAACGACTTCCCGGACACAACTTCGGCGGCCCGTCACCTGGAGTCACATCGCTACCTTGCGAATCAAGTTCATCCCCCAGGACTCGATCGGAAGTGCGAAGCGGAGATTCTTGACCCGCCAGGTCGCCAGGGGCAAGAGCATCCTGGCGATGAAGGTGAAGAGCTTCGATCGGATGAACATGTACTCCGGGTTCATCAAGACCGTGTAGAAATACAGGTGATTCAGCAGGCGCTTGCGGGCCGGCGTCACCCAGGGATAAGCCATCTGGGTGTAGTTGCCCCAGGTGTAGTCACCCCACCGCTCGAGACTCTCCGGAGGCTCGAAGCCGAGCTCGAGAGCTCTTCCGTACACGGCGGTTCCCGGATAGCAGATCAGCGGTTTCACGTTGCCGAGGATGATGTCGGGGTTGTCCTCCTTGAGCTTGAACATCACCTCGATGCTCTTGCGAAGGTCCGTGTCGTCCTCGCCCGGAACCCCGCTGATGAAGGTATAGGTCGGGGTGATGCCGAAGTTCCGCAGCTTTCGGTTGGCGGCGAACAGCTCGTCGAGATGGAAGTCCTTCTTGATGATCTCGAGGATCTTCTCAGATCCCGACTCGACCCCGATCAGCATCTCCTTGCACCCCGACTTCTGCAGGCAAGTCAGGTAGTCGTCGTCCATCCGATGCACCTCGCGCACGTGCGTACCCAGGGCACTCCAGGTGATGGCCGGTGATACCTCGGCCAGCCCCTCGGCGATCCTGCGCGCCCGCTTCAGATGGGTGAAGAAGCTGTCGTCCCAGAACTGGAGGTGACGGATGTCCGGGAATTCCGCCAGGATCCGGTGTATGTCGTCGAGGGTCCTCTCGGCCGAGAACGGCCGCCAGCGTCGCCGGTTGATGGATTCGTTGTAGCAGAAGGTGCACTCCTGCGGGCAGCCACGAGAGGTGTACAGGTTGAGCGTATTGCCCCGGGCGGAAGGCTTGATGTACTTGCGCAGATCGACCAGGTGGTAGGGGATCTCCGGCAATTCGTCCAGCTTCACGAACCGATCGCGCTCGCCGCCGAAGTGCCCCTGGCCGTTCTTCGTGTACCAGACGCCCGGAATTCCTTCACCGCCGCGCCCGGCGGCCAGGGCGCCCACGAGCTCGGCGAAGGAGACCTCCCCTTCACCGGCGACGACGTAGTCGACCAGCTCGTGCGCCAGGGTACTCTCCGGCTGGATCGTCGGGTGGATCCCCCCCCAGACGACCGGGCAACCGTGACGCCGGGCAATTCGGCTCGCCTTCAGGCCTTCCAGTATTTGAGTGCCGGTCATGGCCGAGACTCCGACGCAAAGCGGGTTCCTCTTCAGCTCCCCCTCGAGCCTGCTCCGCCAGTCCTTGTCGACGATCTGGTCGATGATGACCACCGGGTAGTTCCGGTAGAGACTCACCGCGGCCATGAGCAGACCCATGGGAAGAGTGAAATCACCTATACGGTGAACACTGCATGGATTGAACAAGACAACGGGGCGGTCCGCCTTCACCATCGTGTCTGTACCGTCTGCCTCCTCATATGCCAACAACGCCCGGTGTTCGCGAGTATCCCGGGGAGCGTCTTAGCACAGAGCGCCCGAGCCCGCAACGCAGGGCCCTCCCATTCGGTAAGACGCTCCCAGCTCTCGAGCCGTGGTCGTATCGGGAACTGCGGCGGCTCCCTCCCCCTGGTCGGCGACCGCTGACAGGCACGAAGTCGGGACAACATCCGACCGATTCCTCGAATCGGTCGGATGTCCTTTCATCTCCGCGCCTTCCAGAAACCGGGGATTGTTGAATCGATGCTGCGGTCCGGTGGAAGGCCTCCATACCGATATGGCCGACTGCCCTGCGCCTCGTTCGTGGAAGGAGCTTCGGTCACGCCACATTCACTCATTGAACCGCAAGCCATGAAGCACTCACTCCTCACTCCGCTGTCAACTCTCGCATCCGCATGCCTGGTTCTCTCCATGGCAGGCTCGGCGCAGGCCGACATCTACTACGTTCCTCCGGACGCCACGACGATCCAGGGAGGGATCGACCTGGCCAGCAATGGCGACACCGTGGTGGTGCACCCCGACATCTACTGGGAGGACATCAACCTCAACGGCAAGGACATCATCGTCACCAGCAGCGGCGGTCCCTACGTCACGAAGATCTACGGCTCGGGAAACGGGAGCGTGGTGACTCTCGCCGGCTGGGAGTCCTCGAGCTCGGAGCTGAGCGGGTTCACGATCTCCTACGGCAACAGTGGTGACGGAGGCGGCATCTTCTGCGATGGGGCAGCCACCTTGATCCGAGACAACGTCATCGAATACAACACGGCGCAAGGTGGCGGCGGCGGGATCTATACCTCTGGCTACGACACCCAGCTCATCCAGGAGAACATCATCCGCTTCAACTACGCCGGCCATCGAGGGGGCGGCATCTCCTGCGAGCGCGACTACGCCGTGGTCGCCGACAACGTGATCTCCGACAACCAGTGTGGTCCCGGCCACGGCGGCGGCGGCATGTACCTTCGCTACCTGGACGATGCCGACATCCGAGACAACGTCTTCCACGGAAACTGGAGCGAGTCCGATGGCGGCGGGATCTGCCTGTTCGAAACCACGCCGACGATCGTCAACAACATGTTCGACGACAACACGGCGGACCACCAGGGTGGGGGCATCTACGTCTACGATCCTCACATCGTCCCGGTGATCACCAACAACACCCTGTACAAGAACTTCGCTTACGAGGGTGGGGGGATCTACATCAATCCCACCATGTACGGTCAGGATGTGCCGATAACCAACGCCATCATCTGGGACAACCAGGCGACCATCTCTCCCGAGATCGGCGGCGGTTGGGCCAACGTGACCTACAGTGACGTGAAGGGGAGTTGGCCGGGAACCGGCAACATCGATGCCAACCCGGCGTTCGCCGATACCGCGACGAGCGATTTCCACCTGACCGGCGACTCTCCCTGCATCAACATGGGCAACAACCTGGCGCCCAGCTTGCCCGGCACCGACTTCGAGGAGGATCCGCGGGTCGCCTACGACGTCGTCGACATGGGTGCGGATGAAGCCTATCCGCATCTCTACCATGTCGGGCCCGTCGTTCCCGGTCAACCGTTCGACGTTCGAGTGATCGGTTTCCCGACCAAGCGGGTCTGGTTGCTCTACAGCGCTTCGCTGCTGCCCAGCCCCTTCTGGACGAGGTTCGGCTGGCTCTTCCTGAGCAATCCGCTCTACTTCAACGTCGGCCCGATGCCGAACAACGCGCTGCTGTCGATGACCTTCATCGCTCCCCTGGGCTGGCAACCCGGGCAGGAGTACTACCTCCAGGCGCTGAGCTGGAATCAGCTGACCAACCTGGACACCTTGAGGGTGGAATAGCGGTGTCGTCGCCGGGGGGCTCGACCCTCCAACCGCAAAGACCTGACCGGGGCGGGAGCCGATCCCGCCCCGGCCTCTGTTTGCTGGACGACGGCCTGGAGGTCAGCTGGTTGGCGCAAGCGCAAGCTCGCGTTCGCCAGCACGGGCGGCCAGGATCCACGAACGGAGCCAGAAGGCGCAGGCCGCGACGACCATCCCGGCGGCGATCCAGTCGTAGAGAAGATGATCCAGGAGAAGCTCCAGGCCGAAGGGCTTCAAGATGAAGCCCACGAGGAGGACACCGAGGTGGAGGAATCCCAGCAGGCTGGCGAGGCCTCGTGGGGTCAGCCGCTCATCCGCGGTCAAGGGGAGATGGTTGGCGCGTAGGAGCAGGAGCGTGAAAGCCAGAGCCAATGGGTAGAGAGCGATCGTGTGCTCGGGAAGCTCAGGCACGACGATGGCGAGCGGGGCGACACACGCGAGGGCGAGGACGAGTCCCGCGGCGAGCTCGATGCGGGGGAGCGTCGCGGGGGCGACTCCCGCGGCATGCAGGAGCTCGACGCCCCGGCCCCGACTCGACCAGCGGAACGGGCCGGACCACCCCGTTGCCCAGGCGGCGAGGCACCCCGCCACGATGAAGAAACCCGTGAGGCCCGCATCGAAGGACCGCCCCTCGGGCAGCTCGACGAACCGGACCCGTAGAGCGGCGAGGATCGACATCACGATGACGGGGAGCAACACACGTACCCAGCGTTTGGAACCGAGCCACCAGAGCCCACGCCCCGGGGAGTAATGGCTGTGCGACAACCTGTCCCGGGAGCGCTCCCGCCGGGCGAACATGCGCGGCAGGGGGTGGTGGGGGACCATCTCGCTCGTGCTCACCATCCACCAGGCGATCGCGCAGACCGGCGCTGCGAGCAGGGCGAGCCCGGCGAGGTTGCCGATCCAGAAGAGCAGCGATCCCGCGGCGAGGACGACCAGACAGAGCAAGGCGAAGCTGGGGAACACCGAGCAGTGCGAGAGGAAACCTGGGTACGCGTTCGTGTAGAGGTCGCGAATCCTCGCCGGCAGGAACGTCGCCGTGCCGAGGTGATGCCAGACGACGATCGAGGCGCGGCCGAGGAGCTGAAAGGAGAGGAGCCCGATGAAGAGCGTGAAACTCATGGGCGCCAGCGGGACGGTGACGCTTCCCAGGGGCAGCTCGGAGAGCTCGCTCGCGCGCAGGAAGAGCCACAGCGCCGGCACCTGGTAGAGGCTGCGCCAGGCGAGGTCGAGCGCGTAGACGCGCGTCAAGCCGGCGCGGCTCCAGAGCCCCGTGGCGAGTGACCAGCGAGTCAGCGGGAGGCTGGTCTGATGCTCCGAGATGCGTTTGGTCGGCCTCCACATGCAGACGCCGGCATAGGCCACAAACAGCCAGAGCAGCGGGCCGACTGCGCCTTCGCCCAAGGAGAAGAGCCCGATGACCAGGTACGGTAGCAAGGCAAGAACCAGCCCCAGCGCCGCGTCTAACCAGTAGACCGGAGCTACGAAGTTCCTCGGCCTCGACGGTTGAACGCTCCACTCGGCCTTCACGCCTTCACCCTCTCTTCGTCGCGGACCTCGACGAGGTCGACGAAGAGCTCCTCGAGATCGAGCGGCAGCTCGACCACCGTGGCGCCGCGCTGCCGCAGCGCCTCGAGCTCTTCAGGATCGGGCCGGAGGACGCTGAAGGCCTGCTCGCCGGCCAGCGTGCGAACGCGGAAGCAGCCCCGCGGAGGCTCGGCCTCGACCCCGGACACGACGATCCGCACAGCGCCCTGCTTCAGGTCGTCGGCCGCCTCCTGCAGCAACAGCCGACCCTCATGGATGACCGCGATCTCGTCGGCGATGCGCTCGACGTCGCCGAGGATGTGCGAGGAGAAGAGCACGGCACTTCCCGTCTCCTCAAGCAGCGGCAGCACGCTCTTGAGGAAGGTGCGTCGGACGGTCACGTCGAGCCCCTGCGCGGGGTCGTCGAGGAGCAGCACCTCCGGCCTCGGCGCGAGAGTGAGCGCGAGCTGGAATTGCCGTCGCTTCCCTCGAGAGAGGCTCGAGTAGGGCGCCGACGTCGGCACCTCGAAGAGCTCGATCAGCTGCTCGAGGTACTCACCGTCCCAGCTCGGGTGGAAGCAGGAGAGAAAACCAGCCGCGCCGGCGAGGTCGAAGGTGGGGAAGGGGAACTCCTCCTCCGCGAGGTAGCCGACGCGCCGGCGTCTCTCCGTCGGGAGCCGCCAGGGATCCTCGCCGAGCACCTGCAGGCTGCCGGACTCCGCCCGCAAGAGCCCCGCGAGCAGGCGCATGGTCGTCGTCTTGCCCGCACCGTTGCGGCCGAGCAGGGCGACCACTCGTCCGCGGGGCACCGCGAGGTCCAGTCCGTCGAGCGCGCGCACGGCGCCGAACGACCGCTTCACTCCTTCGAGTCGGATGGCGTCTTCCATTCCTTCTCCTCCTCCGTCCATATGCGGTTCAAGAGTTCGCGCAGCTCGTCGAGGGTCGCGCCCTGGGCGAAGGCGTCGCGACAGAGCTTGCGCACACCGACCTCGAAGGCCGCGCGGGCCTCCGCGAGCTGCCCCTTCTCGATCGAGCCGACAAATGTCCCCCGTCCACGCCGCATCTCGAGCGTGCCCTCCCGCACCAGCTCCCCGTACGCGCGGGTCACCGTGTGCAGGTTGATCGAGAGCAGCTCGGCCAGCTCCCGGGCGCCGGGCAGCTTCTCGCCCGCAGTCAGGCGGCCGGAGGCGATGGCGAAGCGCAGCTGGTCGCCGATCTGCTGGTAGATCGGAACGGGGCTGGAGGGCTCGATACGGAGGAACATCGGTGGGCTTTGTGATCTAGTGTTTGAGGCGACTATAACACTAGGTCTCGGCCTGTCAACCCCCTGAGGAGCCGATTTTCCAGGTGCGGTGCGGCGCTGGACCGCTCGGCGGCACGGATCTCCCGATCATGAGCGAATCCCCCCGAGCGGCGATCGAGTGGCCCTGGCGGCCCACTCGCAGCGGGGGCGGGGAGCCTGGTGAGGAGCCGGCCCCCATCGAGATCCGCTGGCGGCTCCAGTGGCTCCGGCTTGCCGGGAGTCACTCAAATGTGAGAGGAACCGGAATCGCCCCCCGATTCCGCGGACGGCCGCTTCGCGAAGGGACCTGGAGAGGAAGCCGAGCGAGGTCCAGCTCGGCCGTCCCCCGAAACCTCGCCGAGGTGGAGATCGATCACTGCTCCCGGCCGGGTGGGGATCGTCACGTGCGGGCGGGTCCGCACCGACGAAGACACCGAACCAATCTGAAGCGGAGGATTTGAATCGATGAAAGTCGCGGAGAGCATCTTTGGAACCGTACTGATCCTGGGAACCGGGACGGCCCTTTCCGGTCCATTGGCCGCACAGGTCGAGCCCGACCTCGATATCCAGGACGCGGACATCTCTCACAGTCCGTCGGGTCCCGCCGAGCTGGGCTCCAGCGTCGAGCTGAGCGCCGATATCCACAACCTCGGAAGGTGCTACATCGTGCTGGCCGACTTGCAGGACGAGGTCCGGTACGACTACTCGTTCAGCAGTGGGGACGTCATCAAGCTGAGGGCGGAGGTTCGCAGTGCAGTCAGCGGCCAGAGCGCCGTCGCCGATGTCCGTATCGGCGATGTCGTGGCGCCCATCGGTCTCTCCACCAGCTCGCATCCAGACTGGGAGTTCAGCGAGTGCCAGGGAATCACCGTCCCGCTGGCCGACAAGGACGCTATCCGTATCCGGTTGGACTCCGGCGCGGACCTCGAGATGAGCGAGATCGAAGTCTACCGGATGACCGGGCCGACCTCCTGGGAGCTGCTCTTCGTTCGGGAGGCGGAGACCTACGACGGAGGCGGCGACGACGTTGACGCCATCCACCCCGAACCGGCCCAGGTCGATTTCTACGACGGAGATCCCGCCGCGAGCGGCGTGCTCATCGACTCCGACACGACCGTGGGCGACCTGTACCAGAAGATCGAGTCCGGGTACGCGTGGTTCCTGACCGACGGAGCCGTCGCCACGGCCACCGCCACTTGGACCGCTGCGGTGCCGATCACGGTGCACGACATCCACGTCGACGTTCCACCCGTTCCGAGGGAATCCTCGCCGTCCAACAACAGCGCTCTCCATCAAATCGAGGTGGTCCCGCACGAGGTCGAGATCTTCGGACTGGATCTCGACAACCTCGAGTTCTTCACCTCCAATGCCCGGGACTTCGTTGGCGAATACGAGATCCTGGGGTGGGTCTCCAACTATATCTATGCGACTGACTTCGATGCTGCCGGAGAGAATCTGTGGGGGATCGACCTCTATGACAATACCTACGGTACCTTCGACCTCGACGATGGGGAGTTCTGGCCGCAGGGCACCATCGTGGGCCCCACGTTGATTACCGGTCTCACCGCTCACGCCGATGGTCAGACCTGGTACGCATCCGAGTACAACCAGATTCTGGACACCAGCGTGCTCTACGTCGGCGACATGACCGTCGGGGCCTTCACTCTGGTGGGCACCATCTGCTCCGGGATGATCAGCGACATCTCGATCGACAGCCAGGGGAGCCTCTACGGCTATAATCTCACCGAGGATGCGCTGTATGCGATCGACACGTTCACGGGCCAGGGCTCCTTCATTGGCCTCTCTGGTCAAGTCGCGTACCAGCACCAGGGGATGGACTTCGACTGGACCGAGGACGCGCTCCTGACCACGATCCACACGGGCGGTGGGACCGGGGTCTTCGCGAACATCGACGTCGCCACCGGCTTCGCCCACGTTCTGCAAGATACCACTCCACTGTACGCGGGGATGGGAATGGCCTGCCGCTCCGCTGATGAACCCTCGGAGCCAGGGACTGCCTACTGCTTCGGCAACACCAGCCATGGCAACCCCTGCCCCTGCGGCAACGACAACGACGGATCCGATCCGGACGGCGCCGGCTGCGCCAACGGTCATTTTGCTGCAGGCGCGCACCTCGGTGCCTCCGGCGAGGCCAGTCTCTCCAACGACACCCTGGTCCTCCTGGGGACCCGGGGGCAGCCGAGCAACTCGAGCATGTTCTTCCAGGGGATCAACGCCCTCGACGGTGCAGGGGTCTTCCTCGGTGACGGCCTCCGATGCGCCGGCGGTTACCTGAAACGTCTGAAGGTCAAGCTCAATGACCCGACCGGGGCCGCCGACACCACGCCGGTCGTGATCTCGCAGCGATCGGCTCAGCTCGGTGACCAGCTCGTGGTTGGCGATGTCCGCTACTACCAGTGGTGGTACCGCGACAGCTACGGCCCGTGCGGCAATGAGTCCAACACCTCGAATGGCTACATGATCACCTGGGCGCCGTGAACGGATAGACGGAGGCCCGAACTCGACAGACCAGCAGGAGCGGCGTCGCGCGAGCGGCGCCGCTCAGCGGTCGGAGCCGTCGGGGGCCTTCGCCCGGTAGATCGTCCGATGAACGTGTTCGTACTCGGGGGTCGCCGCCTCGACGCTCCTCTCGACCTGGATCACGTCGTCGTCGTGCAGTTCGTAGGGCTCGAGAGGGCCGATGGAGAGTGAGACACCGTATGGTCCTTCTTTCGTTGGAACCTCACGGAACCGGGCTCTGCCGTATACGGCCGGCACCGCCTTCTTGTTGGTGAGTTGGCGCGGCGCCCTCGATGGCTCCCCGAGAACCGAGCCCGCCGAATCGCGCAGCCCGACCTACTTTTCCTTCCCGTCCTTCTTCGTGTAGGTGAGCTCCATCACCTTGTATTCACCGCCGCCGGGGACGGTGTCGTACATCGACATCACGCATCCGCCGTTCGCGGTATTGCGCATGTTGCTGCGCGAGGGACGGCCGCCGGGGGTCATCACATCCTTCATCACTCCCCTGAACTCGACCACCCCGTCCTCGCCCTTCTCGCCGCGAGCGAAGGCGGGCCAGGTACTCATCGAGTCGATCCAGATCGAGAAGGGCTCCTGGGCCAGGTTGTCGTAACCCTGGATCAACATCCCCTCGAAATCCATGCCCATGAACTCGCTCTTGTACTCCTCGATCAGGTAGCGACCTCCCAGGACCGTGCGGCGTTTGGCCGTCGCCGTCGACTGCATCGGCTCGGCGTCCGGGCTCATCCACATCTTCCCCGCCACGTCGAACTCGCCGACGCTCTTGGCCAGGTGCTCGTGATGCTCGCCGGTGGCGGCGGAGGCCGTCCAGTCCGCCATGAACTGCGGGTTGGCCATCGGGTCCTCGCCGTAGTCCTTCCACTTCACCTGGTCGGGGGTCATCCGGTCTTGAACGACCATGCCGCCGAGGAACGCCAGGAACAGGGCACCGATCTCCAGCTTCATCATGCTTCTCCTTGTCGATGGAAGTAGGGGCCAGTTCGGCGCGGAGGGCAGGATCGCGCCGCGGACGAGAGCATAGCCGAGGAGGTCGCTCGGGGGGTGGAGGGGAGCGGCGAATCCACCTCCGCCGAAATCAGATCCAGTTCTCCTCTTCCTCGCTCGCCTCGGAGAATGAGCACTCCAGCCGGTGCCCGTAAGCTGGGGTCCGCGCATGGGAGAGCGGCTCCCTAAGCGGTGAGGAAAGACGTCCGGCACCGTATCCGCTTCCCGGTTTCTGGGAAGCGGCGGGCCATGAAGTCGTCCACTGGCCACGACCCGACCAGCCAACCCACCGTGAGTCACCCATGACGAACCCGATGATCTCGATCGTGCTCTTCTCCCTGCTCGCCTGTCCGCTGCTGCCGGGAGGGCCGAGCGGCGACACGGCCAGGTCTCGTCCGCCCCGCGGGGAGGGTCGGGCAGATGCCCTTCGAGCGGCCGAGTACGTGTTGAACAGCCTGCAGAACTGGAGTGCTCCCGGCCTGGCTGGGGCCTGCTGGATCGCGGCCCCGACGCGAAAGCAGCACGTCGAGGCGATGATCCGAAAAGCGGGCGGAGGAGCGCCTCCGCAGGTTCACGTGGAAAGCATCGAGGTGAAACTCGTGACTCGCCGCAGGGCGAAGGACACTGCCCACTTCCAGGTGACTCTCGACCTGCACATCCAGGCCGTCGACGATCTGGTTATCGCCGCGACCATGCTCGAGAGCTTCAGCGAGACCATGGACGAGTACAATGGCGAGCTCGGCGTTGACATCGGGAGTACGCGCCTCGACTTGCCGACCAGGAGCCTCCACGTTCCACGACTCGAGATCTATCTTCCCGCGACCGGGGACATGAAGCCCTCGGAAGATCTGTCCCGACCCCTGACCGAGATCACCCGCTGCGTGAGTACCGACCACGGACAGATCAGCAGCCTCCGGGTCGATTCCTCCCAACGGGTGAACGCGAAGAAGCAAGTGGAACGCACTCTCAACCTCCAGCTCGGCGGTGACGACCCCCGGCTCACGGTTGCGGACTGCGGTGCCTTCCTGAACCGCTTGCACGACAGCGAAGCTGTCATGCCGATCACCCACCTGTCCCTCGACAGGCGCAGGAGCGAAGGCGAGAACGTCGAGGCCTGGAAGCTGAAGGCGACTCTCCGGATCGGCATGGGGAGTGATTAGGGTCTTCCCCTGCCTCTGGGCGCCGCCCCGAGGAGCTCCTCGCCCACCTCTTCGAGACGGTGGAATGGTCGCCGACCGAGTTCGTCGGTTTCCGCCTGGCGATCGATTCTCCGCTGGGGGCCCCGACCGCCGATCAGCGCTCGATCACGATCTTCCGGCTCGCCGCCAGCTTTCCGAAGATTCCCTCGGTGTCGTACTGCACCGCGAGGGTGAAGGTTTCCTCGTCGCCACTGATCTCCAGGTCCTTCGGTACTTCCCATGAGTACCCGCAGGTGCCACCTCACCCGAAGGGCATTCGGCCCTTGGCGCGGATCTTCCCCTTCGAATCGACCACGGTGACCTGCGGATCGAGCGAGCTCTTCCGAATCCAGGTGCCGTCGCGTTTCCCCTCGCGCCAGCGCTCGATATCGCGAACCATGACGCCCAGCTTCGGATAGGTGAGCAGGGCCTCGAACTGAATCTCGTCGCCGCGCGCGAAGCGTGCCTCTTCCTCCGGCTCGAGGAAGCGGATCTCCGGGGTGGCGGCGAAGTCGAGGACGTACGGTCGGCCCTCGCGGATCTCGATCGCTTCGATCGGCGAAGCACCGGTCTTCACCGACTCCATCTGGGAGTAGTAGTCGGTGGAGAGGTCGAGGGACAGCGTGTCGTAGCGCACCGTCAGGGTGGACGGGCGGTAGCTCCCGACGGGGATCTCGCACTTCTCGGCGAGACCGAGCTTGTCATCCTCATCGAACGCCCCCACCGGTGCGTCGAAATCTCCGAGCAGGTAGCCGGCGAGCGACATCTTCTCGACGTCGCGTCCGCCCGCTCCGACGCTGAGGGTGCCGCGGACACCTTCGTACGGCTTCACGGTCAGGCGACTGCCGTCCGGAGTGGCGGAGAAGACCCAGTACGCGCCGTCGATGAACCGCCCCGAGCCCAGTCGGCTCTCGGTGTAGCGGCTCGGTCGGGGATCGAGCACCATCGGGCAATCCGGCCGGTCGTACCGCCCGTCGAGGGTGGGACCCTGACCCAGCACGACCTCGAATTCCCGCTCGCCGATCTCGATCCTTCCGTGCCTCACCTTCGTGAAGTACAGCGCCAGCGTCGTCGGGCCGTTCCGCTTCGTGTGTACTCTCGGCTTCAGCTCGATCGACCGCTCCCCGAGCCCGTCTCCCGCATCGAGCGAGAGCTCGAAGGGCTTCCAGGTCCGGCGCTGCTCCTCGTCGGAGAGATCGCCGTCGAGATCCAGGTCGAGGTAGACACGGTCGTACCTCCTCGAGCTGGCCTTGCGCTTGTCGAGCGCGAAGTAGAGCTGGCGCGCCTCGGTGCCGATCCCGAGCGGCACGGCCCCGAAGAGAGGCTTCTCCGCGACGAGCACCGGCACTCCGCGCAAGCCTTCCGGCCGCTCCTCCGCCGCCGGGATCCGCTCGGTGCGCTTCCGCGAGAGACTCAGCTGGCCGAAACGGGTCGCCTTGCCGTCCTCCAGCTCGAAGGTCCGCTCCTCGGGCGGGTCCCCTGGGGCCGCACTCCCGATCGCGGAGAGCAGGATGTAGAGAGGGGCCAGAACCGACAATCTGGTCGCGCGCATCGTTTTCGTCCCTGAAGAGTCTCGTTGCCGCCTCCGATGATGGGCGCCCCGGGAACCCCCGTCAAGAAGGCGAGAGGCCCCGTGAGCCTCCCGGGAGAGGGAGCGGCGTCGAGGGCGATGGCCTGCATGTGAGGAGCGGTCGTCGAGAACCGGAGCGGACTGGAGCTCGCGGATTGCTGACGCGAGTACCGGTCCAGGGAAAGACGCGCAGCGACCCTACTCGGACAGTATCTCGACCAGGCGCTCCCGCGCGTCCCCGATGGCGAGGATCGATCCATCCGGTCCGATCAGGGCGGACGAGGGGTAGCCGGTCACGCCGTAGCGCTTCGCCGTCTCGCCGCTCGGGTCCAGGACGATCGGGAAGGGGAACTCGCGCTTCCAGCGTCGCGTCTCCAGCTTGGCGAGCGGCGCGTCCAGCTCGTCGAACTCGGCGATGTCGGGGGCGTGGAAGGTGACCACGGCGAAGCGATCGGAGTGATCCGCCAGCTCCTCGGTCGCTTCGAACAGCGCCGGCAAACTGCCGGCCACGCAGGGACTTCACCAGTGTCCCCAGAACTCGAGCAACAGGTAGCGACCCCCGAAGTCGGAAGGTTGAACCTCCGCCCCGAGCCCACGAGCGGCCTTGACGGTCCACGGCGGAGCCTGCTCCCCGACCAGACCGTAGGCCGGGGTCGGTTCGAGCTTCACGATTCCAAGATCCCGCTCGCGCTCCTCCCGACCGAGTGACACGGTCCACTGCTTCGTCTCGGTGTGCGTGCCGTAGCCTCGCAGGAGCCACTCACCCGGCGGCAACCAGAGGTCGATCTCACCTTCGCTGCCGCGGCAGCGCATCACCCGGTGATCTCCGTCGGCGGTGTACACGTAGGTGATGGTGAACTCGGGAGCCTTGCCGTCGGTCGAGTACGCGAACCGACCGCTGACTCGAACGATGGGCTCCAGCGTGACCTCGATCGGCCGGGAGCGCGAGGTCGGGGGCACGACGGCGATGCCGCCCAGCCGCCGCCCGATGTCGAAGGCGAGGAACGTGAAGGCCTGATCTGCGCGGTAGATCTCCTGGGTCAGGACGACCGTGCCCGGCACATCCGTCGCCTTCGAGCGGCGGAAGCCAGAGGGGGTGCCGCCATCGAGAATCCAGAAGTTGGCGACATAGCCGCTGGTCGCCGCTCCTTCGGCATCGCGTAGAACGAAGTTCAGCTGAGCCAGCTCGGGAATCTCCACCTCGATCCGTCCGAGGCCCACGGCTTCATCGAGAACCCGAATGCTCCTGTTCGTCGGTTGAGATCCGAAGAGCCCCTGAAGATCGTTCGAGGTGGAAACGCTGTAGCGACCGGGCGGAACCCGCAGGGCGTAGCGTCCCGAGCTTCCGAAGCAGATGAGCATCACACCGGCCATGCTGTCCGGTGACAGCCACAGACCACCTTCCTCGGGCAGCCGGCCGGGGGAGTGGAAGGCGACCTCGCCACGAACCTCGACGAGCGGTTGCAGGACGATGTCCTCGAGCTCCCCGGCTCCTTCGATACTGATGATCGCTCCACACTCGCGGTCGGGGTCCAGGACGAGGAGTCGCTCGGGAAGCGAGCGCAGATCGATCTCCTGTTCGAAGCGTCCGTCTTCTCCGGTGGTGGTCCAGGTGTCATTCGCGATTCGAGGCCTCAGGTCCACGGTCCCGGGCTCGCCGGGATCGGCAAAGGTCCAGCCGCCGTTCATCGTCGCACCGGCGACGGGACGGCCGTCGGCGTCGACCACCCGACCGCGAACCGTGGGCCGAGCCGGCTCCTCCTGACCGACGACGAGGTGGCGTTCGACCTCCACCGGTCTCCGCCTCGCGGAGTCCGGTCTCACGTCAGCGGACACGAGAGGAGTCTCGGTGTTCGCCGGCGCCTCCCGGGTCAACGGATTCCAGGAGCCCACTGCGGAGGCCTCCGAGCTCGACACGCTCCAGTTCAGCAATCGGGGCACGGCGAGGATGGCGAGCGCGGCGAGGCCGACCAGGGCGACCTTCAGCATCGTCGCGCCCCCGATCGGGCTGATGATCCTGGAGAAGGGGGACGCGGGGATCACGGGCAGCAGCAGCGCGGACCACGTTCGCCGGCCGCCCTCGAAGCGCGAGTCCAGGACCCCTCTCAGGATCTCGCGTGCCCGAGAGAGCTGCGAGCGAACCGTCGCCGGGCTGCGCCCCGTCCGCTTCGCGATCTGCGTGGGACTCAGGTCCTGGTAGTAGCGGAGCAGGACGACGGTCCGGTAGGGCTCCTCGAGCGCCAGCACGGCGTCGACGACCTCGCGCTGCGCGGAGAGCCGCTCGAAGGTGGCGTCGACCGACTCCAGCCCATCGGGGCGACTGGCAGCTCGCTCTCGTATCCGACGTCGGATCTCGCTGCGACGCGAGTCCCTCGCCAGGTTTCCGGCCACCCGAGCCAGCCAGGCGCGGAGGGAGACCGCCGCGCGCGGAGGCCGGCGAAGCGCGGTCAGCCAGGTCTCCTGGAGCACGTCCTGAACCCGCGCCTCGTCCGAGAGCAGACCCCGCACCACGGCGGTGACGAAGGGCTCGTGCTGGAGGAGGGATTCGGAGGAGATCATCTGGGTCGAGGAGGGCATGGCCGGGCTCCTGGTCAAGGGTCGCTCGATTTCCCCCAAGACGCCACCCCTCCCGTGAGCGCGGCGGGGAATCGGAGAATACGGCGTCCTAGGGGCGATTGCGCTGAGCGAGGCCCCTCGCGAACAACCCCCCGTGCAAGGCCCGCGTCGCCTCGGTGCGATCCTCCGGATCGATGAGGAAGACCTGGCTCGCCGCCGAGCGGCCCTGCGCGGAGAGCCGGGGCGAAAGCCCAGCGCGGTCGAGCAGCTCGAGCGCGTCGAGCCCCGGGTTCGCACCGCCGCCGACCACCACCACCGAGGCGACGGGGGGCAGCGCGGTGGCGCGATCGGAGAGCTCATGAGCGACTTCGTCGATCCCCGAGCCAGGCGGAGCGAAGACGGAAACCCGTTCGCTCTCGCCGTGGACCAGGCGTGGCGTGACACGCTTCGCCTGCAGCAGCGCGAAGAGCTCCGCCGGGCCGCGGTCACCTTCCCGCGGCATCGAGAGACCCGCGAGCCGAGCGTGCCCGGCGATCGCGATCGGGCCCTCGACCGGTGTGCCGGGGCGGAGCTCGGTTCCCGGCTGATCAGGGGCGAGCACGTTGCGCACGCGGATCGAGACGGTCTCGGTGAACTCGGGATCGAGGGCGTGGGGGTGCAGCACGCTCGCGCCGTGGAACGCGAGCTCGCCCGCCGCCTCCGGCGCGATGACGTCGATCGCCCGCGCCTCGGGCACGAGGCGCGGGTCGGCGGTCATGATGCCGGGCACGTCCTTCCAGAACTCGAGCCGCTCGGCGCCGACGGCGTGCGCGACCAGCGCGGCGGTCAGGTCGGAGCCATTGCGCCCCAGCGTGGTCAGGTTGCCGCTCTGGTCCCTGGCCAGGAAGCCGGTCACCACCGGAATCCCGGGGATCTCCGCCAGCGAGGCGCGCAGCGTCTCCTGCACGCCGGGCAGCGGGCGGGCGCGGCCGAAATGGGAGTCGGTGGTGAGTCCCAGGTCGAAGGCATCGACCGGCGTGGCGAGGTGCCCCATCCCGCGCAGCGCGGCGGCGACGACCCGGGCGCTCATCCGTTCGCCGAAGGAGAGCGCCAGGTCGAGCTCTTCGGCGAGCAGGGTGCCGCGACCCTCTATACAGGCCAGGATCCGCCGCAGCTCGCCGAAGTGGCGGTCGAGGAGCTCGGGGTCGAGGGAGAGCTGTTGCAGCAGCCCGCGGTGCCGCTGCCGGACCTGATCGATGTCGGCTCGCCCCTGCGTGGCCTCGCGCGCGCAGTGCTCGAGCGAGGAGGTGACCCCCTGGTGCGCGCTGACGACCACCAGCGGAGGATCGCCGGTTCGATCGGTGACGATCCTGCAGACCCGCCGGACCGCGTCGCCGTCGGCCAGGCTGACGCCTCCGAATTTCATCACCAGGGAGCAGCTCATGTCGTCGAGAGGAGTGTAGCCACGCGATGGGGGAGCGGCCATCGGCCAGATCTCCCCCTCTATCAGGGTCGAGTGAACGACGCGCGGGCACGGTGGTTCAATCGGGGTGGCCGAAGAGCGCAGAAACGCGGCTCCACCGCCGGGTCACCGGTGGGTTCCTCCCCGGGGCGGCTGGCTGCTACAATCCCCGATCTCCCAACCCAGCGCGACGAGGACTCGAGACGATGACTGATCTGCGAAGCGAAGACCTGATCCACGATTGGAACGAGCCGTACACGAAGTTCGACACCGAGGTGCAGCTGGACGACGAGACTCTGCGCGACGGCTTGCAGAGCCCCTCGGTGACCGATCCGAGCCTCGACCAGAAGATCGAGCTGGTCCACCTGATGGACCAGCTGGGGATCTACACCGCGGACATCGGTTTGCCTGGAGCAGGAGCGCGGGCTCGTGAGCACATCTCCACGCTGGTCAAGGAGATGGCCGACCTGAGCATCTGCCCGAACGTCGCCTGCCGGACCGTCATCGGCGACATCGAGCCGGTCGTCGCGATGCAGCAGGAGTCGGGGACCAAGGTCGAGGTCTGCGCGTTCATCGGATCGAGTCCGATCCGTCAATTCGCCGAGGGGTGGGACTTCGACCATATGCTCAAGTTGGTGCGCGAGGCGACCGAGTTCTGCGTGAAGCACGATATCCCGATGAACTTCGTCACCGAGGACACCACGCGGGCCACTCCCGACCAGGTCCGGGCGCTGTTCAAGACCGCGATCGATGCCGGTGCACAACGCGTCGTCGTCTGCGACACCTGCGGGCACGCCACACCGGAGGGTGTGAAGAACCTGGTGCGCTTCGTCAAGGGGGTCATCGAGGAGACGGGCTGCGACGTGGGGATCGACTGGCACGGTCACCGCGATCGCGGACTGGGCCTGATCAATACCATGGCCGCGCTCGAGGCCGGTGCGACGCGGCTCCACGCCACGGCGCTCGGTGTCGGCGAGCGCACCGGCAACACGGAGATGGATCTCCTGCTGGTGAACCTGCGCCTCAACGGAGTGATCGACAACGACCTCACCCAGCTGGGCGCCTACTGCCGCAAGGCAGCCGAGGCGATCCAGATGCCCTTCCCGATCAACTACCCGGTCTTCGGCAACGACGCCTTCGAGACGGGCACGGGGGTGCATGCCTCCGCGGTGATCAAGGCCTTCCGCAAGGGCGACCACTGGCTGGCCAACCGCGTCTACTCCGGCGTCCCCGCCGACCTGTTCGGTCTCGAGCAGAAGATCCGCGTCGGACCGATGAGCGGCAAGTCGAACGTGCTGTGGTACCTCGAGAAGCGCGGGATCGAAGCGACCGACGAGATCGTCCAGAAGATCCTCGATGCGGCGAAGAACAGCTCGAGGCTGCTCACGGATGAGCAGATCAGCGAAGCGGCGGGGATCTAGGAAGAGAGCTCTCAGCTCATAGCAGAGCGGGGCCGGCGCAAGGTGTGCCGGCCCCGCTTGACTTCAAGGTCGATGCAGGGGCTACACGCCACGGGCCCGTTGTTTCAGCAGCTGCCTGGCCCGCTCCCGTTCCTCGGGATCGAGCTTTCCATTCCCGTTGCGGTCGAGGCGCCGGCGTAGCTGATCGGGAGTCGGCACTTTCGCTCGTTTCTGGGCCTGCTGGCCGCGCTGCTGCGCCTGGGGGCGGCGGTTCGGCTGGGCCTGATCGCGACCACGGCCCTGGAAGTCCCGCTGCTGCAATCCACGTTGAAGCGCGCCACGACGCATCGGGCGGCGGGCCTGGTCGACGCGGCGCTGGCCACGAAGCCCCTGCTGCGCCTGGGGGCGCCGGGTGCGCTCGGGAGCGCGGGCGGCACCCCGCTGGGCCCTCGCGCGGGCCGCGGCGCGCCGGCGCCCTTCCACCTGCGCGCGCTTCCCGGTGCGGGCTTCGCCCCGCTGGCGTTTCCCTTCGGCCTTGGCTCTCGCGCGCTTCGGCGGCTGCCGGTCGGTTCGGCGCTCCGCCCGTTGCTTTCGCGCCGGGGGCGTCTGGTCCCGACCCGCGGCCACGCGCCGGCGGACCGCCTCGGTGAAGGTGGCCACCTCGCTGCGGTCGAGCTGGCCGTTGCCATCCTTGTCGAAACGCTCGAAGATCTGCTCGAGCTGGGCACTCTTCTGGTCGGCCGCACCCTTCTTCTGCTTCTCGGCGCGCCGCTCGACGCGCTGATCGTCGCGCCGATCGGGGCGCGGGCCGCGCTCGGTGTCCTGGGCCAGGACGGAGGCGGAGGAGAACAGGGCGAGCCCGAGCAGGCTCGTGATGATTCTCTGGTACATGGTTACAGCTCCTTGGTTCGAATGCTGTCCGGGGCTGGTCTGCTTCTAGAGGCTCAAATGGGGTGCCCGCGCCAGACAGAACCGGCCGGGCGGGAGGGGGTTCCGCGAATAAGGTCCCGGCGCCGAAAAAAGCGCGTAAGGGCCCGGGAACGCCCCCTCAAGGCCCGCCCGCTTCGCCGACGGACCGGGCCGACCCGAGCTCGCTGGCCCCTACCAGCGCTTCCGGATCCAGTAGTTCTCCATCTTCTCGGCTGCCCGCGAATCGGGGAAGTCCTCGAGCAGTTTCTCGAAGCGGGCGAGGTTCTTGCTCCAGCCGCGGCGGTAGAAGAGCTCGACCAGCCGGTCGTACTGCTCGGCGGCCTCGACCTCCATCGTGTACTCCTCGTCCTCCTCGAGCTCCGCGAGGCGTTCGCGCGCGGGCTCGCCCAGGACGTGCTTCTTCAGCTCCTTGGCCAGGGCCTCCAGGGCGGCGCGAGCGAGGAGCACTTCTCGGCGCTGGAGGTTGTCCTCGATCTGCTCCATCAGCCGCTCCACGTGCTCGTCGATCTCGGACAGGAGGTTCCTCGCCTCGGTGCGAGTCTCGTCGTCCGTGGTCTCCTTGGCGATGAGTCCCTCCAGCAGGGTGAGGCTCTTGGCCAGCTTACCTTCGTTGAGAAGGCCGATAGCTCGCTTCATCCCCTTGCCGTACTCGTCGACCGGGAACAGCTGGAGGTAGGCTTCCTCCTTGGGGCGCTCGGCGCCGCGCATCGCCTTGAGGAGCTTCCCGTTCCACGTCCCGTTCGCCGCGTCGGTGCGGTAGAAGATCTCGCCGTTGCGATCGAGGATCACCTGACCGTATTTGCCGCTCGCGCCCCAGGTCGACTGCATCTCGCTCCCCGCGCCGACGGGGAAGGGGAGGGGGAAGTCCCGCAACATCTGTTCGACGGAGCCGGCACCGTCACGGGTGACCGCGAGGATGAGCAGGCCCTTGTCCTTGTGGTCGTTGTAGAACTTGAGCAGCGTCAACCACTGCGCCTTCTTCGGCTCCTTGGTGACGAAGAAGTGCACCAGCACGGCTCGGCCCTTGAGGCTCTCCAGCTTCGGGCCGTCGCCGACCCAGTGAAACCACTTCCGTGCGGAGATTTCGGGAGGGACGTCGCCAATCTCGGGCCCCCACTGCGCCTGCAGGTTTCCCCCGAGGGGGAAGAGGCAGCCGAAGAGGAAGGCGACGAGGAGGATGGGGATCATCGGGAATCGTCGCATCGCTCCAGGATAACGCTTTTCCCGCGATTGGCTCGCCCGAAGATCACGGCGGGGGAGTACGTTCTGAGTCAACCCCGCCGCCTCTCCGTTCCTCTCCGTTTCGATGATTCTATCCCCTCCCGCCGGCCGAGCGAGAGCGCACAGCCTCACCGCCTTGTTTTGCCTCTGTATCGCGGGTTCGGCGTGCAGCTCCCCCGAGATCGAGCCCGCGGCTCGACCCGGGCGAGCGCTGCCGAACATCCTGTTCATCATGGCGGACGACCACAAGGCTGGCGCGATTCGGTGCTACGGGTCAGTTCTGGGACAGTACGCGCGTACCCCGAACCTGGATCGGCTCGCGGAGCAGGGGGCGCGCTTCACCAACGGCTTCTGCACCAACTCGATCTGTGTACCGAGCCGGGCGTCGATTCTCACCGGACAGTACAGCCACCGGAACGGGGTCTTCTCGCTGAGCCACGCCCTCGACCCGGAGCGCGACAACGTCGCCAAGGCGATGCAGGCGGCGGGCTACCAGACCGCGATCGTCGGCAAGTGGCACCTGAAGGAGGAGCCGAGCGGGTTCGACTACTGGAACGTCCTGCCGGGACAGGGGCGCTACCACGATCCGATCCTGAAGGAGAAGGGCAGCGAGAAGCGGCGGAAGCACGAGGGTTTCTCCACCGACGTCATCACCGACCTCTCGATCGAGTGGCTCGCAGGGCGGGAGGAAGGCAAGCCCTTCTTTCTGATGACGCACTTCAAGAACAGCCACGAGCCGTGGCACTACGCCGACCGGCACGCGGCGCTGTACGCGGACGTCGAGATCCCCGAGCCGCCGAGTCTGTGGGAGGACAAGAGTCATCGCTCGGTCGGCTCCAGAGAACACGGCTTCACCATCGAGACGATGGCCGGGCGAATGGAACGGAAGAACTACCCGACCGGCCAGCTGAAGACCGAGGGACTGAGCCGGGAAGAGCGCAAGCGCGCCGCGTACCAGAAATTGGCCAAGGACTACCTGCGCTGCATCGCCGCGATCGACGAGAACGTGGGTCGCCTGCTGGAGTACCTCGAGCGCGAAGGGTTGGAGCGTGACACGGTCGTCTTCTACACCTCCGACCAGGGCTACTTCATCGGCGAGCACGACTACATCGACAAGCGCTGGATGTTCGAGGAGTCGTTGCGCATGCCGCTGCTCGTCCGCCATCCGGAGAGGGTCCCCGCCGGGGCGGTCCGCGATGAGATCCTGCTCAACGTCGACTTCGCGCCGACCTTCCTCGACCTGGCCGGTCAGGCGACGCCGGCGGCGATGCAGGGGGAGAGCTTCCTGCCCGTCCTCGAGGGGCGGACGCCCGAGGCGTGGCGCGAGTCGATGTACTACCACTACTGGCAGCACGGCAGCCGCCCCGCCCACTACGGGGTGCGTACCCGGCAGCACAAGCTGATCTTCTTCCACGGCGTACCCCTTCCGGGGATGGCGGAGAAGCAAGCGCCGGCGACCGAGCCGGGGTGGGAGCTCTACGATCTCGAGCGTGACCCGCTCGAGCTCCGGAACGTCTATCGGGATCCCGAGTACGCGGCGGTCGTGCCCGAGCTGAAAGCGGAGCTGTGGCGCCTGAAGGAGGAACTCGGCGATCGCGACGAGGAACACCCGACGCTGTTCGAGGTCAGCGAGACGTATCGCGACCGCTGAGTTCCTGGCGCTTCCGCTATTGCGTATCCGCCGTGCGGCGGTAGTGTGAGCGGTTCGCCATCGCCGTCATGAACCGTCCCCTGGTCATCCTCGACACCGAAACCGCCAACCTTCTGGGCGCTCCCCACCTCCTCGAGCTGGGGGCCGTGCGGGTGGTCGAGGGGGAGATCCAGGACCAGTTCGAGTCCCTGGTGTGCCCGCAGACGGAAATCGAGCCCGGCGCGACCGAGATCCACGGCATCCGCCAGGAGGACGTTCGCGACGCGCCGCTGACCGGCGAGGTGCTCTCCCGCTTCCGCGAATGGGCGGGAGATGACTGGATGGCGGCCCACCACGCCTCCTTCGACGCCCGCGTGCTCGGGTTCGAGTACGCGCGCCACGGCCTCCGCCCGCCGCCCGGGGTCTTCCTGGACTCGCTGAAGCTCTCGCGCAGGCACATCCCCGAGGCGATCGACCACAAGCTCGACACACTCTGCCAGCACCTCGACCTCGAGGAGGGCCCGCACCACCGGGCGCTCTCCGATGCCGTCTACTGCTGGAAGGTGATCGAGGAGTGTCTCGCCAGGCTGCGCGAGAAGGACGGCGGGGGCCTGACCGAGCTGCTCGACCAGAGCGGCGGCCCGCTGACGATCGCCGCCTCGTTCCCCAGGTCGCCCAGCCCTTCCCGCCGCCTGCGCCCGCTGTTCGAGGCGATCGAGGGCCGTCACGAGGTGACCCTCGTCTACGGCGACGGCGAGGAGCACCCCGTACACCTCCCCGTCCGTCCCCGCTTCCTCTTCCAGCGCCGCCGCGTCGGCTACCTGGAGGCGGAGTGCCAGCGGTCGGACATGCTCAAGACCTACCGACTGGACCGCGTTCGCCAGGTCCTCGACCCCTCCACCTCGCGATGACCGTCACCGTACAGGAAATCCGCAACCTGGCGATCGTCGCGCACGTCGACCACGGCAAGACCACGCTGGTGGACCAGATGTTCCGCTACGCGGGCACCTTCCGCTCCAATCAGCAGGTCCGCGAGCGCGCGCTCGACACCGAGGACCAGGAGCGGGAGCGCGGGATCACCATCCTGGCCAAGAACACCTCGATCCAGTTCCGCGGCACGCGCATCAACATCGTCGACACGCCGGGCCACGCCGACTTCGGCGGACAGGTCGAGCGGACGCTGTCGATGGCGGACGCCGTGCTGCTCCTGGTCGACTCCTTCGAGGGGCCGATGCCCCAGACGCGCTTCGTGCTGCGCAAGGCGTTCGAGCACGGCCTGAAGGCGCTGGTGATGATCAACAAGATCGACCGTCCCGACGCGCGCCCACACGCGGTGCTGGACGAGATCTTCGACCTCTTCGTCGAGCTGGGCGCGGACCATGATCAGCTGGACTTCCCGGTCGTGTACGGCTCGGGGCGAGACGGCTACGCGATGCGCGAGGCGGAGGATCCGCGGATGGATCTGGGGCCGTTGTTCGACCTCCTGCTCGAGGAGGTGCCCTCGCCCGAGATCGACGCCGAGGGGCCGACGCGATTTCAGGCGGTGACGCTCGAACACGACGACTTCGTCGGCCGGATGGCGATCGGCCGCGTCGATCGCGGCGTGCTGCGCCTCGGCTCCCGCGTGGCCATCTGCCACCCCGACCGCTCACGGCCGAGTTTTGCCACGATCAAGAGCCTGTTCCGCTACGAGGGTCTGGAGCGAGTTCCGGCCCAGGCGGTGGCCTGCGGGGACATCGCGGTGGTGGCGGGGATCGAGGAGCTGAAGATCGGCGATACGCTCTGCGACCAGGAGTTCTTCGAGCCGCTCCCGGCGATCGCCATCGACGAGCCGACGATCTCGATGGAGTTCCTGGTCAACGACTCCCCCTTCGCGGCGAAGGAGGGTCAGTTCGTCACCAGCCGGCACATCCACAGCCGGCTCGAGAAGGCGGCCCTGCGCGACGTGGCGCTCTCCATCGAGCGCACCGACAAGAACTACGCGTTCAAGGTCAAGGGGCGTGGCGTGATGCACCTCGGCGTGCTGGTCGAGAACATGCGCCGCGAGGGTTACGAGTTCGCCGTCGGCAAGCCGCTGATCATCGTCCGCGAGAAGGAAGGGCGAATGTGCGAGCCGTACGAGCGCGCGACGATCGAGGTGCCGAACGACAGCGCCGGTCGGATCATCGAGTACCTCGGACGCCGCCGCGGCGAGCTGCTGCACATGGAGGCGCTGGGCGACCTGGCCAAGCTCGAGTTCACGGTCGCGGCGCGCGGCTTGATCGGCGCGCGCACGGCGCTGCTCACTCTGAGCCAGGGCGAGGCGATCCTCTCGCATGTCTTCGAGGACTGGCGCCCCGACAAGGGGCTGATTCCGCGACGCAACTGCGGCGTGCTGGTCGCCGATCGCGCGGGACAGGTCTTGACCTACGCCCTCGACGCGCTCGCCGATCGCGGCACCTTCTTCGTGCGCCCCGGGGACCAGGTCTACGAGGGCATGGTCGTCGGCGAGTACCGCAAGTCCGGAGCGCTTCCGGTCAACGTCTGCCGGGCGAAGAAGTTGACCAACATCCGCTCCTCGACCAAGGACATCAGCCCGACCCTCTCCGCGGCGCGGACGATGTCGTTGGAGGAGGCGTTGGAGTACATCGAGGACGACGAGCTGCTCGAGGTGACGCCGCGCAGTCTGCGGCTGCGCAAGCGGGTGCTCAGGGGGGAGGCGCGGCGGAAATTGAAGCGGTAGGGGATCGGGCTCCGTTCCCTACGGCAACCACGCCACTCGATACCCGTTCGAGAGGTTGAACTCGTTGACTCCCAGCCCGCACGCCGGCGTGCTCTGGTTGCGGTACCAGCACTGGTAGGTGCGCACGTCGCCCGCCGACACCCCACCCTTGGTGCCGATCGGGAGGGTCGTGAACGAGACGCCGGAAGCGTTGCTGAAGCGAACCTGCAGGCGGATCACGCCCCCGCCGGCACAGCGGAGGCCGTCGCCGAACCAGAAGCCGCTGCCGTTGTTGGGCGCGGTGGTGCCCTGGAAGTAGAGGCCGGTGTTGAGCGGCTCCAGCCCGATGGTGGTCAGCACCAGCGAATCGGAGCTCACGCTGGCCTCGCCGCTGCCGGTGAGCTGCGCACCGGAGGCGAACACACCGTTGTCGCACCCCGAACCGGGGACGCTGCCGTCGTTGTCGTTGTCGCAAGGACACGGAATTCCGTGGCCGGGATCGCCGAAGCAGAACCCGCTACCCGGCGGAGTCGTGAAGACGTAGGCCGCCCCGGCGCCGGTGTGGCTGTTGTCGCCCTGATTCCCGTTCACGCCGGTGGCGCCGCTGCCCTCACCCGGAGCTCCGACCAGCGTCGTTCCACCGAAGGTCGCCACGCCGCGCCCGAACCGGTCGTTCTCGTCGGTGTTCGAGGCCTTGAGATAGGCGAGCTGGTTCCAGCTCGTCCCGCCTCGCGCGAACACGTAGGCCGCTCCGGCGTAGAGGGCGCTGTTGTCGTTCTGATCTCCGTTCACGCCGGTGGCATTGCTGTCCTCGTCGAGCGCCCCGACCACCACCGTGCGGCCGGACACCGCCACCGAGCGCCCGAAATGGTCGGCCACGTCGGTATTGGAGGCTTTGAGATAGGCCTCTTGTATCCAGCCCGTCCCGCTCCTGGTGAACACGTAGACCGCTCCGGCGTAGATGAAGCTGTTGTCGTTCTGGTCACCATTCACGCCGGTGGCACTGCTCTCCTCCCACATCGCGCCGACCACGGCGATGTCGGCCGACAACGATACGGAAGTGCCGAAGATGTCCTTGCTGCCGGTGTTGGAGGCCTTGAGGTAGGCCTGCTGGCTCCAGCTCGATCCGTTGCGCACGAACACGTAGGCCGCGCCCGAATTCGAGACGCTGTTGTCGCTGTCGTCACCGTTCACGCCGGTTGCACCGCCGTCCTCGGAGCCCGCCCCGACGATCAGCGTGTCGCCGTACGCGGCGACAGATCTGCCGAATGCGTCGCCCTCCTCGGCGTTGGACGCCTTGATGTACGCTTGCTGGCTCCAGCTCGTTCCGTCTCGAACGAACACGTAGGCCGCCCCGGTGGCCCACGCTGAGTTGTCACTCTGGTCGCCGTCGATCCCGGTGGCGTTGCTGGCCTCTGCCCAGGATCCGACCACCACCGTGTCTCCCGACACCGCCACGGACTCGCCGAAGTAGTCTCCTCCGTCGGTGTTGGAGGGCTTCAGGTACGCCTGCTGGCTCCAGCTCGTTCCGCTGCGCGCGAACACGTAGGCAGCCCCGGCATACGGGGCGCTGTTGTCACTCCCGTCCCCGTCGACGCCCGTGGCGTTGCTGGCCTCCTCGTTCGCTCCGACCACGATGGTGTCGCCCGAGATCGCCACGGACCTGCCGAAGGCGTCAGAAGCATCCGTGTTGGAGGCCTTGAGATAGGCTTCCTGCGCGATGGGACCGCTCTCCTCACCAGCGGCGAGGAACAGGAGCGGCGCGGCTGCGAGCATGGCGATCATGAGGTCATCCTCTCGGTTCGGGGCGAGTATGTGATCGTTCACACCATTGGATGCCGTCCCGCTCGATTTGGGACGGTCCTCCAGGGTTTTTCCGGGAGCGATGTCCCGAGAGGGCCACCCGCCCGGTGTCCACCGGTCACGGCCGCCCCCGCTGGTGGCGGAGATGGCCCGGGCTCCGCACTCACGGTTCAGTCCCGGAGGCAGAACGACAGCACCCGATACGCCAGCTCCGGGACCTCGTCTCGGAACGTGCCATTCGACAGCACGATGACGGCCAGCTGCTCCTCGGGGATCCAGGTGACGTGGGTTGCATAGCCCACGAGAGCACCGGCGTGGTGGAGGCGCCTTCTGCCTCGCAGCTCTCCGACGAACCAACCGTACCCGTAGCCCAGCTCCGCGTGTGACGTGAAGACCAGCTCCAGGGCCTCCGCCGACAGCATCCGAGAGTCGCCCAGAGCCAGGACCCACGTCTCCATGTCCCTGAGTGAACAGAAGAAGCCGCCGTCACCCATGGTGCGCAGCGGGTAATCGTGGAGCGCGCCATCGGGCAGATAGCCGACGGCCCGATCCGGCACGACCGGTCTCGATTCGCCGTAGACTACAGATCGCTGCATGCCGAGCGGCGCGAAGATCCGGTTCCGGACGAAGACGTCGAACGGAGTTCCCGACACTCGTTCGACGAGCATGGCCAGGAGCACGTATCCGGTGTTGGAGTACGCGTACCGGTGACCCGGCGGGAACTCCGGGGCGGTCCCCACGGCGAAGTCGAGCACGTCCTGGTTGGTCCAGCCGACCACGGCGGGCAGCTCGAGGTATTCACGGAGTCCGGACTGGTGCGTCAGCAGGTGGTGAACGGTGATCCCGCTCCAGCTCGCCGGGGCTTCCGGGAAGTGGCCGGTGACCGGATCCTCGAGCTCGATGCGACCGTCCTGAACGAGGAGCATCACGGCCATCGCCGTGAACGGCTTCGACACCGAGGCCAGGTAGAAGCACGTGTCCGGCCCCACGGCGCTGGAGTCGCGAAGATCGGCCCTGCCGAAGCAGCTCTCCAGCACCACTTCTCCACGCTGTAGCACCGCGATGGCCAGGCCTGGGCCGTCGTCCCGCACGAACTGCGGGGCGTAACCGTCGACGACTTCCGGGAGCGTCGCCGGGGCACGGCACCCGGCCGCGAAGCCGGATGCGCAGATCACCAGGACGAGCGAGACACTGCGGCGGAAGAGGCGGCCACGGTCGCGTCGGGGCAGGTCAGCGTCGTACCGGGTCATCTGCTGGAGACTGTAGCGACGCACCATCAGTACGCAATATCCACCACGAGTCGGGTCGCTGGACTCCCCAGCCACGCCCCCCCGCTGACGTCTCGGAAGTAGGCGGCCGTGTAGGTCCGCGCCGACTCACGCCCGATCGGGAGGTCCGGCATGGTGAGGAACAGGTCGAGCGTCCCGCTGGCATCGAGAGACCCCATGAAACGGAAGCGTTGCCTCGCGGGGTAGCGCAACGGCATTACTCCCGAAGCCGCGGGCAGGAGGTGGAATCCTGCTGCTCGTGATTCCAGCAGGAAGACCAGATCTCCCGGCTCGCCTTCGAAGGAGAACGGGACGACCTCCTGCTCGCGGAGCGGCGTCCGGGATCGCAAGAGACGCGATGTGCCCGGCCAGAAGTCCGCGGTCGCGCCCACTCCCGTCACCAGGGGAACACCCGCGGGGGGATTGTTCGTGCCGCAGCCCGGCGCTCCTCCGGCGAGAGTCGTGTCGAGCAGATAGCCCGCCGTGGTCGAGCCGTGGAGAGACAACCCGTCGCCTCCGGCGCCGCCCGGGTCGAGGCACATATCCGCGTCACCTCCGTTGCCGCCGGTGACCTCGGATCCGGAAAGGTGCACGATCGTGTTCACGGTGGCCGTGTCCTGTGCGTGCAGGGCCACCCCTCCGTCACCCCCGCTGGCGAGACCCCAGCCCCACTGCTGGCCGCCGCCCACCCCGCCTTCCACGATGGAGTCGTGGATCGAGAGAGAACAACCGGAAGCGACGATTCCCTCGCCCCCGCGCGTTTGATCTCCGCCGTCGAACCAGATCTCGCCATGGCCGCCGCGGATGGTGCACTCGGTGAAACAGATGTTCAGGGCGATCTCGATCCGTACCGCCTCGCCCCCAGCGTGTTCGTCGAAGGGGCTGCACGTCCAACCGCAATAGAATCCATCGCCGCCGATCAACGTACAGCGCTCGACGCGCACCGGTCCTCGCGCGACGGAGAGGAAGAGCGCCGGGAAGACGACGCCCTGGTCCTCCTTGACTCCGATCGAGTCGAGGCCCGCGAGGAGCACTGGATGGTGCTCCAGGGTGTTGCGGACAGTTATCCCCCCGGTCACCGTGATGGGTGCTCCATCCCCGACGACGGAGAGGTCCTTGTGGTCGATGGTGAAGGACGTGTAGTTGCCCGGCTTCACCAGAATCGCGTCCCCGTCGCTCGCGGCATCGACTGCGGGCTGGATGTCGAGGTGGTCACCTCCCCCCGCGGCATCGACGACGATCACATCGGCGGAAGCCGTTCCCGCAGCGATCAGGATCGCGATCGCCGGGGCGAGCTGGGGCCGGAGAATGCAACGGGTGGCGGTCATCGAACTCCTCCTCGCGGCGTGGACGCCGCAGCAGCTGGTCTTCGCCCATCCTACGCCGATCGGATTCCCCTGGAGCGGGATTTCGGTGAGCAGGGGATCCTCGCCTGCCCCGTGGGGATCGTGTGCCCCGAGGGCTCGGCCGCACGCCGGAATGAGGGTGAGGGTCCCGGCCTGGCTCCGCACCGGTAACGGTATGCTGTTCCCATGAACCGAGTCATCCTTCCTGTTCTCCTCCTCGCCGGCTGCCTCGGCCCCGCGTCGGCCACTCCGGAGAGCCCACCCAACGTCATCCTGATCCTGGTCGACGATCTCGGCAGCGAAGCGATCGGGTGCTACGGCGGGACCAGCTACGAGACGCCGAGGATCGACGCGCTCGCCGCCGGCGGTATGCGCTTCACCCACGCCTACTCGCAGACGCTCTGCACGCCGAGTCGCGTCAAGTTGATGACCGGGAAGTCGAATCTGCGCAACTACGTGCACTTCTCGATCCTCGACCCAACGGAGCGTACGATTGGTGACCTTGCGAAGGAAGCCGGCTACGCGACCGCCGTGGTCGGCAAGTGGCAGCTCTACGGGGCGAAGCACTATGGCGACTGGATGGGCAAGGGCACACACCCACGCGACGCGGGGTTCGACAACTGGTGTCTGTGGCAAGTGGCGGAGCTGGGCTCACGCTACGCAGACCCGACGCTCGAGGTCGACGGGGAGCTGCGCGAGAAGATCGAGGGTGAGTTCGGGCCCGACCTCTTCTGCGAGTACCTGCTCGACTTCGCGGCCGAGCATCAGAGCGAGCCGTTCTTCATCTACTACCCGATGGCGCTGACGCACGAGCCATTCGTGCGCACGCCCGACTCGAAGGAAGGGAAGCTCTCGAAGCAGGACCGTTTCGCCGACATGGTTGCGTACATGGACACCATCGTCGGCCGCATCGAGGACGGGCTGGGGAAGCTCGGACTGCGCGAGAACACGCTCCTGCTCTACGTCACCGACAACGGTTCACCGCGTCCAGTCCGCAGCTGGGTCGGCTCGCGCGAGGTCAAGGGGGCCAAGGGGAGTTCGACCGACGCAGGGATCCGCGTTCCGATGATCGCCTCCTGGCCGGGCACGATCGCGCCGGGCGGGGTGTGCGACGATCTCGTCGACCTCTCCGATTTCCTGCCGACCCTGGCGAAGGTCTTCCGCTTCGAGCTCGGATTGAAGTGGCCGATAGACGGGCGGAGCTTCCTGCCGCAGCTGCTCGGAGAGCGCGGCGACCCCCGTAAGGTGCTGGTGATCTACTCCAATCCCAGGCCTGGCGAGGGGCGCAATCCGCGGGTCCGATTCGCCCTTGATCACCGCTACAAGCTGTACGACGATGGCCGCTTCTACAACACCAAGTACGACCCCGACGAGGAGAGTCCGCTCGGGGAGACAACCAGACTCCGTTCCGCGACAGCGGCGATGCGATTCTTGCTGCAGGAGGCCCTCGACGAGATGCCGCCCGAGCCGGCGCACCTGCGCACAGTCGAGAAGGACTGAGATCCTCTACTTCTTCCGCGTGATGATGTGCTCGCAGATCGGGTCCCCGCCCGGAATGCACTGACCCACGTGGTGCTCGAGTTCCTCGTCGAGCGTGCTGACCAGCGCGCCCTCCATGCAGGTATGCGCCTTGCAGACCGCCTCCTGCTCCAGCGGGTAGGGGCAGCGGGTCACGCTGATCACCAGGCGGTCCTCGGAGAATTCGGTGACGCTCCAGTCGTCGCTGACCATGTCGAAGACCTTCAGCACGTACTTGCCCACCTCGGCGACGCCCTTCAGCTCACGGTTTCGCTGGACGTTCTTCGCGATGCGAGCGCCGTAGTCGCGGCTGACGTCGCGGATCAGCTCGAGCCCTTCGTCGCCGAAGCGCTCGTAGATCGCCGCGTACAGTTCGCCGAAGCGCTTCATGTAGCCGGGCAGCGCTCGACCGTACTTCTCCCGGATCTCGAGCGGGTCGAACTTGAGCTCGTCGGGTAGGTTCGTGTGTCGCTCCGCCTCGTCCATCTGCAACCTCCGGCGCGTGATCCGCCACTCATGTTGTACCCGCTCGTCGCAGGTGCGTCTCCCCAGCGGGGGAGTTCCTCAGCGCGCTACGCCAGAAGGGGAAAGCGTCCTACCAGAAGGTCGTACGGTTGCGAGTCTCTCGACGTAGAGCGGGCACTTCCCCTCGTCATTGCAGTGGCACGCGAAGCCGAGCATCCGGTCGATTTGACCCCATCGCCGGATGGCCGTAACCTGACCCGGCTTTCCCGGAAGAAGTCAACTCAAAGGAGCCTGGATATGATTGTCGGTGTGATCGGATCGGGTTCGATCGGCCCTGATCTCGCGTACGGATTCGTCTCTGCCATCGCCCGGCAACCGGACGCCAAGGTGTACCTGCTCGACATCAAGCAGGAGGCCCTCGACGCCGGCGTCGCGCGCATCAAGGGATACGTCGCGAAGGGTGTGGATCGCGGGAAGCTCGCTCCGAAAGCCGCCAAGGCGATCGAGACGGCGCTGATTCCGACGATGGAGCTCGCGGACCTCGCGGACTGCGACTACATCCTCGAGGCGGCCTCCGAGGACCTCGACATCAAGCGTGTGATCCTGAAGAACCTCGAGGACGTGGTTCGCCCCGACTGCCTGATCGGCTTCGCCACCTCGGGCCTGCCCCGGGCGCTGATCGCGGCGGAGGCCAAGCACCCCGAGCGGTGCTTCGTCAACCACCCCTTCTTCCCCGCCTGGCGCTCACTGCCGATCGAGATCGTGCTCTCCGGACACGACGAGTACGGCGCCAAGATGATCGAGACGATGGAGCGCCTGGGCAAGGTGCCGCTGGTCACCGCCGACGTGCCCTGCTTCGCCGCGGACGACATCTTCTGCAACTACATCTCCGAAGCTGCTCGCATCGTCGAGGAAGGGATCGCCACCCCCGCACAGGTCGACAAGATCGTCAACGACACGGTCGGCGGCGGCGGGCCCTTCAACGTCATGGACGGCACGCGGGGCAACCTGCTCACCGCGCACTGCCAGCTCCTGATGGAAGAGGCCGACACGGGAACCGCCTGGTTCAAGGCCCCCGCGATCCTCACCGAGAAGGGCAACGACCCCTGGCACGATCGGAAGAACCCCGGTGATCCGAGCCACGACGAGGCGACCGCCAAGACGGTCGTCGACCGGATCCTGGCCGTCCTCCTCGCCCGCACCTACTTCGTCATCGACAACGACATCTGCAGCCCCACCGAGCTGAACTGGATGACCAGGATGGCGCTGGGCTACAAGGAGGGGCTGCTCGACCTCGCCGAGAGCCTGGGCGCCGACAAGGTGAACGAGCTGTGCACCGCCTACGCCGCGGCGCATCCCGGCTTCGAAGTGCCGAAGTCGATCGTGAACAAGACGTTTGTCGACTTCTGGCGCAACGTGAAGCTCGAGACCGATGGCGACATCGCGATCCTCAAGGTCTGGCGACCCGAGTCGATGAACGCTCTCTCGGATCAGACGGTCGCGGAGATCAACGACGCCTTCGGGAAGATCGGCGCGGACGACGCCCTCAAGGGTGTCGTCTTCACCAGCTCCAATGGCGCGCTCGCCGGCGCCGACATCAACGGGATCGCGGCGCTCGAGACCCCCGAGGACTGCAAGGGGATCTGCCTGCGCGCCCACCCGATCCAGGCGATGATGGAGGCCTTCCCCAAGCCGGTCGTCGCGGCGCTCAACGGACCCGTGCTGGGCGGCGGCGCGGAGTTCTCGATGTCTTGCCACGCCCGCGTGGTCGGCAAGGGCTTGATGCTAGGACAGCCCGAAGTGAACCTCGGCCTGATCCCCGGCTACGGCGGTTCGCAGCGCCTGCCGCGGCTGATCGGAGTCGAGCGCGCGTTCGATCTTCTGCGCACCGGCCGCCCGGTCGGCGCGAAGGAAGCGACCGCGTGGGGCTGGGCCACCGGCGAGGTGACCAAGGATCCCATCGCGGCGGCGAAGAACCTCATCCACCAGCACGTCGCCGGCCAGGTAAAGCTGGCACCCGTGGACCCCGCTCCGGTGACGGTCCCCGACGAGCTACCCGCTGTCGACGTCGGCCACCACTCGCTGAAGATCGACGAGATCCTCGTCGACGTGATTCGCAAGGGGCTGGCCAAGCCGCTCGCCGAAGGCCTAAACATCGAGGCGGAGGGTTTTGCGGCCTGCAAGGAAACGGTCGACATGAACATCGGCCTCACCAACTTCATTCAGAACGGCCCACGGACGCCCGCTGCGTTCCTGCACGAGTAGGAGGACGAGATCATGGCCAGCAAAGACACAGTTGTGATCCTCGACGGTGCCCGGCGCACTCCGCGCCCGGACATCCTCATCAAGAACCAGGTACCCGGGCTCTTCTCACGGTACAGCACCACGCAGCTCGGCGGCATGGCGATCAAGGCCACGCTGGACCACACCCCCGTCGACAAGTCGCTCGTCGGCCACGTCGTGATGGGAATGGCCCAGCACAGCCACCGGGACTCGATCTACGGCGCGCAAGGCATGGCCTGGCGCGGCGGTCTCGGTCAGGACGTCCCGGCGTTGACGGTCGCCCGCATCTGCGGAAGCGGCACGGAAGCGCTCTGCGTCGGCGCCGACATGATGCTGTCGGGGCTGCGCTACGACGAAACACGCCCCTTCATGGTCGTCGGCGGCGCCGAGAGCATGCAGTACCCCTTCTGCCTCTACAACTACCGCGGCCGCAAGGTCGGCACCGCGGTGCAGAAGTACGGGCCCTGCGACATCAAGGGCCTGCCTCCCGGCACACAGCTCCAGGATATGCTGCTGATGAGTCTCTACGACCCGTCGGCGGGGATGTCGATGGCCAACACCGCCGAGGAGCTTGGCCGCCGCTATGGCATCACGCGTGAGCAAGCCGACGAGTTCGGCTTCCGCTCGCACATGAACGCCAAGGCGGCTCGCGACGCCGGTCACTTCGCCGAGGAGATCGAGCCCGTCACCGTCATGGTCGACGGCGCCGCCGATCCGGTCGAGGTGAAGCACGACACGCACATCATGGACAACATCAGCTTGACCAAGATGGCGCGTCTGCCCGCGGCCTTCGAGCCGGGCGGCATCATCACCGCCGGCAACGCCAGCGCGGTCGTCGACGGCGGCGCGGCGATGGTGATCGGCCGGGAGTCGGACGCGGAGAAGCACGACCTCCGTCCGCTGGCCCGCGTGGTCAGCATGGGCGTGGCTGCCTGCGATTCGGTGATCATGGGCTGGGGCCCGGTGCCCGCGACGAAGGACGCGCTGCAGCGTGCGGGTCTGAAGGGCGAGGACATCGATCACGTCGAGCTGAACGAAGCGTTCGCTCCGCAGTCCCTCGCCTGCGTTCGTGACTTCCAGGAGATGGGCATCGATCCCGAGAAGGTGAATCCCTACGGGAGCGCCATCGCCCTCGGCCACCCCCTCGGCGCCACCGGCGCGATCCTCACCCTGACCTGCGCCTACGCGCTGCGTCGGAAGAAGGAGCGCTACGGCCTGGTGACGATGTGCATCGGCGGCGGCCAGGGGATCGCCCTGATCCTCGAATCGGTCTGATAGCCGGAGAGCAACGATCCACGCGGCCTCCCGGGTAGAATCGGGGGGCCGCGTTCTTCCTTGTCCGATCCGTGGATCCGACCCGGTGAGCCTCATGACGAATGGCCAGGACCTCTCCCCGATCGCCTGTACCTCGATCGAGACTTCCCTCGGTTCGCTGTTCCTCGCCCGCACCGCACGAGGCCTCTGCTTCCTCGGCCTCCGACCGGAAGGAGCCGAGGCGGAGCTGGCGGGCTGGCGAGATCGCTGGGAACCCGGAGCGCCGATCCTCGCCGACGCCGGGGCGCTGGCCGAGGAGGCGCAGCAGCTCCAGGAGTACACGGGCGGCGAGCGACGGGAATTCGATCTCGAGCTCGATCTGCGGGGGACCGAGTTTCAGCTGAGTGTCTGGAGAGAGCTGCAAGAGATCCCCTTCGGTGTGACTCTCACCTACGGACAACTCGCCGCGCGCCTGGGAAGTGCGAACGCGAGTCGTGCGGTGGGGGCCGCCAATGGCGCCAATCCGGTCGCGATCGTCGTTCCGTGTCACCGGGTGGTGGCAACCACCGGGCTCGGCGGGTACGGGGGTGGGCTGGAGTTGAAGCGGAAGCTGCTGGAACTGGAAGGCGTGCTGCTCTTCAGCTGAGGGGCGGGACACGCGGCGCGCTGGCCTCCTCACCACTCCCCGGCTACCTTGGGGGGCCATGAAGCCGACCGACGACCTCCCCAGCGGCCCCTTCCTCTCCATCCTGTTTCCGCGGGAGCCGCGACGCTTCACCGGGCAGCGGTGGGTGAAGATCTGCCTCCGCTCGCTGCACGTCCTGTGCGCGGGGATCTACCTCGGGGCCTACGTCCTCGAAGTCGAGGGCGACCCGCGCACCCGCTGGTTCCTGGCGACGTTGCTCTCGGGCGTCGCCATGTTGCTGGTCGATCTCTTCGAGAGCGGCGCCTTCCTCCTGCAACTCCGCGGCCTGGTGGTGATGAGCAAGCTGATCCTGCTCACCTTCGTCGCCAAGCTCGGCCCGGCGGCGGTCTGGATCCTCGCCGCGGTGGCCTTCTTCTCGGTGATCTCCAGCCACGCCTCGTCGGGGTTCCGCTACTACATGATCTGGGGGCGAGGGCGGATCAAGGGGGCGGAGACCAAGGGTTGACGGATCGGCCGTTTCGGCGTCGCGGTGATCGTGCCGCTCCGTGGCGAGGAATGAGTGGCTCGTGATACGAGGCAGCGGCACCGCCAGGGGCGATGCCGCTGTCCTAGGAAACGTGATTGGAATCCTCTGGTGTCGAGCTCGAGGTTCCAGGCAATTGCTTCGCCGCCGAGTGCGCCGGTGTCCTTGGCACCGAACCCCTGCGGCGCATCGACGCGGTCGGATACCACTTCGAGTGGTACCGAGGGCTTCCAGGTCCCGAGAAGTTCCCTTGGCCCATCGATCGCGTGGCGATGTTCTCGGCCCTTGAGTGTTCTCAGAGAGCGATGACTGGCCGATTCGTCCTCGGGCGGGTTCCTCTCCAATGGAGCCGAACCCGCCTCCGTGGTTAAAGGCACCAACCGACCCGACCGGGGCTCATGGATTCGGATAAAAGAGCCCGAAGCCTGACCCGGATTGGCTGTACTCGCGCATCGCTCCGGCAAAGCCGGCCTCTGACAGCCTCCTGTCCTCAGGCGACGCTCTATCCAGGAACAGTCTGTTCGCAATGGGGTGAGGTCGATCGATGCCCGAGAACGATCCAGCGGCACCTCGCGCGTGCCGCCGCCCTGGCCGGGAACGCCGCGTAGCCCCACGAAGTAGCATGGAGCGGCGCCGCTCGCGCGACGCCGCTCCCTGTGGGTACTGAGGGCCTGGGCCCTCTGCCATTGACTCTTACGGCAACCAGGTGATCTGGAGTCCGTTCGAGGTGTTGGATTCGTTGCCGCAGGGCGAACCGGCGGTGTCGCGGAACCACCACTGGTAGTAACGGGTGTCGCCACCAGAGAGGACGTCACCGAGCATGGCCGAACGGACCGAGATCACGGTCGGCAGGGAGTCGGCATCACCATTGTTGTCGTTGAACTTGACCTTCAGACGCTTCAGGTTGCCACCGGCGCAGCGGATGCCGTCGCCGAGGTAGATTCCCATTCCGTCGAGGTTGTTGATCGCCTGGAAGAACATGCTCGAGTTGTTCGGCTGGGCGTTTGTACCCACCAACACGAGGGTATCCATGGTGACACTCGCAGTACCCGTGTGATTGAGGTGGGCACCAGCGGGGGAGGACCCGTGCGCGCAACCGGCGAATCCGGTGGGGTGGGTCTGGTTGTTGTCGTTACCACAGGGGCAGGGGTTGCCCGAGTTGGTGTGACCGTCGCAGTACTTGATGACATTCGTGGGATCACAGGGCTCACCAGCGATCTCCCAGTGGATGTCGGCTTTCGGGGCAGCGGCCGAGTAGCCACCGTACCAGTAGCAGCCGTTGTAGACGAAGACGTAGCCACCTAGGTGGTCGTCGATCTCGAAGAAGTCGTTGTTACCCAGACCGGATCCCTCCGAACTGGTGCCGGGAATGCCGATCGGGGGACACAAGGGCAAGAAGATGGTGTCGCAGCCGACGCAGCAACCGGTGCTGCCGGGGCCGTCGAGCAGGAGACCGTCGGGGTCACCAGCCAGGATCGGGCCGGAGATGGCGGCCGGGTCGGGGGTCGACTGCATGTACATGTAGCCGAAGTTGTCGAGGGCCGGCGTGCCGTCCCAGGTGCCGTCGCAGTCCGCCATCATGCAGAACTCGAGGGTGGCGCCACACAGGTCGATGCTGACGATCCAGCACCCGATCCCGGTGCCGGGGGTCGGAGAACCCGGAAGGTTCGAGACCTGTATCGCCATTATCGGGGTGATCAGGGTCGCGTCCGAGCACGAAACGTAGCACTCGTAGAAGGCGGTCAGCGCGGTCATCGGCGCTGCCACGCCCGAGCAGTAGGCGAACTGGTACCAGTTGACGTAGTACTCGTCGGCCGTTCCGGGGAGCGAGACCGATGCGTAGTTGCTGCCCGGCATCGGTCCCACCTGGGGAACGCACGGCGATGACGTGCTGGGGATGCGACCGTCGTCGTGGAAGGTCTGCTGCTCGAGAGCCGTGTACCAGGCTCCTCGGCAGGTGTTGTCGTAGATCACGTCGTAGACACACCTGGCCAGGGGCTGATCTCCCCGGGTCCAGGTTCCGGTCGCAACGTGGTAGGTTCCCGCATCCTTGATCTCGGGTACGGGCAGGAGTTGGGAGGAAGCGTCATTCTGGGCCGAAGCCGCAGTTGAGAGGAGGGCAAGACCCGCCAGGGTCATCAATGCAGTCGAAATGCGAAGCATCAAGCTCACCTTGAACAGGGTTAGTTTCTCGGGAATTGAACCGGTTCCATCCTTAAGGCACCGAATGGCCTCACCGGGGCTCACGGAATCGAGAAATACGAGTCTCGATTCGACCCGATCTGCGGCCAGGGCTCTCGCGGTGCCGGCGTGTCCCCGGGCCCGGCAGCGCCTGGTCGCGGGACTCGGTTTCACCTCCATCAGAGATGGGCCAGCGGCGCCGCCCTCACGACGCCTTCAACTCACTCAGCAGCGACCAGCCCTTCGCCGACTCCAGGAACGGGGAGGCCAAACCAGCCACATCACGGATGCCAGACGACCTCGTAGCCATTCGAGCTGTTGGAGTCGTTGACCCCCGCCCCACACGTTGGATCGTCCGTGTCGCGATACCACCACTGGTAGTACCGGGTCGAGCCCGGCTGGATCACGTCGCCCAGAGAAGCGGAACGGGCCGAGATCGAGAGGGTCGTGCTCGCATTTCCTGCCGGGCCGTTGAACCGGACCTGGATTCGCTTCACCGCACCTCCCGCGCAGCGGAGGCCGTCGGCCAGGAAGATCCCGGAACAGTCGAGGTTGTTGAGCCCCTGGAAGAACAGCCCCGAGTTGCCGGGCTGACCGCGTTCGCCGCGCAGGACCAGCGTGTCGTTCGTCAAGCTGGCTTCCCCGGCACCCCACAGCCGCGCTCCCGAGGTGAAGGAGCCGTTCGCACATCCCGCGCAACCGACCGATCCATCGTTCTGGTTGTTGCAGGGGCAGGTATTGCAGCCCCCGGCGTCGGCGCAGCAATACATGGTTCCAGGCTCGTCAGGAGGATCGATCGCTTCGCCCCGGATCTCCATGTACAGATCGATGCGAGCGCAGGACGGGTAAGTGCAGCCGAACCAGTAGCAGCCGTTGTAGGCGAAAGTCCCCGGGCCGACCAGGTCGTGGAGCTCCAGCACCTCGGTGTCGCTCAAGCCCGATCCCTTGGTACACGTGCCGGGCACGTTCGTCCCCGCCCAGAAATCGGTGTTGCAGCCAACGCAGCAACCGGTCGACGAAGGTCCGGCGAAGAGCCCGCCGGTCGGATCGCCGGCCAGCAGTGGGCCGGAGGACGCCATCGGATCGGGAGTCACCACGAAATAGGAGTAACCGAAGTTGTCCTCGGCGGGACTCCCGTCCCAGACTCCGTCGCAGTCACCCTGGAGTGTGAACGCGAGCGTCGTACCCGTGAGGTCGACGGAGACGGCCCAGCAACCGAGTGCGCCCGCACTGGCCGCCCCGGGCAGGCCGGTGAGCTGGAATGTCGCGGCGGGCGTCGCCGCGGTGGCATCATCGCAGGCGTGGAAACAGCTCCAGAAGCTGTTCTCGACGTCGATGGGTCCGACGATGGGCGTGCAGTAGGCAATCTCGAACCACCTCGCCTCGTAGGCGGAGCTGCCACCGGTCATCGAGGTGTCCTCGTAGAGTCCCGTGCTCATCGGCGGCTGGTCGATCCGGGGCGAGGAGAGACTGGGAATCCGCCCGTCGTCGACCCAGCGCTTCTGCTCGAACGAGGTGTACCATCCAACGTCGCAGCTGTTGTCGTAGAGCCCCTCGTAGGGGCTCCGGAGCAGCGACGATCCCCCTCGTGTCCAGCTGCCCGTCGCGGCGTGATAGGTCCCCGCGTGCTTGACTCCGGGTACGGGAAGGAGCTGCGGGGATCCGTTGATCTGGGCCAGGGCCCCGGTCGAGAGAAACGCGATGCCCGCGAGGGCCACCGAAGTCACCGGAAGACGAGGTTGCATCGAATTCACCATGTGCAGAGGTCGTCATTCGGGGAACCGAACCGGTCCCACCCCGTAGGACCCCGATCGAGGATATCGACCTGACACCCCCGGAGCGTCGCTCGGCGGCGATCTGTCCCAGGAATCTCTCGGCTTTCTGCCGGTCCCAGGCTTCACCACGCTCTCAACCCCGGCCGGCTGTTTGGACGCCAACAAGGTCGGCCGGGGAGCCGTGAAATGTCGGTTTTTCCCTGCCCCGGCCTGTCAGAGTCTTCAGGGGCGAGCCGCGGATCGATCGCCGAGCGGGAGCGCCCACCCGTTGATGGCCGGATCCCGGGCGGCGATAATGGCCGCCAGGGCGCACGCGACGGCGGCGCCCCCCATTTTGACGGGAGCAATATGCCGACCATGAATGAATCGCTCCTGCCCGGCTATCACGGCAGGATCCTGGAGATCGACCTCTCGGGGGGCGGGGTGTCCACTCGCCGCCTCGACCCCGAACTGCTGGAGGCCTACCTCGGCGGGCGGGGGCTCGCCACGCGGCTTCTCTACGACGAAGTCGACCCTGGCTGCGATCCCCTCGGCCCCGAGAACGTCGTCGTGCTGGCGACCTCGCCCCTGGTGGGGACGAAAGCGCCGACCGCCTGCCGCGGGCACATGACCTTCAAGTCGCCGCTGACCGGTGTGATCGGGAGCGCGAACTGCGGCGGCTCCTGGGCGGCCTACTTCAAGGCGACCGGATACGACGTCTTGATCCTGAAGGGGCGCGCACCCGAGCCGGTGATGATCGACATCACTCCCGAGGGTGTCGAGATCAGCTCCGCGACGAAGCTGTGGGGGCTGGACGTGCACCAGACCACCGACGCGCTGCTCGCGGAGAAGGAGAAGCCGCGCGACTGGCGGATCCTGTGCATCGGACCCGCCGGAGAGAACCTGGTGCGCATCTCGGCGGTGATGAACGAGAAGAACCGCGCGTACGGCCGCACCGGGCCCGGAGCGGTGTGGGGGTCGAAGAACCTCAAGGCGATCCGCGTTCGGGGGAAAGAGAAGATCGGGATCGAGGATGACGAGCGTTTCGACGCGGGGCTGGAGCAGGCTCGCTACCTGCTCAAGGCGGCGCCGGTCACGAAGAGGCTGCTGCGCGACCTCGGCACGGTGGGGCTCTTCAAGCTGATCGACATCATGGAGATGTTGCCCCACCGCAACTTCCAGGACAACGAACACGACGAGGCGCTGCTCGACCAGGTCTCCGGCGAGACGATTCGCGACAGCCTCCTGGTCAAGGCCGGCGCCTGCCTGCGCTGTCCGATCGGTTGCCAGCGGCACACGAAGGTCGGCGAGCGCAGCGGCGAAGGCCCCGAGTACGAGACAACGGTGATGATGGGGCCGGCGTGCGACATCTACGATCGCCACGCGATCACGCTCGCCGGGTACGCGTGCAACGAGCTGGGGCTCGACACGATCAGCTTCGGAGGGACGATCGCCTGCGCGATGGAACTGTTCGATCGCGGCTACATGACCCTCGAGGACACCGGCGGCTTCGACCTCTCCTTCGGCAACGCGGACCGGCTCGAAGAGCTGGTGCGGATGATGACCTTCCGCGAGGGGATCGGGGACGCCCTGGCGGAAGGGTCGCGCCGGCTCGCCACGCAGTTCGGACATCCCGAGCTCTCGATGAGCGTGAAAGGGCTGGAGATGCCCGCCTACGATCCGCGCTCCTCGTTCACGCAGGCGCTCGGCTACATGACCTCGCCGACCGGTTCGTGTCACCTGCGCGGCGGCTACGCGGTGTCGCTGGCGTTCTTCGGCGGCAACCGCGAGATCCCCCGCTTCAGCCTGCGCCAGTCGCCGATCGCGATCCGTAACATGCAGAACCACGGCATCATCCAGGACACGCTGGGCATCTGTCGCTTCACCGGTTTTGCCTTCTCGACCGAGCCGTGGTCGCGGATCGTCAGCGCGACGACGGGACTGGACTTCTCGGTGGGGCGACTCGAGGAGGCCGCGGACCGCATCGCGGCGCTCGAGCGGCTCTTCAACATCGAGGCCGGGGTCACGCCCGAAGACGACGCACTGCCGCCGCGCTTCGCGCGGGAGACGGTCCCCGTGGCCGGCGAGGATATCCGCGTGTCCGAGGAGGTCGCCGAGCGATTGCGGAGCGACTACTACGAGCTGCAGCAGTGGGACGAGGAGGGGCGGCCGACCGACAAGCTGCTCCGCTCCCTGGAGATCGGAAGGGTGCGAGCATGACCGCCACAGGCCAGACCGCGGAGAGTCGCTGGCAGACCAGCGGGGAGATCATCGATCTCTTCCAGCGCCTCGGCCGCGCGCTGCTCACCTACGACATCGAGGACAGCCACAGCGGCAACATCTCGATGCGCTTCACCGATGAGCGGGGGCGTGACCGCATCGCGATCACCTCGACCGGCTCGCAGAAGGGAGACCTCGAGCCGAGCCACATCTGCATTCTGTCGGCGACCGAAACCGACTGCGGCTACTACAAGGCCTCGTCGGAGACCGACATCCACGCGCGGATCCTGGCCCTCGAGGGAGTCAGCGCCTCGGTGCACGCGCACACCAAGAACCTGACCATCGTCACCTTCGACGACGCGGACAAGCCGAACGAACCGGCACCCTTCGTCCCGGTGGATCCGCTGGGCTGGTACGAGCTCGAGGCCCTCGTCCCGGTGGACTGGGTCAAGGTGCCCAGCGGCTCGAAGGAGATGGCCGACAAGATCCTCGAACGACTCGCCGACCACCGGGTGACGATGATCCAGGGGCACGGCGCGTTCGCCAAGGCGCGCACGGGGCAGGAAGGGCTCTACCGGGTGTGCGTCGCCAACAACTCCGGCTACGTGGTGCGGTTGATGGAGCGGATGGGGGTCGTCGTCGCCGCCGTGCGAGAGAAGATCCAGGGCGACCCGGACGCGAGCTTCTCCTACCCGCTGGCCTCGTACACGATCGAGGACGACGACCGCAACGACTTCCCCGAGGAGAAGGAGATCATCCACGAGTTCCGCAAGACCGGCCGCCGCCTCTTCGAGTCGAAGATCTCGCCGTTCCACACGGGCTCGCTGTCGGTGCGCGGAATCAAGACGATGCTCTACGCGCCGAAGGCCTCGGCGCCGCTGGACCTGCCCGGTCCGCTGCTCGAGCTGCCACTCGCACCGGATGCGGAAGACTCGCGCGAGATGGAGATGCACAAGGCGATCTACGCCTCGGGCAACTTCCAGACGGTCGCGCACTGCTACGTTCCCGAGGCGGAGGCCTTTGCACATTGCCCGGTGCCGGAGACCGGCGAGCTGCCGACGAGGCTGGTGCCGATCGACGCCGAGGGCAGTTTTCTCTACCTCGTCGTTCCGGTCGTTCCTCCCGACGTCACCACCGAGAAGCTGTGTCACCTCCTGCACGAGTACAAGGTCGTGATCGTGCGCGGCGGGGGCGTGTGGGGCGTGGGTATGCAGTCCCTCTCCGAGGTGCTGCACCATCCCTCGTCGGTGCGCGAGACGGTGCTCTATCGTGTCGGTGCGGCCGAACGAGGTCTCGATCTGTCGCGACTGGAGCCGGACCAGGCGAAGAACTGGTAACCGTCGTACTTCGTCCGGTCCCGGGGAAGGGCGGCGAGGCTTTGCCAGCGGAGGAGGGGCGGAGTAGGCTGATGCTTCTCGAATCGCCTGCTCGCCGCGAATCCGCACGGAGACTCCGACCATGATCAAGCCGATTGCAGCCACCGTCACCGGCATCGCCCTGACCGCCTGTGTCGCCCCTGGCCCCTGGGGTGAGCGCCACCCGGCCGCATCGAACGGAGCGGATGGCCTTCGCCCCCCGATCGCCCTCGAGGCCGGCGGCGAGGTGATCGACCACAGCGAATGTTCCGGCCACAACGGACCCCACCTGGCGGACTACGACGGCGACGGCGTGCGCGACCTCGGAGTCGGAGACATCCGTGGCCACTTCCACGTCTACCGGAACACGGGAACGAACGAGACGCCCACCTACGCCGCCGGGGTGCTGCTCGAGGTGGATGGGCAGACCGCCCGACTCCACAGCTGGTGATGTTCCGGCACCCGTCCGCACGGTGCGGACATCGACGGGGATGGCGAGCTCGATCTGGTCAGTGGCTGCTACGAAGGGAGCGTGTGGATCCTGGACGGGCTGGGAGAGGGGCGCTACGCCGAACCCAGGGCGGTCTTCGATTCCGACGGCAACCCGGTGCGAGTCGGCCGGCTCGTGTCGAGCGACCTGATCGGCGACGAAAAGGACACGAACGCCCCTCATCCAAAGGAGCACGGGCTCTCGGTGGCGCCCTGTGACTGGGACGGGGATGGAGACTTCGACCTGCTCCTCGGTACGCGGAAGGGGAAGATGTACCTGTGCATCAACGAGGGCTCGGCGACGAACCCGCAGTTCGCTCGTTGCGGTGACCCGATCCTGGCCGGGGGCGAACCGCTCGTGGTACCGGGCGGTTCCGCAATGCCGGTGGTCGCCGACTGGGACGGCGATGGCCGGCGGGACCTGGTCTCGGGCAGCGACGACGGCCCGGTGTACTGGTTCCGCAACGTCGGCGAGAACGGCGCGATGGTGTTCGCGACGGGCGAGAAGATCGTGGACTGTGAGGGAACGCGCACGCAGGTCGCGGTTGCCGATCACAATGCAGGGCTCCTGACACATGCGCCCCGATTCATGCAACCATCCGCTCAT
>CAZCAC010000029.1:0-79731 GCA_964496575.1 uncultured Planctomycetaceae bacterium | reverse complement strand
TCGTTGACGAACTGCTCGCCATTGATATTGACCAGGTTCGCGCCGGAGCCGCGGAACTTCTCGGTGATCAGGATCCCCTCCGCCTGCTCGGGGAAGACGATGCCAGTCGGGTGGTACTGGACGGTGTGCAGGAAGCACACGCCGACGCCCGCGCGGTAGGCCATCACGATCCCGTCGGCGGTGGCGCCGTAGTGGTTCGTGGTCATGAAGCCCTGGACGTGGAGGCGTCCCGAGCCGCCGGTGGACATCACCACGGCCTTCGCCTTGGCCACCAGGTACTCCTGGGTCTCCATGTTGTAGAGCACCGCGCCGGCGCAGTGGCCGTGCTCGTTGAGGATCAGCTCGACCGCCGCAAAGAACTCGAGGACCTCGATCCCCTCGCGGTTGCGCGCCTCGTCGCGGATGGTGCGCATGATCTCGGCGCCGGTGATGTCGGCGGCGTAGTGCATCCGCTTGCGGGAAGTGCCGCCACCGTGAATGGTGTGGAGGCGGCCATCCTCCATCTTCGAGAAGTTGCAGCCCAGGGTCTCGAGCCACTGGATCGCGCCGGGCGCGTTGCTGACCAGCGCTTCGGCCAGCTCGGGCACGTTGGTGAAGTGCCCGCCGCCCATCACGTCGAGGTAGTGGTAGTACGGGGAGTCCTTCTGGCCCTTGGTCGCGGCCTGGATGCCGCCCTCGGCCATCATGGTGTTGGCGTCGCCGTGGCGGAGCTTGTTGACCACGGTGACCTTGGCGCCGTTCTCGCTGGCCAGGATGGCGGCGGACGTGCCCGCGCCTCCCCCACCGATGATCAGCACGTCGGTCTCGATGTCGGGGTTCGACAGGTCGACCTTGTCGGGATCGACGCGGCTCTTCGCCTCCAGGAGATCGGCGATCTCGTGCGCAATGGCGTAGCCCTTGCTCTTGCCGACCTTCAGCTCACGCCGCCCCTCCTGCTTGAAGTCGGGGTGGTTCTCGAGCATCACCTTGCGCTCGTCCAGGGAGAGGAAGGGGACTTCCTCGTCCTTCTTCTTGCGCTCGACGCGCTCGACACGGGTCGCTTCGACCTTCTTGATGAGCGTTTTCAGTTTTTCCGGATAAGGCATCGATCACTCCTGTCTAGGCAAGCCCGGTCTTCGATTCGGGAACCCACGCTTCGTCGGTGCTCGCAGGCTCCATCTGGCGCGCGGTGTACAGTTCGCGGAGCTGGTCTTCGTTCAGTCCCTTCAGCTCGGTGAGGTCGGACGTGAACTTTCCCGCCTCGATATCCTCGACCATCGACTGCAGGTGCTCCGACCTGGGAGCCAGCTTGCCGCCGTAGAGGCGTCGCGCCGCCTGGGCGACGTGGTACTGCGGGATCTCCGCCATGCACCGGCTGGCGCAGAGGCCGCACTGGATGCAGTCGAAGGAGCACTCGGTGGCGGCTTCCAGGTCTCCTCGCTTGAGGAAGCCGATGTAGTCCATCACCTGCACGTCCATCGGGCAGATCTTGGTGCAGGCGTTGCAGGCCACGCAGCGGAAGATCTCCGGGTACAGCTGGGCGATCGTGCCCCCTTCCGGTGCGGCGGCCTCGTAGTCGTACGGGCTGCGCAGCGCGGGGTAGAAGGGGATCTGAGCCAGGTACATGTTCGGCTCGACCACGGTCTGGCACGCCAGACCGGAGTAGATCTTGTAGTCCCCCTCCTTGCGGTAGACGGTCGAGCAGGCGCCGCAGACTCCGCCGCGGCAACCGCAGCCGCGGATGAACTGGTAGCCCGCGTACTCGATCGCCTTCATGATGGTGAGGGCGTCAGGGACCATGTACTGCTTCCCCATGATGTAGACGGGGATCAGGTCGATGTCGGTTGCTTTCTCTGCCATGGTTGAAAGGCTCCTGTAGCGTTCGAGGGGTTTCGCGGGCTACGCGGTCACGAGGTTGCGCTCCTCCAGGAGGGAGCGGGCACCGGCCTCGTTCAGTTCGAACCGGCAGCTCTCGAGCTCCGCCCCGAGAGCCAGGGCGAGGAGTTGACTGAAGTAGAAGACCGGCAGCGTCAGGGTGGTGCCGTCCGGCTGGACGAGCTCCTGTTGCCGCTGGCCGAGGTTGTACTCACACAGGGGGCAGCTGAGGATCAGCGCGTCGACGCCCTGCGAGACCGCCGAGGCGACCACCACGGCGGAGCGGTTGGCGCTGCCTTCCGGCTCGCCGAGCACCTGGTAGGCGCTGCAGCACTCCTCCGCGAGGGGGAAGTCGACCGGCTCGGCGCCGAGGGCGGCGATGAACTCCTTGAGGATCGTCGGCTTGCCGGCGCCGTCGATGCTGACGTCGACGGGGCGCAGGAGGGTGCAACCGTAGAAGGGCGCGATCTTCAGCCCTTCGAGGGGCTTCTTGACCATCCCGCGCAGCTTCTCCCAGCCGATCTCGTCGCGGAGCAGCTCGAGGTAGTGGACCACCTCCACCTCACCCTCGTAGTCGACCTCTTCGGTCATGAAGCTGTTGACCGTGGTCCGCGTCTCCTCGTCCTCGCGGAACTGCTTGTTGGCCCGCGCGAGGGTGTTGTAGCACTGGGAGCAGAGGCTGACGACCTTGTCGGCCCCCGCCTCCTGGGCCCGGATCAGGACCCGCGTCGGCGCCAGCTGGTGGAGCATGTCGCCGCTGGCCTCGGAAAAGACCGCGCCGCAGCAGTTCCAGCGCTCGAGCTCCTCGACCTCGATCCCCAGGATGCCCAGGGAAGCGATGGCGGAGTCCTCGAGGTTCCGGGCGGTCGCCTTGAGCGTGCAACCGGGGTAATAGCTGATTTTCATCGTGCCTCCCTGGTGGTCAAGAAGTGAGCTCGCGGAAAGCGGCGACCATCGCGATCGGCGGCAGCTCGGCGAGCTTGTCCGGGGAGATCGCGCGCGGGTGCACCAGGTCCTCGTTCCGCCGCACCTTGAGCTGGCGAAGCGCCTCCATCAGGGCGGGGATCTCGATGCCGCGCGGGCAGCGGACCTCGCAGTTGTGGCAGGCGGCGCACACCGCACCGGTCTTCGATTGAGCGAGTTGCTCCGCCTGACCGTGCTGCAGGAGAAGCATCGTCTGGCGGACCGTCACGTCCATCGACTCCACCATTGGGCAGACGCTGCTGCAGGTCCCGCACTGCATGCACTTCCCGGCGTTCTCACCGGATATCTCCGCCACCTTCTTGTGCGCCGCTTCATCGAGAGCGCTTAGCGAAATGAGCACCGTCATGGGTCACCTCTGTTGCCGACCTGGATCGAGGGTGCGGGGCGGGTAGACGATCACCCTCTCCGCACCGATCATGAGCGCGCCATTCTAGGGGGTGAGAGCGCGCCCCACGGTGACTTCCTTCGGAGAATCGGGTCCGTTGCTCGAGCTGAATCCGCGCGTTCCCACGCTCTTATCGATGGTGTTTATCGTCGCCAGCAAGTGGAGTTATCTGTCGCGTTCGTCGGCGTATTGCGGTGCCGACAACGGAGTAGATCGTGATACGGCGCAGTGCGGAGAAGTGAGAAGTGCGTTCGCCGTCGGTGATTCGACGGCGGCCCACCGGCAATCTCCTCCGACCGAAACGGCTCACGCCCCAGTCGTCCTTCGACGACCGGGGCGTGAGGGGATGGTCGATCCGTCGCGGGTGGCGGGCGACTACTTCTTCGCCTTGGCGATGATCGGAGCCAGGACGTCGGCCAGCCCGGGCTTCGAGGTGACCTCCAGGTCGTAGCGGACGCGCACCGACGGCTTGTCCATCTCGATGATCCGCCCCAGGTCGATCGGGGTCCCGATCACGACCATGTCGCAGTCGGTCGCCTTGATCGTCGCGGCCAGGTCCTTCATCTGCTGCTCGCCGTAACCCATCGCGGGCAGCAAGGTCCCGACCTCGGGGTAGATCTGGAAGGTCTCGGCCAGCTCGCCGACGGCGAACGGCTTGGGATCGACCAGCTGGGCGTCCGCCTTCTGGGCGGCGAGGATCGCGGCGCCGTACTTCATGCCGCCGTGGGTCAGGGTCGGGCCGTCCTCGACGCAGAGCACGCGCTTGCCGACGAGCTGCTCGAGGCCGCCCTCCACGGTCAGCGGCAGGGTGCCGTCGAGCACCGTCGCCCTGGGGTTCAGCTTCGCCGCGGTGTCCTTGACCGCCTTGATCCCCTCGGGGGTCGCCGAGTCGCTCTTGCTGACGATCAGGACGTCGGCGCGGCGCAGGTTGGTCTCACCGGGCATGTAGCGCAGCTCGTCGCCCGCGCGGTGCGGGTCGACGAGGACGATCTCGAGGTCGGACTTGTAGAAGGGCAGGTCGTTGTTGCCGCCGTCCCAGAGGATGACGTCCGCCTCCTTCTCCGCCTCGCGCACGATCCCGGTGTAGTCCACTCCGGCGTAGATGATCCCGCCGGCGTCGATGTGCGGCTCGTACTCTTCCATCTCTTCGATGGTGCACTCGTGCTTCTTCAGGTCCTCCAGCGAAGCGAAGCGCTGGACCCCCTGGCGCGCCAGGTCTCCGTAGGGCATGGGGTGGCGGATGGCGACCACGCGGAGCCCGGCCTCGGTCAGGGTCTTGACCACGGCGCGAGAGGCAGCGCTCTTGCCGCAACCGGTGCGGACGGCGCAGACGCTGACGACGGGCTTCGTCGACTCGACCATCGTGTCCTTCGGGCCGAGCACGCAGAAGTCGGCGCCGGCGGCGTTGGAGCGGGCCATCAGGTGCCCCATGTGCTCGTAGCTGACGTCGCTGTAGGCGAAGACGCACTCGTCGACCTTCCTCTCGGCGATGATCTTCTCGAGGTCGTCCTCGTGGTCGATCGGGATCCCGTTCGGGTAGCGGGGCCCGGCCAGCTCGGCGGGGAAGCCGCGGTCTTCGATCCCGGGGATCTGCGTGGCGGTGAAGCCCACCACCTCGACACTCTCGTTGTTCTTGTACGCGGTCAGGAAGTTGTGAAAGTCGCGGCCGGCCGCGCCGAGGATCAGCACTCGCTTGGTGGTCATCAATCTCGCTCCGTGAAGGTCGGGAGGTCCTTGCGCCCCCGACTCCTGGGGTATCGCCTGAAGAAATGCGGCGAGAGGATACCGCAAGGTCCGGGTCAGGACCACTTCCCGCGGGCCGAAAGAGGGCGCGGGCCGTATCCTGTTCGAATGATCCAGACCCTGCTCTTCGCCGTCACGCTGTGCCCCTCCGCCGCCGAAGGCCTTCTCGATACGACCGAAGCGGTAGGTCTGGGGATCGAGGCGATCGGTTTCGAGCCCGCGCGGGCAGCCCGGGGAGTCCCAAGGCTCTGCTTCGCCGATCTGAACGGAGACGCCTACCCCGACGTGGTCGTGGACCACCACCTCGTGTTCCTCAACGTCGCGGTCCCCGGCTCTCCGACCGAGCGCCGCTTCGAGGCGAAGTCCGCCGAGGACTCCGGCCTCCGGGTCCCGGCCCGGGGGACGGTCACCGTCTTCGCCGATCTATCCGGTGACGGGATCCTCGACGCGGTCGTCGGGCAGTACGTCGACCTCGGGAAGGACGGCTGGGAAGACCATGCCCGTCGCACCGCCTGGCAGAAGGGGCGGGGGGACGGCACCTTCGAGGCGCCCCAACGGATCGAAGGCGTCCGCCCCGCCACCACCTGTGCCATCGCGGCGGGTGACGTCGATCTCGACGGCCGCCTCGATCTGTGGCTGGGCAACTGGTACGTGCGATACGGCGGTTCGTTGGCGGCATATGCGAACCAGCTCGTGAGATATCCGAAGGGAAAGGTCGTCGTCGAGGACCTCCCGGCCGACGCCCTCGCCGAACCGGATCCGACGACCGACCTCGGCGGCCGTCCGACCTACGGCGCGATGATCGCGCAGCTCGGACCCGGGCCGTACCCGGACCTCCTGGAGCTGAACTACGGTCGGCGCTGGAATCGCCTGTGGCGCTCGTCGAAGGAGGGCGCCGGTGGGTGGACCGACCTCGCGCCCGCGGCGGGGATCGACGGGGACGACGTCCGCCACGGGCGCTACCCCGAGTGGGTCCTGGAGCGGCTGGCCGCCCGGAATCCCCCGGAGACCCGGGAGACCGAGAAGCCCTTCCGCGCCAACGGAAACACCTTCGACTGCGCGATCGGCGACGTCGACAACGATGGCGACTTCGACCTGTTCGTGGCCGAGATCACGCACGGCTGGGCGGGAGAGTCGTCCGATCGCTCGTGCCTCTACCACAACGACCTGCAGGTGGATGGCACGCCGAGGTTCGGCAGTGATGCGGGACACTTCTTCGACCGGGTCCCCGAGGGAGCCCTTAACTGGAATCAGGGCGATCTCTTCTGTGCCATCGCCGACCTCGACCACGACACCCGTCTCGACGTGCTGCTCTCCTCGGGTGATTACCCCGACCGGCAGATCCTGCGGATCTTCACTCAGGTCGAGGACGGCGTCTTCGAGGACCGGACGGCGGCGTTCGGGCTGGAGCACGACGGCTCGCAGATGCTCAGCCTGGCGGATTTCGACGGCGACGGCGATCTCGACATCCTAGTCGGCCAGACCTTCAACCGCTTCTCCGCGGAGCAGAGGGCGGGCCGGATACCGACGGCTCGGCTGTTCCGGAACGAGCTGACCGGCAGCCGCCGGTCGATCACGTTGCGCCTGGAGGGCGACGGCCGGCGGGTGAACCGCGACGCCATCGGCGCCGTGGTCCGCGCCCGCCTCGACGACGGCACGATCCTCAGCCGCCAGCTGGTGGGCCCGGGCGGGCACGCGGGGAAGCAGGACGACTTCCTCGTGCACTTCGGGATCGGGGAGCGGTCGAAGGTGGAGGAGCTGACCGTGACCTGGCCGGATGCGAAGGGCACCACGCAATCCTTCGAGGGCGTGGATGCGGGGCGATATCGCCTGAAGGTGAGAGGTGGGCTGGAGGTGCTCGAATAGATACGGCGCTATTCGCCTCGACGCCATCGAGGCGAATAGCGCCGGTGCTCAACGGGCCCGGAACCGAAAGCAGGTCAGGTGGCCATCGCCGTAGAAGACCTCGAAGCGATCGGACAGGAAGTCACGCAGGCAGTCGGCGATGCTGAAGATCACCACGTCGCGATCCTGCTGCTGCAGTGTGGCGGCGAAGGTCTCGTAGAAGGCGCGGCCCTCCCCTTCCGGGCGCACCGGGCGGTACAGGTAGATGAAGTCCATCCCCGCCGGTGAGTGATCGAGGACGTCGCCGACGACCCAGCGCACTCGCTCGGGCGGAACCCCGAGCCACTCCTGAAGGGCCTTCCCCGCCTCGACCATCCGGCTCGAGATCTCGATCTGGATCGTCAGGCGGTGCGGATCGAGGACCTGCATCAGGAGGCCCTGCAGGCCGTTGCCGGCACCGAAGTCGCCAGAGACCGAATCAGCGGACAGGTGCTCCCCCGCCTTGAGGATCGGCGACAGGCCGCCGGCGTGGCACCAGTAGCCGCCGGTGCGGTCGACCCGGTTCCGCTCGTCCGGCGTGTACGGCGCCTCGTGACCGTGCAGATGTGCGTAGAGGGTGAGGAACGCCTCCTCGATCGCCTCGCCGTCGTCGCCGGCGGTCACCGTCAAGAGGAGCTCGCGGTACTCCTCGTAGCGGGAGAAGAGGCCCAGGGGATCGGGCGGCGCGGGGAGCTCGGCGAGCAGGGTGATCAGACGTACGAGGCGCTCGCGCTCGAGCGGCGAACGGTCGTCTCCGGCAAGGGCCTCGATCAGTCGGGTGTGATCCACGACCGGAATCTAGCGTTCCGCAGCCTCGATGACGGAGCGATTCCGTCAATTCGCGCGTGGCTCCCTCCCGGCCCTCCGGCTCTTCAGCCGACCCGTTCCCATGCGCTACACTGTGCCCCCCCAACCGGAGGATCGGATGAAGATCAGCAAGTACATGACGACCAAGCTCGTCACCGCCACCCCGGACATGACCGTCAAGGATGCTTTCCTCGCCATGCGGAGCCACCGCGTGCGACACTTGCCCGTGCTGGAGGGCGACGAGCTGGTGGGCTTCCTCAGCGACCGGGACCTGCGGCGGCCGAAGTGGGTCGACGCGCTCGACGACTGGACGCAGTACTACCAGATCAATGACGACACCACGGTGCGGGACGTGATGACCGCCAACCCCGAAGTGGTTCGTACGTACGACCGCGTCTACAAGGCGGTGAAGATCTTTCGCGAGCAGCGCTACGGCGCTCTGCCGGTGCTCAACAAGAAAGGAGAGCTGGTCGGCGTGCTCTCCGCGCACGATCTCCTCGGCGCGCTGGAGGAGTTGCTGAACGCTCCGAAGAAGTAGCGAGAACTCATACGCATCGGATAGGTAGGGGAAGAAGCTCCGCGACGGGGTCGTTTCTCCACGCAAAGCACCTTTTTCGGAAACGGATAGGTCGTATAGGTCGAGCGTGACGAAGGTCTATACTGACCCGCTTCTTCGAATCACGCTGAACCGACAAGGCTGCAAATGATGAAGATCGCTATTCCCAGTGGCGCCCCTGGAGGCCTGGACGCCGAGCTTTCCCCCCACTTCGGTCACTGCGAGACCTTCACCCTGGTGGACGTCGACGGAGGCGAGGCGAAGGAGATCGAGACCCTCGACAACCTCCCCCACGAACAGGGTGGGTGCATGGCACCCGTGATGCTGCTCAAGGAGGCCGGCGTCGACGCGCTGATCGCCGGCGGCATGGGCATGCGCCCCCTCGCCGGGTTCCAGCAGGTCGGGATCGACGTCTTCTTCAGCGAAGGCGTCGGCACCGTCGGTGAAGCGCTCCAGCTGATCCTCGACGGCAAGGCCCGCAAGTTCGGTCCCGCGCAGGCCTGCGGCGGCGGTGGCGAAGGACACGGGCACGGCGACGGACACCCGCACTGATCCCGCGGCCAGGCCGCGCCATCACAGTACGGAGTCGCTCTCTCGGCGGTTGTTTCGCTGCATTGCGTGGTGCCGCGATGCGAGGAGACGACAGCCGGGAGAGCGACTCCGTACTGCTGCCATTCCTACTGCTCCGGTGCGCGATCTTCTTCTCATTCGGTGAGATTCGCCAGGAAGGTCCCTTGAATCATTATGAGCATATGCCGATAATGTAGATCATCAGCATTCGGAGACTCACCCATGCCGCGACCGATCTCGACCCGACAGATTAGCCAGGAGCCGCCCCGGAACAGCTACAAGCCGGCGGGCGTTCCCCTGCGCGAGCTGGAGGAGGTGGTGTTGACGCTCGACGAGTTCGAGGCCTTGCGCCTCGCCGATCACGAGGGGCACTACCAGGACGCGGTCGCCGAACGCATGGGGGTCTCGCGCGCCACGGTGGGCCGGATCCTCGGCAATGCCCGCGGCAAGGTCGCGGAGGCGTTCGTCGAGGGGAAGGCGATCCGATTCGAGGGCGGAGCCGTCGAGCTCCGCCGCGGACGGGGCGGCCGAGGGCGCGGATGTGGACGCGGCGGCGGTGGACGTCGTCGTGGTTGTGGACGGAATCGAAAAGAATGAAGTGGAGGGGAACCACCCCTCGAAGCCGGGAGGCTGACATGCCGAATCGAGACGGAACCGGGCCTGACGGAAAGGGCCCCGCACAGGGACGCGGCAAGGGTTGCCGCAATCGCCGAGGAGGCTCGGCGGAGGAGTCGAGCCGTGGCCGAGGGCGCGGCCAGGGCGGCGGTCGCGGACGCGGTCGAGGTCGTGGCCGGGCAGGCGATCGGACCGAGGAGACCGGGCGGGCCTGCCAGCGGCAACCGCGCCAGAACGGCGCCGAGACAGGAGAAGTGGAGTGAAGGTCATCGTGAGCTCCAGCGGGGAGACCCTGGAGGCCCCCATCGACCCGCGCTTCGGGCGCGCCGCGAAGCTGATCGTCTACGACCTCGCGACCGACGAGCTCGAGGCCGTGGACAACGAGGCGAATGCGAACCTGCCCCAGGGCGCCGGGATCCAGACCGCCGCCCTGGCCGCCGAGCTGGGAGCGGGATGCGTCATCACCGGCCACTGCGGTCCCAAGGCCTTCAAGGCCCTCGAGGCCGCCGGGGTCGAGGTCGTCGTCGACGTCGAGGGAACGGTCCGCGAAGCGATCGAGAAGTACCGGGCGGGACTGCTCGCCAGCGCCTCGGGCCCGAACGTGGAAGGTCCCTGGAAGTGATTGCGGAACGACAGTACTGATGAAGATCGCCATCGCCTCGGGCAAGGGCGGCACGGGCAAGACGACGCTCGCGACGAACCTCGCCCTGACCCTCGCCGGCAACGGGAGGAGCGTCGCCTACCTCGACTGCGACGTCGAGGAACCGAACGGGCACCTCTTCCTCGCTCCGGAGATCGGGGAGACGCGCGAGGTCACCATTCCGGTCCCCGTGATCGACACGTCGCGGTGCACGAACTGCGGCGCCTGCGGGGCGGCGTGCCGCTACTCGGCGATCCTCTGCCTCCCCGAGTCGGTGATCACCTTCCCCGAGCTGTGCCACGGCTGCGGCGGGTGTACCATCGCCTGCGAGGAGCACGCGATCACCGAGACCGGCCGCCGCGTCGGCACCGTCGAGACTGGGCGCGCCGCCGAAGGCATCCTCTTCGGACAGGGTCTGCTGCAGGTCGGCGAATCGATGGCTCCGCCGGTGCTCCACGCGCTGCTGGAGGCGGCGCCGTCAACCGACGTCACGCTACTCGATGCGCCGCCCGGCACGTCGTGCCCGGCGATCGCGACCATCCGCGCCGCGGACGTGGTGGTGCTGGTCACCGAGCCGACTCCCTTCGGGCTGAACGACCTGAAGCTCGCGGTCGAGATGGTCCGCGCCCTCGGCTTGCCCTTCGGCGTGGTGGTCAACCGCGCCGGGGCGGGCGACGAGCGGGTCCAGGAGTACTGCGCGGCCGAGCGAATCGAGGTCTGGCTCGAGATTCCCGACGATCGCGGGATCGCGGAGCGGTACTCGCGCGGGGAGGCGGCGGTCGATTCGATGCCGGAGCTGCGGCGAGCGCTCTCGAGGTTCGCCGATCGGATCGTGACCAGCGCCGATCCCCGGCCGGCCGCGGCACGACACGATCTCGAGCCCTTCGAGGAGCCCGAGGGTCTCCCCCCCACTCCCTCGCAGCGGGCTCCGGCACCGGCCTGCACCGAGATCGACGAGCTGGTGGTAATCAGCGGCAAGGGCGGCACAGGCAAGACCAGCGTGGCGGCCTCGCTGCTCGCGCTCGCGGGAAACGCGATCGCCGCCGACTGCGACGTCGACGCGGCCGACCTGCATCTGGTGCTGGATCCGAGGATACGAGATCGCTGGCCATTCTCCAGCGGACACAAGGCGAGGATCGACGAGGACGAGTGCGCCTGGTGCACCGCCTGCGCCCAGTTCTGTCGCTTCGACGCCATCGACCAGAGCCGCGCGAACGGCGCGTTCTCGATGGCCGTCGACCCCTTCGCCTGCGAGGGGTGCGGGGTCTGCACGCTGACCTGTCCGGGCGACGCCATCGAGCTCTTGCCCGTGCAGTCCGGGGAGTGGTTCCACTCCGACACCCGGCTCGGGCCGATGGTCCACGCTCGCCTCGGCGTGGCCGGGGAGAACAGCGGGAAGCTCGTCTCCCTGGTGCGCAACGAGGCGCGCGCGGTCGCCGCCGCCGAGGGAAAGGAGCTGGTGATCGTCGATGGGTCGCCGGGCATCGGCTGCCCGGTGATCGCCTCGATCACCGGGGCGAGGCTGGCGCTGGTGGTGACCGAGCCGACCCTCTCGGGGCTCCACGACCTCTTGCGCGTGGCCGAGCTGACCGGGCACTTCGGCGTCGAGACGGCGGTGTGCGTGAACAAGTTCGACCTCAACCCGGGGGTCGCCGAGCGGATCGAGCGGGAGGCGCAGCGGCTCGGGCTCACCGTCCTGGGGCGGATCCACTACGACCCCGCGGTCACCGGGGCCCAGGTCGGCGCGACGTCCGTGACGGAGTCGGGGCCGGGGCCGGCGGCGAGGGACATCGCGGCGCTCTGGAAGGAGCTCCGGACGATCCTGGCGGCTCGGGACGAGGGCGGCCGGCTGCGGCGGGCCTGATGCGAGCGCGCGGCGCGCTCGGTCGCTATCCTCTTCCTCTGCGGCCCCGATCGGGGGCGCCGCCCCTCGTCCCTCTCCCCGCCAGACCCGCGCCATGCCCTACGCCCTCCCCCAGCTCGAGACCCCCACCCCCCTCGCCGCCCGGACCGCGATCCTGCTCGCCTCCGGGGACCAGCGCGTCACCGCCAACACCAAGTGCTGGCCGACGCAGAAGCGCACCGAGGGGCAAGTGAGCGCCGCCTTCGAGAAACTCGGCTGGACCGTCCACCGCGGCTCGCCGGAGCGCTGGAGCGACGAGCAGCCACACGGCTTCCTCTTCAGCCAGGCGCAGGGGCGCGAGGTCTTCGAGAAGATCCACCCCGAGGCGCCGCTGGTCATCGTCGAGTCGGTCTGGCAGTACACGGGCAACGTGCTCGGCGGCCTGCTGCGCCACCGGGGGCCGATCCTGATCATCTGCAACTGGTCCGGCGAGTGGCCCGGCTTGGTCGGCGCGCTGAACCTGCGCGGGTCGCTGACCAAGGCGGGGGTCGAGTACTCGATGCTGTGGACCGAGGACTTCGACGATCCGGCGTTCGTCGAGCAGCTGAAGGGCTGGTGCGAGACGGGACGGGTCGAGCACGATCTGTCTCACGTCACCCCGCTGGATCCGGCCCACCTTCCCGGCGCGGAGCGCGAGCTCGGCGAAGGGCTAGCCGCCGTGTTGCGCCGCTCGCCGATGATCCTCGGCGTCTTCGACGAGGGTTGCATGGGGATGTTCAACGCGATCATCCCCGACCACCTCCTACACGCGGTGGGCGTGGTCAAGGAGCGGCTCTCCCAGTCGGCGCTCTTCTCCGCCATGCAGCAGGTCCCGGACGAGGAAGCGCGCGAGGTACGCGGCTGGCTCGACGAACGCGGAATGACCTTCGATATCGGCCCCGGTGAGAATCAGCTCACCGAGGAGCAGATCCTCGAGCAGTGCAAGATGTACATCGCCGCGACGAGGATCGCGGACCGTCACGGCTGCGACGTGATCGGCATCCAGTACCAGCTCGGACTGACCGAGCTGTGCCCCGCCAGCGACCTCGCCGAGGGGATGCTCAACTGCTCCGAGCGGCCGCCGGTGCGCGCGGTCGACGGTCCGCGGAAGGGCGAGCTGATCCGCGAGGGCCAGCCGGTCCTCCACTTCAACGAGGTCGACGAATGCGCGGGCCTCGACGCGCTGATCACCGAGCGCGTGTGGAGCGCGATGGGGATGGCGCCGGACACGACCCTGCACGACGTGCGCTGGTCCGACACCGACCGCTCGGGCACCACCGACGAAGAGGTCTTCGTCTTCGAGATCTCCGGCGCGGTCCCGCCGTCGCACCTGATCGGCGGCTACGGCGGCGCGAAGGGGTACCGCCAGCCGCCGATGTACTTCGCCAAGGGCGGTAGCACCATCTGCGGCCAGTCGCGGCCGGGGCCGGTGGTCTGGAGCCGCATCTACGTCGCGGACGACGCCTTGCACATGGACATCGGTCTGCTCGACGCGATCGAGCTGCCGCCGGAGGAGATGGAGCGTCGCTGGCAGGCGACCACGCCGCAGTGGCCGATCATGAACGCGGTCTTCCAGGGGGTGAGCCGCGACCAGCTGATGGCCAAGCACCAGGCGAACCACATCCAGGTGGTCTACGCGGATGACGCGGACTCGGCCCGCCGGGGCCTGGCCGCCAAGGCGGCGATGGCTCGGGCGATGGGCATCGCCGTGAACCTCTGTGGGGTGGGCTTCTGAGCAGCTTTCGGGCCGGAAGAGCTGTGCGCTGACCGCACTACTGGCGGCCCCCGCGAGGGGCTTTCGTGCGCCTTCCGCTCGAAAACCATTCGCTCATAAAGCGAATGGACACAGTGGGTTGCCTCATCCTCGGGAGGAGCTAGATCAATGGATCCCCCGGTCCCCGGCGCCGCCGGATTCGAGGTAGACTCCTACTGCGGACTCCGGTTTTCCCCCAGACAAAAGCGCAAACGATGATGCTCTCTGCCCTCCTATCGACCGCCGCCCTGACTCTCCCCATGGCGGCCCCCAGCGCCTCCCCGCCCCCGGTGGCGGAGGCCCCGAACGTCGCCGAATACCCGGTCGTGGTCATCCACCACGAGGACCCGGCGCTGCGTGACCGGCTCCTTCGAGGCCTGGACGTCTGGCACGACGCCGGGAGGTTCCTGGTCGGGGAAGCCTCCGCGGAGACGGTCCGGTGGATCGACGACCTGCCCGCCGACCTCCTCATGCTGACCGACTGGCCGGTCGACGCCGAGCTCTACGTGATCGAGTTCCGGAGCGAGAAGACGCTCGAGCAAGTGGAGAACGCGGGGGGAGAGATCCTCTTCCGCTACGCGCCACAGGCGCTGATCGCGATCCATCCCGATGACAGTGGTGTTCTGCACCGGGTCGAACCGGGCAGCTTCATGCACCACACCCTGATGCCGATCCGCCAGCAGGCGCAGCAGAAGCCGCGGGCCTTCACGCCCGCGGGTCTGGGCGCTCCCGGCTCCACGGCGATGATCGCCGGGGATCCCGCCATCCAGGCGATGGTCGACCAGGTCAACCAGAGCAACCTCGTGTCGACCGTGCAGAGCCTCTCCGCGATCTTCAGCCGCCGGGCGAACCTCTCCGGCGCGGTGACGGCTCAGAACCAGCTCGAGGCGCAGATGCAGGGTTACGGCGTCAGCACCTACCTGCAGAACTTCGGGGCCTCGTACTCGAAGAACGTCGTCGGCGAGATCCTCGGGACGGTCGATCCCTCGAAGATCATCGTCATCGGCGGACACTACGACTCGATCAACGGCGCCGGCTCTTCGTACGCCGCGCCGGGTGCGGACGACAACGCCTCGGGAACCGCCGGAGTCTGGGAAGCCGCTCGGGTCCTCGCGGCCAACGGCCCCTTCAAGCACACGCTCCGCTTCATCGCCTTCTCCGGAGAGGAATTCGGCCTCTATGGCTCGGAATACGCCGCGACGCAGTCGGACAACGCGAACGAGGACATCATCGCCATGATCAACATGGACATGATCTCTTATCGCGCCGGCTCCGACTCGCGCTCCGTGGACTTCGTCACCAACTACTCGTCGGGTTCCCTGATCAACTACTGTCAGTCGATGGGAGCGACGTACGTGGCCAACTGGGCCTCGAACTCGGGCTCGCTGAGCGGGGGCACCTCCGACCACCAGAGCTACGCACAGCACGGTTTTCCGGCGATCTTCTTCTTCGAGGACATCGGCAACTACTCGCCGTACATCCACACCGCCAACGACACCTACCCCCTGTCGGCGAACGACTTCACGCTGGCCAAGATGTTCGTGCAGTGCGTCGTGGCCTCGGCGGCCTCGCTGGCCGAGCTGGTCGACATGTCGATCGCTCACACGCCGCTCGGCGACACGCAGGCCACGGGCCCGTACGACGTCGACTGCGTGGTCACCAGCCTGAGCGGTGCCAACGTCACTTCCGTGACGCTGAACTACTCGACCGACGGCTCCAACTTCAACCAGGTGCCGATGACGAACCAGGGGGGAGACAACTGGCAGGGCCAGATCCCCGACGCCGGTTCACCGATCACTCACTACTACTACATCGAAGCTCTCGACGACCAGGGCGGAAGCGAGACCTTGCCCGGAGGCATGGCGCTCGGCGAGCCGCCGTTCTCCTTCTTCTGCGGCCAGAAGACGGTGCTGTACTTCAATGACTTCGAGGGCGGCAATGACGCCGGTTGGACCCACGGTCAGGTCGCCACCCAGGACGACTGGCAACGCGGCAACCCCAACGGCCTGGCGGGCGACCCCAGCAATGCCTACTCCGGAACCAATGTCTGGGGCAACGACCTCGGCCCTTCGGGGTGGAACGGTGAGTACAAGCCCGACGTCCACAACTGGCTGGCCTCCCCCGTTTTCGACCTGTCGGCCGAGACCAGCGTGACGCTGGAGTACCAGCGCTGGCTGACCGTCGAGGACAACCAGTACGACAAGGCGCAGATCCGCGTCAACGGTACGACCGTCTGGCAGAACGCCACCGGGTCCGACCACATCGACAGCGGCTGGCACAAGCACACCATCGACATCTCCACCTGGGCGGCGGGCAACTCCTCGGTGCAGATCGAATTCCGCCTGATCACTGACGGCGGGGTCGAGTACGGCGGCTGGAACATCGACGACTTCTCGCTGGTGGTCCTCGGTCCGGTCGGGTGCCCGCCCCCCTCGACCTACTGCGTCACTTCCCCGAACTCCGTCGGCTCCGGCGCGGAGATCGGGTACGCGGGCTCGACCAGCATCGCGGCCAACGATCTGATGCTGACCGTCCAGGGCGGTCCGTCCGATCAGTTCGCGCTCTTCTACTACGGGCCGAACCAGATCAACGTGCCTTATGGCGAAGGTGTCCGCTGCGTCGGCGGCGGTATCTACCGCCTCAACGTGATCCAGCTGGACGCGTTCGGCATCGGCACCTACGCCCTCGACAACACCAACCCGCCGGAACCCTCCGGGCAGATCCTCGACGGCTCGACCTGGAACTTCCAGTGCTGGTACCGCGATCCCACGGGCGGCCCCTCGGGCTTCAACTTCTCCGACGCGCTGGAAGCGATCTTCTGTCCCTGATCCCTGACGGTTCCCTCTAGCACCGGTCCCCGCCTTCCGATCCGGAGGGCGGGGATCTCTCGTCAGCGAGGAATTCGGGCACCGGAAAACGCCTCGGCCGGCGGTGGAGGCCCACCGATCCGGTGTGAAAGGCACGGGGTTCCGCTTCCGGGATTGTCTTCGCGTAAATCGCCTGGGATCGGCGCCGAACGGCACGGTCTCCCCCCTTCCCGGGCCATTTGAGGGTAGACTGGACCTTCGACGCTGGACGTCCGGACGCCGGTTCTCCCCTAGCCCCCAGCGCACCTCCCAACCATGCTCTCTGCCCTTCTTCAGATCGCCGCCCTGGCCCTTCCCTCGACCGCGCTCAGCGCACCCGCGCCGCAGACGGCCGAGATCACGGCGGCACACACGTACCCGATCGTCGTCGCTCACCCAGACGACCAGGCGTTCCGAGCACACCTGCTGCGGGAGCTGGACGTCTGGCACGACGCCGGACGCTTCATCGTTGCGGAAGCCGATGAACAGCGGCTCGACTGGCTCGGTGGACTCGACGTCGATGTCTTCCACCTCGGTGGCCAGCTCCACGAGCACGTCGAGCTCTACCAGATCGAGTTCACCAGCGAAGACACGCTGGAGCAGATCGAGGCGGTCGGAGGCGAGGTACTCTTCCGCTACGCGCCGCAAGCCTTGGTCTCACTACGCCCCGAAGCGAGGGGGGTTCTGGACGAGGTGGAACCCGGCAGCATGATGCACCATGCCCTGATGCCGATCCGCCGACACCCGCGCAAGGCGACCAGGTCCTTCGTGGCGCCTGGAGGATCGGGCTCGGCGAGGATGACGACGGCGGATCCCCGGGTCCAGGTGATCGTCGACATGGTGGACCAGTCGAACATCGAGGCGACGGTCCAGAGCCTGTCGTCAATCTACAGTCGGCGGTGCGATCTCTCGGGGGCAGTCACGGCACAGAACCAGCTCGAGGCGCAGTTCCAGAGCTACGGAATCTCCACTTACCTGCAAAACTTCGGTTCCTCGTACTCGAGAAATGTCGTCGGTGAGATCCCCGGGGCGATAGACCCGTCGAAGATCATCGTGATCGGAGGACACTACGACTCGATCAACGGATCGGGGTCCTCCCAACCGGCACCCGGCGCCGACGACAACGCGTCCGGCACGGCTGGGGTGATGGAGGCGGCCAGGGTTCTCGCCCTCCACGGCCCCTACCGGCACACACTCCGGTTCATCGATTTCTCCGGCGAGGAGATCGGACTCTACGGCTCCAGCTACTCCGCGAGCCTGTCCGACGACCTGGATGAAGATGTCATCGCCATGCTCAACCTGGACATGATCGCGTACCGGTCGGCCTCCGACACGCGCGATGTCGACTTCATCACGAGCAATTCGCACCCGGGGCTGATCGACTTCTGCGATGCGATGGGAGCACTCTACGTCTCCAACTGGGCGTCGAATATGGGCGTTCTCATGGGTGGCAGCTCCGATCACGCGAGCTACATGGCTCACGGCTTCCCGGCGGTGTTCTACTTCGAGGATGACAACTCGCATTGCCCCTGGATCCACACCGCGAATGACACGTACCCCCAGGCGACGAACGACTTCGACCTCGCCGAGATGGCCGTCAAGGGAACCGTCGCCGCGGCGGCGACGCTGGCTTCGCCGGCCGATCTGTCGATCGCCCACACTCCGCTCGACGATACCCAGTCGCTCGGCCCGTACGACTTCGACTGCCAGGTCACCAGCCTGACCGGATCGACCGTCACCTCGGTGGTGCTCAACTACTCCTTCGACGGCTCCAGCTACACCCCGGTCCCGATGACCAATCAGGGAGGGAGCGACTGGCATGTCCAGCTCCAGGGTGCCGGATCACCGGTGACCTACTACTACTACATCGACGCCTTCGACGACCAGGGCGACAGCGAGACCTTGCCTTTTGGAATGGACATCGATGCGCCTCCTTTCTCCTTCTTCGTGGGCAACAGGATCCAGCTGTACTTCAACGACTTCGAAGGCGGAGGCGATGAGGACTGGTACCACAGCGAGATCCAGAACCAGGACGACTGGCAGCGCGGAGCTCCCCAGGGCAAGGAAGGTGATCCGACTAGCGCATACTCCGGCAGCAAGATCTGGGGAAACGACCTGGGGGCCTCGGGCTGGAATGGTCGGTATGCGTCGAACACCCACAACCGGTTGTTCTCCCCGGTATTCGACTTCACTGACGAACCCGTGGTGATCCTGGAGTACCAGCGCTGGCTGGTCATCCAGCAGGCTCCCTACGACCTGGCCGAGATCTGGGTCAACAGCAAGGAGGTGTGGCAGAACGCCGCAGGTGCAGACCACGCCGACACCGAGTGGACCAAGCACACCCTCGACATCTCCGAGTGGGCCGCGGGCAAGGCGTGGGTGAGGATCGAGTTCCACCTGATCTCGAATGGATCCGTGGAGACCGGCGGCTGGAACATCGACGACTTCGCACTGTACGGCCTGAGCGAGTGCACGGTACCGGTTCCCTACTGCACCGCGATGCCGAACTCGGAAAGCGACGGCGCGGTCATCGGCAGCCAAGGCACCGCCAGGGTCTGGGCAAACGACCTGATCCTGACCGTCGAGCACGGTCCCATGCACCAGTTCGGCCTCTTCTACTACGGGCCGAACCAGATCTCGACGCCCTACGGCGAGGGGCTCCGCTGCGTCGGGGGCGGCATCTACCGCCTGCCGGTGATCCAGCTCGATCAGTTCGGCAACGGCGCCTACTACCTCGACAACACTGACCCGCCCGAGCCCGCCGCCCAAATCGAGCCCGGCGACACCTGGAACTTCCAGTTCTGGTACCGGGACCCTCCGGGTGGCCCGTCGGGCTTCAACTTCTCGGGCGGACTGGAAGTCCTGTTCTGTCCCTGATCGGCAACTCCCGATCGCCGCGCCCGGACCACCGGGGAGGTGCGGAGCCGGTTCTCTCGCGGGGGAGCCGGCTCCCGCCGATTCCGTGCTCCCCCGGAGCGGCCACCGAGCTGGTGGAGCCATCGGGTCCCAGGGAGCCGACCACGAAATATCGCCCCCCGCCTCGAGGAAGCGCGATATCCAACGATTATCGGTCGTGAAATATCGCGCATCACCTGACTCGAATCGGCGTGAGATACTCATAAACCTCTTGCAGGCAACGACTTGAGAATCCGCCCGGGCGATGGCACGGCGTGTGCAAGGGATCATGCGTGAGCGTGAGACTCACGCCGTACCACCGAGACCGAGAAGCGACCCCCCAAAGGAGCCCGAAGATGTCCGCCCTGATCGGCAAGCCCGCCCCCCAGTTCACCGCACCCGCCGTCCTCTCCGACAACACCATCCAGCCCGACTTCAGCCTCGAGCAGTTCAAGGGCAAGTACGTCGTGCTGTTCTTCTACCCCCTCGACTTCACCTTCGTCTGCCCCACCGAGATCCTCGAGTTCAACCGCAAGCTCGCCAGCTTCAAGGAAGCCGGCGCCGAGGTCGTGGGTGTCTCCGTCGACAGCCAGTTCAGCCACCTCGCCTGGAAGAACACGCCCATCGACAACGGCGGCATCGGGAACGTGCAGTACCCCCTGGTCGCCGACCTCACCAAGCAGATCAGCCGTGACTACGGAGTCCTCTTCGAGGATGCCGGTGTCGCTTTCCGCGGCACCTTCCTGATCGACAAAGAAGGCACCGTCAAGCACGCCGTGGTCAACGACCTCGGGCTCGGCCGCAACATCGACGAGGCGCTTCGCATGGTGACGGCGCTTCGCCACCACGAGACCCACGGCGAGGTCTGCCCCGCCAACTGGAACAACGGGGATGACGCGATGACCCCTTCCCCCGAGGGCGTCGCCAGCTACCTGTCCAAGCACGGCAAGAACTAACTGCTCTCGCCCCGTTCCGCCTTTGTTGACATCACCATGCCGCGGTCATCGTGACCGCGGCACCCTGCCCAGCTTGCTGCCCCTGGATTCGCCTCAACCGCCAAGGAGAACCGAAATGGTCTTTCAACTCCCCGCCCTCCCCTGGTCCGAGGATGCCCTCGACCCCCACATCTCCGCGAAGACGATCAGCTTCCACTACGGCAAGCACCACGCGACCTACGTCAAGAACCTGAATGGCCTCGTAGAGGGTACCGCCCTCGCCGAGAAGAGCCTCGAGGAGATCATCCGCGAGACCGCCGGTGACGCCACCCGGGCCGGCGTGTTCAACAACGCCGCCCAGATCTGGAACCACACCTTCTTCTGGAACAGCCTGAAGCCCGGTGGCGGCGGCGAACCGACCGGCGAGCTCAAGAGCCGGATCGACGCTGACTTCGGCAGCTTCGATGCCTTCAAGGAGGAGTTCACCAAGAAGGCCGCGACCCTCTTCGGCAGCGGCTGGGTCTGGCTCGTCGACAACGGCGGCAAGCTCGAGATCGTTCAGACCACCGGTGCCGGCACCCCGCTGACCACCGACGCCAGGCCGCTCCTGACCCTGGACGTCTGGGAGCACGCCTACTACCTCGATCACCAGAACCGCCGCCCCGAGTTCATCGGCGCGTTCCTCTCCAGCCTGGTCAACTGGGACTTCGCCGCCCAGAACCTGTAGCGCCCGAGCGAGACCCCCGCGAAGGATCCCCCCGCTCCGGCGGCGAGCAGCCGGGCTCGCCGCCGGAGCATTCTCCCTCACGGCCCGAAGAGGGAGGGTCACTGACGAGATCGATTGGATCTGCGCGAGGGCCTCTGTTCTGATAGACTCCCGTCCCTCCCGATCCGGGCAATAACGCGGGCTGACGCCCGCAACCCAACCGGTCAACAGACTGGTCGAATCACGATTCTCGAGACCTTCACTGCCCTCCCAGCCTGCTTTCTGCGCGCAGCGCGCAGAAACCGACTCTGAGTAATACAAAGGTGAGAAAATGGCTGCGATCAGCGACAAGATGCAAGACGCCCTCAACGGGCAGGTCACCGCGGAGATGTACTCCACGAACCTCTACCTGGCGATGTCCGCGTACTTCGAGTCGCTGGATCTGGCCGGGTTCGCGCACTGGATGAGAGTCCAGGCCAAGGAGGAGGACCTTCACGTCCAGAAGCTCTTCGACTACATCACCGAGCGCGGCGGCCGAGTGGTCATCGGCGCGGTGAAGGCTCCGCCGGTCGAGTGGGGCAGTCCGCTCGAGGCGTTCGAGTCGACCCTCGAACACGAGCAGGAGGTCAGCGCGAAGGTCTTCAAGCTGGTCGAAGTGGCTCAGCAGGAGGGCGACCGCTTCACCGAGAGCTTCCTGCGCTGGTTCGTCGACGAGCAAGTCGAGGAAGAGGCCTCCGTCGATCGCGTCGTCAAGTCGGTGCGCCTCGGCGACGGACAGCCGGTGGCGATGCTGATGCTCGACCGCGAGCTGGCGACCAGGCCTGCAGCGCCCGCGGTCCCGGCGCCCGCCGGTTGATCCGCGGGTGACCAGAGCCGAACGAAATGAGCGCCTCCCCGATGGTGACCCGCCGGGAGAGGCGTTTTTTCTCGGCGTGATACCTGGGGGACCTCCAGATCAGTCCGCGAGGTCCGGCTCCATGAAGCTCCAGCCGATTTCGGGGATGCGCTCCTTGAGGCGCGCTTCGAGGTGATTGATCTCGCGGCACGCCTTCTCGATCGGCAGCCCCTCACTCAGCCGCACCTTCGCGGCCACGATGATCTGCGGGCCTTGTTGAAGGGTGATCACGTTGTAGACCTCGACGATCTCCGAGTCCCCTTCGATCTCCTCCGCGATCGCCGCCCGCAGCTCGGGATCCGCCGACCGCCCGATCAGGAGCGCATGGACGCGTTTCGCGACGAAGATGGCGATCACCAGCAGCACGACGCCGATGGCGATCGACCCGAAGGCGTCGTAGCGCGGATCGCCGGTGATCGCGGCGAGGCCGACGAATCCGAAGGCGATCACCAGCCCGATCAGCGCTCCGAGGTCCTCGCCGAAGACGACGACCAGCTCGGCGTTGCGCGACTCGTGCAGCCACCGCCAGAAGCTCCGGCCGCGACGGACGTACTGGACCTCGCGGATGCATCCGTACATGCTCACCGCTTCGAGACCGATCGAGACCCCCAGGACCAGCAGCGCGACCCAGGCGTACTTCACCTCTTCGGGGTGCTGCAGCTTGTGCCATCCCTCGTACAGCGAGAAGAGGCCGCCGAGGCTGAACAGCATGAGCGCGACAATGAAGCTCCAGAAGAAGGTCGACTTGCCGTAACCCAGTGGATGCTCGGGGTCGGGCGGTCTCTTCGCCTGGCGTAGCCCCAGGAGGAGCAGGAGCTGGTTTCCGGTGTCCGCGGTGGAGTGGACTCCCTCCGCGAGCATCGAGCTGGAGCCGGTGAAGAACGCCGCGACGAACTTCGCGATGGCGATGCCGAGGTTCGCGAAGAAGGCGTACATGATCGCCCGAATCGGATTGCCCTTACCTCCGGCCATGTCAGATCGCTCGTTGCAGGATGTGGGTGAGCTGGTCGTCGGTCAGTTCGATCGGGTTGTAGCGCATGCTGGAGCCGCGGGAGCCCGCGACCAGCCGGGGAAGGTCGGCCTCGGAGATCCCGAGCTCGCCGAGGCCCGGGATCTTCAGTGCTTCGCGCAGCTCACGCAACCGCGCCAGCCCGTGTTCGGTGGCCTCGGCGCGATCCTGGTAACGCGTGTCCCCCAGTGCCTCTCCCATGTCGGCGAAGCGCCGGGCGACGCGGTCCTCGACGGGAGTACCGCGACTGTGCTCGAGATTGGCCTCGCAGACCTCGACCAGGAGGGCCGCACAGCACGCGCCGTGGCCGATGGGGAACAGCGCACCGACCGGGGAGGCGAATCCGTGGACCGCTCCGAGGCCCGCATTCGCGAGACAGACACCGCCGAGGAGGGAGGCGAGCGCGGTCCCTTCCCGCGCCTCGGCGTCCCCCGAGTCCTCCCAGCAGCGTTGCAGGGAGCGCCCCGAGGCGCGGATCCCCCGGAGGGCGAGGCCGTCGGTGAACGGCGTGGCCCCCACCGAGAGGTACGACTCGACGAGCTGGGTCAAGGCGTCCAGTCCGCAAGAGGCGATCACTTCTCGCGGCGCCCCGGCGAGGAGGTCGGGATCGATCAGCGCCACGTCGGGGATCATCTGATCGGAGCGGACGCTCTTCTTGTAGCCGGACCCGCTGATCACCGCGTTCTTGGTCACCTCGCTGCCGGTCCCCGCCGTGGTGGGCACGGCGATCATCGGCCGCGGCGGCACATCGATCGAGAGACCCAGCCCGTCGCCTTCGAGGTAGTCGACGAGCGAGCCGGGGTTGGTGAGCATCGCCGCCGCCGCCTTGCCGCAATCGAGCACCGAGCCGCCTCCCACCGCCAGGACGAGGTCACAGCCCGCCTCCTCACCGATCTCGACGCAGCGGTCGACCTCCTCCACCGTGGGCTCGCGCTCGCAGACCGCGACGGCGGCCGGCTCGACCAGCTCGCCGACCCGATCGAGCAGCCCACTCTCCCGCGCGGAGCGCGCCCCGACGACCAGGAGCGGTCGCGCTCCCACCTCCGGCGCGAGCTCACGCAGCAGGTCGAGGGAACCGGCGCCGAAGACGATCCGGCCGGCCGTGGCGAACTCGAAGCGCATCAGAAGGCGTCGTCGTCGGGCCAGAGGCTCTCGTACTTCAAGCCCTGTCGCGGCTGGGCCATCCAGTCCGCCACGGTCTCCTTCCAGGTCAGGTAGTGCTCACTCTGGTGATGCACGTGGAAGGCGTCCTCGCTCCGGTACACCTCGTAGAGGAAGAAGCGGTTCGGATCGTCGGTCGCACGCGAGACGTCGAAGCGCAGGTTCCCCGCCTCGTTGCGCGTGCCGAGGTGATTGGCTTCCGTGGCGCGGAGAAACTCCTCCACGTTCTCCGGCTTGACCCAGATGGTCACGCAGACTACGTACATCGTCTCCTCCCTGGTCCGTTCTTTCGCGGGGCCGCGTCGTGGCGCGCTGTTGTACGGCAGATTCCCTACCACCGCAATGCCCGAGATCGTCGCGGCCGGCCCTCCTGGACAGGCGGCGGAAGCGCCGATAACCTGCCGAGCGGCGACCAGAACCGGAGGAAACGCCATGGTGAAGAAGATCGGGATCATCCGGTGCTACCGGATCCAGGAGACGAGCTGCATCGGGTGCGCGAAGTGCAATGCCACGGCCAACGACAGCTCCTTCGCGTTCAAGGGCAATGACGAGACCCGGATCGTCTTCAACACCACCTGCGGCGACTGCCCTGGTCTGGTCCTGCCGCGGATGGAGCTGCAGATGCTGGTCCTGGAGAAGCTGGGGCAGACGGTCGATGAGGTCTACTTCGGGACCTGCGTGATGAAGGCGGTGAAGATGATGAACTGCCCGATGAACCTCGATGGCTGCCGAGAGGTGCTGGAGAAGAAGCTCGGGGTGCCGGTGAAGGTGGGAACGCACGGGTACTGAGACGAGGAGGGAGCAGAGATCACGGCGTTTCAACAGTTTCACCAACGGTTCACCGATGAAACATGCTATCCTGCCCCCTGGAGACCCGCCATGACCCCCGAAGACACCCGCTTCTACGAGATCATCCTCGATTCGGTCGCCGACGGCGTCTTCACCGTCGACCAGGACTGGCGGATCACCTCCTTCAACAAGGCCGCCGAGCGGATCACCCGCGTCCCCGCGGAGAAGGCGATCGGGCAGCGCTGCTCCGACGTCTTCCACGCCAACATCTGTGAGACCAACTGTGCCCTCCGCAAGACGATGGAGACCGGGCAGGAGCTGATCGACCTCCCCGCCCGGATCCTCGACGATCACGGACGCGCCGTGCCGATCAGCCTGTCCACCGCGGTGTTGAAAGGACCCGGCGGATCGCTGCTCGGCGCCGTGGAGACGTTCCGCGACCTGTCGGCTCTCGAGGAGCTGCGACGAGAGATCCGCAACCAGTACACGTTCGAGGACATCGTCGGCAAGAGCCAGGCACTCCAGCGGGTCTTCAGCCTCCTGCCCGACATCGCCGAGAGCGACACGTCGGTGCTGATCGAGGGGTCGAGCGGCTCGGGGAAGGAGCTGCTCGCGCGCGCGGTACACAACCTCAGCCACCGGCGCAAGCAGCCTTTCGTCGCCGTCAACTGCGGTGCGCTGCCCGCGACGCTCTTCGAGTCGGAGCTGTTCGGTTACGCGAAAGGTGCGTTTACCGACGCCAAGACCGACAAACCGGGGCGTCTGGCGCTGGCGGAAGGGGGCACGATCTTCTTCGACGAGGTCAACGAGCTCCCGCCCGCGACGCAGGTCAAGCTGCTCCGGGTCCTCCAGGAGCGCGAGTACGAACCACTGGGTAGCGTCGACACGGTGAAGGCGGACGTGCGCGTCGTGGCCGCGACCAACCAGCCGCTGGCCGAGCTGGTCAGCAAGGGACGCTTCCGCGACGACCTCTACTTCCGCATCGCCGTGGTGCGGCTCACGATGCCGCCGCTGCGCGAGCGCCGCGAGGACATCCCGCTCCTGGTCGAGCACTTCGTCCGGCGCTTCAACGCCAAGCGCGGCAAGAAACTCGACGGCGTGACGCCGGCGGTGATGGAGATCCTCATGCGCCACGACTTCCCCGGCAACGTGCGCGAGCTCGAGAACCTGATCGAGTACGGCTTCGTGCTCTGCCACGAGGGTTCGATCGACATCCTCCACCTGCCCGAGGACTTCCGACCGGTCGGCCTTCCGGCGGCTTCTCCACGCTCCGAGGGCTCCCCGCTCAAGTTCGCCGAGGCGGATACCATCCGCGCCGCCCTCGGCCGGACCCGGGGGCACCTCGCCCACGCCGCGCAGGAGCTGGGGATCAGTCGGACCACTCTGTGGCGCAAGCTGCGCAAGTACGGGATCGTCGCCGAGGAGTTCCGCCAGTAGACCCGCGTCACCCGAAACGTTTCGCGAGTGAAACTGTGAAACGTTTCAGCGTTGCAGGTTTCTGAAACGGCGCGGTCCCCGGGAGGGGGGACCCGAAAACGCAAGTGCCGCGGCAGGCATGACTTGCCCTCGTGAACGTCCCACCCGGAGGGGAATGGAACGCACCTTGCGAAGGCGCGGGCGATGCAACCCACCGTGCACAAGATCGCCGTCCCTCGTTTCGGCGAGACCGTCGCCCCCTGCTTCGGTTTCTCCGCCACCGTCACGATCTTCGTGATCGGTGACGGCGAGGTGAGGAGCCAGCGGGACTTCGTCTTGCAGAGCCGGCGCGAGCTCGACCGCTTGCGCCTCCTGCGCGACCAGGAGGTCGACACGCTGATCTGCGGAGGGTTGCAGGATCGCTTCGAGGACATCATCCGGGCCAGCGGGATCCGCGTCATCTCCTGGGTGAACGGGGACGTCGACGATCTGATCGAGACGTTCCTTCGAGGCGAGCTGCGCGACGGCCGGAAGCAGAACGACTCCCCCGGTACCCCCCAGCCAGAAGAGAAACGGGGCTAGGAATTCGATGACCACCACCTCACGAGAATACAGCTATTACGTCGAGGACCGGACCCGCGAGGCGACCGACCGACCGCGGCGGTTCCTCGAGGCGTTCGCCGCCGTGCTGGAGCACTCCAGCTACGGCCTCGCCCTCGACACGTACTCGCGCCTGTCCGCCAAGTGCAGTCGCTGCGCGTCGACCTGCCAGCTCTACGAGGTCACGCAGGAGGAGCGGGACATCCCCTGCAACCGCTCCGAGCTCCTGCTCCGCGTGTACCGGCGGTACTTCACCCGCTCGGGCAACTTCCTGGCCCGGCTGGGAGCCGACTTCGAGCTGACCGACGAGTACATCGACCTGATGGCGGAGAACTACTACCGCTGCACGGCGTGCCGTCGCTGCAAGTCGAGCTGCCCGGTCGGCATCGACCACGGCCTGGTCACGCACCTCGCCCGCTGGCTGCTCGCCGAGGTGGAGGTGATCCCCAAGGCGCTGGTGGTCTCGACCCGCGAGCAGCTCGAGGGTATCGGCAACACCTCCGCGATCCCGGTCAACGCCCTGACCAGCACCTGCGAGTTCCTCGAGGAGGAGTTCGAGGATGACTACGACGTCAAGGTGAGGTTCCCGATCGACGTCGAGGGCGCCGAGCACGTCTTCTTCCCCGCGGTCTCAGACTACTTGCTGGAGCCGGATACCCTGATGGGCAACGCCGCGGTGATGGCGGTGACCGGCGGGTCGTGGACGATCGGCACGGGTAACTACGACGGAATCAACTACGGCCTCTTCTACAGCGATCGGATGCTGGAGAGGATCGTCAAGGGCGAGGCGACCGAAGCCCGGCGCCTCAACGCGAAGAAGATACTGATCGGCGAGTGCGGCCACGCCACGCGAAGCGCCTGGTTCGTCCCGACCTTCTGCGGGCCCGAAGCCCCGCCGGTGGTCAACTTCATGCAGTACACCTGGGCGCAGCTCGAGGCGGGCAAGATCCCACTCAAGGACGAGAGGATCATGGAGCGGGTCACCTACCACGACCCGTGCAACATCGCACGCGCCGGGAAAATCACCGAAGAGCCGCGAGAGATCATCAAGACGATCTGCGCGGACTTCGTCGAGATGACCCCCAACCGCACCGAGAACTACTGCTGCGGCGGAGGCGGCGGAACGGTTTCGATCGACGAGATTCGTGACTTCCGCACCAAGCTGATGGGCAAGAGGAAGGCGGACCAGGTCCGCGCCACGGGAGCCAAGTACCTGATCGCTCCTTGCGCCAACTGCAAGAAGCAACTGAGAGAGGTCTGCGAGGACAACGGCCTCGACGACGTCGAGGTGGTGGGACTGCACGACCTGCTGCTGAAGGTGATCGACTTCGAGCCCTACAAGAAGAAGCTCGCCGCGGAGGAAGCGGCGAACGAGAAGACGACGGAAGCCGAGGAGGCAGAGTGATGGAAGCGGCTCTCGAGCTCGCCCGTGGTCCCGCGCTGATCCTCGCGGTGACCTTCATGACCCTGGGGATGATACGCCACGTCCTGCTGACGATCTGGGAGAGCTTCCGGATCATCCGGCGGGCCGGCGACAGGGACATCCCCTACAGGCAGATCTGGAAGACGACCCTTCGCTGGTTGGTGCCCGTCGACAAGGTCAGGAACGAGCCGGTGTTCAGCAGCACCTCGATCGTCTTCCACGTGGCGATCCTGATCGCGCCGCTGTTCCTCGCCGGGCACGTCGTCCTGCTCGGCGGCTGGCTCGGCTTCACCTGGCCGGCGATCCCGAACATTCTCGCCGACGTGCTGACCATCGTCGCGGTGCTCGCCGCGGTGGCGCTGGTCGTCCAGCGGCTCGGCGCGCGCGCGACGCGTCAGCTCTCCAGGCGGCAGGACTACGCCCTGCCCCTGGTCGTCGCCATCCCCTACCTGACCGGCTTCCTGGTGATGCACCCCGCCTGGAATCCCGTCTCGTTCGAGGCGATGCTCTTCGTTCACGTGATGAGCGCCAACCTGGTGTTCATCCTGTTGCCGATCACCAAGCTCAGCCACGCGCTGATGCTGCCGAGCGTTCAGCTCGTATCGGAGATCGGATGGAAATTCCCCTCTGAATCGGGAAGTCGCGTCGGCGCCGCCCTCGGAAAGGAAGGTGAAGCGGTATGAGTCCCAAGGCAATCCTGACCGATACCACTCTCTGCACCGGATGCGAGCAGTGCGTCCAGGCGTGCAAGGAGGTCAACGAGCTCGGCCCCGACGTTCCCCGTCGCTGGAAGAGGATCATCGACGACCTCTCCTCGACGCGCTACACCACCATGGTGCGGCGCGAGGAGGACCGCTTCGTTCGCCGCCTGTGCCGGCACTGCCTCGAGCCGGCCTGCGTCTCCGCCTGCCTGGTCGGAGCGCTGCAGAAGACCGAGGAAGGCCCCGTCATCTACGACTCCGATCGCTGCATGGGCTGCCGGTACTGCATGACCTCGTGCCCCTACGGCATCCCGCGCTACGACTGGGAGAAGGCCGTCCCGCTGGTCCAGAAGTGCACCATGTGCTACCCGCGCATCAAAGAGGGCAAGCTCCCCGGCTGTGTCGAGGCCTGCCCGCGCGAGGCGACGATCTTCGGCGACCGCGACGAGCTCCTGGAGCTCGCCCACGCGCGCCTGAAAGCGCACCCCGATCGCTACGTCGACACGGTGGTCGGCGAGACGGAGATCGGCGGCACGTCGGTGCTCTACATCTCCGACATCCCACTCGACTTCCTCGGCTTCCAGCCGGAGCTGGGCGACGAGCCGCTCCCGGAGAAGACGTGGGCGGCACTCTCCAAGGTCCCGCCGCTGGTGGTGGGCATGGCCGGGCTGATGACCGGCTTCTGGTGGATCACGGGCCGCCGCGACCAGCTGGCCGCCGAGGCCGCGAACGAGGCAACTCGAGACGGAGGGCAGGAGTGATGCTGTTCCGACAGAAGATGGTCAAGAGCGTCCTCTGGGCGCTCGTCGGAGTGCTGATCATCGTCACCGTCGCCCGCTTCAAGAGCGGCCTGGGGTCGATGACCAACCTCAATGACGCCTCCCCGTGGGGGCTTTGGATCGCCTTCGACGTGATGGCCGGGGTGGCGCTGGCCGCCGGCGGCTTCGTGCTGGCCGCGACGGTGCATATCTTCCACCTGGAACGCTACCACCGCTTCGTGCGGCCGGCGATTCTGACCGCGCTGCTCGGCTACCTGGCGGTGGCCTTCGGCCTCGTGTACGACCTCGGCCTGCCCTGGCACTTCTGGGCCCTGCTGGTCCATCCACAGCCCCACTCGGTGCTGTTCGAGGTGGGGATGTGCGTGCTGCTCTACCTCACCGTGCTGTTCCTCGAGTTCAGCCCGGTGATCCTGGAGCACCCGAAGCTGAACAAGCCGCTGCTGGTCAAGCTGCGGAAGGTGATCACGCGCTTCACCATCCCACTGGTGATCGCCGGGATCGTGCTCTCGACGCTGCACCAGTCTTCGCTGGGCTCGCTGTTCCTGATCACCCCTTACCGACTCCACCCGCTGTGGTACTCACCCATCATCTGGATCCTCTTCTTCGTCTCGGCGACGGGGCTGGGGCTCCTTACGGTGATCCTCGAGTCGTACTTCTCCGGCTGGGTCTACGGCCACAGGCTGCGCATGGACCTGCTCTCGGGGCTCGGCAAGGCCGCGGCGGTGGTGCTCGGAATCTACGGCGTCGTCCGGCTGGTCGAGATCACCGTTCGCGGTGAGCTCGGTGCGATCTTCGACGGCTCGTTCGAGGGTGGGATCTTCCTGTTGGAGATCGCGATGAGCTCCGTCATCCCGGTGCTGCTCCTGTCGCAGCGGAAGATCCGCGAGCACCCCAGGGCGCTCGGCTGGACCGCGCTGGTCGGCGTCTTCGGGATCATCGGCTACCGCTTCAACGTCTGCCTGGTCGCCTTCATGCGTCCCGAGGGCTTCTCGTACTTCCCCTCGTGGATGGAGCTGGCGGTGACGGCCGGCATCGTCGCGGCGGGCACGCTGGTCTTCCTCTGGGCCGTCGAGAACCTGAAGGTCTTCCCCGAAGAGCACGACGAGTCCGAGGAGGTGCGACGCGACAAGCCGTCCTTCGCCCCCCAGGGTTTCTCGATGTTCCTCCCCGAGTCCCTCGCCGCGCCGCGCCGCTACTCGATGGCCGCGCTGGCCGGTGCGGCAATCGCGGTGGTCTTCCTGCCTGGCGATGCCCTCTTCGGCCCCGAGCCGCTGGCCGTGCCGGCGCAGGAGTCGAGGTCGATCGAGGGGATCGTTCGCCCGCGAACGCACGGATTCGGCCACGAGATCTTCCTGCCCGGCCCCGACACGGTCGCCAGTCCGCTCGACCGGCGGACGATGCTGACCGTGCTCGACGGCAATCGCGACGGACGCCCGGTGCTCTTCAATCACGATCACCACCAGAGCGAGCTGGGTGAGGAGAGCTCCTGCGCGCTCTGTCACCACCAGAACATCCCGTTCCAGGAGAACTCGCAGTGCGTCTCCTGCCACCAGGACATGTACTCCCCCACCGATATCTTCGACCACTTCCGCCACGTCGATCACTTCGACGGCAACGCCGGGTGCGTGCAGTGCCACGAGGACGACTCGCTGCCCAAGACGCGGGAGACCGCGACCGTGTGTCTCGATTGCCACGAAGGGATGATTGCGGCCGGATCGAGGGTCGCGCTCCCCGAGCAGGGGATGACCGGCCTGGCCGTGGGCTACATGGAGGCCATGCACGGGCTGTGCATCGGCTGCCACGAGGAGAAGACACTCTCCGATCCGGAGAAGTACCCGGTGGAGTTCGCCGAGTGCCAGAGCTGTCACCGCGACGAGGGCGGCACCTCGCTGCACCGGCTCGCTCCCTATCTCACTCGCGAGTCGAGGAACGGCGCGCCGGAGCGCTCGGCGCGGATCCCCTCGGATGAACCCTCGAGCGACGGCCGGTGACGAGATGATCGAAGAACCCGACCGGCGGCCGGAGACCCCGGACGCGCTGCACCGCACGGCGATCCACAACTGGGTCCGCTACGACCTCTGGGACCAGGTCCCGGTCCGGATCGGCATCATCGATCCGAACTTCGAGATCGTCGAAGCGAACCGCGCGTTCGCCGAGGCGTACGGCGCGTGGCAGGGGCGCTCCTGCTACTCCGTCTACAAGGGACAGAATACGCGCTGCATGCACTGCAGCGCAGCCGAGACCTTCGCCGACGGCCGGACGCGGGTGCGCCAGGAGCGGGGCACCACGATCGAGGGCGCACCGTCGCACTACCTGGTGCGTACAGTTCCGATCACCCGTGAGGACGGAAGCATCCCGTTCGTCATCGAGATGACCACGGACATCTCGGCGATGACGGCGCTCGGTCAGGAGAGCGCATCGATCCGGAGCTGGGTTCGCAACGAGCTGTGGGACCAGGTCCCGGTGCGAATCTGCGTGATCGACCGCGACTACAAGATCGTCGAGGCCAACCAGGCCTTCACCGCGTCTTACGGCGTCTGGGGCGATCAGCATTGTTACAAGGTGTACAAGGGACGCGAGGAGCACTGCCGGCGCTGCGAGGCGGCCGACACCTTTGCCGACGGGCAGATCCGCGTCCGCGAGGAGGAAGGACTGACCGTCGACGGCCAGCCGACCTGGTACCTCGTCCGCGTGGTGCCTATCGTCCGCCCCGACGGCAGCATCCCCTACATCATCGAGATGTCGACCGACATCACCCAGACCAAGGTCCTCGAGAGGGAGAAGCTCGAGGCGGAGCGCCTCGCCGTCGTCGGCCAGACCGTCGCCGGGCTCGCGCACGGCGTGAAGAACCTCCTGATGGGCCTCGACGGAGGGATGTACATGGCGCGGTCGGGGATCGAGAAGGGCGACCCGCAGCGCCTCGCCGACGGCTGGGGCGTGCTCGAGGATGCCGCCTCGCGGATCACCTTCTTTGTAAAGGAGTTTCTCGAGTTCTCCAAGGGTCGCCCCCCCACCGTCGGCATCGTCGATCCGAACGCCCCGGCGCGTCAGGTGGTCGAGCTCTTCGTCGAGTCGGCGCGGCTGGCCGGAATCGAGCTGACCGCGGAGCTCCAGGAAGACATCACGCCGGCGCTGATGGACGAGGCGGGGATCCACACCTGCTTGACCAACCTGGTCTCGAACGCGCTCGACGCCTGCGAGACCAGCGAGAAGGAGGGCGGCCACGTCGTCTTGTCGACCACCGAGAAGGACGGCGTGATCACGTATCAGGTCTCCGACGACGGCGCCGGAATGGAGTATGAGGTGAAGAAGAAGATCTTCACAAACTTCTTCTCCACCAAGGCGTCGGGCAAGGGAACGGGGCTCGGTCTCCTGACGACCAGCAAGATCGTGCAGGAGCACGACGGTCGGGTCTCGTTCGAATCCACCGAAGGTGAGGGCTCGGTCTTCTCACTGATCTTCCCCCGCAACCGACTTCCCTTGCCGACCGACGAGGGGACCGTAGAGGACTGTCCTCTCGAGCAGGCGCCGGAGTAGCCGCAGGAGCGAGCCATGGAAACCAACCCGCAGAAGACCATCCTCGTCGTCGATGACGAGCCGAACGTCCGCAACTACCTCAGCACCATCCTGGAAGACGCCGGCTTCAAGGTGCTCACCGCCGAGGATGGAGAGCAGGCGCTGGCAATCATCAAGGAGGAGAAGCCCGACCTGATCTCGCTCGACCTGATCATGCCGAAGAAGACCGGCCACCGGCTCCTCTTCGACCTGAAGCGCGACAAGGAGCTGTCCCGGATCCCGGTTCTGGTCGTCACGGCGCATGCCCAGGACGAGCTGGGCAAGGGCGACCTCGACGATCTCCTGGAGCACGGGGTCCTCTCCGGCCCCGGCACGTACCTGGAGAAGCCGGTGCGGCCCCTCGCCTACGTCCGCAGCATCCAGCGGGCGCTGGGGATGGAGGAGAGTCCCGACACCGTCGACAAGATCCAGCTCAAGGAGGAGCTGGACGAGCAAGTGCAATCGGCCAGCCCCGAGGACCTGCGCAAGGCGCTGGAGATCCTCAAGAAGCGGTCGACGACCTGATCGAACACGAGCGTACGAGAACCAACCTCACGAATCGTCACTGACCAAGGCGGGTGACCAAAACGACACGGAGTTTTCTAGAATGAAGAAGGCACAATCGAACAAGAAGAAGATCCTGGTCGTCGACGACGAGCCGAACATCGTCCAGTACCTGGAGGCCCTGCTCGGCGACAACGGCTACGACACCGTCTCCGCGGCCAACGGCAATGAAGCGATGGAGCAGGTCAAGGCCGCACACCCCGACCTGATCTGCCTCGACGTCACCATGCCGGAGAAGTCGGGAATCCGCTTCTATCGCGAGCTGAAGGACGACTCCGAGTTCGGCTCGATCCCGGTGATCGTGGTCACCGCGGTCACGTACTACGGCAAGGACCCGGCCCCCTTCCGCGATTTCCTGAACACGCGCAACCAGGTCCCGCCGCCGGAAGGATTCATCCCCAAGCCGATCGAGCGGGAGACCTTCCTCGCGGCCGTGGACAAGGTGCTGTCCGCCTGAGACAGGCGACTGTCCCCACCACGTGACGATGCACCGGCTCTCCCGGGTTTCCCGGGGGGGTCGGTGTTTCGTCATGACCTCGGGACGGAGAATCGGGATCCCGTTTTCCGGTGGGATGCGGTACCCTGAACTCATCTCTTGCTGCTCTCCAGGTCCTCGACCCCGGACAACTCGCCATGAAGACAGCCCGCTCGCTCCCGCTCGCCGCGCTCTCGTTCCTGATCCTCGCTCCCACGACCGCCGCCCAGACGATCACCGTGATCATCGGCCCCGAGGGCGACGGCGCCGGGCATCCGCTGGAGACGCTGTTCGGTATCGCCGCGGATGCCGACGACTACGTCTACGCCGTCGGCTGGGACAGCGACAACGCCTTCCGGATCTCTCCCAGCGGAATCGTCACCGAGATCATCGACTACTGGGGGGACGGCCTGGGGAACAACTGTCAGGATCCACAGAAGGTCGCCGTGGACGCGCTGGGCAACGCCTACGTCACGGGACTGCCCAGCGACAACGTCTTCAAGATCACGTCGGAAGGAGTCATCACCGAGATCATCGACTACACCGGGGACGGAGCCGGAAACCAGTTCCGCGACCCCCGGGGCATCACGGCGGACGAAGCCGGGAACGTCTACGTGGGGGGTCGGAGCACCGACAACGTCTTCTGGATCGCCCCCGACGGGACGATCACGCAGATCATCGACCACGACGGCGACGGGAACGGCAAGGTGCTCGACCTCCCCGAGGCGGTCGCCGTCGACCACCTGGGAAACGTGTACGTCGTCGGGCTCCTCAGCCACAACGCGTTCAAGATCACTCCCGGTGGGAGCATCACCGAGATCATCGACTGGACCGGGGACGGCGTGGCGAACACGCTCATGCACCCGGGTGGAGTCGACGTCGACCGGGCGGGAAACGTCTACGTCACGGGGAGCAGCTCCAACAACGTCTTCGAGATCACCCCGGGGGGGACGATCACCGAGATCCTCGATGCGACGGGAGACGGCCTCGGCAACACTCTCGACGGCCCCGAGGGCATCGACGTGGATGCTGCGGGGAACGTCTACGTCGGAGGGCACGTCAGCGACAACGTCTTCAAGATCGATCCGAGCGGCGCGATCTCGCTGTTCATGGGACCGAGCGGCGATGGAGCAGGAACGCCTTTGAACGGCGCATACGACGTCGTGGCGTGCGAATCGGGCAACATCTACGTCCTCTCCATGCACAACGACGTCGTCTTCAAGGTAGGCGATCCCTGGCCCCTGCCCCCCGGGACCGGGTACTGCTTCGGAGACCCGGGCAGCGGCACCCCCTGCCCCTGCAGCAACGACAACGACGGGAGCGTCCGGGGATCGGGTTGTGACAACGGCACCTACGCCTCCGGCGCCCAGTTGACCGGGTGGGGCGAGGCCAGCGTGAGCGCCGACACCCTGGTCCTGACCACCACCCACGCGGAGCCGTTCGCCGCCGGCCTGTACTTCCACGCGAAGAACGACCTCTCGCCGGGAGTCGCCTGGGGAGACGGGCTGCGTTGCGCCGGCGGCGGCGAGATCCGCCTCCAGGTGCGCTTCGCCGACGCCTCGGGCACCTCCAGCACGACGATCCCGCTCAGCGAGAAGGGCGGCCTCGTCGCCGGCGATACGCGGTACTACCAGCTGTGGTATCGCACGGTCCAGAATCCGCCTTGCGGGTCGGGGGTCAACGACTTCAACACGTCCAACGCCTACGCGATCACCTGGATGCCTTGACGCGAGCTCCCCGCGAGAGTTCGGGCCGGATCGGTCCGCAATGATCGCGCTACGTAAGAGATCGAGGGAGAGTGTCGCCCACGGTGCCGCCGGCCATCATGAGGACCTCTCCCACGAAGAGGTGCCGTGATGCTGACCATCGCTCTGGTCTCCCTGATCTCGATCTCTCTCCCCACCGGCCAGGACCCCACGCTGGAGGAGCGACGCGCGCTGTCCGACGAGTTTCTCACCGCCCCGCGCCTGGTCCGCGGCGGCAGCATCCGGGCCCGGTGGCTCGACGACGGCTCGTCGTTCTGGTTTCGCCACGCCGGCCAGTCGACCTTCGTCGATCCCACCGAGGGCCAACCGCGCAAGGCGACGCGAGAGGATCGCGGCCGGGTGCTCGAGGAGGAGCAGCTGCTGCGCGGCGGACGCCACTTCGCCCCCGGTACCGATCACTACGTCACCCTCGTCGCCGGCGAGCTGAAGCTCGGCGAGGACGGTGAGGAGGGAGATACCGTGCTCGCCGAGAGGGCCTCCGAGGACGACGTCTGGATGCTCGAACCGGAGTGCTGGACCACCGACGGCGAGGCGGTCTTCGCCTGGAAGCTGGACATCTCCGGCGTGCACCGGGTCCCCGTGATCGACTTCTCGAGTGCGGTCGAGGCTCTCGACGAGTTCCCCTACGTCAAATCCGGCGAGCCGATGGCCACCTTCGAGGTCGTGATCTTCGATCGCGCGACGAAGGAGAGAACCGTCGTCGACCTCGGTCCGGACGAGGAGCGCTACGTCTTCGTCCTCGGCTGGAGAGAGGGGGACGAGGAGCTGCTCCTATTGCGGATGAACCGCGAGGCGACGCGACTCGAGCTGATGGCCGCAAACCGGGCGACGGGAGCGAGCCGGGTGATCCTGACCGACCAGCAGGAGACCTTCGTCGGCGGCCTGGACTTCATCACCGGCGGCTGGCGGGCCTACTTCACGCCCATCGAGGGCACGGATCAGTTCCTCTGGCTCTCCGAACGTGACGGGTGGCGGCAGCTCTATCGCTACGACTACGACGGGACGCTGCTCGGACGGGTGACCGAGGGCGAGTACCCGGTGGAGCGTGTCGTCGAGATCGACGCCGAACGCGGGCTCGTGTACTTCGCCGCCAACGCCGAGGCGCGGCCGTACGACACGCACCTCTGCCGTGCCGGCCTCGACGGGAGCGAGCTCCGGCGGCTGACCGACGGTGAAGGCGAGCACGAGGTCCAGCTCTCCCCCTCGAAGCTCTGGTTCGTCGACAACTGGTCCGGGCCCGAGCAACCCCCCGTCGCCGAGCTACGCAGCACCGACGGCGAGCTCGTGTGCGTGCTGGCCGAAGCGGACGTCTCCCGCCTCGAGGCGATCGGCTGGACGCCACCCGAGCACTTCGTCACCCTCGCCGACGACGGAGAGACCGAGCTCCACGGCGTGCTCTACAAGCCGAAGTGGTTCGACCCCGCGCGCCGCTACCCGGTCATCGACCTCATCTACTCGGGCCCCTTCATCACCGTCGTCCCCCACGACTTCGGAATGGGCTCTCCCCACGCCATCCGCGCCGGCGCGATGGCGCAGTACGGCTTCATCGTCTTCGTCGTCGACCCGCGCGGGACCACCGAGCGCGGCAAAGCCTTCCAGGACGCGTCCTACGGCCGGATCGGTGAGATCGAGGTCCCCGATCACGTCGCGACCCTGCACCAGATCGCTGCGTCGCGCCCGTACATGGACACCGAGCGCGTCGGCGTCTACGGCCATTCCTGGGGCGGCTACTTCGCGCTGCGCGCGATGCTCACCGCGCCCGAAGTCTTCCGCGCCGGCGTCTCCGGCGCGCCCGGCGACCTCACCGAATCGGCGCCGATCAACGAGCCCTACATGCGCCTGCCGGAGAACAACCCCGAGGGTTACGCGAAGGGTTCGAACCCCGCGCTGGCGGACAGGCTGCAAGGCGAGCTCCTGATCATCCACGGCACCGCCGATCGCAACGCTCCCTTCTCCACCTCGATGCGGATGGTCCACGCCCTGATCCGGGCGGACAAGGCCTTCGATCTCCTGGTTATGCCCGGGGTGGATCACTATCCGCGAGGGCACGAGGGGACCTACATGACGCGGCGCATCGCCGACTTCTTCCTCGAGCATCTGGAGGGGTGAAGACCACGACCGGCACATCGTCAGCGACAAGAACTTCCTCGGCTACGTGCTGCGCCGCGACAAGGAGGACGGTCCCGGCCTGGGCGAGCGGATCCTCGAGATCCTCTGCCGGCACGAGGACACCGCGGAGTTCCTGGCGACCAAGCTGGCGCGCTACTTCGTCGACGACGACCCGCCGCGACGCCTCGTCGACAAGGTGGCAAAGAGCTACCGGAAGCGCGACGGCGACCGAGGGCAGCGGAATCTTCCGGGGACTCGCGATCCAGAGCCTCCTCCCGCGGTCGCTGCGCGGCCCGTTTCAAGGCGCCGCGGGGCTTCTTCCCCGATCACCAGCTGAAGCGGTTGAAGCTCTTCTGACCGACGCTCGGGTCAGAACCCCCCGAGCGACTCGCACCACACCTGAGGACTGGGATCGTCGTCGGTCGGCGGGCGGTAGCCGTAGGGCACGCCCCACGGGTCGATGATGCCGTTCTCGGTCTCCAGGAATCGGGCCCCATTCGCGTCCGGGATCACCAGCTCCTCGAGGCTGTCCGGGTAGCGGCCATTGAGGACGTTGTACTGCCTCAGGGCCGCGTGAATCTCCTCGATGTCGGCCATCGCCTTCCCCTCGTAGGCATCCTCCATGGAGTGCGCCACCCGGGGCATCGCCAGCGTCCCCGTGAGACCCAGCGCCACCAGCGGGAGAGCCGGTCCGTTGAAGAGCATCCCGACGATCCCGGTCGCGTTGACCAGCTGGGAGCGATCCGCTCGATATTCGGTCCGGAAGTCGTCCCCCACCACGCGCACCGTGCCAACGATCGCCTTCGCGTCGTGACCCAGCTCGGCGTAGCCGGGCAGGATCAAGCCGGGATCCCGCTGGGCATCGCTCGGGGAGCGAACGGCGTTGGTGAGCGCGGCGCAGACGAGGGCCACGGTCCCGTAGCCGTCGCGCAGGAGGCGCGGCGTGTCGACGAACTGGATGGCCGTGCAGCCGTCTACCGGGCCGGACAACTGCTCGCGGAACGCGGGGTTGTCCAGGAGCGACGACCCGGGCTCGACCACCTGGGAAATCGCGGCGAGCGCCGCCTGAGGTGTGAGTGCGATCACCGCGTGGCTGCCACCTGCGATCACGGTCAGCTCGAAGGGAATCGGCATGCCGGGGAAGATCAGGGATCCGAAGTGAATCCCCGGACCGTTCCAGTCGGAGAAGCGCACGTAGCCGCTCGCCATGTCGGCCAGCGGTCCATTCACCGCCTCCTTGGCGCGCGCCAGGGTCTTCACGAAGGCGTCGCGGTCGGCGAGCTCGAGGACCAGCACCATCGACATGGCTCCACCTCCGCCCGTGGTGTCGGAGGCGTAGATGGCACCGCGCGATCCGAAGGGGGCGAGCAGCTCCTCCTCGACGTTGATGTCGACCGCCTCCTCGATCACCGCGATGAGGTCCATCTCACCATCGGTCGCCATGTCCATCAGGCCCTGGTAGTACTCGAGCACCCCGCGCAGATCGAAGGAGAAGCACGATGCCCACGTGGCGTCGGCCGGGATGCAGCGCAGGAACTCCTCGTCGAGGTTCTTCTCCGCGAGCAGCCCGAGCTCGCGCGCCGTCTTCCCCCAGCCGGGCATGTTGAAGACCATCAGCTGCCGCTGGTCGTCGGTGGCGATGGCCCACTCGTAGGCCATGTCGGACAGGCCGATCTGGTCGAAGAGGGCCATCATCTCGTCGCCCTGAGCGCCCGCGACTCCCTCCATCTCCATCACCAGGCTCAGGAAGCTCCCGTAGTCCATCCGGCCGGCGAAGGAGAGGTTCGAGCCCGCGGGCACGAGATCGTCGAGGCTCGGCGCGAGAGTCGTGGACTCTCGCCCGAAGCGAATGAAGAACTCGCGGCCGTCGGTTCCCATCCAGAGGGGCACCGGCGCGGGCAGCGCGCACGTCTCGCCGGGAGCGGGTTGCTCCAGCGGCATCCCCAGCCCCTCCAGCCAGGTCACGAGGTCTCCGGTGAGCGTCTGGGCGGCGGCTTCCGAGTCACGGGACACGAGGAGCTCGGCGACCACGGGCACGGGCAACCCCGGAATCGGCTCGTCGGCCATGTCGAGGGTCAACGCCACCGGACCGCTCAGGAGCCCGGCCACCAGTTCGATCGTGCCGGGAGGCAGATCGTCCTGGCCGAACTCGCGCAGCACTTCGAGGAGTCGGTCGTCGGCCATCCCCAGCGCTTTCCGCAGCCCCGCGTCCTTCGGATCGACGAGGAAGCTGTCGAGCCCGGTGTACTGGAGCGAGAAGTAGGGCTCGGTGTGTGCCTGCGGAGCGGCTTCGGCGGCCGGATCCTGAGCGGTGTCCTGGAGCAGGGGAAGGAGCAGGCAGAGGGTCAGGAGCATCGTGAGTGTCCTCGTCGGTTCTCTTGGTGTGCGAGATGCCGCGGGGATCGGGTGCCCCCCGGCGAGACGCGATCATGGTACCCGGCAGGAGGCGAGTTTGCGCGGGCGCCGTTCCCGAGCTCCAAGCGGGGCGAATCGCCCTGGTTCCCCCCTCCCGGAAGCCTACAATCGGATTCGATCGGCTGGAGTCGCCGTTCACCTGATGATGAGCGCAGAAGACGGATTGGAGCCCGGTGTGCCCGACCGGGGACGCGCGTGGCCGCGGCGGGTGGCGAAGGGACTGTCGCTGCTGGTGCCGCTGGTCCTGTTCCTCTGGATCGGAGAGCGGGGGCTGGATTTCGGCCGCCACTGGGACGAGCCGCTGCGCTGGCAGAGCATCCGGACGGCGATCGAGGAGGAGACGCTGCTGCCGGAGACGTACAACTACCCCTCGATGAGCTTCTGGGTGTCGGCGTTCGCACTCGCCCCCGAGGCGATCGAAGGGGTGGAGATCGGCAAGCGCAAGCGGAAGGTCTTCCTGGCCGAGCTCGCGCAGTTCACCGAGACTGAGGAGTATCACCTCCGATTGCGGCGCTGCTTCCTGTGGCTGTCCGCCCTCTCCTTGATCTGGGTCTGGCTGCTGGCGCTATCGTGGCGCGGGCGCTGGAGCGAGGGGCTGGTCGCCACGGGGGTGCTGGGGTTCTCGTGGGAGGTGGGCTATCACGCCCGGTGGGCCGCGCCGGACGCCCTGATGATGATGTTCGCGGCGCTTTGCGTGATGCTCTTGCTGCGCGCGCTGGACGAGCCGGGGAGACGAAGGTGGGTGTTGCTGGCGGCGGTCTCCGCGGGGCTGGCGACCGGGACGAAGTACAATGCGGGGTTGTTGCTGCTGCCGGTGATCGGCGTGTGCTGGGCGGTCGGGGGAGAGGAGCGGTTTCGGAGGAGAGCGGCCGGGGCGGTGCGGATGGTCGGAGTGTTCCTGGTGACGTTCCTGCTGACGACACCGGGGGCGGTGCTGCGGCCGCTCGTGTTCACGCAGAACGTACGCTACGAGATGCGGCACTACCGCGAGCTGGGACACTACGGCTTCACGGTCGACGCGGGCTGGGATCACCTGTCGCGGAACCTGGAGTACCTGGGAGTCGTGCTGCCTTCACCGCTCCTCCTGGCATCGCTCTTGGTGACGGCACTGGCTCTGGTCGGGGCGGCCGCGGTGATGCATGAGTCGCGGTCGAAGCTACTGTTGCTGGTGGCGCTGCCCCTCTTGTACGTGCTGTACATCTCGACTCAGCGGGTGATGTTCGTACGGAACCTCCTGTTCGTGGCGCCGTTCGGAGCGGTGCTGGCTGCGAGGGGATTCGGAGTCGTCCAGGACCTGGGCAGAGGAAAAGTGCTGCGAACCGCGGTGGCGGCCGCGCTCGGGATCGCTCTGCTGGCCAACGTGATCTGGAGCGTGGCCGCGGCGGAGAGCGTAAGGGCGAGGCATAGCGATCGATTCGTCGAGGAGCTGATCGAATACGTGGCGGACCGCCCTGACGAGCGTCTCTTCGTGACCCCCCAGGTGGTGAAGCTGATCGAAGCCGCGGGTTCGACGGTGCCGGGAAACGCGGTGACCGTCGGCGGTGGAGAGGCGGAGTACTTCGTCGGCTTCCGGCACGAGCTGCGCAAGGTGGAGCTCTGGCCCGGGTTGGTTCGGGGGGAGGTCGAGCGAGTGTTCGGGCCCCTAGAGGTCAACTTCGAGTACTACGCGACGTGGCCGGAGCCTCGCGTGGTGGTGCTGGAGTGGAGCATCGCTCGCGGGATCGCGGACGTGCAGGAACGGCCGTGGCTGGAGGCGGTGTTCCCGGGACTGGTGGAGGGAGAGGAAGAGTAGAGCCGAGAGTCTCCTGGCTCACGGCTGCGGTTGGGCGACTTCGGATCGGGCATCCAGAAGACCACAGCTACCCGCTCACTCCTCGACCCTCTCGAAGATCCTCCCGGTCGACGATTCGCGCAGAATCCTCTTCAACCTCCCGTCCGGAAGCCGCTCTTCCTTGATCACGACCTCCTCGGAAGCCCCGGACCCCGCTCCCCCACACTCCTCGGTCACCTCATCCCCCCGCCAGTCCGAGATCTCGATGCTCTCCCAGCGCTTCGACTTCGCCGATCGATAGCAGGCATCCATGATCGCGTTCACCACATACCCGTCGTAGAACGTCTCCATCGGCGGACGATTCGCGTCGATCGCCTCGAAGACGTCGGTGAACATGTCGACGTACCCCAGCTCGTGCACCTCGTCCCCCACCGGAAACAACCAACCCCGGTCCGACTCCGCCTTTTCGGCGACGTACCCGTCGCGACCGACCGCGGTGTACATCTCGAACCCGGTCCGGAGGAAGTGATCGAGCCGGATCGTCCCCTCGGTCCCCGACACCTCATCGCGCAGATCCATCCCCCCCCGGAAGGTCCAGCTCACTTCCACCTGGGCCACGGCTCCGCCGGCGTAGCGAACCAGGGCGATCGCGTGGTCCTCGGCGTCGATCGGATGCACCTGGGTGTCGGTCCAGCACATCGCTTCGAGGGGCCGCTCGTTCTTGCCGATGAAGGCGCGGCCGATCTCGATACAGTGGCAGCCCATATCCACCAGGGCTCCTCCACCGGCTCGCTCGTTGTCGAAGAACCAGTCGCTGTGGGGGCCGGGGTGGGTCTCCCGGGAGCGGGTCCACAGGATCCTGCCCAGGGCTCCGGCCCGGACGGCTTCGAGTGCTTTCAGGGTCTTGGGGGTGTAGACGAGATCCTCGAGGTAGCCGCCGAAGACACCGGCGCGCTCCACTTCCTCGAGCATCCGATGCGCCTCGGCGGCATTCCGGCCCAGGGGCTTCGTGCACAGGACCGCCTTGCCGGCCCGCGCCGCGAGGCGAACGCTCTCCTCGTGGAGGTCGTTGGGCAGACCGATCAGGACCACGCCCGTGCTCGGATGTTCGGTCGCTTCCCGCAGATCGGTCGTGTGGATCGGGATTCCACGCTGCTGCGCGAAGCTCTCTGCCCTCTCCTTCGAACGAGAGTAGACCACGCCGATCCGATCGCGCCGCCGGTGTCCCTGGAGAACCGTGGTGTAGAAGCTCCCGATGAATCCCGTACCGAGCAAGGTGATCTCGTGCATCGTCCGCCCCTCTGACATGAGTGATCCCCGACGTGAATGGCGTCGGATTGTAGAGCTCGAGACCGAGGGATAGAATGCCCATTCTCATCCTTCAACAGGAGACGCTCGATGACCACCTCACGTGAACGAGTCCGAAGGGCCCTCGCCCACCAGGAGACCGACCGCCTGCCGGTCGACATCGGCGGGAGCGCTGTCACCGGAATGCACGTGAGGGTCGTCTACCTCTTGCGACAGGCGCTGGGACTCGATCCCGCGGGCACGCCGGTCAAGGTGATCGAGCCGTACCAGATGCTGGGCGAGCTCGCCCCCGATCTCCTGGATGCACTCGGCATCGACGTGACGGCGCTCTTGCCACCCAAGACGATGTTCGGATTCCGCAACGAGGGGTGGAGGGAATGGACCACCTTCGATGGGACGCCCGTGCTCGTGGCGGAAGGATTCAACACCGAGGTCGAATCCGACGGTGACCTGCTGCAGTACCCCGAGGGAGATCGCTCCGCTCCGGCCAGCGGGCGAATGCCGAAGGGCGGCTTCTACTTCGACTCGATCATCAGGCAGCCTCCGATCGATGACGCCACGCTCGACGTCGGCGACAACCTCGAGGAGTTCGGGCCGATCACCGATGCCGACCTGGCTTACTTCGAGCGGGAAGCCGAGCGCCTGTACGCCGGAACGGACAAGGCGATCCTCGCCTGCTTCGGCGGCACGGCGTTCGGTGACATCGCACTCGTCCCCGCCCCCTGGCTCAAGAATCCCCGGGGAATTCGCGACATCGAGGAGTGGTACATCAGCCTGCACACGCGTCCGGACTACCTGGCGGAGCTCTTCGACCGCCAGTGCGAGATCGCCCTGGCCAACCTGGAGAAGGTCCACGGCGTGGTCGGCGATCGGGTCGACGCGGTCTTCCTCACCGGTACCGATTTCGGGACTCAGCGGGGGCCCTTCCTCGCCGTGGATACGTACCGCAAGCTGTTCCAGCCCTACCATCGTCGCGTGAACGACTGGGTTCACGAGAACACCTCGTGGAAGGCCTTCATCCACTCCTGTGGCGGGGTCTATCCGCTGATCGAGCACTTCGTCGAGGCGGGCTTCGACATCCTGAATCCGGTGCAGTGCTCGGCGAAGGACATGGATCCGACGCGCCTGAAGGAACGCTTCGGCGCCCACCTGGTCTTCTGGGGAGGCGGCGTCGACACGCAGAAGACCCTGCCCTTCGGGTCGCCCGAGGAGGTCCGCGCCGAGGTGCGCGAGCGCATCGAGACCTTCGGGTCGGGGGGCGGTTTCGTCTTCAACACGGTGCACAACGTCCAGCCGGACACGCCGCTGGAGAACGCCCTGGCCCTCTTCGAGGCACTGCGCGAGTACGGCGGCGGGAGCTGAGGATCACCCACGGCCTTCGGGCCGACGGAATCCGCGAGGAATCGGCTCCGGACGCCGAAGATCACGCTCTCCCGGCGTGCGAGGTCGGCGAGAGACCCTATGATGGAACGGCACGCACGAGAGGCCCGGTGGCCCCCCCTCCACCGAGGAAACCTCCTCTCACTCGCACCGATGGCCAGCACCGTTCCCGAGGGATTCAACTCGCTCTGCACCGAGGAGCTCCTCACCCACGTGAAGAGCGGAGACCAGGATGCCTGGCGGGAGGTCTACCGCCGCTTCCGCCCGTATCTCTCCCTCGCGGCCCGAAAGCACGCCAACCTGGGGATCGGGGAGGCGGACGACGTGATCCAGTCCTGCTTCCTCTCGGTCTGGAGCCACATCGAGGACTTCGAGTACAGAGGCAAGGGCTCCTTCCGCGCCTGGCTGCGCCGGGTGGTGATCAGCAAGAACGGCGACTTCCGGCGTCGGGCCGCCCGCTGGATCAGGCGGCGCAATCGGACCCTGGGCGAGACGCGAACGGACAGCTGGTGGCTCTCGGTCTGCCCGGACCACGAGTCCCGGAATCCCCCGGAGTCCCTGGCCATCCTCGACGCGCAGGAACGGCTGGTCGAGCGGATGGCGGAGATTCTCACGCCGGAGGAGCAGGAGCTGATCATCCTCCGCTACTTCGAGGAGCTGCCGATGGCTCGGATCATCGAGGTGATGGAGATCTCCCGCGGGGCCCTGCGGCATCGGCACCGCACCGCGATCCTCAAGCTGGCCCGGATCCTCGAGGTGGAAGAGGGCTGAGCGCGTCCTCCGCCTCCTCCGCATCGCAGTTGCACGGACCGTCGGGCCGAGAAGAATGTTGTGTAATCCCGGGAAAGGCCCGGGTCCGTGCCGCGAATACGCCCCTTCCGGCGTGCCGTGGCGGCCGTCGGGCCTCCCCACCGACCACGCGCAACCTCTCGGAGAGCGAGCCATGCCCCGTACGACCCGGCGCCGATTCCTCGTGTGCCTCGCGGCCCTTCTCCCGGCCCTGACCTTCCTCCCCGCCTGCTCCTCGACTCCCGCCGAGCCGCCCCCGCCCCGGCCGGTCACGACCGAGGAGGCGCTGGCGGACTTCGAGACGGCGTGGAGCGCGATCGACGAGTCGCACTTCGACCCCGAGTTCAACGGCCTCGACTGGGATGCGATCCACGACGAGTACCTGCCCCGGGCCGAGGCGGCTACCGACATCCGCCAGCTCCGGGGGGTGATCGACGAGATGCTGCAGCGCCTGGGCCAGTCCCACTTCGGAGTGATCCCGATGGAGGCCCTGCCCCCCGCGACCGGCGGCGAGGACGGCGAGACCCCGGACGAGATCGCTGGCGGTTGCGGGCTCGACGTGCGGCTTCGTGACGGCCAGCTGCTGGTCACCAAGGTCAAGCCCGGGGGCCCCGCGGACAAGGCGGGTGTCCACCTCGGCTGGGTGCTGCTCGAGGCGGACGGACGCGTCGCCGTGGATGTGTTGAAGGACTTCGAGGCCTCCGCCGAGAAGCTCGGCGAACGCCAGGTCGCTTACGGAATGCGCGAGGCGCTGCGGCGTCGCACGTTCGGCGAGATCGGGAGCACGGTCGAGCTGATCTTCCGCGACGGGGAGGACCGGGAAGTCAGCATCGAGCTCACCCGCGAGGCGCGCGACGTGATCGCTCACGCCGCCGCGGCCACGCTGCCCACCTTCTACCTCGAGTTCGAGAGCGGAATCCGCGAGGTGAACGGCAAGCGCATCGGACTGGTCTACTTCAGCAACTGGTTCTTGCCGATGGCGATGTCGTTCGACCAGGCGATGGACGAGCTGCGCGAGTGCGACGGCATCATCATCGACCTGCGGGGCAACGGCGGCGGTGCGCTGGCGATGTGCATGGGGCTCTCCGGTCACTTCTTCGACGAGAAGAAGCAGATGGGCACGATGATGTTCCACGACAACACGCTGAAGTACATGGCGAACCCCCGGCGCATCAGCACCGAGGGCGAGCGGGTCACGCCGTTCGCCGGTCCGCTGGCGGTCCTGGTCGACGAGACCTCGGGCAGCGCCTCCGAAGTCTTCTCGGGTGGCGTCCAGGCGGTCGATCGGGCGCGCGTCTTCGGGAACACCTCGGCGGGAGCGGTCCTCGGCGCCCGCCTGACCAGTCTCCCCAGCGGGGACGCGATCATTCACGCGATGGCGAACTTCCAGACCGCGGACGGGATCTACCTGGAGCATCGCGGGGTGATTCCCGACGAGGATATCCCGATCCTCCGCGAAGATCTTCTCGCCGGCCGCGACGCCCAGCTGCAGGCGGCGCTAGAGTGGGCGTCCGCCCAGTAGGCGCTTCTCGAGCTCCCATCTTCACCCTCTCCCCTCACGATCGATTCGGATACGAACCATGAAGCTCATCCAGAAACCCCTCATCATCGTTCCCGCGTTCCTGGGCCTGGCCACGCTCATCCCCGCGGCGCTCGGTGCCGTGACCCTTCAGGAGGGAACCGCCCAGGTCGAACCCGCCGTCGCGCTCCCCGAGGCCAGGGTGATCGTCGATCGGTTCCTGAAGGTCACCGGGATCGACAAGTTCGCGCCCAAGTACAAGTCCCAGAAGATCACGGGCACCATCGAGCTGGTGGGCATGGGGATCAAGGGCACCACCGAGACGATCACGATGAAGCCCTCCTACACCCTCTCGACGGTCGAGATGGCGATGGTCGGGACGGTTCTCTCCGGTGACAACGGCGAGACCGCCTGGCGAATCCACCCGATGATGGGCGAGCAGATCCTCGAAGGCGCGGAGCTGGCCCAGCTGCGTGAGCGCAACACGCCGTTCGTGTCACCCCTCAAGAAGGCGGATCGCTTCGAGGTGATGCAGACGGTGGCCCGGGAGGAGTTCGACAAGAAGGTCTGCTACAAGGTCCGCTTCGTCGAGAAGCCGTACAAGAGCGTCGATGAGGACCCCGAGAAGACGAAGAAGGTCCGCGAGTTCTTCGAGTTCTACGAGGTCGAGACCGGCCTGATGCTGGGGATGGAGATGATCACGACGTCGGAGCAGGGGGACATCCCGTCCACCATCACCATGTCGGACTACAAGGAGTTCGGCGAGGTCATGCAGCCGGCCAAGGTCGTCATCAAGGCGCAAGGCGTCCAGATCCTGGCCGAGACGAAGTCGATCGTCTTCAACGAGGTCAAGGACGTCTCGATCTTCGACCTGCCGCCGGCGATCAAGCTGCTCGCCGAGGAGAAGGCGAAGAAGGAGGCCGGCGAGGTCCCGGACGACGGGAAGTAGTACACACCGATGCGGAAGCGCGTTCTTCTCCACCAGGTCGGTGATCCGATGGTAGAGGGGAACGCGGTTTTGTGTCTGGGTGACTCCACGGCTCGGGTCTGAGTGACTCTACGGCCCAGATGGGAAGTCAAAAGAAAACCACAGAGGCTCAGAGTCACCGACAAGCCCCCAGGAGCTCGCCGACGGTACACGTCGCCAGCCCCACCACCGTGTCCGCGGCCCCGTAGTAGACGAGGACCTCGGCATCGTTCGGCGCGGGCTCGTGCGCCGGCACGCCGCGCACGACCATCCCGCCGGGGAAGACGACGTTGGGCACCTGGCCGACCAGCTCGTAGAGCTCGCGCGGCTCGAGGAGGTTGCCGGGTGTGCGCGCGATCACCTTCGAGGGATCGTCGAGATCGAGCAGCACGGCGCCCGCCTGGTAGATGTTGGCGCTGGCGAAGTGCGTGGCCACGCCGTGGTAGAGGTGCAGCCAACCGGCCACGGTCTTGATCGGGGGCGGCCCCGAGCCGATCAGCTCGTCCCAGTAGTGCCAGCGGCCCGAGAACACCTCCCCCACCGGGGTCCAGGTGGCGAGGTCGTCGGACTCGGCGAGCCATACCGCGTCCCCGGTGGCCACGCCGCCATCGGTCGTGGTGCGGTTAGGACGCTCCAGGCGCAGGTAGCGGCCGCCGATCTGCTCCGGGAAGATCACGCCGTTGCGCGCGGGTTCGTCGCCGAGGCCCAGGAGCTCGAAGTGTCGCAGGTCGGTCGTCCGCGCCGTGCCGAGGAAGCAGGCGTCGTCACCGTCGGCGGCGAAGCAGACGAGGAGCTCGTCGCCGAGGCGAGTGAGGCGCGCGTCGTAGAGGTGGTGCAGGCGTCGAGGCTCGCGCTCGATCCCCTCGAAGCGGACGGTGTGGTTCTCGACGGTGAAGCGGCGCCCGTCATCGCTGGAGGCCATCACCAGGTGCGTCGCCCGCGAGCGGGCCTGCACGCGGAGCATCAGGTGAATGCGTCCCTCGTGCTCGATCGCTCCGGGGTTGAAGACCGAGGAGGGATCGTTCAGCTCGGGGGTGTCGGGGAAGGTCGGGAGATCCTCACGGGTGAGGATCGGATTCGGTGTGGCGCGTCGGAGCATCGGGTTCGGCGGCTGGGGTCGGCCAGGGATTCTACTCTCGCGTCAGCTCGCGCAACCCCTCGAGCAACTTCGGGTGCTTCAGGAGCAACGCATCGGAGCGTGCCTCGGTGCGGGAGCCCTTCTCCTTGATGAAGCGGACGGCGGCACGCTTCTCCCGGGCGGACCACTCCGCGATCCCGGGGATCAGGGAGAGGAGCGGCGCCACCGAACGAAGCGCGCGCTTCTCGTCGGGCGACCAGCGCGAGAGGTCGTCGATGGAGAGGCGCCGGGCGAGCTCGCGGGCGCACTGCTTCTCCCCCCTGACGCGATCGCCGCCGAAACGCTCCTCCAGGAGCCACGTCTGCCGGTTCCCCCACAGCCCCTGGTTCACCCGCGGGCATTCTCCGCCGGAGAGGTCGAGGTACGCACCGGTCACCGAGAGTCGGTGGAGCATGCTCCGGTCGGAGCGGTAGCCGGGGCGCTCGCGCATCTTCTCCTCCTCCTCGAGCGCCAGCGCCTCGATCTCCGGCATCTCGGCGCGGAAGCCGAGCTTGCGGTAGAACCAGAAGGCGCCGGTCTTGATCGCCGCCGGGTTTCCCGAGCCCATCCCGTAAGCGGTGAGGTAGAAGTACTGCGCGCCGAGCACCTGGTGGAAGCAGCGCATCAGCTGCGCCCAGAGGAAGGTCACCTCGCCGCCGCGGAAGGCGGGGAAGAGGTTGAGGCCCATCTCGCAGGTGCCGAGGCAGATGCTCGCCGGCCCGTAGCCGATCGGCATGCCGTTCTTGAGGACGAGGTGGCAGTAGCTGGTGTTGAAGGGGTCGCGCGTTTCGGGCAGCGAGCCGATCAGCATCACCTGCACGCCGCGCCCGCAGTCGAGCAGCCAGCAATCGTTCGGATCGGCCCAGGTGAGCATCAGGATCTCGAGGTTGCGGCAGCAGAGGGTGGCCAGGGCCAGTCTCAGGAGCTCGCGGCCGGTCGTCTTCGGAACGAGCTTGACCTCGGGCAGGGGCTTGCGGATCAATGGCGCCATCGGTGCGCGCCGGCGGTCGATCTCCACGCGCTGGTAGTGGAGTCGGTCGACGGTGCGGACCGTCTCGAAGAGCCCGGTGCCGGGCCGCTCGAAGGTGAAGGTGACCGGCAGGGCACAGCTGTCGAAGAGGTAGGCCTTGACCTCCAGGGCGAGGTCGGCGCGCTCGAAGATCCCGAGAATGAACTCGAGGTCAGATTGATCGGGATCGGGCTTGCAGCGCTCGAGCCAGCTCTCCCAGGTGAGCTCGATGTCGTCGAGCCCCTGCTGTTCGCCGGGGGTGATCAGCGGGATCAGCGCGTTGTGCAGTGGGATGTCGTCCTCGAGTCCCTCCCAGTCGATCTCGAGACAGTCGGGGTACATGCGGACGAGGTGGCGCAGCACGCCGAAGGAGTAGTAGTGGGTGTTGGAGCTGCCGGGCAGGCCCAGCTCGAGTAGCGAGGTGGTGGCACCGCCGTCGGGGAGGGCGTCGACCCACTCACGCAGCCGACCGCCGACCCGACGGACTGCGTCGAGCACGCGGGCGTCGTCGGGGTAGGCGCGCAGGAAGCAGAGCGTGTCGTGGAGGGGGACGAGGTCGCGGGCGCCGATGCGGCCTTCCAGCTCGATGGCCTCGAGGAGCTCGAGCTTCGCACGGGCGGCGTCTGGGCCGAAGCTCCGGCTCCTGGCGGCGAGCTCCGCGATCGGGGATGTCTTGCTCAACGGGATCTCCTGAGAGCGGGTCGGCGGGGACCGCGATTCTGCGGACCACCTGGGCGCGATTCAATCCGGGCCCGGGGAGATCGCGGCACCCGCACGGTGAGCTCCGGCCGGATGGGTCTCCAGGTTGTAGGCGGTGGACCGGGCCGGTGTGGTCTTCGCCGCAGGCGAACGCCCAGTCGCCAGTGGTCCTTCCCGTTCGCCTTCGGCGAACGCCTCGCCCCTCCCGCTCGTGAGCGTCGCCGAATCCAGCGGCACCGAATCCGATCAGTCCTCGTCGAGAATCTGTTCCCGCGCGTCCAACCAATCGGAGAACGGGTGGTGAGACCCGCGGTACACCTCGTCCCACCACCACGGCACCGACGGGTCCTCGCTGGGGTACAGCAAGAGATCCAGGGAAACCGAAGCCGCGGTGTCGAAACCGATCTCCGAGTTTCGACGGCCATCGATCACCTGCAGGACGTCTGCGACCTCCCGGACCGTGAAGTCCGGCGGGAAGCGGAGGAGGATCGGTACCTGGGCGAAGTACGGCCTCTCCCGCAGGCGAGAGTCGAGGTGGTGTTCCCACTCCCCGAGACTCGCCATCTCCCGGGGACCGAAGGAGTACACCCGCTGGGGAGCCGGGTCAGGATCCGCGACGGTGCCATCCGCGTCGTCTGCAGCAGCGATCTCGACGTGTAGGCGCTCGATCGGGCCAGACCACGACGTGCCGGCCTCGTCGAGCCAGGGCCGGAGCCAGCTCACCACTCGCTCCGGTGGCCGGCCCGGGTCCTCGATCCACCAGGTCTGCCGTCCGGCGCGCACGCCCTCCGAACTCAGCAGCCGGAGCGCCCCGAACACCTCGGCAACCGGGGCGTCACCAGGACAGTAGACGGCGGCGGAGAGCGACGAGATCTTGTCGAACCACGAGTAGGGAACGAAGGGACCCGGGTACGGCTCCCCCGCCGCGCGCCACTCGTCCTGGTCCTGCTCCAGCAGCGGATAGCGACTGGAGATCTCCTCTAGGCGGGCGAGCAGCTGCGCGGTATCGGAGACGACCACTTCCGGTCGTCCCACCTCCCGCAGGCGCCAGCCGCCGCGCTCGATGCGGATCTCGAGCGAGGTGTCGGCCTCACGGCGATCGATCCGGTAGGCGGCGAGACAGGCTTCGACCTCTGGGCCGTCGGCCGACATCGGCCACGATTCGACGGTGGTACCCTCGACCGGGGCCTCGGCCCGGCAACCCCCTAGAATCAGGCACGCGACGACCACCCCAGCGCGAAGCGCTCCTCCCGGCTCGCACCCGATCACTCCTCGTCCTCCGGCGATTGCCCGATCAACTCCATCCACTCCTCCTCGTCCTTCTCCGCCCGGATCCAGGCCTCGCGCCAGTCGCGGATGATGGCCCGGTCGATCACGAAGTAGTCGTCGGGCAACTGCTCGGGGCCGTACCAGCCGAAGGTCAGGTCGCAGATCTCCTCCAGCACCTGCCGGCAGAGGTCGGCGGCCGCGAAGCCGGCCTCCTCCTCCAGGTCGAGGCGCCTCAGGGCGTTCAGGATCACCGGAAAGGTCTCCTTGCCGGCTTCGATGAGGGCGCTCATCGCGCGGCCGGCCTCCTCGCCGGCACCGGGGTCGATCAAGGTGGCGGCGAGGGCCTCGAGCTCGGCGAAGCGCGCCGGACTGCACCCTTCGATCGGCCCGAAGTCGGGTGGTCGCTCCGGTGTCAGGACGATGGTGAGGTCCTCGGTTCCCGCCTCGATCGGGTCCGTCCACTCCCTCTCGAAGCCGGGCTTCCTCAGCAGGAGATCCAGTGGTTCGTGGAGAGCCGCGGTGCGCACGGCGAAGCGTCCCTCGGCGTCGGTGACGGCGAGGTGGGGAAACGCCTCCTCCCTGACCCACGTCGAGACACCGACCCACACTCCTTCCAGGGCCCTGCCCTCCGGATCGACGACGGTCCCGGCCACCAGCACGGGCGCCGGAGACAGGACGAGGTCGCCCAGCTCGTGGACACCGGCTCCCCAGCGGTCGGTGAGATCGAAGCGCGCGGAGAGACACCGCGGCTCGCCGATCGCGTGGGTGACGGTGACCAGTCCCCTTCCCCCCCACCGGATCTGGTCCTCGAAGTCGACCGCGAAACGCCCCTCGCCGTCGGCGACGACGAAGCCCCACGAAACGCCCCAGGACTCCTCCGGCCGGGGCCCGTTGGTGACAGCAACCTCATCCGGCGAGGGTCCCAGTTGATACTCGACGAGCAGGCGTTCCCCGGCCAGAGGCTCTCCGGACTCGTCGACCGCGCGAGCCCGGAAGGTCGCCGTGTCGACCCCGAAGACGATCTCGGCGGTGACCCGCTCCCCCGCTTCGCGAGGTCCGGCGAGCTCCTGGTGTCGAGTCACCGACGCGCCGTTGCGAATCGCGAAGACGACCAGGTCGAGCCCCAGCCCGACCCGATCGAACACGACTCGCCCGCCCACGGAGCTCCGCCGCTCCGCGTCCGCCGGGTCGACGCGGAAGAGCGCGATGTCGTTCGCCTCCCCCACGGCGATCTCCTCGGTGGTCAGCACGATCCCCTCCTCGGCCACCACCGGCGTGCCGTCGGGCTCGCGCAGCACGAGCTCCAGCTGCCCGAGTGGGGGGAGAGTGATCTCGACGGGACTCTCCGGCCACGGCCTGAGCTCGACCCGGACCACCTCCCGGCCCGCCGTGCAGAGGTCGGGGCCCACCGACCAGAGGTGGTCGGGCCCTTCCTTCGAGGAGGACAGAGGCTTCTCGCGGAGCTCGACCCTCGCGTGCCGCAACGTGGCCAGACCGTCCACCCCGCTCCTGGCGGAGACGACGGCGTGCTTCCACTCGGCCGTGGAGCCGTCGCTCCTGGGGTAGCGGTGGACCCGGCGAAGGGAAACCGGTACGTCACGCGCGGGAAAGCCGTCAGGCCCCTGGACCATGACGGTGAGATCGCCGTCGGGGTAGAGCTTCAGCTCCCGTACGGGGACGCGGGGGCCGAAGCCCCAGAGGCTCCCCTGCCCCCACAGCTCTCCCGCCGCGGCGGTCACGGTCAACCGCTCGAATCGCTCACAGGTCACCCGAACGAGCCCCTCCGCGTCGCTCACCCCGCTCCGACCCGAGGCCGCGCAGCGCGCTTCCAGCTCGGCCGGGCCCGGTCCGGCGGCGCCGGTGAACCAGCTGTCCGCGGAGGGCCTATCGATCCGGCACCAGGTCACCCGCGCGCCGGCGATCGGGGTGTCATCCGTTCCGTCGAGGAGGCGCAGAGGAACGCCCCGCGGCTGCGCCGGCGGCGGGTCGACGGTCTCGCCCTCCTCCCCGGGGTGAAAGCATCCGCCGAGGACGAGCGCGCCGAGAATCCATGGACCGAGTCGCATCGAGACCTCCAGGGGCGTCCGAAGCTGGTGGACAGACTACCGGCGCGGATCACCGGGGTCACCGATACCGAGCCGGGATCCCCTTCACGCACCCTGGCGGCCACGAACCGAAGCCTCGCAGGCGCCCCGAGTTTGTGAGAGGATCCCGGTGCGGCACGGCGGTGGATCCGCACTTGCCGTAGAGAACTTTGCACCATAAAGTACTCGGCAGCGAAGAAGCACTCGGTGCGAGGTGAAGAAGATTTCCATGAAGACGACCGCGAACAGAAACACCCTCCTCCTCGGCGTGGCGCTGGCCAGCGGCGTGCTGGGTGACTACCTGCTCAGGGCCTGGCCCCCGGGCCTCGGTGCGGCCTTGTGGCTCGTCGTGGTCGCGGGTGCCGCCATGCTCGTACCCCTCGTCGCCGGCTCTTCCCTCCGGCGAGGCACCTTCTTCTTGCTGGGTCTCGCGGTCCTCCTCGCCGCGACGCTGGCCTGGCGCGATTCTCCCATCCTCAAGTTTCTGAGCGTCGCCTCCGCCGCCCTCGTCCTCCTGCTGGCGGGCGCGTCCACGGCGCGCTTCCGTCTCTTCCGCACCGGGCTCGTCGAGTGCCTTCGCGCCGCGACGTGGGCGGCGGCCAAGGCGATCGCCTCCCCCTTCCAGCTGGTCCTCGACAACCTGAACCGGCTCGGCGCGGTGGATCGACGCTCCGTGCGGGTCGGCGCCGCCATCCTCCGCGGCCTCCTCATCGCGATCCCGATCCTCGCCGTCTTCGGATTCCTGCTCGGCTCCGCGGACGTGATCTTCAAGAGCCTGGCACTGGACCTGCTCGACATCGACCTCGGGCAGGTGGCCTCCCACACGGGGCTGACCGTGCTCGCCGCCGCCGCGGCGGCCGGGCTGCTCCTGCTGCTGCTGGACGGCCCCGCCCTCCCCTCCTCCTCCGCCCCGGGGACGCCCCCCCGGACCTCTCGGGAGATCGAGGTGAACATCGTCCTCGGGCTCGTCGACCTCCTCTTCGCAGGGTTCGTCGCCGTTCAGTTCACCTACCTGTTCGGCGGCAGCGAGCGCATCCGCTCGGTCGCGGACCTGACCTACGCCGAGTACGCCCGCCAGGGCTTCTTCGAGCTCGTCACCGTCGCCGCCCTCTGCCTCCCGCTCCTCCTCCTCCTCGACTGGATGCTGCGGGCGGCCGGCACGGTGGGCCGGCGGCTCTTCCGGGGACTGGCCTTCGTCCAGATCGCGCTCCTGTTCGTCGTCCTCAGCTCCGCCTTCACGCGGATGGACGCGTACCAGCAGGCCTACGGCCTGACCGAGCTCCGCTTCCTCGTCACGGCCTTCCTGATCTGGCTGGGACTGATCCTCCTCTGGTGTGGCGCCACCGTGCTGACCGGTCGGAGGGAGAGGTTCCTGTCCGGCGTCGTGCTCAGCGGCGCCCTCGCCGTGCTGGCCCTTCACGCGGTGAATCCCCACGCGTTCATCGCCCGGGTCAACGTCGAGCGCCTGGAGGAAGGCAAGGGGTTCGACGCCGCCTACGCCACCACGCTCAGCGCCGACGCCGCGCCGGTCCTGGCGGGCGCCCTCGAGAAGATGTCACTCACCGATCGCGAGCTGATCCGACTCCACCTGCTGCAAGCCTACGGCGAGGACGAAGACGACGACTGGCGCGAGCTGAGCTGGGGCCTGAGCCGCGCTCGCGCGGCGGTGAGGTCACTGCCGAGCCAGGAGTGATCGCGGCGTCACTCGGCGGCCCAGATCCTCCCGTCGTGCGAGAGGTGGAGCGAGTGGCCGGCGTCGCGCTCGAGCACCGCCTCGTACAGGCTGTCGGTGACCGCCAGCCGCGGCGGCCACGCCCAGCCGGGCAGGTCGAGGCGCTCGAGGCCGAGGCTCTCGGCATTCGCAGCGTAGCGGCCGTGCTGCTCGCGGAAGGCGCGCTGCGCCTCGTAGATCCGCCGCAACGCGATCCGGCCGTCGAGGTCGTCGGGGGCCACGAAGCCGACCTCGGCGGAGCCGGCGGCGACCTCCGAGAACATCACCAGTCCCCACGTCTCCGGCCGGTGCATGTTGATCGCCCCCTGCGGGGACCAGACCCAGTTGCGCTCGGGGAGACTCTTGTGCGTCGCGGGGTCGGTGTCCTTGACGTACCTCCCCTCCTCGACGTGGGTGTCCCACTCGACGCGCGAGAAGTCGGCCCACCAGACGTCGCCGTCCTTCGGCGGCGCCTGGCGGTGCGCGACCTCGCGCACGCCCTCCCAGGGAATCGCGATCTCCACCGTCCAGCCGCTGTCGGTGTCCGAGGGGTCGTTGATCGTGCCGTCGACGTGGACCGCCGAGCGCAGCCCGGGGATGTCCCACGCGTGCACCGCGGGACCGCCGTCGCGATAGGGCTTGACCAGGAGCAGGTCCCACTCCGTGCCGAACGCGTTGAGCTCCAGCTCCATGTAGCCGTGCGTATCGCCGTCGGGGTCGATGAAGACCTCGAAGTCGTTGTCGTAGAAGATCACCGAGTCGCGCTCGGTGAGGTTCGCCCAGACGTGCGGCTCCTCGAGGATCGCCGCGATGTAGAAGTACTCCTCGTCCCAGAGCATCTTGGCCTGCGTCGTGAACGTCGGCTGCGGCTTCACCGGCCCCTCGATGTCGACGAAGGCCTCCGTCACCGGCGCTCGGAGCCAGGCGAGCTCGTCGAGGCGACCGTCGATCTTCAGGGGGGCCGAGGCGCGGTAGCAGACGTACTGCCGCTGGCGGACGCGGTCGAAGGGTTGCTCGGGCGGGGGCGGGCCCGGGTCGGGGGTGGAGGAGCAGGCGGCGAGGAAGAGGCAGACGAGGAAGGGGGAGCAGCGCATCGGGGGATTGTACGCAGGATGAGGAAGCGGGCGGAAGGGCGGCGCACCACTCGCTCCCGGGACCGGTAGATCCGTACAATCCCCGGATGATCGGCATCTCCGACCGCGAATACGCCGCCATCCGTATCGAGGCCTTCCACGACGACGTGCTCCGGCCGGCGATCACGCCGCTGGCCGCCCCCCTCGAGGTCGGGGTCTTCCAGACCGGGGACCGGATCTCACTCGCCCTGGCCCAGCGAGGGGAGTACCAGCGCGTCGAGCCCGGCTTCCGCTGGGGGCCCGCCTGGTCGACCGCGTGGTTCCGCCTCCAGGGCGTGATCCCCGAGGAGCTGGCCGGGAAGAGCGTCGCCCTGCGCTTCTCCAGCGGCACCGAGGCGCTGCTCTGGCTGGACGGCGCGCCGCGGCAGGGCTTCGACGAGAACCGCGACCTCTGCCTGCTCGCCGAGAGCGCCGAGGCGGGCGAAGAGCTCGATCTCTTCGTCGAGGCGGCCTGCAACCTGCCGCTCGGGATCAGCACCTTCTTCTGGGATCCCCCCGAGGTGCACAAGCGCTGGCGCGAGGAGAAGCCCGGACGACTCGAGAGCTGCGAGCTGGTCGTCGTCGACCGCGCCGTGCAGCGCTTCGCGCTGAAGTACGACTTTTGCCGGCGGCTGGCGCTGGCGCTGCCCGAGGCTTCCGCGCGCTGCCTCGAGCTCCTGCGCGGTCTCCGCGAGATCACCGAGGCGATCCCCGTCGCCGACCCGACCGCCGGCCTGGCGGCGAGCGAGGCGCGACTCAACGACCTCCTGCGCGGCGACGAGCGCACCCCCGACACGACGTGCACGGCGGTCGGGCACGCGCACCTCGACACCGCGTGGCTGTGGACGATCCCCGAGACGCGGCGCAAGGCGCTCCGCTCCTGGGCCAACGTGCTCGAGCTGATGGAGCGGCACGAGGGATTCTGCTTCATCGCCAGCCAGGCGCAGCAGTACGAGTGGGCCAAGGAGGACTCCCCCGAGCTCTTCGAGCGGATCCGCGAGCGCGTCGGCGAGGGGCGCTGGGAAGCAGCGGGCGCGATGTGGGTCGAGCCGGACTGCCACGCGCCCTCGGGCGAGTCGCTCGTCCGCCAGATCCTCCACGGCACCACGTGGTGGCGCGAGCAGTTCGGCGAGAGCGCGAAGCAGACCTTCCTCTTCCTCCCCGACACATTCGGCTTCCCCGCCTGCCTGCCGCAGATCATGAAGCTCTCGGGGCTCTCCACCTTCCTGACCGACAAGATGCCGTGGAGCGAGCGCAACGAGCTGCCCCATGTCACCTTCCGCTGGCGCGGGCTCGACGGCAGCGAGGTGCTCACCCACCTGACGCCGGGCACCAACTACAACAGCCCGATCCAGCCGGAGGACCTCCTGAAGGGCGAGGCCCGGGTGCTACGCCTCGACGGGAGCCCGATCGGCGAGCACCGCGCGTATCTCTCGCGCTGGCTCCAGCCGTTCGGCTACGGCGACGGCGGCGGCGGCCCGACCGAGGAGACGGTCCAGCGCGCCGAGGTCGCCGCCCGCGCGGCGGGGCTGCCGCGCGTCGAGCAGGGGCGCGTCGACGAGTTCTGCGCCGGGCTGCACGCCGCCCGCGAGCGGGAACGCTCGCGGACCGGTCGCGACCTCGCCGCGTGGGACGGCGAGCTCTACCTCGAGCAGCACCGCGGCACCTACACCACCCAGGCCTGGCTCAAGGCCGCCAACGCGCGCGCCGAGGAGCGGCTCCGCGCGATCGAGGCGCTCTGGGCCAGTAGCGGCGAAGCGCTTCCCGAGGAGACGGCGGCGCGGCTCGACGCCGCGTGGAAGACGGTCCTCCTCCACCAGTTCCACGACATCCTCCCCGGCAGCTCGATCCACGAGGTGTACGTCGAGGCGCAGGAGACCTACGAGCAGCTCGAGACCGAGCTCGACGCGCTCCTCGAGGACGCCGCGACGCGCATCGTTCCTCCCGGCGAGACGGCGATCTTCAACCCCACCGCCCACCGGCGCGACGCGATCGTCGAGCTCGGTACCGGCGAGCTCCGCTTCGTGCGCGACCTGCCGGCGCTGGGGGCACAGACCCTGAGCGACGGGGCGAGCGAGCCCCGCCACGCCGTCGAGACGACCCCGACCTCGCTCGGCAACGGCCTCGTCGAGCTCGAGCTCGACTCCGCCGGGCGCATCGCGCGGCTCGCCGCCTGCCGGTGTACTCGGCTCGCCTCCGGCGAGACAGGCCGACCCGTCAACGCGGTCGGCGAGGACGGCGCGCTCCTCCCGCTGAACCAGCTCGTGCTCTACCGCGACCGGCCGCGGCGCTGGGAGGCCTGGAACGTCGACGAGGACTACACCGACGTCGCCGTGCCGCTCGACGGCGCCGCGGAGATCGAGGTGGTCGAGGCGGGGCCGCTGCGCGGGATCCTCGAGTGCCGGCGCACCTTCGGCGAGAGCTCCCTCGTCCAGCGCTACGTGCTCCGCGCCGGTGAACACCGCGTCGAGGTCGAGAGCGAGATAGACTGGCGCGAGGATCGCCGGATGCTGCGCGCGCTCTTCCCCACCTCGATCCGCGCGTCGCACTGGAGCTGCGGGACGCAGTTCGGGCACGTCGAGCGGACCACGCAGCGCAACACGCCCTGGGACCTCGCGCGCTTCGAGGTGCCGGGCCGGCGCTGGATGGACCTCTCCCAGCCCGGCCTCGGGCTCGCGGTGCTCGACCACGGAAAGGTAGGGCGCTCCGGCGCGGGTGGGACGCTGGGGCTGTCGCTCTTGCGGGCGCCCGGCTTCCCCGATCCCGAGGCCGATCGCGGCGTCCACCACGTTCGCTACGCGCTGATGCCACACGCCGGTGATTGGCGCGCCGCCGGAGTCGCCCGCGAGGCGGACGCCTTCGCCGAGCCACCGCTCATTCTCTCCGGTGACGCCGCCACGGAGGCGGCCGGTCCCGAGTCGCTCGTTCCGCCGCCCTTCACCCTCGGGATCGAAGACCCCGGCGACGTCGAGGTCGCCTGCTTCAAGCCGGCCCAGTCGGGCCCGGGGACGATCCTGCGCCTGGTCGAGCGGCACGGCGCCCACACGCGGGTCCAACTCGACTGGAGCTCACCAACCAGGGCCGTCGCCGGCAACGACCTGGTCGAGCGGCCGCTGTCGCGCGAGCTCGAGCACGAGGGGCGCCGCACCCGCCTCACCCTCGCTCCCTTCGAGATCGTCACCCTGCGAGTCGAGCACGAATGAACCTCGCTCCCATCGACTGGTTCTTCGTCGCCACCCTGCTGGTCGTCCTGACCTCGGCCGCGGTCTACACCCAGCGCTTCGCCGGCAGCGTCTCCGGTTTCCTCGCCGCCAACCGCTGCGCCGGACGCTACCTGATCTCGGTCGCCTTCAACATGGCGCAGCTCGGCGTCATCACGCTGGTCTGGTACTTCCAGCAGAACTACGACGTCGGGTACACCTCGATCTGGTGGGGGCTGATGGAGGGGCCGGCGATGATCATCATCGCCTTGACCGGCTGGGTGATCTATCGCTTCCGACGAACGAGGGCGATGACGCTGGCGCAATTCTTCGAGATGCGCTACAGCAAGAACTTCCGCGTCTTCGCGGGGCTGATCGCGTTCATCTCGGGGATCATCAACTACGGGATCTTCCCGGGCGTGGCCGCGCGCTTCTTCATGCACCTCTGCGGCTTCCCCGAGCAGTTCGAGCTCTTGGGGGCCACGATCTCGACCTTCACCGCGCTGATGGCCGGGTTGATGGCGGTGGCGCTCTTCTTCGTCTTCCTCGGCGGGCAGATCGCGGTGATGGTCACCGACTTCGTGCAAGGAGTCTTCAGCAACCTGGTCTTCCTGCTGATGATCGGGTTCATCCTCTTCACCATCCCCTGGGAGCACATGGCCGACACGCTGCTCGGCAATGTCTGGCAGGGACAGGTGGTCTCGGCGGAGCTCGGCAACGCACCGCCCGAGGGGAAGTCGATGATCCACCCGTTCGACCTCGGCGGCGAGTCGAACTTCAACATCTGGTACTGGATCATCAGCGTGGTGGTGCTCTTTTACGGGATGCGCGCCTGGCAGGGGGACCAGGGCTACAACGCCGCTGCCAAGAACGCGCACGAGGCGCGGATGGCCAACATCCTCAACGGGTGGCGCTTCCGGGTGTTGATGCTGATCACCATCGTGCTGCCGATCGCGATCCGCACGATGATGCATCACCCCGCCTACGCGGAGCAGGCGCGGGTGGTGAACGACGCGCTGGCGCCGATGGCGACCGACGCCCTGCGCTCGGAGACGCGCACGCCGCTGGCGGCGGCGGTGCTGCTGCCGGCGGGGATCCTGGGGCTCTTCTGCACGGCGATGCTCGGCGCGTTCATCAGCACCAACGACACCTACCTGCACTCCTGGGGCGCGATCTTCATCCAGGACGTGGTGCTCCCCTTCCGCAAGAAGCCCCTCTCCACCCGCGCACATCTCTGGCTGCTCAAGGGCGCAATCTTCGGCGTGGCGATCTTCGCGCTGGTCTTCAGCTCCTGGTACGAGCCGAGCCAGTACATCGCCATGTTCCTGGCGCTGACCGGCGCGGTGTTCGTCGGCGGCGCGGGTTCGGCGATCATCGGTGGACTCTATTGGAAGCGCGGAACTACCACGGCGGCGTGGACAGCGATGATCCTCGGTCTCGTCTCCAGCAGCTTCGGGATCGTGATCAAGCAGAGCTTCCTGAGGGAGGGTCTGGTCGCGGGCACCGAGAGCTGGTGGGCGTTCCTGGCTCAGCCGCTGCTCGCGATTCACGAGAGCGAGTGGATCACCGGCCAGATCCTGACCTTCTTCGCCATCCTGATCTCGGTCACCGCCTACGTCACCGTTTCACTGCTCGGACCGAGGAAGGAGCACGATCTCGACCGCCTTCTCCACCGCGGCGAGCACGAGGTCGAGGACGACCTGGTCACCGAGAAGACGCAGCACGCGAGCTGGCTGCAGAAACTCGGCTTCGACCCCGAGTTCACCGGCCGCGACAAGTGGGTCACCTTCATCACCCTCTCCTGGCCGCTGGTCTGGACGGTGATCTTCCTCGTCGGCACCGCCTGGAACCTGGCCACCGACGTCTCCGACGCGACGTGGCTGGCCTGGTGGCGCGGCTGGACCTGGTTCGTCTTCGCCACCGGGATCGGGATCATGATCTGGTTCACGATCGGCGGATTCCGCGACCTGAAGGAGATGTTCCGCCGGCTGCGCGCAGCGCGAGCGGAGGAGACCGACGACGGACGGGTGAGCTGAGCGGGGCGGCGGGCGCTTCCCTACCCCTTCGGCGCGGTGGTGAAGCGATCGTCGGCGTGGGTGCGCTGGCTCTCGGTGGTGTCGAACCAGCCCGCCGCGCCGTCCGTGAACGCGTCGAAGCGCGGGACGTAGGGTTTGATGTCGAGCAGCGGCGTGCCGTCCACGATGTCGACGTCACCGACGTGCAAGGTGTTGTCCGCTCGCCCCAGAAGCGTCACGACCGAGATCCCGATCGGGTTGGGGCGGCTGGGGGCACGGGTGGAAAAGACCCCGTGCTCCCGCGTATCGCGGAAGGGCACGACGTGGGCCTTCCAGCCGAAGGTCAGGTGACACCAGTAGACGAGCCAGATCCGATCGAAACCCTCGAGGTCGTCGAGCCCCGGCGCGAACTCCTCCTTCAGGATCACCTCGCCTCGCGTGCCCTCGGCGAAGCTGGGCTGGATGGGAGTGCCCTCGGCGTGGATGAACGGGGTGCGGATGATTCCGATCGGTTCGAATTTTGGCATGCGCGTCGGCCTCGAGGCGGGGGACTCCAGGAGCGGGTGGTCATTCTACGGTGTCGGAGGGGCCGCTCGCTCCCGCCGCCTCGTTCACTTCCGTGCGGGCCACGCCGGCGTACTTCACCGGCCCCGCCGATCTACGCCGATGAGCGAATTCGCTCATCCGGACCCGTGCGCGTTGCGCCTGTCAGGGCGTTTGGGTACCCTGGCGTGATTCAGGCCTCTTCCTCAGGAGTTTGCGGTATGGCGGGTTTCGAAGGGATCAAGTGGGCTCCGCAGCAGATGCGGTACTCGCTCGTGGAAAAGCGGTTCGACCTGCTCGAGCCCGACGCCAAGGTGTACGGGGTCTCCAGGTCGGTCCACTACGGGCTGTGCATGGTGTTCGAGGGGATTCGCTTCTACGCCACCCGCAGTGCCGAGGGCGAGCTCAAGGTCAACTTCCTGGGCCTCTCGAGGAACCTGGAGCGCTTCCGCCGGGGGATCGCCTTCAATCTCGGCCGGGACCAGCAGGAGATGGTCCCCTCCGCCGAGGAGCTCGAGGACATCTTCGTCAATCGCTTCTTCGGGTCGCCGAGGATGCGGGAGTTCCTCGAGGAGATGGCCGAGCTGGGCGCCCAGGGCTACCTGCGCCCCTACACCATCGACGAGGAGCAGTCGATCGGGGTCACCTTCCCCGGACACCCTTCGATCCGGGCCGTGGTCTGCCGCTACGACGCGTACCTCGGCGAGCCCTTCAGCGGCGTCGTGGTCCCCAACCTGGTGCGCGCCGTCGGGGCCAACGGAACCGGCTGTCTGAAGCTCGGCTGCAACTACCTGATGAGCGTGAAGGCGGTCGATGCCGCCCGGCAGATCAAGCCCGAGGCGGCGTCCGCGCTCTTCCTCGACGATCGCCTCTACCTCCCGCTGGATGAGCGGCGCGTCACCGAGTGGGACACCAGCTGCTGCCTCTTCGCCCTGCGCGACGGCACCGTGGTCAAGATCCCCGAGAGCAACCTGATCTTGCCGTCGGTGACGATCTACGGGATGACCTGCGTGCTGCGTCACCTCGGGGTCACCGTCGACGAGCGGGAGATGACCTACGGTGAGTTGATCGAGCGTTCGAAGGCGAACGAGATCGTTGCGATCTGCAGCGTGGGCACGGCGGGGATCATGAACCGCGCGCAGGAGCTGCTCCTGGTGGACCAGAACGGCCAGGCGATCTGCTCGCAGCACGCCGATCCGAAGCACGAGCTCTTCGAGATGCTGGGCAAGGTGCGCGCGTTCTACTGGAACATCTACCGCGAGCAGGAAGCGGCGCCGCGCGGACTGAAACTCGACGAGTTCATGATCTCGCCCGCCGCCGCCGAAGCGGGCAACTCCCGGTAGCCACGACAGAAAAGAGATGACTGACATCGCCCTCCTCTCGCCGACGGAGTTCTGCGAGTTCCTGAAGGCGAAGGGGATTCAGCGCTTCTACCTCGTCTGGGACGAGGAGAAGCAGCGGCTCGTCGCTTCGCATCCCGAGCTGGATTCGCTGGCCGAGCTCTTCCAGCAGGACACCCGCGACTTCGATCGTCACGAGGGTGCCTTCGTCCAGGTGGCGCCCTCGACCGGCGTGCTGCAAGGCGGATTCGTCCACCGGACCTGTCGCGGCCAGGCCGCGGGCGGCGTTCGCTTCTGGACCTACGACACCGTCGAGGAGTACCTGCGCGACGGCTTGCGTCTCGGCAAGGGGATGACGCAGAAGAACGCACTCGCCGGCCTGTGGTGGGGCGGCGGCAAGGGCGTGATGGCGCGCGGCACTGGCGGCGACGTCGACAGCCCGGCGGGCCGGCGGCTCGTCTACGAGGAGTACGGCGAGTTCATGACCAGCCTGCGTGGCTGTTACATCACGGCTGAGGATGTCGGTACGTCGGTCGAGGACATGGCGGCGATCTTCTCGAGGACGCGCTTTACCACCTGCATTCCCGAGTCCCTGGGCGGCAGCGGCAATCCTTCGGTGCCGACCGCGATGGGCGTCATCCGGGGGATGGAGGCCGCTCTGGCCGTTCGAGGCGAGGGCACGCTCGAGGGCAAGACGGTCGCGGTGCAGGGGCTCGGTCACGTCGGCGAGCCGCTGATCGGTTTCCTGCACGAGCGCGGAGTGGCGCGAGTGGTCGGCTCCGACATCGATCCCGGGCGGGAGGCGGCGCTGCGGGCACTCTTCCCCGGACTCGAGCTCACCGTGCACGTGGTGCCACGCGGCGACAACTCGCTCTTCACCGAGGAAGCGGACATCCTCTCCCCCAACGCGACCGGCGCGATCCTGAACGAGCGGACGATCCCCACCATCGCGGCGAAGATCGTCTGCGGCGCGGCGAACAACCAGCTCGAGGACCCCGAGCGCGACGATGCCTTGCTGGCCGATCGCGGGATCCTCTACCTGCCCGACTTCCTGGTCAACCGGATGGGGATCGTGAACTGCGCGGACGAGCAGTTCGGCAATATCGACGACGATCCGGCGTTCGAACGGCATCTCGGCGACGAGTGGGAGAACTCGATCTTCAACCTGACGCAGCAGGTGCTGGCCGAGGCGGAGAGGACGGGGCGTACGCCTCACCGGGTTGCCGTCGAGCTGGCCGACGAGCGGTCGTTCGAGCAGCACCCGCTGTGGGGACACCGCGGGCCGGTGATCATCAAGGGATTGGTGGACGGGGGCTGGGCGCGGCGCTGACGGGGGCTGGTTTTGCCGCAGGCGATGGGGGTAGGTCCGTTGGCGGCGTGGCGTTCGCCGCAGGCGGACGGGGAAGTCCGCGGGCGATTAGGCGTTCGCCGCAGGCGAACGCTTAGCCGCCCGCAGACCTTCCCACTACCACCGGGCGAACACCCGCCCACCCTCGATCTTGTGCTCGAAGCGCGTCAGCGGACGCTTCCCCTTTTGGACACACTCACCCGTCTCCACGTCGAACTTCCACTCGTGCTTGGGACAGGTCAGCGTCCTGCCCTCCAGCGCGAGGTGCGGGATGTCGGTCACCTGGTGCGGGCAGCGGCTGTCGAAGACCCGGATCTCATCGCCTTTCTTGAACACGAAGAGGTGGCGTCCATCCCTCTCGAGGTGAGTCGATTCGCCGTCAGCCAGCTCCGAGACGAGACCCAGCTCGTGCCACTCCGGCTCCGCCCCGAGGTTCTCCGGGCGGAACTCGGGAATGTCCATGTCCAGCAGGATCTCCGTCGCCCACACGATCTTGGCCAGCCCCAGCACCGGGAAGGCGGTCAGCAGCGCGTCGATCACCTCGTTCGGTGTGGCCCCGTTCCGCAGCGCTCGCGTCAGATACTGGCGAAAGCCGCCCTCCGTCTGCACCGCGACCTTGGTGATGATCGAGATCAGGTCGCGGGTCTTGATGTCGAGGTGCTCGTCCGCCTTCTTCAGGAAGTTGAAGTAGGCGGTCATCGCCTCGGGGCGGGCGGCGATCAGGTAGTCGAGAGCCTTGCTCATAGTCGGGGTTTCTTGGTCAGCGGTAGATGAAGCGAGCGGTGGCCGTGCACGCCTCGTTGGCGGTGAGTCGCGCCCAGTAGGCGCCGAGCGAATCGTCGAGACTGTAGTGAGTCGTCTCGCCGGGAGGGACCTTCAGCTCGGCGAGTCGCACCCAGTACCCCTCGCCAGTGAGGTCGACCTCGAGCTGGAAAGCTATGTCGACCGTATCGTCGTGAGAGAGCGCGAGGGAACGATAGTTGTAACCCCGTAGCAGGTACGGATCGGAAGGCTCCCCGGCGGCGACCGCGGTATCGAGCCACGGTCCACCCACACCGCTGGGTCGCCCGAGCTTCCAGAGATCATCGACGACACCGCACCACAGAGCCGCCTGGCGATCCTCGCTGAAGATGATGCGCTCGTCCGGTCTCGCCTCCAGGGAGACCCCGGCGAGGACGAGCAACCCGCGCCAGGTGCAGAAGTCGCTGATCAGCCGGTCGTGAGTGGCGATCGGTCGGATCTTGGCCACACCACCGGCCAACGGATGCGGAAGCTCGAAAAAGGTCCCACGCGCGTGCAGCAAGCTGCGCTCGGTGACGACGTCACGCTGGGCGCGGAGCCCCAGTTCGGGAGGCAGCGCGTCGTACGCCGGGAGCCCCCGGGGAAGGCGGTAGCGCACGCCGTCCGGCCCGCGGACGATCACCGAAGCGGCATCGACCTCGAAGACGTCGTTCGTGACCGCGGCGTGCTCCTCCAACCACGCGTGAGCCGTCTCATCATCCACGGCGCGCAGCTCCATCTCGGGCCCGAGCTCGAAGTAGCCGGCTTCCGCCTGCTCGCCATCCTCCCCCACGGTGACCGCGGCGAAGTGCAGCGTCCCCAGATCCGCCCCACGGGCTCGGATCACTCCCGTCGAGGCCGGAGCCGGCGAGTCGATCCAGGCCAGCGCGCTGAAGATCCGTGAGGGAACGGCCCGGAAGTCGACCTTCTCCGCCTGATCGACGAGCATGGTCATTCCCTCGACATCCTCCTCGACGCGAGCCCGGATCCACTCGCCGCGCAGGTCGATCTTGGACCGATACCCTCGCGGCCGCAGGCTGACGGTCTTCCACTCGCGCCAATCACCCGTTCCCCACGCGTCGACCTCCAGCGTGATCTCGACGACGCGATCGGTGCGATGCGCCAGGTGGACCGTCCGCCTCGAGTATCCAGCGAGAAGGTACGGATCGGAAGTGGTACCGGCGGCGACGTCTTCGTCGACCCAAACCCCTCCGCGGCCGAGGCACGGGCCCAGGTTCCGGAGCTCATCGTGCTCGACGAACCAGAGGTTGGAGTGCGACTGTCCATTCAGCGATCCCCCCAGGAGATCGCTGTCGTCGCAGCCGAAGGCCACCCGACCCTTCCACTCGCAGAAGTCGCCGATGATCCGGAGGTGAGAGGACAGCGGTCGGATCCCGCGGGCATTCCCCGCGGAGAACTCTCGGGGAAACTCCCAGAGGGTGCCGTGCATCGTCATCAACAGCTTCTCCCGTCCGACGTCCCGGATCCGCGGCCACTCGGTGAACCACCCGTGATCGCCGTCGTAAGTATGGCTCGCCTTGGGCAAGCGAAACGTCGACCACTCGCCGTCGTCGAGCACCATCAAGAGGACCGAACGGTGGTCCCAACCGAGCGCCCAGAGCGGTTCCTCATCGTTGCTGTTGCCCTGAATCCCACCCGGTCCGGTGACCTCGGTGAAGGGTCGCCGCCGCACCACGTTCCACTCCTCACCGTCCCACTCGGCGAGACACCCGGTCCCGCCCGAAGCGTCGAAGTCCTTCCTCCACGCGCCGTGCTCGCCGTTGTTCGAGTAGACGAGGCGCTCGAACGCCGTGTAGAGTCCCTTGCCGTGATAGCCCGGCAGCAGCGGCCCGCTCGTGTCGTCCGTCCCGTTGGCGTCGGCGAACAGCGTCGTCACCTCGAGCGTGTTCACGTCGACCTCGTAGAACCCCTCCTCCATCGTCGCGACGTACACCTTGCTCGCCGGGTCGGTGAGGTGCCGCGCCGTGCCGGTCAGCCGCCCCGGCATCTCTGCCGGCGGGATCACCCGCACGTCACCCTGCTCGTCGATGAAGTACGGCCCGATGTTCAGTTGCTCCGACTCGACGTGGATCAACCGGTTGGCCGGCGTCCCGCCGACGCTCTCTGGGTGCCGGACCAGCGTCCAGTCCCCGCCGATCGAGTAGAGCCCATCGTCGCTGCCCTTCGGCATGTGCGGCGAGTAGGTCACGAACCACAGCCGCTCCGCCCACGGCACCACGGCGCCGATGCCGCACTCGTTGGAGCCGTTGTACACGGCGAGGTGCGGGTAGACGCCGCTGATCTCGATCGGCCCCTCCGACCGTGCGCCCGCCAGGAGCACGAGTGCGGTGGCCCAGCTCGTGAGAGCGCTCATCTATCGAGCGACCAGGGTCACGTCGGCCGTGATCTCCTCCTCGCCGCGTCGCACCGTCGCCTTCACCGTCTGCCCCGGCTGCAGCGTCTTGAGGATCGTCGAGAAGCTCCTGATGTCGGTCACTTGCCTGTCGGCGATCCGGACGAGCACGTCCCCGGCCACGAAGCCCGCCTTGTCCGCCGGTGAGTCAGGCGTGACCGATCCGAGCTTGTATCCCGTCCCCTGGTACGCGAAGTCGGGCATCGAGCCGAAGCTCACCCGCCGGCCACCCCCCGCCGGCTCCTTCGGAGCACTCTCCGTACCCGCGATCGTCACCGTCAGCACCTCCGGCCGCTCGGTCATGTAGACCACCGCCTCCTTGACGAAGGTCGCGACCTTGACCAGCCCGGCGACGTCCACCTTCTCGAACGTGTCCCGCGGGCTGTGGTAGTCGAGGTGCGCCCCGGTGAAGACCTGCACGCCGGGAATCCCCTTCTCGATGAAGGCCCGCTGGTCGGAGCCCTCGGCCCCCTCCATGACGATCTTGTTGTCGATCCCCGTCACGAACCCGCAACCGCGGAAGACGTGCTGCCACTCGTCGGCGGTGCCGCAGCCGTGGATCAGGAGCGGCTGGTCGAAGAGCCGCCCGACGGTGTCGAGATTGATCACCCCGCGCAGACCGTCGAGCGGGAAGCGCGGGTACTCGACGTAGTGCCTCGAGCCGCGCAGCCCGCACTCCTCGGCGGTGAAGGCCACGAAGACCAGGTTGCGCTGGCCGCCCCCCTCCGAGGCGAGGTTCTTCGCCAGCTCGATCAGGACGGCCACGCCGCTCGCATTGTCGTCGGCGCCGGCGTGCAGCTTCCCCTCGTCGCCGGCGTGCGCGTCGGGCCAGCCGAGACCGAGGTGGTCGTAGTGCGCGCCGAGCACGATCGACTGCTCGGACCAGTCGGAGCGCCTGCCGCGCAGCACGCCGACCACGTTGGCGACCTCGACCGGCTTCCCGTCGGGGCCCTCTTCCAGGGTGAAGCTCTGGAGCCAGCTGCCCCCGTCCCCACCCGGCTCCAATCCGGCGGCGGCGAACGATTCGGCGATGTAGTCGCGCGCGGCGACCAGCCCCGCCGACCCGGGCACGCGCCCTTCGCGCTCCGGTGCGGCGAGCCACTCGACGTGCTTCGCCAGCGCCGAGCTGGAGAAGACCGGCGGGAGCTCGGCCAGCGCAATGCGGTCGTCGACCACCGGCGCGACCTCGACGCCGGTTCCGAGCACCGTGAGCAACGGCGAGTCGCTCACCGGCCACTGCCCCTTGATCACGTTCGTCGGCTCGGTCCCCTCGAACGCGAGGTAGGAGTACTTCCCGTAGTGCGGGAGCTTGCGGATCATCCCCGGCAGCGCCTCGGGGGGATCGAGCACCAGCCAGCCGACCGCCTTCTCCGGGTTGCGCTGGTTGCGCGAGATGGCCACGATCGAGTGGTCCTTCGGGCTGACGCGGTCGTCCGCGAGCTGCACCACCGAGCCCGAGGCCGAGACGTCCAGCCCGGCTGTTCGCCGCATCAGCGGCGCCGCGAAACGGTTCTGGACGCCGAGAACCCAGACCGCGCGATCGCTCGGCAGCTCCTCCAGCTCGCCGTCGAGCGCGAAGGAAACGTCGTGTGCGTCGCTCTGCCAGGCGGCGAGCAGCTCGCGATAGCGTTCGATCTCCTCGTCCCCCGACGACGCGGGGAGGACGGCCAGCACCTTCTCGTCACCGAAGATCTGCCCGATCGAGGGTGGCGTCTCCCGGGGGTCGAGGTTGCGGAAGACGTCGAACAGCGGATCGACGGCGAGCGTCAGCGGATAGCCGTCTAGCGGAAGCTCGAAGGGCGTCTCGCGATCGGTGACGTCGACCCGGAACTCCTGAACCCCGGCGGTCGTGTGCACGACGATCGGAACTTCAAGCTCGAATAGATCGGTCTTCTGGGTCTGCCGGATCGTGCCGGTCAGGATGCGCCCGTCCGCCGCTTCGGGGCGATCGCCGACGTCGAAGGCCTCGTCCAGCGCCAGCGCCGGCGCCCCCGTCCTCCCGACCCACTGCGCGAAGAACCCGCCGAGCTCCTCCCCGCTCACCGACTCCGCCACGCCCCGGATGTCGTCGAAGCTCGCCCGCTGTCCGCGGAACTTGCGGTAGAAGGTCGCCAGCACGCGGCGGAACTCATCCTCGCCGATCCGTCGCCGCAGCATGTGGAAGAGCATCAGCGACTTGCCGTAGCCCACCGCCTCGGTCGCGGCGCTGTGACGCGAACGGAACTCCGACAGCGGGAAGTCGCGCTCGTCCCTCACGTAGTTGCGGTACTTCTGCAGCGTGTTGCGCCGGTACTCGGAGCCCTTGCCGCGCTGCTCCTGGATCAGGTGGTCGGCGAGGTAGGCCGTCAGCCCCTCGCACCAGTTGCCCGTCTCGTAGTCCACGAACACCGAGTTCCCCCACCAGTTGTGCAGGATCTCGTGCGGATAGGAGGACGTGAGGATGAACGGGAAGCGGATCACCTGCGGGCCGAGCAGGGTGAACGACGGCATCCCGTAACCGGTCTCCCAGAAGTTCTCGACGAGCGCGAACTTGCCGTAGGGATAGGTCCCGATCAGGCCGCGGTACATCTCCAGGTAGCGCGCGGTCGCGTCGAGGTACTTGCGCGAGAGCGCCTCGTCGGGCTCGTGCAGGTAGACGAGCGTCTCGATCGCTCCGGCGACGTCGCGCTCGACGACCAGCGGGCCGCCGACGAGGTAGATCTGCTCCAGCAGACCCGCGGAGTCCCACTGCGCCAGTCCCGGCTCGACGTCCGAGCTGCCGTTGCCCTGGCTGATCACGTGCCAGTTCTCGGGGCCCTCCACCTCGAGCGTGAAGGTGATCATCTCGTCGCCGAAGCTCGGGAACCAGCCGCTGCCGCCGTCGAGGTAGACGCCTTCGGGGCCCACCGTGCCCAGCGTCTCGCGGAAGCCGCGCGTGTACTCCTCCTTCTGGTCGGAGAGGCCGAAGTCGAAGGTCCCGGCGTAGGTGAGGTTCAGCACGCCGCCCTCCGGCGCCGCCTCCAGCGCGTAGCGCGCCCTCCCTTCCTCGGCGCCGAGCCGCTGCAGGACAGGCGTGCTCTCGGTAATCTCGAGACGCTCGTTCAGCGTGAGCTCCGTGCCCGCGACCGCCAGCGGGGCCGGCAAGGTGACCCGGTCGGTGACGCTCAGCCGGTGGATCTCCGGCTCGAGCTTCACGGTGAGCGTGTGGGCGACGGGGTCCTGGGGAGCGAGCGTGGGAGCGGCGCAGAGGAGCAGCGTGGAGAGGAACATCGTGCGATTCGAAGAGGCGTTCGGCGGGACCGGACCCGGCGGGTCTCGATGCGGCGGGGAGGATACTCGATTCAGTCCCGGCGAGACCCGGGCAAATGGGAGCCACCGCCGGTCCCTCGTGGTGGGTACCATGGCCGCCCCACGAGGGATCCCCATGAAGAGAATCACGAGCACGATCCTGTCCGCCACGACGATTCTGCTGGCCGTGAGCCCCGTCACGGCCCAGCCGCCCCAGCAACCGGACCGGCCCCTCCGGGAAGCGGCCCCCGTCGCCACCGACTGGTTGGTGGAGAGGCCGGAGCGGGCCGCCGGGTTCTACCCCACGACCCACCCACGCGAGCGCGCAGCAGCCGAGCTACTTCAATCAGGCGGCGAAGACGACGTTCATCAATTCCACATCGCTGATGAATCGTCCGTTCGTCCTGGACGTCGGCTCACGAGCGATCCTCCCCGGCACCGACACCGCACTGGACTTCTCGCGAGGACGCGCCGAGGTTTACCTGCAGTTCCACCGCGCGTTGACGGCGCGCGAGAAAGGGGAGTACACCCTCTCCGGTGTACGCTTCGAAGCACCTCTCGGCCACTACGCCTACCTCGCCCGGATCACCAAGTCCGCGGCGGCACGGCTGAGGGCCGACCGGGCCTTCCGGGGCATCGAACCCGTTCACCCGGCGGACAAGCTCACCGAAGGTCTGTTCCGGGGCCAGGTGAACGACAACGCCACCCTGGCGGGCGGCCTGATGGCGGCCGACGTTCGCTTCTACGAGAATGTCCAGCTGCGGCACGCGCTGGCCACGCTCAGGCGCTGGGGGGTCCGGATCGAAGATCCCAGCCAGTTGACCTTCGGCAACCGTCTGCGCGTCCTCATCACCCACGCCTAGGCCCTGGTCCTCGCGGAGGAGGTGGCCGTCCGGTCGCTGGCGGAGATCTCTCCCCAGAAGGCGACGAGCAACGCCCACGCGGCGGAGACGTCGAACGTCGATCACGTGCACGCTTCCCCCTTCGACCTCGACGGTTCGGGGGTCGCTCTGGGAATCTGGGATTCAGGCGATGTCCGGGATACGCACGAGCAGCTGACCGGACGCGTCTTCCTGGAGGACAACGTGGGTGCAACCAACCACTCCACTCACGTCGGGGGCACCATGATCGCCAGTGGATCACCCGACGCGTCGGCGATGGGTATGTCTCCCAACGGCACACTCCACTCCTACGACTGGAACAGCGTGATGGCCGAGCAGGCCACGGCCGTGACGACGTACGGGATCAGCGCGTCCAACCACTCCTGGGAGATCGATATCGGCTACGACAAGGACACTGGTGCCTGGAATGGAGACCCCGACGGGTTCGGGGCGTACCGCCAGGAGTCACACGACTTCGACGAGCTCGTCGTGGATCATGACCTGGTCATCGTGAACTCTGCCGGCAACCAGCAAGACGACTGCGACCCCTCCGGTTCGCCGTGTGACGGTGTTGCTGGATCCGACTTCCGGTACGACAACATCAGCTGGAATGGATGCGCGAAGAACATCCTCACCATCGGTGCAATCGACGACGACACTCCGGCCGACCTGACCGGGTTCAGCTCCTGCGGTCCCACGGACGACGGGCGTATCAAGCCGGACCTCGTCGCCGAGGGTGACTCGCTACGGTCCACGTGCGTGGGAGCGGACGACGACTACTGCGACTCCTCCGGAACCTCGATGTCCGCACCCGTGGTGACGGGAGGCGTCGGGCTCTTCGTCCAGCACTACCGGCAGATCTACGGCGGGGATGATCCTCGAGCCGACGTCGTCAAGGCGGTTCTGGTCAACTCGGCGCAGGACATGGGCCGCTACGGCCCCGACTTCGCCTTCGGCCACGGCCTGTACGATGCCCTCGCGGCTGCCCAGCTCGTCGAGGTGGGCCCGGCCCGCATCATGACCGGCGATCTGGCCGACGACGAGGAGATGGAATGGCTGATCGCGGTCGAACCGACCCTGACCCAGCTTCGCGTGACCGGTGTCTGGACCGACCCTCCGGCCCCGGCGACGACCGAGTCCGGCGATGCACTCATCAACGACCTCGACCTCGAGGTCATCTCGCCGTCCGGCACCACGCACTTCCCCTTCACCGGCCCGACGGCCTCCCCCTTCGACGGCCCGGCAACGAACACTGCCAAGAACGCTGTCGACAACGTCGAGACGACGTGGGTCGAGAACCCCGAGCCGGGTTTCTGGACGGTGAAGATGAAGAGCGCCACCATTCTCGGCCTCGACTCGCAGCCCTTCGCGGTCGTCGCCAACACGGCCTTCTACCTGCCCGATGAACCGGAGATCGAGGTCAGCGCGAGCCTGATCTTCGACGATCACTGCCCCGGTGACGTCGGAGCGGAGAAGACGGCGACGATCTACAACACCGGCGGCGGGATGCTGCTGGTCCACAACGTCGAGCTGCTGAACGGCGTCCACTTCGAGATCGCGCCCGACCCGCCTCCGCCGTACGCCATCCTGCCTGGATCGCACATCGATGTGATCGTGCGCTTCCTCCCGCAGACCCCGGGCAACTGGAACGACGTCTTCACGGTCACCTCCAACGACATCGACGAGAGTGTCCTCGACTTCCCGGTTCACGGCACGGGGGGAGAACCCCTCATCAACGCCACCATGGAGGCGAAGGGGTGGTTCGGCCACGTCCCGCTCGGCTCCTACGAGACCCTGGAGATGCAGATCATCAACCAGGGGACCTGTGACCTCACCGTCACGAACCTCTTCCAGTCCTTCGGCTCCACCGAGTTCACCATCGGCGAGATCATCGGCGCCACCGCCTTCCCGTTCGTGATCTTCCCGGGCGAGGCGGTCAGCGTGATGATGAAGTACGAGCCGGACGACTACGGAGCCGACGGGGCGATCTTCAACATCGAATCCGATGACGCCTACTCGCCCAGCATCCCCGTGGAGATGTCAGGCGAGTGCGACGAGCCGAACATCTCGGTCTCCGGATCGCTCGACTTCGGCGAGGTCTGCGTCGACGACTTCATCGACCTGGAGTTCAACATCTGCAACACCGGGGTCAGCGATCTCGAGGTCACCTCGGTGACGCTCGGCGCCCCCTGCGACGACTTCACCATCATCAACAACCCGTTCCCGGCCACGGTCAGCCACGACTTCTGCCTGCCGGTCACGGTCCGCTTTGCCCCCACGACCATCGGGGACCACAACTGCACCCTCGAGATCGCCAGCAACGATCCCGACTCACCACTGGTCACGGTTCCGATCACCGGCACCAGCCCGCCGCCGATCATCAACATCACCGGCTCCCTCGACTTCGGCGAGGTCTGCCCGGGTGAGCTCGTCGAGAAGGACCTGGACATCTGCAACACCGGTCTCTGCGACCTGGAGGTCTCCTCCGTTGCGTTCAACCCCGCCTGCGACGACTTCACCATCATCAACAACCCCTACCCCGCCGCGGTCAGCCACGACTTCTGCCTGCCGGTGACGATCCGCTACACCCCCACCGGGGTCGGATATCACGAGTGCACGCTGGAGATCCTCAGCAACGATCCGGTGAACCCGGTGGTGACGGTCATCGTGACCGGCACCACGCTGCCGATCCTGATCGACGTGGCGCCCGACGTGGCGTTCCCGCCGACCGTGATCCAGGACGTCTACGCCTGCTCCACCGAGAAGCCGTTCTCGGTCACCAACATCGGGGAGTGCCCGATGACCGTCACGGCCTTCGAGATCGTGCAGCCGGGGATGGACTACTCGGTCATCCAGCTGCCCACCCTGCCGGCCACCCTGCTGCCCGGTGAGGAGCTCGGGGAAGGTGACCTGCGCCTGGTCTTCGCTCCCTACGTGGTCATGCGCCACAGCGAGGCGGAAGTCCGGGTGACCTACGTCACCAACGACCCCGCGATGGGCGATACCGAGACGGTGACCCGCAACCTGTGCGGCGAGGCGACTCGCACCGGCGTCCGGGTCCTCGTCACCCAGTTCGACGTGCCCGTGGCCAACGTCGAGCACCTCAACTTCTACCGGATCCACAACTACGGGACGGAGGAAGAGGAGCTGGCGATCGTCACGCTGGAGCACGACATGCCGCTCCTGAGCGAGCCGGCGAACCCGCCGTGCGAGGCCTTCCTGTACCACCGCGAGTGGGGCGCCCTCGACGATCCGAGGGTCCTCGATCCGGGCTGGTACCAGATCACGGCCAAGATCGACGACAACGGTCAGACCAAGACCGAGATCTGGCAGTTCCAGCTGGAGAGCTGCACCTTCTTCCACGACCTGCGGATGGACATCAACTACTGATCGGTAGCTTCCATCGCTGAATCACCACGCGGCGGTCGCGGCTCTCGAGTCGCGGCCGCCGCTCATTCGGGCAGCGAGTCCAGGCGCTGTCGCACGGTCTGGATGGTGGAATCCCCCGAGCCCTCCCAGTGCTCCAGGATCGACTCGAGGCATCGCCGGGCCTCGTCCTGCTCCCCGAGGCGCAAGTGGATCTCGGCCAGCCAGTAGAGCGAGAGCAGGTGCTTGCCGTTGATCGCCAGCGCCTCCTCGAAGGCCTGCTTCGCCGCCGGCAGCTGGTCGGTGAAGAGCAGGCAGATGGCCAGGTTGCTGAGACCGTCCGCCGTCCGGAGACCGCCACGAATCGCGCGGCGCGCGTAGGGAATCGCCTCGGCGTGCCGTCGCTGCTCGGCGAGCAGCGACGCGTAGTGGGCGTTGAAGACGGGATTCTCCGGATCCTCGGCGAGCAGCTCGTCGAGAATGGCGAAGCCCTCGTCCGAGCGACCCTGACGGTACAGCTCGGTGATGCTCTCTTCCCTCCGCACCCGCGCGATGCCGTCCTTCGGATCGGCGAGCGTCTTCTCCCCCTCCGCGGGGAACGCCGCGCCGGTGTAGCCCAGCGACGCCAGGTGCGCGCGATCCTCCGCGGTCAGATCGCGACGCGCGGCGCCGAGTCGCTCGCCCGCGACGTTCGCCGCCAGGAGCTCGCGCAGCTCCGTCTCCAGCGAGGTGGCGAGCGAACCTGCTTCGGCGTGCAGGTTGCGGGCTTCGGCGGGATCGTCGGACAGATCGTACAGCTCCGGCCGCGGCGCCTGGATCAGCTTGTGCTTCCCGACCGCGACGCCCTTCAGCGGCGCCCAGCCGTAGTCGAGGTACGGACTCAGGCTCTCGAAGTACGCCGGCCGCTCCTCGAGCTCCTCCCCCCGGATCGCGCCGGCCAGGGACCGCGCCGGCGGCGGAGTGATCGGCGCCTCGAGGCCGAGCAGCTCCAGGACGGTCGGCATCACGTCGACCAGGCTGACACTTGTCCGCACCGTCCGCCCCTGCGGCAGGCTGGGGTGGGTGAAGATCAGCGGCACGGAGAGGACCCCCTGGTAGACGAAGAAGGAGTGTGTCAGCTCCCCGTGCTCGCCGAGGCTCTCGCCGTGATCGGAGGTGAAGACGACCAGGGTCTCCTCGATGCGACCCGTTCGCTCCAGCCGCTTCAGTACCTCGCCGAGCGCGTGGTCGGCGAGGCTGACCTCGGCGTCGTACGGTCGGTCACGGAAGACCGGCGGCAAGCGATCCGGCGGCGGGTAGGGCAGGTGCGGCTCGAAGTAGTGGAGCCAGCAGAAGAAGGGCTCGTCCTCGCCCAGCGCGTCGAACCACTCGAATGCCTGGAGATTCACCTCGTGCGCCGAGCGCTCCTCGATCTGGCCGGAGGGGTTGACCTGGCGCTGCGGGACGTCGCCGTAGACCTCGAAGCCCTGGTCGAGGCCGAACTGCGAGTCGAGCACGAAGGCGGAGGTGAAGGCCGCGGTGCGGAACCCCTCTTCGCGGAGGATCTCGGCGAGCGTGAGCAGCTCGGGCACCGCCTGGTAGCCCCCGTTGTGGCGCACGCCGTGGCTCGGCGGAATCGTCCCGGTCAGCAGGCTGACGTGCGACGGCAAGGTGATCGGCGCCACGCTGAAGGCTCGTTCGAAGCGCACCCCACGCTCGGCCAGCGCGTCGCTGAACGGAGTGTCCGCCCCGGTGTAGCCGTAGCTGCCGAGACGATCGGCGCGCAGGGTGTCGACGGTGACCAGGAGCACCGAGCGCGGCCCGTCGGCTCCCCCACCACACGCGCCGATCAGGAGGGAGAGAGCCAGGCCGGTCCGGATCGGGGCACGCACGGGGCAGGCCTCACTTGTTGACCAGGAAGAAGCAGATGTCGCCGTTCTGCACGACGTACTCCCGCCCCTCGACGCGCAGCTTGCCGGCCCCCTTGATCGCCGCCTCGCTCTCGAACTCGACCAGGTCCCCGACCGAGTAGACCTCGGCGCGGATGAACCCCTTCTCGAAGTCGGTGTGGATCTTCCCCGCGGCGGCGGGGCCGCTGTCCCCGGCGCGGATCGTCCAGGCCTTGATCTGGATCTCGCCGGCGGTGAAGTAGGTCCGCAGGCCGAGCAGGTCGTAGGTGTGCTGGATCAGCCGCGGCAGCGCGAGCTCCTTCACCCCGAGCTCCTCCATGAACAGCTCGCGATCCTCGTCGTCCATGCTGAACAGCTCGCACTCGATATCCCCGCAGACCGGGAGCCAGTCCGCCCCGACCTTCGCGGCGTGCGCGGCGACCGCCTGGGCGAGCTCCCCCTCACCGGCGAAGTCGTCGTCCGCGACGTTGGCGACGTAGAGGGTGGGCTTGATGGTCAGGAGGAACATCGGACGCAGCGCCTCGAGCTCCTGCGGGCTCCACTCCTCGTCGCGCAGCTGCCCACCACCCTCGAGCACCGTCTGCGCCCGCGCGAAGACCTCTTTCTGGAAGATCGCGTCCTTGTCGCCGGTGCGCGCTCTCTTCGAGACGCGCTCGACGTTGCGCGTGACCGTCTCCAGGTCGCCCATCGCCAGCTCCAGCTCGAGGACCTCGATGTCCCCCGCCGGATCGACGGGCGTCTCGCGGCCGAGGTCGGCGCGCTCGAAGCACTGCACCACGTGCATCAGCGCGTCCGTCTCCTTGATGTGACCGAGGAACTTGTTCCCCATCCCCTCACCGCGCGACGCGCCCTCGGCGAGCCCGGCGATGTCGACGATCTTGACCTTGGCCGGGACCACCTTGTCGGTCTCGACGTAGCGGTGGATCACCTCCAGGCGATCGTCGGGCACGTCGACCTCGGCCACGTTCGGCTCGATGGTGCTGAAGGCGTACGAGGCTCGCTCGGCGCCGGCACCGGTGGCGGCGTTGAAGATAGAGGTCTTGCCGATGTTCGGCAGACCGACGATTCCGCAGGCTAGGCTCATCGAGGGGTCGGGGCGGGAGTTGGGCCCGGAGAGGATAGTGCGAGGATCTGGGCAGGGAAACCCCCGGCGCCGCCTACTCCGCTACCGCTATCTCCTCGGGCTCGGGCTCGGGCTCGGCGACGGGCTCCTCCTCTCGCCGCGGGCGCAACGAGGCGAGG
>CAZCAC010000028.1:0-80811 GCA_964496575.1 uncultured Planctomycetaceae bacterium | reverse complement strand
CCGAAATCGACCCTAAATCATCACAATCCGGCGTAGGTCAGGAGCCCTGCATTGACTGACAGAGGTCTCGCGACTGACGATCAGGAACTGATCGATGGCGTCGATACCGGCGATCTTCGGTCGCAGCCAGCCGAGCTCCGTCGTGTCTATCAAGAACGGGTGCAGTGCGGTGCTGTTCGCGTCGAGCACCATCCCGTAGATGTCATTGTCCGAGCCGCTGAACTTCCGTTGCCAGCAGACCACGTAGCGGTCCAGGGAGGCGTCGTAGGCGATATCCGGGTAGCGGTCCGCTTCGGTGGAGCTGTCGATCGAGACCGTGGTGATCAGCGGATCGACGAGGATCGGGCTCGCGGCCCTCGCGAGAAACTTCTCATCGACGCGAATCTCGAGTCGGCCGTCGATCAGGCGCACGGGCGACGCAGCGACCTCTCCCCGCGCCCCGAAGGCCACGGCCCGACCGTAGTGCACGCCGCCTCGTGTTCCTTCGAAAGTGATGCCGCCGGTCCCGGAAGTGGCGATCAGCTCCGTGTCCAGAGCGATCCGGATCACCAGGTCTCCCGGCTCGGGTAGTTCCGCGAACAGGAAGCTCTGCCGAATGGAATCGACCTCCAGGTCGTAGATCTCGTGAAAGGATCCGCGATCCAGAGTCACGGTCGACTCCACGCGATGTGGTGGCGCTTGCCGGTAGAAGGGGAGCTCGCAACCCCCGACGGCGACGGTGTCGACACGGAGGCCGAGCGGGTAGTTTCGCGGCGCGTCGGACCCCAGAAAGGGAACGAAGGTCGCTCCGGTCTCATCGAACTTCGCCTTGTAGTCGGCACCACGCGCCCACACCGTGTCCTCGGATGGACTGTCGAACAGCACTCCGGGAGAGCCGTCGAGCAGTGCCGTGGTGGCAAGCTCCACGTCGTAGAAGTGCGGCTGCTCCTGGCCGAACGCGGCGATTGGCGACAGGCCGGCGAGAATGAGGGCCTTCAGAAGGAGGGGCATGCGAACTCCTGGGAGAGGTAGAGCCGGCGTCTCTCGACGCAGCGGGTGAGCGATGATCCCCACCTCTCGAGGATAAGCAGAGTGACAGGATCCGCAAGGTGGGGTGGGGCGCTCTCTCGAGGAAGCGCTCTGCCGAGGAGTCGAGGCTCCCCGGGATCACCACAGCCGGTCTCCGCATCATGACCGCTTTTGCATTGCCACCCCAGGCCGGCGCGAGTACCACGGAGCTGGAGGACCCCACCATGACCCCTCGGAATTCGCTGATTCTGATCCTCTTCCTGGGCATGACCCTGGCCCTCGGCGGGATCGCCGTCTTCGTCGGCCTGCGACACGGCTCCCGACCGAGCGAACGCGTGGAGGTCGATCCCCGTGCTCTGGAACGCGACACCGAGGGGGAGCTGCGGCGCAAGGAGGAACGAATCGCGGAGCTGGAGGCCGAGGTCCTGCTGCTGACCCGACAGGTCGAGAGTCTCCAGAGGGCGCCTGCCGAGTCGGCCCGGCAACCGGTCACCATCGAAGACGAACCGCCCGCAGTACCTCGCGGACGATTCTCGACGATCTCCGAAACGACGGCGCAGTGGCTGCGCGAGCTTCTCCCCGACAAGTTCGCGAACCACACCGCCGAGGAGCTCGCGATGCTCACCGAGCTCGACCTGGGCGGCGTGGAGCTCACCGAAGCGGACCTCCAGTGGCTCGCGGAGCTGACCCACCTGCGGCGGTTGAGCTTGCGTGGCGCCACCATCACCGACACCGCTCTCGCCCTCATCGGCGATCAGGTCGAGTCTCTCGACCTGCGCGGATCGAACGTGACCGGCACCGGTTTGCAGCATCTCTCCGGCAGGAATCTCCAGGCCTTGAGCCTGACCAATACCGAGCTGAATGCCGGCGACCTCTACAACCTGCCACCGATGCCACAGCTGCGGACGCTCAAGCTCAACTCGATCGAGCTCGATGACGCGGCCATCGAGACGGTCGGTTCGTTCCGCTCCGTACGGCATCTCGAGATCGACTCGACGGGCCTGACCGACACGGGGCTGCGACGCCTTCTGCAGCTCAATCCGCAGCTGACGCGGATCGAGCTGCGCGGCACGGCGGTGACCGGGGAAGGAATCGAGGCGATGAGGATCGCCTATCCCGACTGCGAGCTGGTCGATGACTCCGGCCTCCCCTACGGGCTGTTTCGTTGAATAGCGACGGGCGTCCACGGGGCGTGAGCAAGTCACTCTCGTCGCCGGCTCGCGGGGCAGTCCCCGGCAGAGTGCGACCGACCGGACATTCACACGCCTTGTTTCGTCCGTGCGCCAAATCTGCCGGCACCGGTTCCGTATGCATCTCGAGGCCCGGACCGGCTGTGCACTTCGACTGGAGGGAAACCGTGAGACTACGTTGCCTGAACATCGCCGTCCTGACCCTCGTCACTGCGCTCTTCAGCACGACGGCCACGGCGCAGGTCGGCGGGGCCGAGGTCCTGCCCTGGCCGCGTTGCACTCCCGAGGAGCAGGGGGTCGATTCCGAGACCCTGCTCGCCAGCCTTCGCCGAGTCATCGACCAGGGGCACGACACCCACGGGTTGATCGTGATCCGCAACGGGCACCTGATCCTCGAGTGCTACCGGCATCCCTACGGGCCGGATACGTTGCACAACCTGAAGTCGGTCAGCAAGAGCGTGAGCTCCGCACTGGTCGGCATCGCCCTCGAGAAGGGAGTCATCAAGGATCTCGAGACCCCGGTGTGTGAGTACTTCCCCCAGCACTTCCCCGAGGACTGCGACCCGCGCAAGAGGCAGATTACACTGCGCCATCTCTTGACGATGACCGCGGGGACCGGGATCGACGAGAACAGCCCGATGATGGGCTTTCTCTTTCGCAGCCCCGATTGGGTCAAGACGGCCATCGCCTGGGATCTGGCCGACGATCCGGGGACGACCTTCAAGTACAGCACTCCGTTGACCCACATCATGTCGGGGGTGCTCACCGAGGCGAGTGGAGTCGACCTGCTCGAGTTCGCCGACGAGCACCTGTTCGGTCCGCTCGGATTTGGCGAAGTTCAGTGGACCCAGGGGCCGAAGGGCTACCGCTTCGGCGGTGCCGAGCTGTTCATGCGACCGCGGGATATGGCTCGCTTCGGTCAGCTGTTCCTGGACGGTGGTTCGTGGAACGGCGAGCAGCTCATCGATCCCGAATGGGTGGCGGAGTCGACGCGCAATCAGCTGCCGCGCAGCATGGGTCGCGAGTACGGCTACTGGTGGTGGATGGGGAGGAAGGATGGCTACCAGGCACAGGGCTGGGGTGGGCAGAAGATCCGCGTCTGGCCGGAGCAGAAGATGGTCGTCGTGGAGACGAACGCCGACCACCGCGCGGCGGACACCCTCTGGTCGGGCTTCGATCGCTTCGCGCTCTCAGACGACCCCTTGCCGGCAAACCCCGACGCGGTTACCGAGCTCGAGCAGCTGATCGAGGGGCTGGCGCGCCCGGCCCCGGGAGTCGTGCCCGAGCTGCCGCCGATCGCAAAGCGCCTCTCCGATCGGACGTTCAAACGAGGGTTCGGGATCGTGCCGCCGGACCTGGAGAGCCTGAAGAGATTCTCCTTCCACTTCGACGACTCGGATACGTGTTCACTGACCCTGGAGCTGAAGGACGACGAGCTCGTTCTGCCGATCGGGCTCGACGGTATCGATCGAGTCACCAGCACGGGGACCCTGGGCGACATGCCGGAGGGTAATGAGATCGCACTACGCGGTGAGTGGGAGGACGACAGCACCTTCCGCGTCGAGGCGCACTGGATGGGCGGAGTCGTGCACGGCAGCTGGCGCTTCGCCTTCGCCGAGGACAAGGTGAAGGTGTCGATCACCATCCGGCCGGTCGGACGGACGCTCGTGTTCCGTGCGAAGATGCTGGCGGAGGAGAGGTAGCGGCGATCACCGGGGAGGAAAGGACAACATCTCGAGCAACACCGTCCCGAACCCACGCGCCGCGAAGGGCCCCGGGAACGGGTTGCCCACGTCTCTCGGGTCCCCGTGGTAATCCGTGGTCAGGCGATAGGCCGTTCCGTCGCCGCGCACGTACGGGAGGCCCGGGATCTTCGCCACGCCGAGCAGCTCCGAGGTCACCATGGGACGCTTCCGGTCCTTGCTCCAGCGCTCGTCGACCGTGAGCTCGAGCAAGATCCTGTCATCCTTCCGGGTCAGACGAATCGCGGACTCGGGAAGCACCAGCGGGTCCTTCTCGTGCTTCGACGCCTTGGCGCCGGCGAGGTAGACGTTGCCCGCCATCCAGGAGGGCAGCTTCGCCTCGTCGTACACCGAGAGACCCGCGGGGTGCGCGAAGATGTTGTTGTAGAAGCGGTTGTCGCCCCCTTGCGTGGGCTCGTACCCGGCCACGCCGGTAGCGTGAGCTTCGAGGTACGGCGTGTCGCGATTCATCTCGGGAAAGGCCCGAATCTCACCGGCGAAGAGGTTGTGCGTGTAGGCGCCGCCTTCGGAGACGTCCAGCAGCGAACGCGCCGAGAGGCAGATGTTGTTGTCGATCAAGAAGGGCCCGTGGTTCACCTCTACGAAGATGTCCTCGCTGGGGCCGTTGTCGTGCAGGAAGTTCCTGGTGACGCGCGCACCATCCGCCATCCAGTCCAACCAGATCCCGCGATTGGTCCGGTAGATGTGATTGTCGTGGATCTCCATGTCGACCGCGGCGTGGATCTTGATCCCCGCCTGCTCGGCACCGGTGAACAGCTGCCGGACGTGAATGTCGTGGATCCGGTTGCCGCTGATGGTGCTGAACACCGCCCCGAGGCTGCCGACGATGCCGGCTTGCTCGCAGTCGTGGATGTGGTTGTCGCGCACCACGTGACTACCGATCTTCTCCTTCGACCAGCCGCGCTCGAGACCGCGCTTGATCGTCAGCACGTACCCTTCGGCGGTGTTCGCCGAGGTGTTGTCCCACTCGTCGCCGTGCTTGCCGAGGGTGACCCCGACGCAGGTCGAGTAGCTGATGTCGTTGTTCTCGATGATCCAGCCCTTGCTCCAGTGCGTCCCGATCAGCCCGACCTGCTCGGCGGTCGGCGGCGCCCAGTTCGTCGCCGCGTGCTGCAGCGTGAAGCCGCGTACGGTCAGGTAGTTCACTCCCGTCTTCTCCGGATAGAACACCGACTGCCGCACGTTGACCTCGACCTCGGCCTCATTGGGGTCGACACCCGGGAACTGCGCCCAGATCGTGGTCTTCTCGTGGTCGGCGACGTGCGGCTCGAACACGAGACAGAGCGTCTGCACCCCGCGGGTCGGCTCGATCTGCGCGGTGAAGGTCTCCCACTTCTGCCAGTCGCTGGTGTTCGTGACCGCGCAGGTACCGAGGAGCTTGCCGTCGGGCGCGTCGAGGCGCAGCTCGATGCGACCGCCATTGGCCGGTGAAGCGGCACGGATCTCCACGCGATCGGTGCCCGCTCCGAAGTCCACGTTCTCGTAGCGGGCCCAGTCGCCACCCTCGATCCAGCCGATGCACTCGCCACCCTCAGAGCAGGGAGCGCTCTGGATCCCTTGCTGCGCCACGTGTCCAGCCGCGGGTATGCGGTTCGCTTCCGCCGCGGCGCTGCCCGGGGCGAACCACGCCACGTTCAGGAGGTACCCGGTGTCGATCGTCGGAGTGAACCACAGCGGTGTCTCTCCGACCGGCTGCAGGACCTCTTCCAGTGTGACCGCCTTGGTCAGCCAGTGACCCTCGAGGTAGACGGCGCCGGTGTGGTGTGAACGTCCTTTCGGGCCGAACCAGTCGCCCCGAATCGCGTCGTGGAAGGGATTGAAGTCGCCGAAGAGCTCGTCGTCGAGAGTCACCGTCCAGGTGTCGTGCTCGACCTTCTCCCAGCCCTTGATCACCTCCGATCCCTTGATGACGGCCGTCTCGCCGGGCGCCGCCTGGTACACGATGCGCTGATCGTTGGACAGGCCTCCACGTGGCGGGTTCACGCGCTCGCGGTAGACGCCTTCGTGCACGATGATCACGTCACCGGGTTGCGCGCGGGCCGCTGCGGCGGAGATGGTCCTGAGCATCTTCGCCGGTGTCCCGTCGTTCGTATCGTCTCCACTCACGGAGACGTGATACTCCCTGGCCAGCCCGGAGCCGGCGGTTGCACAACAGAGAGCCATCAGGAGGGTCAGGTGCTTCGCCACTTCAATCGTATTCATCACGTCGAATCCTCGTACGCGGTCCTTCCGTGGTCTTCGCCCGAGATTCTACCTCAACTCTCCCACAAGAGACGCAGCGCGGAGAGCGCGGCGAGGCCGAGCACCAGGCCGGCGAAGACCTTCTCGGGGATCAGGAGGAACAGCCGGCGACCCACCAGCGCGCCGATGACGATGCCGGGGATCATGCAGGCGTCGAACAGGAGGGATTCGCCGGTGATCATCTCCTTGCCGACGAACAGCGGAACCTTGGTGCAGTTGATGATCAGGAAGAACCAGGCCATGCTCCCCATGAAGCGGTTCTTGTCCATCCCCTGCGCCTGCAGGTAGACGGTCATGATCGGCCCGGCGACGTTGCCCACGGTGGTGGCGAAACCCGTCGCGGTGCCCATGGTCCCGGCGAACAGCGGGTGGTGGGGAACGTGGGCGAGCCGCTCGCCCCGACGCAGGAGATCCACGAGCAGCATGGCGAGCACCAGGCCGCCCAGCAGCCGGCTGAACCAGCGTCCGGTGAGATCGAGCGCGAACGCCCCCAGCACGAGACCCAGCAGGACCCAGGGCAACAGCTTCCTGATGTGGTCCCACTGCGCGTGGTGCCGGTAGTACGCGACCGCGAACAGGTCCGCCGCGATCAGCATCGGCAGCAGCGTTCCCACCGAGAGCTTCGTCTCGCCCGGCATCAGGTTCGCCATCAGCGCCACGGCGAGAATGCCCATGCCGGGAACCCCGGTCTTGGAGCAGCCGACGACGACGGCGACCAGGTTGCCGAGGAGGATCAGCTCGAGGTCGGGCACGGATCGTGGCGGGCCGCGGCTCCCGCTACCCCGTCTGCGCTCCCTTCGAACGCAGGTACTCCTCCATGAAGTCGTCGATGTCGCCGTCGAGCACCGCCTGCAGGTTGCCCTTCTCGAACTTGGTGCGGTGATCCTTGACCAGCTGGTTCGGGTGCATCCAGTAGGTGCGGATCTGGCTGCCGAACGCGATCTCGCCCTTGGCACCATAGAGCTTGGCCAGCTCGGCGTCGCGCTCGGTGTCGCGCAGCAACACGAGTTTGGCCTTCAAGAGCTGCAAGGCCATCGCGCGGTTCTTGTGCTGGCTCCGCTCGTTCTGGCAGCGCACCACGACGCCGGTCGGGATGTGCGTCATCCGCACCGCCGATTCGGTCTTGTTGACGTGCTGGCCACCGGCACCACCCGCGCGCATCGTATCGACCTTGATTTCCGACTCGTTCAGCTCGAGATCGACGTCCTCCTCCAGCTCGGGAGTCACGTCGACCGAGGCGAAGGCCGTCTGCCTCCGCGCCTGGCTGTCGAAGGGGCTGATCCGGATCAGGCGGTGCACGCCCGTCTCCGCCTTGAGGTGGCCGAACGCGAACTCGCCCTTGACGTGCAGGGTCGCCGAGCGGATCCCCGCTTCCGGTTCGTCCGTGCGGTCGACCTCGCTGACGTCGAAGCTGTGCCGTTCCGCCCAGCGGACGTACATCCGGTACAGGATCGACGCCCAGTCGCAGGCGTCGACGCCCCCCGCCCCCGCGGAGATCGCGATGTAGGCGGCGTTCTTGTCCTGCGGGCCGCCGAGCATGACGCGGAACTCGAGGGCGTCGATCCCTCGCTCGACCGTGGCGAGGGCGGTCTCCGCGTCGTCGATGACCAGCTCCTCCGACTCCTCGGCGGCCATCTCGGAGAGGAGCTCGATCTCCTCCAGGGCGCCGGAGACCTCGTCGATGGGGTCGATCACCATCAGGGCGATCTTCTTCTCCCCCATCATGCTCCGGGCCTTCTCCTGGTCGGTCCAGAAGTCGGCCTGGGCCTCGGCCTTTTCGATCTCTCTCAGACGCTCGAGCTGCTGGGAGTAGTCAAAGACTCTCCTTCAGCTGCTCGAGCCGGCGAAGGAACGCTTCGGCGCGTTCTTGGATCTCTCGGAGGGTGGCCATGGCGGCGGGGATTCTAGCCTCTATCGGGAGGCATGCGACGCCGCGTTACCAATAAACCACGCGTTACCGAACGATCCGGTCGAGGATTCCCTCCTCGGCGATCAGCGCTTCGATCTCCTCTCGGGTCCGGGGGACGCCGGCCGACAGGACCTCGCAGCCCTCGGGGGTGATCACCACGACGTCCTCGATGCGCACGCCGATCCCGGTCTCCGGCTCATAGAGGCCGGGTTCCACCGAGAACACCACGCCCGGCTCGAGGACCAGGCCGGTCCGGCCCACGTCGTGAACCTCGAGGCCGACGTGGTGGCAGCTGCCGTGGCGTATCAGGTGGCTGAATCCCCGGCCGCGCAGCACCTCCAGACAGGCCGTCTCGACATCGGCGATCTTCGCCCCGGGGCGGGCGGCGGCGATCCCCGCCACCTGGGCGGCCAGGACCGCGTCGTAGATCTCCGCCTGCCGCGGAGTGAAGCTCCCGTCCACCGGCCAGGTGCGGGTGATGTCCATCGTGTAGTGGTCGAGGTCGGGGGCGTAGTCGATCAGGACCACCTCTCCCGCGCGCAGCCGTCGCTTGTTGGCCGAGTAGTGCAGCACCATCGAGTTGGGTCCCGAGCCCACGATCGCGTGGTAGGCCGGCCCCGTCGCACCGTGCAGGCGATGGACGAAGCTCATCGTCGCTTCCAGCTCCCACTCGCCCAGTCCCGGTCGGGTGGATCGCATCGCCTCCTTCATCCCCTCGACGCCGGCGCGCGCACAGCGGCGCAGCGCCTCGATCTCCTCGGTGGTCTTGATCCGCCGCAGCCTGGCGATCCGCGAGGCGCAGTCGCGCGCCTTGATCCCGAAGCGCTCTTCGAGCCGAGTGGCCAGCGCTTTCTCCCGGCTGGACCGACCGTCGAGCGGGTCCCGCGCCTGGTGCCGCGCGAAGGGACGCGCCCGGTCGTAACTGCCGGCGAGCGCGACGTGCGGGTGGCGCGAGATCCAGACCTCCGATCCTCCCGCCGTCAGCTTGGCGAGGGTGTCGAGCAGCTCGTCGCCGGAGCGCACCTCGTCGATTCCGGTGAGCCGACTCACCCACCGATCGCCGACGTCCCAGCGCTCCCCCTCCCACTGCTCACGCCAGGGATGGATCTCGGGGAGGAAGAGAATCTCGCGCCCGCTCGCCTTGTCGAGGATCAACGCCGTGTCGGGACTCTCGACCCCGGTCAGATACCAGAAGGTCTTGTCCTGATGAAAGAGAGTGTAGCTGCGCGTCTCGGGGAGGCCGCGCAGGAGGATGATCCCTTCGTCGATCGACTCGAGCAACGCGGCGCGCCGTCCGGAGTGGAACTCCTTGCCGAGTCCGCAGGAGATCCCTTCGGGCATTTGATCTTGCGGCCCCGGGGGCTCATTCGCACCTCGCTCTCCGCCGGTGAAAGCGACGAGCGGTGCGAGGGCACCGACCAGGAGTACTCGTAGGAGGAGCGGCTTCATTCGAGCTAGGATATCTCGAACCAGCCGCCGGTGAGGTCGATCCCCACCGTGCCACGCAAGTTCCGCGTAAGCCTCTTCGCCTTCTCCCCGCCACGATGCAGCTCGCCCTCTTCGACCTCGACGACACCCTGATCCTGGGCGACAGCGAGGTTCTATGGAGCCAGTACCTCGACCGACATGGGGTGTACGACATGTCGGAGATCGATCGGTTCATGGACGAGTACGGCGAGGGCACGCTCGACTTCCAGCGCTTCATGGACTTCATGCTGGCCCCTCTCGCGGCGACGCCCTTCGAGGAGCTGGAGCCACTGCGCGCTCATTTCCTCTCCACCGAGATCGAGCCGCGCCTCGCGAACGGCGGTCTGGAGAGGATCGAGGCGCACCGCCAGGATGGGCACACCCTGCTCGCGATCTCCGCCGCCCACGACTTCCTCGCCGCCCCGATCGCGGAGCTCTGCGGCCTCGAGGAAGGGCTCTTCACCACCGCGGAGCGCGACGGCATGAACTACACCGGCCGCGTCGCGGGAGTCCCTTGCTTCCGCGAGGGGAAGGTCGCGAGCCTCTCGCGCTGGCTGGGGCAGCACGATCTCGACTGGAGCGGGGTCGAGGCGAGCTGGTTCTACAGCGACTCGCACAACGACCTGCCGCTGCTCAGCCAGGTCCACACCCCGGTCGCCGTGCGCCCTGACCCACGGCTTCGCGCAGTTGCTGCGAGCCGTGGGTGGGAGATCGTCGAGTCGTGGTGAGGAGTCACCCCCTCACCGACTCACATCGCCACGCCGTACTCGTCCCCTTCTTCGAGCGGGTAGCGCGGCCCACCGGGCCCACCGATCGACTCCTTCCACGGGTCGGGTCGTGAGAGGGGCCGGACGATGTCGTGGGACACCGCGACGGTGGCGTGGTAGCGCGCGCCGCGGATGACGTGGCGCCACATCAGGACCAGCTGACCCAGAATCAGGACCAGCCACACGCGTCCCGCACCGGCGACCTCTTCACCTTCGCCGGGGAGGAACCCCTCGTCGATCCAGCGCACGATCCAGGCGACGAGGAAGATCACCAGAGCCTCGGCGAGGAGGAGCACCACGATCGGCCGCAACGTGCGGATCGGGTGGCGCAGCATGGTGAAGAAGGTCAGGATCCCCGCCCACAGCGCGGAGTAGGTGTCTTGCAGCGCCAGCCGCGTCCGCGTGTAGTCGCCCCAGGTGAGGATCAGCGCGAAGCAGATCGCGAAGAGCACGTCCTGGGTCGCGCGCAGGGCGAATACCGTCCCCTCCGAGTCGAGGGTGGACAGGTTTGCGCGTGATCCTTCCGGGACGTCGAGCCAGGCACCGACGACGTAGCTCTCGAAGGGGGACTCGTAGAGAACCCAGCCGACGAGAGCCAGCACCAGGAGGGTCAGGATGAGCTGGCGGAAGAAGCGCCAGAAGTAGCGCACGCCGCCGTAGAGGAAGCGCCGCAGCGTCTGGCGGCGCGTCCGCTCGAGGACCACCTGCAACCACCCGCCGGCGAAGAAGACTCCCGCCAGGAGCGCGACGAACGCGAGGATCGCGCCGCTCTGGGCGGTCGTCTGGTTCATCGCGTCCAGGCCCGAGGCGTGGTCGGTGCGGAAGATGGTATCGAGGAACGCGCTGACCGTGCCGGGCCTGTAGCTGTGGCCGATCTCCTGTTCGAACCACGTGAACCACGGCAAGGCGACGATCAGGGCGAGGAGCGTCAGCGTCCCCCAGGTCACCAGCCAGAGGGGAACGCGAGCCAGCGCCGAGACCAGCGCGCGGAGGGAAACGGCACCGCTCTCGGTGGTGTCGAGATCTCGATTCTCTAGGGGTGCGTCCACCTCAGCCTCCGATGCCAGCGTACCAGTGGAGGAGGTGGCCGTATTGGTTCAGGACCTTCTCGGTCCAGCGCAGGGGCGCCACCTGGTCCCCCTCCGCAAACCACTGGTTGTCCGACATGTTCGTGTCGAAGTAGTACTTGCGATCGGGATCGATCACCACGGCCGTCAGCTTGTGTTCGTCCTCGAGGGAGACCGTCAGCCAGGGTTGCACCAGTTGGTGCTCGCGTCTCCAGATGATGTCCTGCTGCGCGCCGTTCTCGAAGATGAGCCGGAAGGGCAGGTCGAGGCAGAGCTCGCCCTCCCGCTTCAGCAGGATCTCGATCTTCCAGCGCTTCGCCGGCTCATCCTCGGGAGTCTCGCCGGAGGTCTCCGCGTCGCCTTCGGGCTCGGCGACTTCCGGCTCCTCGGCGGGAGTCTCCTCGGTCTTCTCGTACTTGCGGAAGACCCCGTCCTCGCCCTGGAACCACCCTTGCGGCTCCTCGGGATCCTTCTGACTGACCTCGGCGACCTTCCAGTCGATCGTCTTCGTGCTGCGGAAGGCGTCGTCGAAGTACCAGGAGACATCCACCTGCGCGCCTTCGTTGAAGGCGTCGTAGAACTCCTGACCGTACGGGTGCCCGTAGCGGTACTTCGCGGCGAAGTGTCGCATCCCGGCGATGAACTTCTCGCGCCCGACGACCCCGACCAGTGTTCGGAGCGCTATCGCTGGTCGCTGGTAGCTGTTCACGCGGTAGCTCCGGTGGTCGGAGGAGTTCAAGCTCGGGTAGTCGATCACCCCGCTTCGAGGATTCGCGAGGTAGGTGTCGCGATCGCTCCAGCGGGGATCGTCCCACTGTCCGACCAGCGTGCTGAACGGTTGATCGCGCCACGCGTCGACCAGTCCACTGGACCGCAGGGGCTGCACGGTGTGGTGCGCCAGCGATCGCAGGACGGGAAAGTCGTGGAACGTCTCGATGTCCCACTTCCATTGCCGGCCGACGATCGCGGCGCCGAACGCCCCTCCCCCGGGCAGGCTGGCGGCGCGCGCACCGCTGACCGGAACGCGGGAGTACTCCGTCGTGCGCGTCCGTACCCCGTAGACGCGCGTGAGCACTTCGGAGTCGGCGAATGAGTTGAAGCCCTCGTCGAGCCAGGCCGCCTCGAACTCGTTGTTGCCGACCAGGCCGTACCAGAACTGGTGACCCCCTTCGTGGATGATCAGACCTTCGGGACGGTGGTGATCGGAGCTGGCGAAGAGGCGAGTCCCGGCGGTGAAGAGCGTCGGGTACTCCATACCCCCGGCGCCCCGGTTGCCCCAGCCGGGTTCGACGATGGTCAGGTGTTCGTAGGGGTACTCCCCGAACCATAGACCGTAGAAGAAGAGCGTGTTGCCGACCGCCTCGAAGTAGCGATCGGCCTGGTTGCGGTGTTCGCGGTGGATCAGCAGGGTGACGTTGACGTCCCGCAGCCCGATCGCGACATCGGGGCCGACGACCTTCTGGACGAGCTCTACCTCGGCCTGGTGCGTGGGACTCTTCGCCGTCCACTCGTCGTAGACGAAGGTGAAGTTCTTGACCACGAAATCGGGATCGGCGGTCCAGGCGAAGTCATGGACCACCGGGAGCTTCCCGAAGGTGTCGAGACGCTGGCGGTCTTCGAGCGAGGGGGCCTCGAAACGCACCTCCAGGCGGTCACCGTCCTTCTTGTTGGAGAGCACCAGCTTTCCGGTGCCACCGACCTTGTTGGCGTAGATGTCCGGCAGATCCAGGGTGACCTGATAGGTGCCGTAGTCGGAGAAGAACTCGGTGCTGCCGTGGAACGGGTGGCAGTTCCACCCCTTCTCCCCCTCGAACACCCCGAGCTTGGGGAACCACTGGGCGACCATCAGGAAGTCCCCACTGTACCCGGTGCGACGGCGGAGGAAGGGAAGCTGGGAGGTCCAGTCCAGCTCGATCTCCACGGTCTCGCCGGGGACCACCGGCTGGGGCGTCGTCACCCTGAAGGCGGTGCGATCCTCCGCCGGGGCACCTTCCTCCGCGGGGAGGTAGGTGAAGCTCTCGGTCACGTCGACCCCCCCCACGGCCACCTTCTTCACCCGCTGCCACCCCCGCTCGCCCTCGCCGTGGGCCAGTCCCCGCTGCTGCGAGAAGAGGCTCCGGTTGTTGGAGAAGGCGTTGAGGTAGAGGTGGAAGCAGAGCTCCGAGGTGACGGTGTCGCTGTGGTTGGTCCAGCGGATCGTCTCCTCGCCGGTGAGGCGCTTCTTGGGGCCGTCCAGGTGGGCCCGGATGACGTAGTCGACCCGGTTTCCGGCGGGGACGACGGTCTCCTCGACCGGAGCGTCCTGTGCGGAGGCCGGGGGAAGGCCGAAGATCCCGGCCACCAATAACAACGACGCGGCTTTTGAGGTCATGGCGCGGTTCCAGTCGATTGCGGTCCCGGCATTGTGCGGTCGCCGGGCTCGGTCGACAACCCCCGCGAACGTAAACTATTGTGATATATGGAATTGCGTCCTTCTCGCCGACGACGGGGGGACGCTCCGGGGCGGGTAGGCGCCCCCCCTTCCGCGCCCTGCTCCCCCACCGTTCTGACCCCGATCGGGGAAACGCCATAAGCCTTTCAGGCGGGGCGCCTTGGGGACGATAAACCCAGCGCTATCCCTATTTGGGGCGCCCCCCTTGCTCTACCCGGTGCATCCGGGAGAAAGGGCCGCCGAGAAACGGGGTGAAAGCTCTCACGGACCCAGGTATCCCGCCGATAACCGCCCTGGAACCTCGGGATCGAACCGGAGGGAACAGAAATGAACGTCAGCAACAACAGACCGATAGGGCCGGTACCCAGCGAGCAGGGCTCGTCGAAGCTCGACCCGGACCTGACCAAGGCCAATCGCGACGGAGTCGAGTACACCCGGGAGATGGTCCGGGAGCACACCTCGGCCGCCCAGGAGAAGGCCCTGGAGCAGCAGGAGGCCAAGGCCACCGCCGCTCGGAGCACGCTCTCCCGGGAAATGGTCGAGCTCTCGAACGAGAGTCGTCGCCTGGCCGCCGAGGAGACTCTCGGCCCGGGCGGCAAGCGCGAGACTTCGGAAGCACGGGACGCACGAATCACCGAGCTCGAGGAAGCGCACCGATCGGGGAACCTGAACACGACCGAGCGGGCTCGCGCCGCAGCGGGCCGCCTGCTCGGCGGAGAGTGAGCTCGGGCCGGAACCGGTACTGAACGAAAGACGAGACGCAGCCTGATCCCTTCGGGGATTCAGGCCGTGTCTCGTCTTGCTTGCTACCGGCCGTGGTGAACGAAGATGAGTCCAGGCCCGGGTATCACTCCCAGAGCACCGACAACGCGTTCGTGGTGTTGAAGCTCGCCCCGCACGGGCCCGCTGGATCGCGATACAGGACCTGGTAGTACCAGGTCTCGCCAGGCGCCGGCTGAAAGCCGGAGGGGAGCGATCGGCTGAGGGCGATGATCTCCCCCGGACCGTACTGCGCCTCGCCGGTCGCGCTCGCCCGGCGCGCCGGGTACGCCTGGACACCGCCACCGATGCAGAGCCGCCCGTCCCCTCCCCATCCCGAACCGAGCGCAGGGCCGACGAGCAGCAGGCAGAGCTCGTCGGGCTCCATCCCGTTCATCGAGAGGATCAGGTCGTCCGCCGCGACCGATGGTGAACCGTCGGCGGAGAGCAGCGCACCGGTCGAGGGTTCGTCGTCGACTCCATCGTTACCGCACCCGGCAAACGGATCGTCGTTGTCGCACGGACACAGGATCCCGCGGCAGACCTCCTGGGCGGGGCCGTGCAGGATGACGTTGGTGTGGATGTCGAAGCCGGTGCCCGGGTCCACGACCGGGTACACGGGGAGGACCCTCCCGCCGCGCGCCGACATGCCGATGTAGTCCCCCAGGAAGCTGGGAAAGGCGTTGACGACGGTGAAGGTGGACGAGGTCAGCCGGTGCTCGCTCCAGGTCGCGCCCCCGTCCTCGGAGAAGGAGTAGTAGACGTCGAGGTGAGCGTTGTTGCTCGAATCCAGCTGCGTCACATTGCGGCTGTCGAAGTAGATGACGTGCACGCGCCCCTCGTCATCGACCTCGATCCAGGGGAAGAACTGATCGCCGAAGCGGTCGGCGTCCCCGTTGATCACCACCGGAGTGGACCACGTCGAGCCCTGGTCGGTCGATTTCGTGAAGTAGACGTCGACGTCGGCCTCGCCCGCCTGGACGCGCGTCGTGTCGGGGTAGACGAAGTAGAGCGCTCCGCCGTTCGGATCGACCGCAAACCCGTGCAGGGCGTGGACCCGGAAAGTGCCGGGGATCCGCGTGCAGTTCGCAGCCCAGAGGTCCATCCGCTGGGCGATGGCGATCTTTGGGTCGTAGCTCGCACCTCCGTCGAGGCTGCGGCTGAGGAAGTACTTGGTGTTCAACCCCCAGTGCGCGACGTAGAGCTCACCGTTTGGGCCCGTGCGCGGGAGGTGCCCGAACGCGAACCCGGGATCGGGGAACCGGAGCGGTTCCCGCCAGGTGTCGCCCATGTCCGTCGAGACGGAGACGCCGTGGCTGAACCCGCAGTACACGCGCGTCCGGGAGAGGTCGTTCGGATCCGGTCCGGCGGCCATCCAGCCCTTGTCCGCCCCCCCGGCCAGGTAGATCATCCGTGTCGGCTCGAAGGCCGTCTTGTCCGGCTCCAGCCGCGCCGCGTAGGGACCCCCTCCGCCGAAGAAGGAGAGGCCACCGATCCACAGCGTTCCGGTGCGGTCATCGCTGGCGCTCATCGGATCGCCGCAGAGATTGCCCAGGTACGGTGCGGGGGGCTTGACCACATCCTCGATCCAGGTCTCCCCACCATCGCGGGTGATGCCGACGTACGTCCGCATCTTCCCCTGACGATAGTCGTGCCAGCTGGCCACACCGACCAGCGGATTGCAGAGGGCCGAGCACTGGGTCGTCTCCTCCGTGGGGAGGGTCGCGGGTGAGGCGTCGATCCGCTCCGACGGGCCGATTCGCACCTGGGCCAGAGCCGGGGGCCCGGCGAGGGTCGTGAGGGCGAGGACCAACGCGGCGATCTTGGCTTTCTTATCCATGACAGGTGCCGGGGTCAGTGGGGAGGCTCGGGAGTGCGAGCGGAGAGCTGTGCTCGGAGCTGAGGCGGAACGCTCTCGCCGAGAGCCTCGGCGCGGTGCATGGCCCGCCAGCAAGCGTCGTCGCGTCCGGCGAAGAAGTGCGCACGGGCCAGCTGGCTCCAGGCCTCGCCGCTATCCGGATCGAGCTCCGTGGCGCGATGGAATAGCGATACGGCTTTGTCGAACGAGCCGCGGCGCCACGCGGCGTCGCCGACTCGAAGGGTGAGCTCCACGTGTTTCGGTGAGAGCTCGAGCCCCGTGCGGTACGCGGCGAGCGCCTGCTCCTCGAGCAGGAAACCGTCCAGCGACTCACCCAGCTCGAGGTAGCGCTCGGCGTCCTCGGGCGCCAGGAGGACGGCTCTCGTGGTTAGCGCGATCGCATCGAGCGCGCGGTTCTCCGCTCGCGCCGCGAGCCCCTCGGCGATCAGCCGATCGAGGTCGGCTGGGCCGAGGCCCGCGAGCACCTCGCGCGCCTCGTCGGCTGCGGGGACGACTCGCCCTTCCTCCTCGCCGATCTGGTACTCGAGCCCGAGCATCGCGAGACGCTTGCGCTCGCTCTTCCAACTCGCATCGGGGGTGGGCGGCGCTGCTCCACCTCCCCCCGTGCCGACCGCTGGCCGGAGATCGGCCTCCTCGAGGGATTCCGGGCTCGTCGAGCAGGCCACGGCGAAGAGCACCAGGAGGAAGATGGCTCGCTTCGAGTTCGGCATGACTGGGGGTGGTGGGGGACTCGGGATTCCGTACGGCTACCGCCCGCGAGGCACACCTGGTTTAGAGGTCCGAGAACCCCTCGTTTCGGTCCCTGGGAGGTTTTTCGCCGCAGCCCGGTCCGGGGACCGGCGGCTCGCTATCAGGCGGTATCAGAGCAGCCTGAGCGTCTGCCAGACCGCAAACCGCGCGAACAGCCGCGGCGAGAGCAAGGCGATCTCCCAGCCCTGCCCACCGGCTTCCTCGAGCGACTCGTTGGCCTCGTAGTAGGTCCGCACCGCGTTCTGGACCTTCTCGGCGGTGGCGTCGAGGTGCACCGATGAAGACCAGATCGACGCACCCGTCTCCGCGGCGACCAGGTTCAGCTGCAGCGAGAGGCGCTGGGGAGTGTAGTACTGGTAGTCGGTCACCGTCCCGACGACGATCGCGTCGAGGTGGAAGCGTCGCGAGAGATCGATGATCGCCTGCGGCTCGTAGCGACCACGGATGTACGGGTCGTCGACGCTGATGTACTCCAGGTCGTGACCGCTCAGCGGGACGATCTCGTACGGCGTCTTGCGACTGAGCTCGGTGAAGATCGCGCTGTGCAGCACCTCGCCCTGCTCGGGATCCAGTGGGCGACCGAGCAAGGGAACCAGCCCCACGCGATGGATCGTGTAGGTCTCGAAGTCGGGGGCGATCCGTGCGGTGGCCAGGTGATCGATCTGTTGCGGGACCGCCACGCAGGCGAAGAGTGGAAGCAGGAGCAGCAGGAGACGACTCGCCTTGCTCATTCGGTCTTCTCCGCGCTCGCCTTCGTTTCGACCGGCTCGGGGGTCGGTTCGGTCACGCTCGGCGGAGTCTCGGGCTGGTTGATCACCGCCTGGACCTTGCGCCAGTCGAGCTTCGCCTCCAGCAGGAGCTTCTCCGACTGCAGGCGGCGGATCTGGGCCGTGGTCAGCCGAGAGGCGAGCTCGACCGACTCGGCCTTGAGGGTTTCTATCTGCGCCTCGTTCCGAGAGGCGAGCTCGCGGAGCTGTTCGAGCTCGGCGGTCAGCTCCAGCTCGCGAGCCTCCGACTGATCGAGCGCCGCGGTGAGGCCCTGTACTTCGACCTCCAGCTCCTCCTTGGCCTTGACCGCGCTCTGGTACTGCTCGAGCAGCGTCCAGCGGCTGCCCTCACCACCCGGAGCCGCGACGGATTGCCCGGTGTTGGGGGTGACGGCGACGGTGCCGGCGGGTTGCGCGCCGACCACGCTGCCGTCGCGGGCGTACAACTTCGGCTCGGGGCGTGGCTCGGCTGCCCAGCCATCGTTCTGAGGCCCGGCAGCGGGCATCGTCTCGACCGGCAGCGTCTCCGTCGGAGCGGGGAGAGCCTTCATCGTCGGCATCGCGCAGGCACCGACGAGAAGGGCGACAAACAGGGCGGGGATGTGGGTCTTCATGGTGTTCAAGGCATCTCCTCGGTCCCGTCGGGGGAGTACAGGAGCTCGACTACGGTGACCTCGCCACAGGAGCAGGTGAACTCGACGGCTCTCACGCGACCGTCCTCGGAAAGGAGGCGCACGGCCTTCTCTCCCGGGCAGGGAGCGGGGCTCTGGTTCTGGAGCACCCGGACGGCGGTGGAACCACTCCGGCAGTCGGAGGGATCCGTCAGCACGCGATTGCGTTTGATGATCGGTTGGGGCATGGGGGACGAGGACGATTGTGATTCAGGCAGTCAGATCCAGCGTTCCGCCGGCTTCTCCCTCCTGGCGCTCCGAGACGGTGCCGCGATCGGCGGTTTCGTCCCTGGCGGGCGGTTTCGCGGGCTTCGATTCTTCACCTTCCAGCTCGAATCGCTTGTCGGAGGGGCTCTCGCGTTTGCGTTCCCTCTTCTCCCGCGTGGACCGCACACTGGGTATGCGCTGAGGTTGAATACGGCCGAGGTTGGACTCCATCGAGAATCTCCCTGCGCTCAGGGCGCGCCGATCATCTGCGTCAGGTTGCGGTTCAATCGGTAGAGAGCACGGCTGTGGATCTGACTCACTCGTGATTCGGTCACGCCCAGGATCTGACTGATCTCCTTCAGGAGCAGCTCCTCGGCGTAGTACAGCGTGATCACGGTCTGCTCTTGCTCCGGGAGCTCGGTGATCACCTTGGCCAACACCTCGCGCATCTCCTCCCACTCGACGCTGCCGACCGGGTCCTCGCTGCGGGGATCGGCGAGCATGCCGGCGAGCTGGGCGGTCGGCCCGTCGTCGAGGGAGGTCTCGGCCGTGCTCTTCGCCTGCACCAGGATCTCGTCGACCTCCTCGACCGAGATCGACAGCGCCTCGGCGATCTCCTCGGGCGAGGGGGGCAGGCCGTTCTTCTGCTCGAGCTCGCGGACCACGCGGTCGAGCTCGCGAACTCGCTCGCGGCGCCCTCGCGGCAGGAAGTCGAGGCGCCGGAGCTCGTCGAGGATCGCGCCGCGAATGCGGGTGTAGGCGTAGGTCGAGAACTTCAGACCCCGCGAGGCCTCCCAGGAATCGGCGGCCGCGATCAGACCGAGCATCCCGAATCCGTAGAGGTCGTCGCGATCGACGCTCCCCGGCAGGTCGAAGGACATCCGGCCGACGATGTGCTTGAGGAGCGGGATGTGCTCCAGGATCAGCTTGTCCCGGGCGCTCTCGTCCCCGGTCGTGTAGTCGACGTAGTCACCCATCGATCACCTCCCCGGCGAAGCGCAGGAGCTCGCTGTCGGGCCGGTCCGGGCGGTGGTGTCGCTGAGGCTGCTTCACTGGGTCTGGGTCGTGGAGTCGTCGTCCGACTCGTCGGTCTCGGGTTCGTCCACCTCCACCCGGGCCACCGGGGGGGCGGTCCGAGCGAGGGCCGCGGCCCCGACCCGGGTCAAGAGCAGGATTCCGAAGAGGGCCATCGCGCCCCGGCCGCAGGAGGTCAGCAGCGGCACTCCCGAGAGCAACGAGATCAGGGCCGTCAGGGCCCCGGCGCCCGAAGCCAGGGAGCGGCCGAAGGACCGCCAGGTCGAGTCGAGAGGGAGCTCTCTGCAGCTGATATCGGTCATGGTGCGCTAGAGCCTTTAGGACCCGATCCCCCTCGCGGGGCTGCCGAGCAGGCGCGAGACGCGCGTGGCCAATCGAGATAAACAGTTGTAGTACAAGGACTTGAGGCCATCCCGCCCCAGGGAGAGCGAGTGGCCGCCGCGCGCCTCGACGTCGTTCGAGGAGGGCAGCCAGCCGGCGGTGCGGGGGCGCCGGCACAGGAAGTGCTCGCACACCCCGCGGAGGCGGGCGGCGGTCGCTTCCGCCTGCTCCAGGCCGCTGACCTGGTTGATCACCAGCTCGGGGGTGGGCACCTCGCTCTCGCACTCCCTCCCCCAGGTGTCGATCGCCTTGATCAGGCCGTAGGCGTCGGTGAGCGCGGCCGGGTTCGGGGTGGTCACCACGAAGACGTGGTCCGCCGCGGCGGCGAAGGCGAGAACGTCGGGCCCGATCCCCGCGGCGGAGTCGGCGAGGAGGATGTCGTAGTCGACCGCGAGGCGGGAGATCCCCGCGAGCAGCTCGGCGCGGCGAGCCGCGTCGGGCTTGCCCATCTTCGCGCTGCCCGACCCCGCGGGGAGGAGGTAGACCCCCTCCGGGCCGCGGATGACGCAGTCCTCGAAGGCGCAGCGCCCCTCGAGCGCGTCCTCCACGGTGCGATCGGAGCGCACGCGCAGGACGACGTCGAGATTGGCCAGCCCGAGATCCAGGTCGACCAGGAGCACGCGTCGCCCCGAGCGGGCGAGCGAGATCCCGAGGTCGGCGGTGAGCGTGGTCTTGCCCACTCCTCCCTTCCCGCCGGTGAAGAGCAGGAACGGCGTCGATCCGGTGTCTCCCTCCTCGGCGAGGGAGGCCTGGAGTCCGAGAGCGGTCGTGTTCATCCCACCCTCCCCAGGAGGAGCAGGTCCGCGAGGAGCTCGGGGGTCGCGCGGTGGAAGTTGCAGCCGATGTCCTGGCCATCGCTGAGGAAGGCCACCGGCAGGTCGAGCTCGAGAATGTGTTCCAGCACGGGGGCCGGCCGGGTGGTCTCGTCGATCTTGGTGACGACGCAACCCGCCATTCGCAGGTCACCGAAGTGCTCGGTCACCTCGCGCAGCGCTTCGCGACTGGCGATCGCCGGGAAGACCAGGAAGGTGTCGAGGTGACAGCGGCCGTCCCCTTTCTCGAGCGAGTCCTGGAGACGGCGGAGCTGCGGCACGTCGAGATCGGGGCGACCGGTGGTGTCGAGGAGGACGACGTCCTGGCCCTCCGCGCCGATCCGTTCGGCGGTCAAGGGCTGATCCCCCTTCAGCGCCTTCAGCGGAGCGCCGAGGAGCTGGGCGTAGGCGCGGTACTGCTCGAGTGCTCCGATCCGGCGCGTGTCGAGCGTCGCCATGGCGACCCGACGGCGGCTGCGCGCCAGTCGCGCGCCCAGCTTCACCAGCCCGGTCGTCTTGCCCACCCCGGTACCGCCGATGAACGCGACCGCTCGAGTTACCCCGGGAGCCTTGCGCAGGTGCGCGATGTGGAATCGTCCACCGATGAGGCGCCCCGTGGTGTCCATGGGGTGCTCCTCGGGCCCCAGCCGCTTCGACGCCTGCAAGCACAGGTCCGCAGCCAGGTCCGCAGCGCATCCGGTCGCCAGCAGTCGGGTCTCGACCTCCTTGAAGCCGGGTGGCAGCTTGACCTTCGGCCTCGTGGCCTGGCGGTCGGCCTCCGCGCCGGCGGACGACTGCTGCCTCGACGCGCGGGTCTCGATGTCCGGCCCAGGCGGTTGTTTCGCCACCGCGAGAGTGACGCCGCCGTCGGCCATCTTCTCCTGACTGATCACCAGGGCGTTCGAGCCGAAGTTCCGGCGCGCGCGCTGAAGCGCGTCCCTCAGGTCGTTTCCTTGGACTCTGTGAATCTTCATCATCAATCCTCCATCCTCACCACAGCGGCGGTCTCCACCGCCCGGGCAGGAATGACTTCGTTGTAGGAGAGCACCGACACCTTCGGCAGTGAGGAGCGGACGAGCTCATTGAGGAAGCGGCGCACGCTCGAGCGCACCAGGAGGACGACGCTGTGTCCGCCCTTGGTGGCCTGGGCGATGGAGTCGCCGACGCGCTCCATCAAGCGTTGCAGGTAAGCGGGACTGACCACTCCAGCGTCCACGTCGCTCGATCCTCCGACGGCCCCGGCGAGGCGGTTCTCGATCTCCGGATCGAGGGTCACGGCGTGGAGTGTTCCGTCGGCGTCGACGTGCATCTCGCACAGGGCACGTCCCAGGCGCTGGCGCACCAGCTCGGTCAGGGTCTCGGGATCCTTCGTGCGTGCGGCGTTGTCGGCCATCACTTCGAGGATCACCGCCATGTTGCGGATCGGCACACCTTCGCGGAGCAGGTTCCGCAGGACCGCCTGGATCTCGCCGTAGCCCATCTTCTCGGGAACCAGCTCGTCGACCACCGCGGGCGAGGTCGACTTCACCGACTCCACCAGCTCCTTCACGTCGTCGCGGGACAGGACGTCGGCGATGTCGGCGCGAATCGTCTCGGAGAGGTGAGTGACCAGCACGCTGGTCGGATCGATGACGGTGTAACCGAGCAGCTCCGCTTCATCGCGCTGCCCTTCGCTGATCCACCAGGCGGGCAGTCCGAATGCGGGGTCGGCGGTTTCCTTGCCCTCGATCCCGCCGCTAGCGGTGCCGCCGTCCATCGCCAGGAAGTGGTTGGGTTCGATCGCGCCCCGGGCGACCTCCTGCCCACCGATCAGGATCCGGTAGGCGTCGGGAGCCAGGCGGATGTTGTCCTTGATCCGCACCGGCGGCAGAACGACACCGTCAGCCAGGGCGAAGCGTCGGCGCAGCTGGGCGATGTGATCGAGGATTCCCCCGCCGTTCTCCTCCTGCACCATCGGGATCAGCCGGTAGCCGATCTCCAGCGAGACTCGATCGACCTGCAGGAGCTCCTCGACGTTCTCCTCCGAGGCGTCCTCCACGGTCTCCTCGCCAACAGCTACGCCGTCCAGGAGCTCGCGCTCCCCTTCCGTCTGCAGCAGTTCGTCGATATTCTCGACCGACCGGGTCGAACGCCACAGGAGCACCATCACGGTGGCCAGCACGAAGAAGGGTAGGGGCGGCATTCCCGGGAGCAGGCCCAGGACGAACAGCATCCCGGCGGCGATCAGCGAGGCCTTCGGCTTGCCTCCCACCTGCGCCATCATGTTCTGACCGAGGCTGCGACCACCGGAGCTCTTGGTGACCAGCACCGCCGCGGCGGTCGAGACGAACAGTGCGGGGATCTGGCTGACCAGGCCGTCACCGATGGTCAGTCTCGAGTAGCGCTCTCCTGCCTCGGACAGGGCCATGCCGCCCAGGCTGCCGATGGTGATCCCACCGACGAGGTTCAACGCGGTGATGATCAGGCCGGCGATGGCGTCGCCACGGACGAACTTCGAGGCGCCGTCCATCGCGCCGTAGAACTCCGCCTCGGTGGCGATCTCGGAGCGACGCCGCTTGGCCTCGGTCGCGTCGATCAGGCCGCCGTTCAGATCGGCGTCGATCGCCATCTGCTTGCCGGGCATCGCGTCCAGCACGAAGCGCGCGGCGACCTCGCTGATCCGTCCCGAACCCTTGGTGATCACCACGAACTGGATGATGATCAGGATCAGGAAGACGACCAGGCCGACGGTGAGGTTGTCACCGGCGACGTAGTTGCCGAACGCGGTGATGATGTTCCCCGCCTTGCCGCCGGTCAGGATCAGCCGCGTCGACGCGACGTTCAATCCCAGTCGGAACAACGTCGCGAAGAGCAGGATCGTCGGGAAGGTGGTGACCTCGACGGAGTTACCCGCGTTCATGGTCACCATCAGGAGCAACAGCGAGATGGTGATGTTGGTGGCCAGCAGGATGTCGAGCGCCAGCGGCGAGAGCGGCGTCACCAGGGTCACCATCAACCCCAGGACACCGAGTCCCATGATCCAGTCGGCATAGCGACGCAGGAGGTCGCCGAACCGCTGGGCGCTGGAAACCGTGACTCCGGTGGGGTCGTTCATCTCGCTCTACGCCGATCGCTCACGCGGTCAGCCGTTCTCCTCGCAGCCGGTACACGTAGGCCAGCACGCCGGCCACCGCCTCGAACAGGTCTTCGGGGATCTCGTCGCCGATCTCGCACTGAGCGTGCAGCGCACGGGCCAGCGGAACGTCCTCGAAACAGACGACCTCGTTCTCGGCCGCGATCTCCTTGATCTTCCGGGCGACGTGATCGACGCCCTTGGCGACAACGTGGGGGGCATGGCCGTCGTCGCCCTTACGGTCGTACTTCAACGCCACCGCGTAGTGCGTGGGGTTGGTCACCACGACCGATGCATCGGGCACTTCCGCCATCATCCTCCGGCTGGCCATCTCGCGCTGGATCTGCCGGATGCGTCCCTTGACGTGCGGATCACCGTCGATGTTCTTGTACTCTTCCTTGACCTCCTGCTTGGTCATGTACATGTCCTTCTCGTGCTGCCAGCGCTGGAAGGCGAGGTCGATCAGGCCGATCGCGAGGATGGCGATCAGGCCTCCGACCAGCGCCCGGAACACGACGCTGCCGATCGCGACCATGGCGGGGCCGAACTCGACTCCATCCATCCGCGAGATGTTCCCGAACTGCCCCGAGGCGGTGATGAAGATCGTCCCGCCGATCACCACCAGCTTCAGGATCGACAGGCCGGTGCGCACCACCGAGCGCATCGAGAACATGCGCTCCAGCCCCTTGATCGGATTGAGTTTCGAGGGCTCCCAGGCGATCGCCTTGGGCGCGATGTGGAAGCCGACCTGGGCGTAGCCGACCAGGATCGCCGCGCCGAGCAGCGGCAGAGCGAACATCATCAACGCGCGCAGGCCGTCGCTGCCCGCACCCTTGATCACTCCCTTGGCCGCGGCGAGGTCGAATTCCGCGGTGCCGAGGGTCCCCATCTGCTGGATCGCCCCCTGCACCAGCGCGCCGAGGATCTTCATCATCGGACCGCCGAAGAGCAGCGCGCCGCCGAGCGCCACGCCCAGGGTCAGACCGGCCAGAAGCTCCGTGGAGAGGGCCACCTGACCCTTCTCGCGCGCTTCTTCACGCCGTCGTGGCGTGGCTTCTTCGGTCTTTTCGCCGCTTTCGTTGTCCTGGGCCATATCAGCTTCCCAGCACGTCCAGGCCGGTGTCCAGGCCGGTCATGAGGTGGTCGAAGAGCACGTCCATCGCCGGAGCGAGGAGCGGCGCGAGCAAGGTCATCGCGACCAGGGCCACCCCGATCCGCATGGTGAAGCCGATCTCCAGCACGTTTACCTGCGGCACCACTCGGGCCATCAAGCCGATCAGCAGGGAGACCAGGACCAGGAGCACCAGTACCGGAGCGGCGAAGGTGATGCCGGCCTTGAACATCTGACCGAAGAGACCTTGAAGCATCGGCATGGCGCCCTGCTGGAACTCGATCTCGCCGATCGGTGCGCGGGAGAAGGACTCACCCAGGGCTCGCAGCATCCAGTGGTGGCCGTTGACCGCCAGGAGACCGAGGAAGAAGACCGCCTCGTAGAGCTGGGTGATCAGCGGCGTCCGCACGCCAGTGGCCGGGTCGACCACGCTGGCTATGTTGAAGGCCATCTCGTGACCGATGATCTCGCCGGCGACCCGGACCGCGAGCAGCACGGCTTGCAGGATGAAGGCGAGGAACAGACCGATCAGCACCTCGCGGAGGCAGAGCAGCCCGTAGTGCACCGAACCGACGTCGGCGGCCAGCGGCTCCCCGGTGCTCAGGTAGAGCGCCGTGGCGACTCCCACGATCAACGCGACCTTGTACCCGGTGAAGCCGGTTCCGGTACCCAGGATCGGAGATCCCAGGACCAGCACGCTGGTCCGTACCAGGTAGAGGCCAAACGCCTCCAGGGCCGTGATCGAGAGGGACGCCAAGGGATTGCTCAGCTGAGGCCGAAGGTCTGTATCTGCTGGAAGATGCGCAGGGTGTAGTCGCGCATGACCTGCATCGCGGGCACGAGCAAGAGGAGAGTGACCACCATCACCGCGAACATCTTCGGGATCAGGCTCATCGTCTGTTCCTGCACGGAGGTCAGCGCCTGGAAGAGGCTGACGGAAAGGCCGACGATCAAGCCGACGATCAGGACCGGCGCGGCGAGGAGCAGCGCGGTCATCAGGAGCTCGCGGGCGAGGTCGGTAATCTGTAGGTCGAGGTCAGGCACGGCCGGCTCGTTCTGTTGACAACAGCTAGGTGGTGAAGGAGGTGACGACCGACTGACAGACCAGGTGCCATCCGTCGACGAGTACGAAGATGAGGATCTTGAACGGCGTCGAGATCATCACCGGTGGCAGCATGAACATGCCCATCGAGAGGAGGATGCTGGACACCACCAGGTCGATGACCAGGAACGGGAGGAAGAGCAGGAAGCCCATCTGGAACGCCGTCTTCAGCTCGCTGAGGACGAACGCGGGAACGACGACGGTCAGCGGAAGCGGTTCTGCGGTGCCGTCGGCCGGGGGCTCGTAGTTGCTCATCTCGGCGAAGAGCTCGAGCTCGGTCTCGCGCGTGTTCGCGACGAGGAACCCGCGCAGCTCGGCCCAGGCCACCGAGCCCGCCTCGTCCGCGGGGAGCTCACCGTTCTCGTACGGCACCCAGGCCTTCTCGTACATCCGCGTCGCGACCGGAGCCATGACGAAGGCGGTCAGGAAGAGCGCCAGGCCGATCAGCACCGGGTTGGGCGGCAGCTCGTTGACCGAGAGGGCCCGGCGGACGAACGAGAGCACGATCACGATGCGCGTGAAGCTGGTGATCGTGATCAGGATCGCCGGCAGGACCGAGAGGGCGGTGAGCAACACCGCGATCTCGACCGCCGAGGTCAGGCGCGAGGAATCCTCGCCCTCGGTGGTGCCCTGGAGCGCCGGCAGCAGGTTCTCGGCACTGGAGCTCACGTCCTGGAGCGCGTCGGCGATCTCCTGCGCACAGACCGGCGTGGCCCCGAAGAGACCCCAGAGGAGGACCAGCAGCCCGAAGCGGAGCAGTCGAGAGAACCTCATCCGAGCAGGCCCTCCAGGCGCTGGATCGGCGGAGCCTCGTCCCGGGGCGTCTCGGCGGCGGCGCCGTCGGTCGCCTCGGGCGGCGGCTGCGTCGCCTGGGCGGTCGCCTTCCTGGCTCGCGCCATCTTGCGCGCGGCGTCGGCGACCACGGCGTCGAGGGCGGGCTGGTCCGCCGGGGGCTCTGCAACAGCAGGCTGCGTGGCAGCGGGCTGTGCGGTGACGGGTTGTGCAGCGACGGGTTGCGCAGCGGGCTGCTCGGCCCGCTTCACCTTCCGGCGGCGGACCTTCTTCTTCTTGACCGCGCGCGTCGGCCGGGCGTCGAGCGGTGTGTTCTTCGACGCGATCTCCTTGCCCGGCATCGCGGCGCGCACCTGCTCCAGCGCCTGGGCGAAGGCGGTCCGGTCCGCGGTCGAAGGCGCGGCCTGGCTCGTCGGCTCGATCGCGGGGTCGAGCTCGGCGATCGGCGAGATCTCGCGATCCCCCAGTCCGAGCACGAAGGTGCGGTCGTAGCAGCGAACCACCGCCAGGCGCCGCTTCCCGCCCAGGGGAAGGACGTCCATGACCTGCAGCGATCGCCTGGAGGCGCGGGTGCGCAGGTTGCCCGACACGAGACGCCGGAACCCCCAGGCGACCGCGGCGGTCACCAGGAGGAGCATCGCGCAGACGACGAAGTAGCGGGTGAGATCGGGCCCTTCCGTCCCGCCGAGCCGGCCGGATTCCTCCAGCGCGGGAAGCAGGGACACGGGGAGAGCGACGAGGGGATAGCACATGGGGAGAGCTCCGGAGGGTTCGAGCCACCCCCCTGACGCAAGGCCTGTGCCAGGTGCTCGATCCACGCTTTCGCCCCCGTGAGGGCCCCTTCGCCCGCCGTGGAGTGACGGCGAGCTGTCGAGATTCTCGACACCCTGTCGAGATCCTCCACACCCGCTCCAGTGTTCGGAGGTGCGGCCCGAAAGGAAGGGCGTCAGAGGTTTCCCCCATTGCAGGGCTCCTGACACATGCGCCCCGATTCATGCAACCATCCGCTCATGGCTCAGCAGGGAAACGGCGTGTCGGGCTCGCTCCCTGGTCGGTGTCGATCGCGGCCCCCGTCAAAGCGTTGCATACCTTATGACGCACCCCCTCATCGTGAATGAACGGCATTCGGCCAATGCCGCCACTCCACGCACCTATGTCAGGAGCCCTGCATTGGAAAGGACCAGCATGTCGAGCACGATCCCGTCCCCCGCCCCGCCCACCGAGCGCGAGCTGATCCACCGGGTGAACAACTTCCTCAGCCTGGTGATGACCACCTCCGAGGCGGCGCTCGACGAGCGACTGCGCTACGAACCGGACCGGGCGCTGAGGCAGATCCTCGACGGGGCCGGCGAGCTGACGGCGTTCCTCAGGGACTCGCGGGGGGCGGAGGGGTCCTCCGTTGGCTGATCCCCCGTCGGGCTCGAGACCTCACCCGGCCAGGTCGCAGGAGGACCCGGGGCTGGAGCTCCTCGAAGCCCCCGGGCGCGTACCCACGCGGCTGCATGGACGCCTCGAGTCGACCATAGCCCCAAGAATGCACCCCGCGCGGGCAATTTGCATGGTAAACTGCCCGCCATGTATACACGCTTGGCCTCCCTACCCGACCACTCCTTCTTCCTCTTCGGGCCGCGCGCGACCGGGAAGACGACCTGGTTCCGGCGCCATCTGGGCGACGCGCTGTGGTTCAACCTCCTCCTCGAGGAGGACTATCTGCCTCTCCTGGCTTCCGCCAGGACGTTCCGCGAGAGAGTCGAAGCTCAGTCCCATGGTTCCTGGATCGTCGTCGATGAGGTCCAGCGCCTGCCCGGACTGCTGAACGAGGTCCACGATCTCATCTCCCGCCACGGCGACGCGTACAAGTTCGCGCTCAGCGGATCCAGCGCTCGAAAGCTCCTGAGGCTCGACGTGAACCTCCTGGCCGGCCGCGTCATCGAGCGCGCCATGTTCCCCCTCGTTGCCCGGGAGCTGGGTCCTGAGTTCGATCTCGAGACCGTCCTTCGATTTGGATCGTTGCCGGGCATCTATTCCGACGCGCGATACCGGGTCGAGAAGCTGCGCGCCCACGTCCACACCTATCTGCGCCAGGAGATCCAGCAGGAGGCTCTCGTCAAGGACCTCGGCTCCTTCCATCGCTTCCTGAGAGTCGCCGCCCTCATGCACGGTCAAGTCGTCAACCAGGCCGCGATCTCCCGGGACGCCGCCGTCGCCCGGACGACCGTTCAGCGCTTCTTCGAGACGCTAGAGGGCACGCTCATCGGTTGTCTACTGCCCGCCTGGCAGGCGCGGGCGAAGGTGAGGGAGCAGGCGAAGCCAAAGTTCTACTTCTTCGACCCCGGCGTCGTCCGCGCGATTCGCGACGTGGTGGACGAGCCGCTGGCCGACTCGGATTCAGGCGCCCTGCTCGAAGGCTACATCCTCCACGAGCTCCGCGCGGCGAGCTCCTACCAGGGGCTCGGCGGCGAGCTTTCGTACTGGAGCACTCCCGGCTCGAAGGAGATCGACTTCATCTGGTCGAAGGGCTCGAAGCGGATCGCCATCGAGGTCAAGAATTCCCGTCGATGGCGAACGGGGTACGCCAAGACGCTCAACGAGTTCATCGACGAGGGGAGAGTCACGCGCGCCTTCGTCGTGTACCGAGGAGCGGAACGTTTCAGGAGCGGAAACGTCGACGGGCTTCCCGTGGAGGAGTTCTTGTCCCTCCTCTACGCGGGTTTGTTCCAGGATCCGTGATGTCAGGCGCTGATCCCCCGTCGGGCCCGAGACCTCACCCGGCCAGGTCGCACGAGGACCCGGGACTGGAGCTCTGCGAGGCCCCCGGCGCGTAGCCGCGCAGCTGCGTGGAGGCCTCCCGGGTTCGATCCAGGTTGCGGGCGAGGCTCTGCTGTCCCTCGACCACCGTCTGGCGCACGACGGCGTTCAGTCGCAGGAGCTGTTCGAGCGCCCGGCGCAACTCGGCGCGCTCCTCCTCCGTCCCCTCCGCAGTTCGTCGTTCGATCACTCCGCTCAACGCGGTACCGGCTTCCTCGCAGCGCGCCCAGGCTGCCTGGATCTGCTCCGGCCCCGACGCGCTCTCCCGCATCACCGACAGGAGCTCGCCCATGGCGTGCTCCAGCGCGACCGATTCTGCAAGAGCCATCTGCTACGCCCCGGCCTGCATCTTCGACTGCGCCTGGGCCCAGCCCTCGAGCAGGGTGGAGAGGACCCTGATGGCGTTCTCCAGGTGAGCCGGGTCTCTCTCCAGGATCGCTTGCCCGAGCTCCCCGGTGACGTACACGTACAGGCTCTCCAGGTGGGCGCTGAGCTCGGGGTTGGGCTCAGGGTCGAGCGAGGCCCGCAGCTCGATGACGATGTCGTCCGCGCGACGGATCAGCCGGCGATACTCGTCGTCACCGGGCTCCTCGCCCTTGGCCCGCTCGAGGAAGCGGATCGCTCCCTCGTAGAGCATGCGCAGGATCTTGATCGGCGGAGCGTTCTCGAAGGTGGCGTTGCGGTAGGCCGCTGCTGCGTCTGATTGATTCATGAGGAGAGGATCGCTGAGGATCGCCGGAGGGGCCGATCGTTCGGTCAATTGCTGTTGTTGTTGCCGGTAAGTCCGGCCAGGCCATTGGTCAGGGCGGCGCCCTGGGCGTTGAGCTGCCCCATCAGCGATTCGAGCGCTGCGTATCGATCGATGAGATTCTGCTCGAAGGCCGCGAGGTAGACTTCCTTGGCTTCGATCTGGTCGGTCAGGGAATCGATCCGGCTGTTGATCGAGGTCGTGCGCGCGTCGAAGAGCGCCTCGAAGGTGCCGGTCGGACCGGTGTAGGAGCCGAACATCCGGTCGATCTCTCGGTACAGCTTGTCCGCCAAGCCGGTGTCGGCCGTGGTGTCGATGTAGTACTCCGGGGTTCCCTCGGCAGCACCACCGTTGTCGAATCCATCGGTGTCGACGAACAGGTCGGCGAACGCGTCCATATCCTCGGCCATCTTGGCGTCGAGAATCGTGTCGTCGATCGACATGGTGCCGTCGCTGGAGGTCTTGATCCCGACCAGGCTGAGTGTCGAGTAGCCTTCGCTGTCGCCCTGAACGGTCGCGAGGTCCACCCCGAACAGCGCGGAGTCGATCGAGCGCTTCACGCTGCGCAGCAGGGAATCGCCGAAGAGCTCGCCACCGGCGCCGCCGTCCTCGGAGTACTCGTTCTGCTGGTTGATGAAGTTGATGATCTCGTTGTAGGCGTCGACGAAGGTGTTCAGCTTCCCTTTGATGGTCTCCGTATCGGCGGCCACGGTGAAGCTGATCTCCTCTGCCGGGTCCGCGGCCTCGAGGTTGATGGTGACCCCCTCGATGACGTCAGTGAACTCGTTCGTGGTCCGCTCCACGGTCAAGCCGTCGATGATCGCCTGGGCGTTGGTACCAACGGTGATGTTGTTGGAGCTCTGGGCCACGCCGTCTCCGTCGGGGCCGGTGCCGTCTATGGTCAAGCCGGCGATGGTACTGGTGATGCCGGTGATCCGGTTGTCTTCGCCTGTATCGTCGGAGGCCAGCACCAACTGGTAGTCGGGGGCGGAGTCGGTTCCCACGTTCACCACCGACGCGGTGACATCGTCGCCTGCCAGCGCGTTGATCTCATCGGCGATGTCGTTGAGGCTCGAGCTCGCCTGGTTGACCGCGATCGAGTAAGCGGTGCCGTTGACGGTGAAGTCGAGCTGCTCGCCATCGGCGCCGGCTAGGTCGGTGTCGGGATCGAGAACGCCGTCGAACGCCCAGCGGTCGGCCTGGGCCAGCGAGAGAACGGTCAGGGTGTGGGACCCCGCCTCGGCGGAGCCGCTGGCACTGAAGGTAGCGACGTTCTCCTTGCTCGGGGTGACGGTGAAGGCGTTGAACTCGTCCGGCGTGCGCAGGTCGGCCGCCGCTGTCTGCAGGGCCTGGACATAACCCTTGAAGGTCCCGATGAGCTCCAGCTTGGCGTTCGCGATCGCCTTCTGGCTCTCCATCAGGTTGATCGGAGCACGCTCCACGCCGACCAGTGCCTGGATGATGGCTGCGGTGTCGAGCCCGCTGGCGAGTCCGCCGAAACTTATCATGACACTACTTCTCTGTGATTGTCCCCGAGGAGATACTGTTGCTGTTATCGGGCGCCTCAGGGGTGGGCGTTAGCCGCGACCAAGCGAAGATCTCAGGGCTGAACCGAGCTGATCGCATTTCCGAGCCGTGGAAAACTTTTCCGCCGTTCCCGGCCCCTCTGGCTTACAAGTGGGGAAAAGGGACTCCATGCAGACGGAGCCCCTCTTCGTGATGATCAGGATGGGGCGCCGAATGGCGCCCCCCGTGACTCACTAGCCGAGCAAGCTCAGCGCGAGCTGCGGCTGCGTGTTGGCCTGCGCCAGAACGGCAGTCGCGGCCTGCTGCAGGATCGAGTTCCTGGTCAGGTCGGCCGTCTCGTACGCCACGTCCACGTCACGAATGCGACTCTCCGCGGCGGAGAGGTTCTCGTGCACGTTCAGAATCGATGCGTAGGCACTCTGCAGGCGGTTCTGGTCGGCGCCGAGCGATCCCCGCTGGGTGTTCACGCTTCCGATCGCCGTATCGAGCGCAGCCAAGGCGGTGCTCGCGTTGGCAGCCGTGGTGGTGTCCAGGCCGTTGATCGCCAGCGCGGCGGTCTGCATGTCGGTCATGGTGACCGCGATCACCTCGCCGGAGTTGATGCCAACCTGGATGTCCGCGGTGGCTGCCGCGTTCAACAGGCTGATTCCGTTGAAAGTGGTCTGATCGGCGATACGCTCGATCTCGGAGGTCAGTGCCGTGAACTCGGTGTTGATCGTGGCACGGTCGGCGGTACTCAGCGTACCGTTGGCCCCTTGCACGGAGAGCTCACGCATCCGGTTCAGGATGTTGCTGACTTCATTCAGCGCACCCTCGGCGGTTTGCACCAGCGAGATGCCGTCCTGGGCGTTTCGCCCGGCAGACGAAAAGGAACGGATCTGTGAACGCATCTTTTCGGAGATGCCCAGACCCGCCGCATCATCGGCTGCAGTGGAGATTCGCATGCCTGACGACAGGCGAGCGAAGTTCCCTTGGAGGCGTCCTGTGATCACAGCCAGGTTGCGCTGAGACGTGAGAGACGCGATATTGGTATTGACTCGAAGTCCCATCTTCTATCGTTCCTTGGATTGGATTCAAGAGTTATGGTCGCACCCTGATCCGCCAGCCGATCTCACTCCTTCGGTTCCTTCGGATCTCCCTACGTCCATAAATGGCACGATGTGAACGTATGGGTGCTATCGGATTCCCTTCCGGAACCGGACTTGACGGATGTACTGCATGCCCCTCACGCAGCCTGCGTCTCCAGGCTGCCTCGAGCGGCTGTTCTGTGGTCAAAGAGCGCGCGCAATCACCTCTGGCCAGATGATTCGCTGATTGTCATCTCTCCCCGTTCCGTTCCAATTCGCTCCAATTCGCTGGTAATGGGAGGATCGCCTTGCGACGACCCTCCCCCTCAGCGATTCGGCGCTAGAGGCCGATCTCCATCTATCCTTGGAGCAGTGATAGAGCAATCTGGGGCTGCGTGTTGGCTTGCTGGAGGACAGCCGTTGCAGCCTGTTGGAGAATCGAGTTCCGCGTGAGGTCGGCCGTCTCGTCGGCGACGTCGACGTCCCGGATGCGGCTCTCGGCAGCGGAGAGGTTTTCGGTGCTGTTCATGATCGACTTGACGGCACTCTGGAGCCGGTTCTGTGAAGCCCCGAGGTTGCCTCGAGCCGTGTTGACCGATCCGATCGCGGTGTCCAGCAGGGCCATTGAGGCCGATGAGTTGGCCGCGGTGGTGGTGTTGACGTTTGCGGCGTCGATGCCGAGCGTCGCGGTCTGGATGTCATCCAGGGTCACCGTGATCACCTCACCGGAGTTGATACCGGACTGGATGTCCACCGTGGCGTTGGTACCGTCGAGCAGGAGGATACCGTTGAACTCGGTAGTCGTCGCAATCCGATCGATCTCCGATTGAAGCGCGATGACCTCCGTGTTGATGGTCGTGCGGTCGGCGGTGCTGAGCGTCCCGTTGGCAGCCTGGACGACCAGCTCGCGCATCCGGCCGAGGATGTTGCTGACTTCGTTCAGCGCCCCCTCGGCGGTCTGCACCAGTGAGATACCGTCCTGAGCGTTGCGGGTCGCGGCGCGGAGGGAGCGGATCTGGGAGCGCATGCGCTCCGAGATCGCGAGCCCCGCCGCGTCATCCGCAGCCGTGGCGATTCGAAGGCCGGACGAGAGCCGGGAGAAGTTCCCGGCCAGTCGGGCCGTGACCGCGTGCAAGTTCCGCTGCGCGGTCAGTGAGGCAATGTTGGTGTTTACTCTCAAGCCCATGATTGGCTCTCCTTGAGTTCGGTCTCTAGGTAATCGCTATGAGGTTGCCCGCCGTTCCACCCGGGGGTTTCTCGCCGGACGCGTCTGTTCTCGGTGCCCCCGAGCGGAGCCTGAGTCCGGGCGGATCCTTCTTTGCTCTCCCGGCACGGAGCGGGGTCCGCTCCGCTACGGGGAATCGCCCTGCTGGACGAAGAGATGGGGCTTTCTCGTCCCGAATGCGGGGCCAGGAGCTCTCCCTGACCGGGGCACCCGGAGGTTCACGGGACTCCCGGCCGAAGCACAAGGACGAGGTTCCTCCCCGGCCTCAGCCGCTCATGCCTAGCCGAATTCTCATCGCCGACGACGACCGACGGGTCCGGGAGGGCCTGGTGGTCCTCTGCGAGGCCCTCGGGCACCGCACCTTCGAGGCCAAGAGCGGCCGCGAAACGCTCGAGGTGGCCAAGCGGACCTCCCCCGACGTCGTCTTCCTCGACATCGAGATGCCGGAGGGCTCGGGGCTGGAGATCCTCCCGGAGCTGGTCGAGATGGAGCCGCGCCCGCAGGTGGTGATGGTCACCGGCCTGGGCGACGTCCAGACCGCCGTCTCGGCGATGCGGGCGGGCGCGGTCGACTTCCTGGAGAAGCCGGTCCACCGCAGCCTCATCGAAGGAGTCCTCGAGCGCGTCTTCCGCGGCCGGGCCCTGACCCGAGAAAGGGACATCCTACGTGGCGAGGTCGCCCGCCTGCGCGCCGGGCCGATCATCGGACGCTCACGCGGAATCGAGCGAGTCCTCGATCAGATCGGCCGCGTCGCCACCACCCCGCGGACCACGGTCCTGATCGGGGGTGAATCGGGGGTCGGCAAGGAGCTGGTGGCGCGCGCCATCCACGAACACTCCGCCCGCGCGGAAGGCCCCTTCGTGGCCCTGAACTGCGCTGCCCTGGCGGAAAACCTGCTCGAAGCGGAGCTCTTCGGTTACGCAGCGGGCGCCTTCAGCGGGGCTCACCCCAAAGGGCGCGAGGGTTTGATCGCCTCCGCCGAGGGCGGGACCCTCTTCCTCGACGAGATCGGCGAGCTCGCCCCCGAGCTGCAGGCCAAGCTCCTGCGCGTCCTGCAGGAGCGGGTCTACCGGCGGGTCGGCGGCACGGAAGACCGCCACACCGACGTGCGCTTCGTCGCCTCGACCAACCGCGACCTGGCCGCGATGGTCGAGCGGGGACAGTTCCGCGAAGACCTCTTCTATAGGCTGAACGTCCTCTCGATCATCGTCCCCCCCCTGCGCGAGCGGGCGGAGGACGTCCCGCTGCTCGCCGAGCACTTCCTCGGCCAGCTCGCCCGGGAGTTCGGCCGAGAGCTCACCGCCTTCGATCCGGAGGCCCTGGAGGCGCTCGAGGCTCACCCCTGGAAGGGCAACGTCCGGGAGCTCCGCAACGCGATCGAGCGCGGCGCCCTGCACGCCACCGGCGACACCGTGGGCACCGCGGACCTGGGGCTCGAGGCGGCCGCCACCCCCGCCTCGGGGAACGGCGCGGTCCAGCTCGAGCTGGACGACTTCCGGCTGCGCAGCCTGGAGGAGGCCCTGATCCGCCGCGTCCTGGACGAGACCAGCGGGAACCGATCCCGCTCCGCGCGGCTGCTCGGGGTCAACCGGACCACGCTGTACAACAAGCTGCGCAGCTACGGGATCGAGGCCTGACCCTCGACGGGGAGCGGCGCTCCCCCCGGTCCCCCCACTCTCGCCGCGGCGAGGTGTTGAAGAAAACGACAGGCGTTGTCGGCGTCGTGAGGGAAGAAAGCACCCGAGGTAGGCCCGCGAGGGGGCTCTGTCGGAAAAAAGTGCAGGACCGAGCACCTGGATCATCAAGCGATCGGTCGGGGAGGGTCGAAAAGCGTGCATGTCCCCCGGCGTGTGGCCGGTGGCCCCGCCTATCCGCTCAGCACCCTCGATGAATCCCCCTGGAACCAGGACCACCGACCGTCCCGACGCTCTCGCGAGCGGCGGCCGAGAGATGAAGGCCGCCGTCCGTGACGAGATCGACGCCCCGCTCGCCGCCCTGCGAGCCGCGATGGAGACTCTGGCCAGGGGGCACCACGGGGACGGCCCCCCCTTCGACCTCCTCGAGGACGCTCTGCAGGAGGTCGTCCGGGTGGGTCGAAACGTCAACGCCCTGATCGACTTCGCGCTGCCGCCGGAGCTGCACCTGCAGGAGTGCAACCTCGAGGAGCTCGTGCGCGCCGCACACCGCGCGCTGCCACCGCACATCGCCGCCCAGGTCCAGCTGGCGATCGAAGGACACCGGGAGTTCGTCCGCACCGACGGCCCGCTCTTCTCCCGCTGTCTCGGCTACCTGATCACCGCGAACGTCTCCACCGCCGACCAGGCGCTGCTGCGGGTCGCGGCGGACGGGGGATACGCGACTTTCACCCTCCTGTGCGAGGTGCACGTCGAGCCCGACACCGCTCCCGACGTGTCGCGGCCCGACGACGCTTCGCTGGTCCTGGTCTTCGCCCAGCGCGAGCTCGAACGCCTCGGCGGTGACGTCGACACCCACCTGACTCCCTCGGGGGCTCTGCAGGTCACCGTTCGCCTGCCCCTGGAAGCCACCCGCAGAGGGGATGAATGAGATGGATGTTCTGATCGTCGAAAGAGAGCCGGTGATCGCGATCGCGGTCGCGTCCGCTCTCGAGTCGAGAGGCCACTCCCTGCGAGTCGCCGTCTCGGTGGAGGATGCCCTCTCGCACCCTCGGCCCGACGTGCTGGTGATCGAACAGCACCTGGGCGCCTCGTCCGGGTTCGACCTGCTCCGAGCGCTCGGACGACCGGGCCCGCCGCCCCGCGCGGTGGTGGTGACCGCCGCCCCGTCGCTGGAGGATTGCCGGGAGGCGATGCGCCTCGGCGCCCACGAGTACCTCCCCAAGCCCTTCCGGCTGGAGGATCTCGTCCGGGCGATCGAGGAGCCGGACCCGAGGGCACCGGAGAGCTTCCACGCCAGCTACCTCACCCGGGAGAACCTGGTCGCCCGCTGTGCTCGCGACCTCGGCTCCTTCGCCCTGCGCGTCGGGGTCGGTCCCAGCTGTCGGGCGAGAATCGTCACCGCCGTGAGTGAGCTGCTCGAGAACGCCATCGAGCACGCCTACCCCGAGGGCGAGGGACGAGTGACCGTCGAGGGACTCATCGACGGCCGCGAGGTGATCGTGACGGTGACCGACGAGGGGCAGGGCTTCCGCGCCCGGGAGATCTCCGAAAAACACCTCGCCTCTCCCCGCCACGACGGACTGGCCCGCGCGGCCGCACTGGCCGAGGGGATGAAGATGGAGAGCCAGCCCGGTCAGGGGGCCCGGATCACCCTGCGCTTCGGCGCCTACCGCGTCGACTTCGACGAGGGGGACATGGTCGACCTCTCGGAGCTGGACTTCCTCGCCCCCGCAACCTCGCGCCAGATCCTCCGCACGCTGCAGGACGGGGACGGCGCCGACCTCTTCCAGCTCTCCCCGGCCCTGGCCGTGGTAATCGGACGCTTCCTGTCCGGCACCGACCCGAAGAAGGTCGTGCCCCAAGTCCTCTGGAGTTGACCCGTCATGGCCCTGGACGATTTCGCCACCGCTGCCGAGATGGGCGTCGACCCCGACGCGGTCGATCTGGACGAGGATCTCTTCGACTTCCCTCTCCAGGCCTCGCTGGAGTCCGAGCCCGAAGAGGAGGCCGCGGCCGGGGGTGACGCCCCCGAGGTCGCCGCCGAGCCCGCGGTGGCGGCGGCGGAGCCGCCCGCCGCCGAGGAGGCCTCCGCTCCACCCGCGCCGGTGGAAGAACCGGCCGTGGAGACCGAACCGGTCGCCGTGGCCAGCGAACCGACGACGATCACCGGGCTCGACCCCGAGCTCGACGAGGACCTCTTCGGCTTCCCGCCGATGGAGATCCCCGGACAGCCCGCCCCGACCGAGGCCGCCGCTGTCGAGAAGAGCATCGACCAGGCGGCGCAGGGGGTCACCGACCTGCTCGAGGACGACCTCGACGAGATGATCGGGGAGGCCGAGGCGGAGATGGAACCGGAAGTGGAGGAGGCTCCGCCGGCAGCGCCCACCGCGGCGCCCGCGCCGGCCCCGGCACCGGCCGCACCCGCTGCGGCGGCTCCCGCCACCGCACCCGCAGCGCAGGCCGTTCGCGCCGAAGCGCCGCCGGCCGCGATTCCGATCGCCGTTCCCGTGGGGACCCAGCTCGCGCCGGCCCCCGTCGGGAGCACCAACCCGAAGATCGCGTGGACGCTGATCGTGGCCTCGCTCCTGTTCATCTTCGGCATCCTCGGGATCGCCTGGCGGGCGACCTCCAGCATGGGATCCGCGATGGAGGGGATGCAGGGCCGCCTCGAGGAGGGCAACCGTCGCATGGCGGCGCAGAACGAGCTCACTCTCCGCCGCCTGTCGGAGATGGAAGCGGAGCTCCTGCGCCAGCAGAAGCTCGCCACCGAGGCGGCCGCCGGCGTCACGGTCACGGAGAAGCCCCGCGAGCTGATGGCACCCCACGAGCTCACCATGCTCGTGGCCGGGGAGGCGATCGACGCGGGACAGTTCACTGAAGCGCGACGCATTCTCTACCACCTGCTCGCCACCGCGGATCGTCTCGACTCGAAGGACCGCCTCGCCGCCGAGCAGAAGGCTGCCTTCCTCATCGCTCAGACCTACCAGGCCGAAGCCGAGGCACTCGAAGGAGGAGCGCAATGATCGCCTGCACGCTCAGCCTGGCCCTCGCGTTCGTCGCGCCGCAGAACCGCGCGGAGATCGTCATCACGGTCGAGAACCAGGACACCTACTGCGACATCCAGGCGCGCGACCTCCCCGTTCACAAGCTGATGGAGCGGCTCTGCCAGCAGCTGGGCGGTCGCGAGCTCCGGGGCTTCGAGGATGTCGAGGACTCGCCACTGATCAGCGTCTACCTGCGTCACCGCCCGCTGAACCAGGCCGTCGACTACATCCTCGGATCGGCCGGGATGACCGGAACGGTGACCACCAGGGCGATCGACGTCCGCAACGAGCTGCCGCCGTTCCCGGACGGCGAGTCCACGCGCGATGCGGCGAGAATCGCCTATCTGAAAGCCCTGCGCTTCTTCCCCGACAGCCCCGAAGCGCCGCAGGCCCGGATGGAGCTGGCCAGGATCGCGTTGGAGCAGGGACAGCCCGAGCTCGCCGTCGATCACTACACGCTGCTCCTGCAGGACTACCCCACCTCCAGACTCGCCGACGAGGCGAGCATGCGGGCGGGGAGGCTCCTGGTCGAGCTCGAGGACTGGGGCGGCGCCGAGCCGCTCTTCGACCCGATCGCCAACCGCGAGATCGCCCCTGGTGGAGAGGACCAGCTGCCGATCATCGCCGAGGCACGGCGCGAGTACGCCCGCTGTGTCCTGTGGCGGGGAGAGCACCGTCGGGCTCTGTTCATGCTCCGCGCTCTCGAGAACTCCATCCCTCCGATGGATCGCGCGGACCGAGCCACTCGCCTGTTCCTCCTGGCTCGCGCCGAGCTGGGCATTGGCAATCACGTCGACTGCCTGCGCTACCTCGACCAGGCTCAGCGGGTCGGGCGCGGCGTCATCGGGGAGCTCGAAGGAATGGACGTGCGAGCGAACGCGATGGAGCTCGCCGGCCAGAAGGTCGAAGCGGCGATGGGCTGGCTGCACTTCAGTCGCGAGAAGCCCCTGGAGGTCAAGCGCGAGGCGCTCGTCCGGGCTGCGAAGCTGGCCCTCTCGATCGAGGGCGAAGAGCTCTCCGTCCTGTTCCTGCATCGCCACGCCGAAGAGGAAGGGGTCGGCAGCTCGCTCTTGCCGTACGCCAACGAGGCTCGGTCGCGGCTGGGCCTCGACGCGGCGAGCTACGTCGGCGGCACACCGTCGATGCAGCTGAACCGTGCGGAGCAGCTGCTCATCGGCGGCCTCACGGCCGAGGCGATCGACATCCTGTCAGGTATCGAGAACGAGGTCTGGACGCTGTCCACGAAGGAGCGCCTCCGCTTCGCTCTCGCCTACGCGCCGCTCGTGGAGGTCGCCGAGAACGTCGACAACGCGATCACTCTCTTGCGCGACGTCGCCCGCACGCTCGAGGCGGCCGAGAACCGCCACCCGCTCTATCTCCTGGCCGGAGAGATCTACGAACGCAACGGCCGCTTCGATGAAGCCGCCGAGGCGTATGGAGGTCAACTGTGATGCTCAAGTTCACCTACCTGATCAACTTTGGACTGGCCGGAGCCCTGATCGTCCCCTCCGTGGCGCAGAAGATGGGCAGCATCGAGCACCTGGAGAACGCGATCGCGAACACCGACCTGGCGATCGAGGGCCTCTCTCGACTGGAGACAGACCTGCAGGCCGGTGATTACTCCGCGGTCCAACAGGTCCTCGAGTCGACGGAGAGCCCCTTCGGCGGCGCCCAGGAACGCTCTGTTCTTCTTGACCGGTTGCGTGACGAAATCGGGCAGCTGGAGGCGCAAGTCGAGAAGATCGACCAGCGGGCGACGCTGCCCCACCTCCAGGAGGACCCGACCGAGAATATCGACGCTGAGACGCCAACCGTCGGGCTGTCGCAACAAGGCCGCGACACCCTCGAGGAGATCTGGCCCCCGGTGCCCGGCAGCAACACCCCGGCGGTTCGCAAGAGCGGGGACCGGCTGAAGTTCGAGGATGATGGTTTCACCGTCGACGCGCTGCGTCAGGGCCGTGCCTACTACCGCGCCGGCCGCTACAAGGAAGCGCTGCGCCTGATCGAGACCAGGAAGGGCGACCCCGAGGCCGACTACTGGATCGGTCGGTGTCTCGAGCGTCTCGACCGCACGCAAGAGGCGATCGCGGCCTACGCCGGTGTGGAGGCGGCGGTCGAGAGCGGCCCGCTCGCCGACCGCGCCAAGGCGGATCGCGAGTTCCTCGAGTGGTTGATCAACTTCGACCGCAAGGTCCGGGACCTGCGTGGCGAATCGGGAGAGGGCGGACGATGAGTGAGCCGCGTCCGGCCAGCACCGCCGAGGAACTGGATGCGATGGTCAAATCGCTGTCCAGCATCTCCGGCGACCTCCTCGAGAGCTACGGGCGCCTCGCGGAGCGCGCGGAGCGCGTCGAGCAGGAGCTCTGCTGTGCCAACGCCGAGCTGGAGCATCGCGTCGCCGAAGTCGAGGCGATCCTCGAAGCCCTGCCGGTCGGTGTCGCGGTGCGAGGAGCCGAGCGGTCGGTCGTGCGAATCAACGATGCGCTGATGCGCATCCTCGACCGGGAAGCTGAGGAGCTGACCGGTGACCCCGCGCCCGATGTGCTGCCCACGCCTTGCGCTGCCGGCGAGACGATGGAGTATCTCCGCCCCGACGGCTCGCCTCGAGTGCTGGCCGCGCGGACTGCAACGATCACCGCGGAGAACGGACGCACCTCGGGAACCGTCGAGGTGTTCGACGACCGCACCGAGATCGCCCAGCTGATGGCCCGGGTTCATCAGATGGACAAGATGGCGGCCCTGGGCGGCATGGCCGCCGGCATCGCGCACGAGATTCGCAACCCGATGAACGCGGTGAAGGGCTTCGCGGACCTCTTCCGCCGCAACATGGAGCCCGACACCAAGAACCACCGCTGGGCCACGGCGATCTCGGAAGGTGTCGCCGAGGTCGACGCGATCATCACCAGTCTGCTCTCCTTCTCCCAGCCCGAGAAGTTGAACCTGGAGACGATCGAGCCGGAGCAGATCGTCGAGGATGCGCTGGCCGCGGCTCTGCAGCGCACTCCCGGAGACCGGGATCCGTCTCACTGGGAATTCAACACGAGCGCTACCGGAGAGCCGTTCCGCGGTGACCGGATCAAGCTCCGCCAGGCGCTGCGCAACCTCATCTCCAACGCTCTCGAGGTTCAACCCGAGGGCGGTCGAGTCGATGTGACGGCGGACACCATCGATGGTCAGGTCCGCTTCGTCGTCGACGACTCCGGACCCGGCATCTCGGAAGAGATCGTCGGGCGAATCGCCGACCCTTTCTTCACCACGCGAGCCGAAGGCACCGGCCTGGGCCTCTCCCTGGTCCACACCATCGTCAGCCTTCACGGCGGCTCACTCGAAGTGCTCCCCACCCCATCACCGCTGGGGGGTGCCACGATTCAGTTTCAGGTCCCTATCTCCCCTGTTCGCTGATCCATGCCCATCCAACGAGTTCTTGTAGTCGATGACGACTCCCTCTCCAGGGAGTTCCTCACGGAAGCCGTCTCCTCACTGGGCTTCTCCGTCGAAGAAGCATCCTGCGCCGCTGACGCCCTCGAGCGGATCGTGCAGTCGCCTCCCGATCTGGTTCTGACCGACCTGCGCATGCCGGGGATGGACGGCAGCGAGCTGGTCCGGGAGATCTCGCGCGAGAATCCCGACATTCCCTCGATCCTGGTGACCGCTCACGGCACGGTCGAGGCCGCGGTGGAAGCGATGCGGCTGGGTGCCGAGGACTTCCTGCTCAAGCCGTGTTCGCTCGACACGATCGAGATGGTGATCGACCGGATCGAGCGCACGCGTCGACTGGAGCAGGAGAACGCCTACCTCCGCTCGGAGCTGGTCGGCACCGAGCCACCGAAGATCGTGGCCAGGAGCCCGCTCACCCAGGAGGTCCTCCGCTCCGCCTCGCGCATCGCCCGCTCCAAGGGAACGGTGCTGATCACCGGCGAGAGTGGGACGGGCAAGGAGCGCATCGCCCACTACATCCACCAGAACTCCCCGCGCCGTGAAGGCGCCTTCGTGCGGGTCAACTGCGCAGCTCTCTCCGAGAATTTGCTCGAGTCCGAGCTCTTCGGCCACGAACGCGGCGCGTTCACCGGGGCGCACCGATTGCGGCCGGGACGGTTCGAGCTCGCCGACGGAGGCACGATCCTGCTCGACGAGCTGGGCGAGATCTCCCCCGCCTTGCAGGCGAAGCTCCTCCGTGTTCTCGAGGAGGAGGAGTTCGAGCGGGTCGGCGGCAACACGACGCTCTCCGTGGACGTGCGCGTGATCGCCACCACCAACCGGGACCTGCCCAGGGAGATCGCCGCCGGCAGCTTCCGGGAGGATCTCTACTACCGGCTGCACGTGCTGCCGATCTCCATGCCGCCGCTGCGGGAGCGCCGCGAGGACATCGTGCCCCTGGCCGAGCACTTCCTCGCCCACTACGCCCGACAGAACGGCATCCCGGTGCCCACCCTCGGACAGGAAGCGATCGACCAGCTGGTCGAGTGGCACTGGCCCGGCAACGTTCGCGAGCTGGAGAACGTCGTCCAGCGCGCGGTCATTCTCCTGCAAGGGGAGAGCATTCAACCCGAGGACCTGTCCTTCGGCCCCGCCGGGAAACCCGGAGAGGTAGTCGGAGGGAATGAGCCGGAGGAGATCACCGACCCTGAGAAGGACCTCTCCAGCCGGCTGGCCAACCTGGCCGTCGCCGATATCGAGCGCATCGCCATCCTGGCCACGCTCGAGTGCACGGGCGGGAACAAGACCGAGGCCGCTCGTCGTCTGGGGCTCACCGCTCGCACCCTGAGCAACAAGATCAAGATCTGGAAGAGCGCCGGCTTGATGCCGGGAGGAAGCTCGTCATGAACATCAGCTCGCCCAAGGACCAGCTGCTCATCAACCTGCTCTCCGCGTCGTCGCTGCGCTACCGGGTGCTGACGGGCAACCTGGTCAACCAGAACACCCCGGGCTACACCCGCCAGACGGTCGACTTCGAGGACCTCCTGGCGAAGGAGCTGGGGGAAGATGATCCGGAGTTGCTCGCCGTCCAGCCAGAGATCGTGGAGGACAAGCTCACTCCCGCGGGCCGAGACGGGAACAACGTGAACATGGAGCTGGAGCTCAACGGGCTCCTCCAGAACCGGATGCAGTACGAGATGTACTCGACCATTCTGGCGGGCCGGATGGAGCTGATCCGCGCCGCCATCATGGAGGATCGTTGATCATGAGCTCGATTCGAAACCTCTTCTCCGGCTTCCGCGCCACCGCTTCGGGGATGGCCGCCGAGCGGGTGCGCATGGACGTCATCGCCAAGAACCTGGCGAACGCCCAGACCACGCGTATGCCCGGAGACGGGCCGACCGAACCCTATCGCCGGCAAGTCGCTCGCTTCGAGCCGATCTTGCGGCGGCTCGAGAATGGCGAGACGGTCACCGATGGCGTGCGCGTCTCCGAGATCAGCGGCGACTTCAAGACGCCCTTCGACGAGCTGTACAACCCCACGCACCCCGATGCGGATGCCGCGGGGATCGTGCGCATGCCCAACGTCAACACGATGAAGGAGATGGCGGACCTGATGACCGCCGTGCGGGCCTACGAGGCGAACCTCAGGGCCCAGGACACCTTCGTGCGCATGGCCGAACGAGCCCTGCGGCTGGCCCAGTAGAGCCTGACCTCTTCGGGAGATCACCATGGTAGGCGGAATCGGAAAAGGCAGCAGCCTCGCCAGCGAGGCGATGAAGGCGGCCCTCCAGCGGAACGCGGAGGCGATGCAGCGCATGCAGGACGCCGCCCAGCGCCTCTCGCCGGAGGCCGGGACGGCCGATCAGAAGACCGAGTTCCGCTCCACCCTCTCCCAGGGTCTGGAGGAGATCGACAACCAGGTTCGCCTCGGCGACGAAGTGGTGGAGAAGGTCCTGACCGGCCAAGTGGCCGAGTTTTCCGAGGTCGCGACGCGGGTCAAGCAAGCCGATCTCTCCTTCAAGTTCGCTCTGCGAGTGCGCAACAAGCTGATCGATGCCTACCGCGAAGTGATGCGCATGAACGTCTGATAGCTGGTGATGAAGGAACGACTCAAACAACTCCTGGAGCTGTTCAACCAGGCCAACCCGGCGACCCGGATGGCCCTGGTGGTCTCCACGCTGGTCATCGTCGCTCTGGCCGCCGTCTCCGGTTGGTACGCGAATCGCCCCGACCTCGTTCAGGTCTGGTCCAACCTCAACGCGTCCGACTCGGCGAGCTACAAGAGCGCCCTCGCGGAAGCGGGGATCCCCTTCCGCTCCTCGCCGCCCCCCGACAACGGCATCTGGGTCGACTCGGCCCAGATCGACGAGGCGTACACCGCGGTCGCTCTGGGTGGATCCCGCCCGCAACCGCGCGGCATCTCGATCCTCGACGAAGGCGTCACCAGTCCCTTCCTCAGCGCGGACACCCGCATGCAGATGCGGGACAAGCGCGAGTGGCAGGAGTGCGAGCTGATGCTCGAGACGCTCGACTTCGTCACCAGCGCGACGGTGGTCGGATCGGGGAACGAAAAATCCCCGTTCAAGCGCGCCGAGCCGCAGACGATCTCCGTCACTCTCGACCTGCGCCACGGCTCCACGATGACGAGCTCGCAGGCTCGCAACGTGGCCGCCCTGGTCAAGTCTCGCTTCGACGTGCCGCTCGAGAACATCACCATCATGGATCGGCGGGGCGACCTGCTCCACGACGGCGCGACGCTGGCCGACGGCGGTTCTGGTGATGACCTCTTCGAACAGAAGCGCCGCTTCGACGAGCTCACCGAGCGGAAGATCAACCGGCACCTCGATAAGACCCTCGGAGCCGGGCGGGCGCTCGTCACGATCAATTCGGAGTGGGAGTTCGAGGAGCTGGAGACGATCAAGCACTCCGTCACGCCGGAGGGAGCCGTCGTCGTCGACCAGAGCACCAGCGAGACCAGCTCCACCATGCCCGGGGGTCCCTCCTCCAACATCACGCAGGACTACGGAACCGGCACCTCGGGTGTACCGGGTTCCAGCGGCGGAGCCGGCGGCGAGTCGACGACGAAGGAAGAGGAGAAGCGCTCGGTGGTGGGCACGGAGACCACGCACAGTCGCATTCGCACGCCCCAGATCAAGAGGCTGAGCGTCTCCTTGACCGTCGACAAGAGCCTCGAGGCCGACCTCGACTCGCTCGGGAAGACCGTCAAGGCCCAGGCCGGCTTCGACGAGAAGCGTGGCGATGGGTTCGAGTCCTTCGCCACGCTGCTCGACACGGTGGCGCGTGACGATCAGGGGAACCCGGTCAAGCCGGAGAAGCCCGAGCCGGCGGCACCGCCCAACGAGTACATGATGCTCGCGCTGGAGTACGGCGTGGAGATCCTCGCCGCGATCGCCTTCATCTTCATCCTGCTGAAGAGCCTGCGCGGCCCCCAGCCCAGCAAGGCCGAGGCCGCCAAGCAAGGGGCCAAGGGCGGAATCACCTCGGCAGCAGCGGCGGCGGCCAAGGCGGCCGAGGAGTCCCTCGAGACGATCGACCCCAACATCCTGGCGAGAGCCCAGGTGGAGGAGCTGGTCCGTTCCGATCCGGAGAAGGTCAGTGAGATCCTCGCCCAGTGGGCGAAGGAAGAACCCCAGCGAGTTGGAGCCGCGTAATGGCAGACGGCAAGGAAACTTACGGCGTCCACAAGATCGCCGCGTTCTTGCTGAGCCTCGACCAGGAGGCGGCACTCGAGCTGCTCCGTGAGCTCGACACGAACCTCGTCTCCAACGTCGCCGAGGCGATGACCAAGCTCGGCGACCGCTTCTCCGACCTCGAATCGGTCGATCGCCTCTACGAGGATATCGCCCGGCGGATCAACTCCCGCCCGAAGATCCACGCCCCCAATACCTCACAGCTGCAGCTGATGCTCGAGGAGGCCTTCGGCTCCGAGCGCGCGGCCGAGGTGATGGAGGAGATGCGCCGGCGCCGGGAGAACGAGCGACCGTTCGAAGCCGCCGAGACCTACCACCCCGAGACGATCGGAGCAGCCCTCGCCCAGGAGACACCTTCGGCCGCGGCCATCGTGCTCAGCCACCTCGATCCGAGCACCTCGGCGAACATCATCAGTGAGCTGGATCCCGAGTTTGCCCTGGAAGCGGTGACGATAATGGCGAACCTGACGCCTCCGGGAGCGGAGACGTTGAAGAGTATCGGTCGCAACCTCGAGGTGCGCCTGCGGGTCCTCTCCGAGAGTCCGGCGCCGCCCGACCCTTCGTCCAGGCTGAAGACGATCGCGGAGATGCTCAACTTCACCAGCCCGGACTTGGAGCGCTCGGTCCTGGAAGGACTGGAGAGAGAGGGCGAGGACATGGTCACGGAGATCCGTGAGTTCATGTTCACCTGGAAAGACCTCGCCGAGGTCGACAAGCGAGCGATGCAGAAGATCCTCGCGTCGGTCGACACCCGAACCCTGGCGATCGCACTCAAGGCGTGTTCTGCGGAGGTGGAGGAAAACGTCACCGCCAACCTGAGCTCTCGCGTCAAGGCGATGGTGGTCGAGGAGCGAGAGCTCGCCGGCGCCATCCCCATGTCCGAGGTTCTCTTCGCCCGCGGAGAGTTGCTCAAGGCGGTCCACGCGCTGATCGACTCCGGTGAGTTCCAGCCCTCCCGCGGCGGCGAGGAGATGGTCACTTGAGCTTCGACCGCAACAGCGCCCAGGTGCACGTCCCGACCCTCCCGGTCGGGGTGCGCATCGTCGAAGGCTCGCTGGCCGAGCACGACGCGAGAGAGCGGTCGGTCCGGCAGGAGGCGGCGATCGAAGCGGCCGAGAACGCGGCCAAGCTGCTCGACGCGGCCAGTGCGTCGCTGGAGGAGACGCGGCGCGAGGCCCTCGATTCCGTCGCCGAAACCGCCGTCCAGCTGGCGCTCGGCGTCGTCCAGGAGCTCTTGCGCGTGGAGCTGACGAGCGGCAACTACGACATCGCCGCCATCACCCGGGAAACCCTGGCCGCTACCAGCAACGCACCCGGTCTCACCGAGATCCACGTCAATCCGCACGACGCGAACCACCTCGCGAAGATGTCGTTCCGGAGTGGAACCACCGTCGAATCGGATCCGTCGGTGCGGCGCGGCGACGTGCACGTCAAGACCGATCAAGGCCTCCTGGTGCGGGAGATCGACGCCTGTGTCCGCACCATCCGGGAACGGATCCTCGAGGAGGTGGAGTGATGCTCGACCTCGACCGGTGCCGGGAACACATCCGTGAGGGGGCGCGCCCCTTCTACCGCGGCCGCGTGGACATCGTCTCCGGCGTGCTGATCGAAGCGGTCGGCGTGCCCGCGGCGCAAGGCGAGCTGTGCCGGATCGAACGAGGTTCGCGCGGGCCGATCGACGCCGAAGTCGTCGGCTTTCGCGGCGCCAGCACGCTGCTCATGCCCCACGGCGACCTCGAGGGGATCGCACCGATGCAGGTCGTCGTCTCTCTCGACCGTTCATTCGCGATACCGGTCGGGCGCGAGCTCCTGGGCCGCTCGGTGGACGGCTTCGGCAATCCGATCGACGGAGGTGCCCCGATTCGCACCACCCGTGTGCGTCCCGTTCGCCGAGAAGCCCCCGACCCGCTCGCACGCCCACCGATCGTCGAGCCGTTGCAGACCGGCGTGCGCGCGATCGACGCGCTGGCCACGGTCGGCTGCGGCCAACGGCTGGGGATCTTCTCCGGTTCCGGGGTCGGCAAGTCGTCACTGCTCGGACAGGTCACGCGTGGAACCGACGCGGATGTCGTGGTGGTAGCTCTGGTCGGCGAGCGAGGTCGAGAAGTGAGAAGCTTCGTCGAAGAGGTGCTCGGCGAGGAGGGACGGAAGAAGTCGGTCCTCGTCGTCGCCACCTCCGACCGGGCTCCGATCGAGCGCTACCTGGCGCCGTTCGTGGCGATGACCGTCGCCGAGCACTTCCGCGACGAGGGCCTGAACGTCCTGCTGGTGATGGACTCGGTCACCCGCTTCGCCGCCGCCTGTCGCGAGATCGGTCTGGCCGCCGGCGAGCCGCCGACGGTGCGCGGCTATCCACCCAGCTTCTTCGCGACCATGCCCAAGCTCGTCGAGCGCATGGGTCGCACGGAGCGAGGGAGCATCACCGGCATGGTCACCGTCCTGCTCGACGCAGACGACCCGAACGAGCCGGTGGCCGACACCATGCGCAGCTTGCTCGACGGTCACGTCTTCCTCAGCCGCGACCTCGCCCAGTCCGGTCACTACCCCGCGGTGGACGTGCTGGGAAGCCTCTCTCGGCTGATGCCCAAGCTCGTCTCCGAGGAACACAGCCAGGTCGCGCAGATCATCCGCGAGTACCTCGCTTCCTGGCAGGAGGGCCGGGACCTGGTGGAGATCGGGGCGTATCGCGCCGGCTCCAACCCCAAGCTCGATGCGGCCATTGCCGTCATGCCGGCGATCGACACCTTCCTGAAGCAGCGGACCGACGAGCTGTCGTCCTTCGCGGAGACGCTGGAGCTGCTCGCCCTCGTCGCCGCCGGACCGGAGGCCCTGGCATGAAGCCCTTCGAGTTCAAGCTGGCTCGTCTGGCCCGCGTACGCGCCGCGGAGGAGGAGATCGCGCGTGCCCGCTGGCAGAGCGCGGAGCATCGCTTCCGCGCCGCCGAGCGACGAACGGAACAGATCCTCGAGGAGATCGCCGCCGCGACCGACGATCAGCGTCGTGCGCAGACCGATCCGCAGCTGGCCCCACGGGAGGTGCTGTCGATCCAGTCATCGATCGAGCGGCTGCACTCGGTCCTCGAGGAATCCCGCCGCCAGGCCGAGCTCTTGCGCGCCGCTGCCGACCAGGAGCGAGAGCCCTGGCAGGCGTTGCGCGTCGAGATCAGCGCCCTCGAGCGGCTGGAGGAGAAGGCTCGCGCCGTCCACCGTCGTGAGGTGACGCGGGAGGAGAACAAGGAGATGGACCAGCTCGCCTCCGAGCGGTCCGCGCGCACCCCGGTGGGCGGCCCGCTCGGGAGCTTCGTCGAATCAACCCGTGAACCCCGGCGCCTTCGCGCCGAATGCTGATGAACAAGTACCTGAAACTGTCCCTGATGGGCGCGGCGGGCCTGGGCCTCTTCGGAGTGACCTTCACCATGGTCGCGGTGTTCTCCGGAGCGCCGCTGCACGAAGTCGCCGGCATCGGAATGTTCATCGATCCACCGGAGGGGACCGAGGAGGTCGCCGACGGCGGATCCGAGCCGGGCACCGAGGACGACGCCGCGGCGGAACCGGTCTCCGGCACGGAGGCGTTGATGCGCAACGCCGGGCTCCTGGGCTCGTGGAGTCTCCCCGCCCCCTTCACCGGAGGTGAGCTGCACAACCTCCAGAAGGAGCTGACCGACCAGATCCGGGAGAACACCCTGGAGCGGGAGAAGCTGCGCGTTCGCGAGCTGGAGCTCGACGAGCGGGAGCAGCACATCACCGACCAGTACGCCGAGCTGGTGGGCATGCGGACCAAGCTCGAGGAGCTGGAGAGCGCGCTCGACCTGCGCCAAGCGGAGCTCGTGCGCGACGAACAGGCTCACGACGAGCGGGAGGTGCAGGGCTGGAAGGACCTGGCCGAGCTCTGGGAGGGGGGCGAAGCGAAGGACATCGCCCCCCTGATCGCCGACGAGGAGCCCGCGAGCGCCGCGGTGATCCTCCGCGAGCTCGACGAGAAGCTGGCCGGAGAGATCCTGCTCGAGCTCGCCCCCGAGGATCGCCGGAAGTACATCGACGCCTATCGACAGGCCGCCCAGATCCCCTGATCCCGCGAGGCCCCTCCCGGGCTGGAGCACCCCGCCCCACCGCTGACCGTAACCGTCTATTCGAAAACAGGTTAGGGATGAGACGGCCTCCCCCCGACCTTCAAGCCCAAGCCCCCCGCTGTCGATAAGGAACCCAGCGCCCCCTCGCTGATCGGGGTGTGTCCCCACCATGGATCTCGCAACAATCATCGGCACCATCCTCGGTCTCGGCCTCGTGGTCTGCGCCATGGCCATCGGGCCGGGCGGCGTGGCGATCTTCATCCACGTCCCCTCGATGGTCATCGTCTTCGGCGGGACCTTCGCGGTGACGATGATGAGCTTCCCGGCCAGCGAGGTGAAATCGATCGCCAAGGTGATGATGGTCACGGCCTTCAACAAGTCGGCCACGCCTTCCGAGGAGATCGAACGGATCGTCGAGTACGCGAACCTGGCCCGCAAGGAGGGGCTGCTGGCTCTCGAGTCCAAGCTCCAGGACGTGGACGATGCCTTCTTCTCCAAGGGCATCCAGCTGGTCATCGACGGTTTCGACGACAAGACCGTCCGCGACATCATGGATCTCGAGGCGGACTGGCAGCGCCAGCGTCACTCCACCGGCAAGAAGCTGATGGACCAGATGGGCTCCTTCGCCCCCGCCTTCGGGATGATCGGAACGCTGGTCGGCCTGGTGCAGATGCTCCAGAACCTCTCCGACCCGTCGATGATCGGGCAAGGGATGGCCACCGCGCTCCTGACGACGCTCTACGGCGCGATGCTCGCCAACATGCTGTTCCTGCCGCTCTCCGGCAAGCTCGATCAGCTGGCGAACCGCGAAGGGCTCCTGCGCGAGCTGATGATCGAGGGGATCGTCGCCATCCAGTCCGGCGAGAAGCCGGCTCTGATCAAGGAGAAGCTGAAGGGCTTCCTCTCCCCCAACCTCCGCGAGAGCGTGGAAGTCTGACCCGTCGGAGGTGAAGTCATGGGCAAGAAACGTGAAGAGAACGGGCCGCCCAGTGCGCCTGACTGGATCGTCACCTTCGCGGACATGATCTCGCTCCTGGTCACCTTCTTCATCCTGCTGATGACCTTCTCCAGCCTGGACGCACTCGACGCCTTCAAGAGCGGCAAGAAGATCCTGGCCACGACGGGTGTGTTGACCACTGGGAAGGGAGCCTCCGCCGTCGATCCGCCCGAAGTCGACGTGATGATGGCCAAGGACGCCAGGCGTGGGGCGCAGATTCCCCACGCGCGACCGGCCTCGGAGCTGCTCGAGAACCTAGAGGAGATGGGCCAGAAGAACACGGACGAGCACACGGAGGTCGACCTCAACAGCATCGAGGACGGGCTGGTCATCCGCTTCGACGACCGCGCCACGTTCGCTCCCGGCTCGACCGAGCTTTCTGAGCACCTTCGCTCCGCGGTGGAAGAGCTCGCCCGCGTGCTCGAGCACTACCCCTACACCGTTCTGATCGAGGGTCACACCGACGATCACTTCAAGTGCACCCAGCTCTACCCGAACGCGATCGCGCTCAGCGCCGCCCGGGCCGGATCGGTGGCGTCGGCGATGATCGGAGCCAGCAACCTGAACCCGCTGAACATCCAGACCGCCGGGCACGGTGATGCCGCCCCGCTGGAGCCGAACGACACCCCCGAAGGGCGCAAGAGCAATCGTCGGGTAGAGATCCGCGTCATGTCCCTCAGTCAGGTTCGCGCCGCCGCGTTGCGACCCGGCCCCAGCCCCGTGTCCAATGGGTGAGTTCAAGCCGCCCAAGAAGGCGGGGCCGCCGGCCTACATGGTGTCGTTCTGCGACATGATGACGCTGATCCTGACCTTCTTCATCCTCCTGGTGTCGATGGCCAAGGAGCGGAACGCCGGGCTGATCGCCAAGGGACTGGGTTCCTTCATCGTGGCCATCAAGACCCACGGCCTGGACGGGATCATGTCCGGTCAGGACAAGGCGGAGATCTTCGACAACGTTCGGCGGAAGTTCAACCTGCCCGAGGAGCAGGACCCCGAGCGCCGCACCGATCACCTCGAGGCTTCCAACCTGGAGCTGATCAAGAGCAAGCTCATCGAGTCGCTGAAGCCTCACGACGAGCTCCCCTATCCGCGAGTCGCCGAGTTCCTTGCGGACTCCGCGGAGCTGACTCCGAGCGCCCTCGTATTCATGGACAGGCTCGCTCCCTCGCTCGAACCCAAGTACGGTCAATTGCTGTTGATCGAGGGGCACGCCGACGATGCCGCATCCTCGTTCCTCGGCAACAACCAGCACCTGGCGATCGCCCGGGCGCACGCCGTTCGAGAGCACCTGATCGAGGAGTATGGCTTCGCTCCCGATCGCCTGGAGGCCCGCGCCTGGTTCGTCGAACTGGACGGCGAGGGCCAGAACAACCAAACCGTTGATATCCGGCTGGTGACCCCCGCCAGTCGCACCCTGAATCGCTGAGAACCGTCATGGCCGAAGACCCTGAAGATGCCGAGAAGGACGAAGCCGAGGAATCCGATTCGCCGGAAGCCCAGGCCAAGAAGAAGAAGATCATGCTCGGCGGAAGTGTCGGCGCAGTCGTCGCTACAGGCGCCATAGCCGCGATGATGGCGATGCCGTCGGCCGACGTGAAGCCGATCCTCGAGGGCCCTTTCACGTTCCCGCTCTTCGAGGAACAGTTCCACTGCAACATCCAGGTCCAGGGCCGCACGCGATTCCTCCAGATGACCCCGGATGTCTTCTACTACGCGTACGAGAAGGGGTACGTGGCGAGCCGCTCGGTAGACGAGCTCTATAGGCCCTCCGCGTACAGGGAGGTCTTCCGGGTCTCCACGTCGACGAACCTCGACGGCATCTACGGCGAGGTCGGCGAGTCGACCTTCATGGAGGAGCTGCGCGACGCGCTCGATCCGATCATCTTCCCGGTCCACATCGGCGATACGAGCCTGCCCCTGGACATCGACGACGAGTCGGGGCTGCGGCCGGGTTTGACGAGTGATCAGAACACCTTCCGTGGACACTTCCACGATCACGTACTGCACGTCGACGCCACCAAGAGGACGCTGAAGATCGACGACGGTCCGGAGGTGACCTTCGAGGAGGGTGATCCGAACGTGAAGGTCCTCTCAGCAGACGGCGCCGTGCTCTACGTCGACACGACCCCTATCGACCCGGAATTCGTCGGAGAGATCCCCCTCGGGATCAAGGGCAAGATCCGCCAGGTCCTGCCCACCGATTTGATGGTCCAGTGACGCTATCCACCAATCCTCGCCACCAGTGTCCAGCAACGTAAGCCCTGAAGAAGCCGAGGCTCTCCTCGACGACGGAACCAGCTCGGGCAGTCTGCCCGTTGCGGTGAGGGACTTTCGTCTCCCCTGTCGACTGGGAAGGTCGCAACAGCTCTCCATCCGCGCCGCGGTGACGCAGCGCGTGCTCGACATCGAGCACGTGCTCCAGAACTGGTTGCGCGCTCCTTATCCGATGGAGCTGGTCGACATCGGCGAGACCACCTCGGTCGGCCTCTTCGAGCATCTCGAGGATCCGATCGTAGTCTTGACCGTCAAGATCGACGGAGTGCCGGGTTGGGTCGTCTGGGAGAGCGGTGCCGCGCTGGCCGCGGCGGCGGTCGCCATGGGAGGTGATCCGCCCGAGGAGGACGCGGAGGAGGAGGAGAACCGGGTGCTGACCCCCCTGGAGGCGGGCGTGGTCGGTGACATCCTGGGGACCGTCTCCGACGAGATCTGCGACAGCCTCGGCCTCGAGGTCGAGACGGGGAGCATGAGCCTGGACGTCCGGACCTTCCTGGCCAACCTCGAGCCCGATGCGGATGCCGACCCGCAGCGCCTCTTCCTGCATCTCAGCATCGACGGCCCGGGGGGCGAGAGCACCGTCCGTTTCTATCTTCCCGGCCTGCTGCCGGACAAGCCCGTCGTCGGAGCCGGGGGTGCCGCGGTGCTCCCCCATCACCTCGACGAGGTGCCGGTCGAGATCAGCGCACACCTCGGCTCTCTCGAGGTTTCTCTGCAGGATCTGATGGGGGTCGAGGTCGGTGACGTCATCCCCCTGAGCCTTCCCGTCGGGGAGTCGCTGGAGATCCTGGTCGAAGGCGAGCCCGCCGGCAAGGCGAGCTGGGGCAACTTCCAAGGGCGTCTGGCCGTACGTCTGGACAGACTCAACACTGAACGAGAGAACAAACCGTCATGACCGAAGAACCGATCCAAGAAGCTGACGAACAAGAAGTCGAGAACGCCATCGACGAGGCGACCGAAGCTGTCGCCGTTCAGGCCAGCGAGCTTCCCGATCTGGAGGCGACCGATGCCGCCGGGGATCCGATCGGTCTCGACGGCGTCCTGAACGTGCCGGTTCGAATCACGGTTCAGGTCGGCCGGACCGAGATGACTCTCTCCCAGCTGGTGGAGCTCGGTCCCGGTTCGCTGGTCGTGCTCGATCGGGACGCTCACGAGCCCGCGGACATCGTCGTCAACGGCAAGCTGGTCGCGCGCGGCGAAGTGGTGACGATCGAGGACAAGTACGCAGTCCGGATCACCGAGGTCGCCTGATCGCTCGACGAACCCAGCTCACCGAGACACGGGGGCGTTCCGGCCGGGCCGGGGCGCCCCTCTTCTCGATCACGCGGATCCTCCTGTCGACCTCACGCCCCGAAGGGAACCGGAGGCTCGACGGGTCGGCCATCCGCGAAGCGCATCGGATCGAAGAACTCCGGCTCGAAGGCGCTGACCGGCTCCCCCACCAGCATCTGAGCGAGGCCCTCGCCGACCGAGGGGGCGAGCTTGAAGCCGTGTCCCGAGAAACCACAGGCCACGAAGAGCCCCTGGATCCCGGGCACCTGCCCGATCAACGCCTGGGCATCGGGGGTCACCGTGTACATCGAGGTCGTCCCACCGATCTCCGGCACTCCGCGGTAGAAGGGCAAGCGCGCTTCCAGGACCTGGCGCGCCCACTCGTGGAAGGTCGGGCCCGGTGCCTCGAGGACAGCGTCGGGGTCGGTGATCTCCACCGCTTCTCCGTAGTCGAAGCGCCCGACCTGCGAGCTGTTCTGCATGGATTCGCACCGCGCGTAGAAGCCGAGCTCCGGATCGACCAGCACGGGGTGGGACAGGGCGGGTTGCGTCGCCTCCTTCTCGCGATCCTCGTCGAGCTCTTGCTCGGCCCGCGCCTCCTCGATCAGCTCTCGGGAGTACCAGGCGGTCGCCCCGGAGTCCTCGGGGCCGGTCATCCCCAGGACCGACTCGCTGAGCACCTCGTCGGGAACGCCCGCGGGCCGCCCGATGAGGTAATGGTCGGTGCGAATCGCGCGCAGCGGCAGCTCGACTCCCAGATCGGCGAGCAGGCCCCGCGTCCAGGGGCCGGCCGCCAGCACGATCTGCTCGCAGGAGATCTCCCCCTTGGAGGTCCGGACTCCGACGACGCGATCGCCGTCGACCTCCACCCCCTCGACCATCGTCCCGGTGCGGACCACCGCCCCGTGGTCGCGGGCCAGCGTCACCAGGGCGTCGAGCGTGCGCGTCGAGTCGACGAAACCAGCGGTCCGCTCCCACGCCCCCACCGTCGCCTCGGGAACGTCGATCCCCGGGATCAACTCGCGGATCTCGCTCGCGTTCAGCACGCGGGCGTCGATCCCGATCGAGACCATCATCGCGACGACTTCCTCGAGGCGCTGGATCTCCTCCGGGGTCCGCGACCGGGCCAGGGTCAGGACGCCGGTCTCGGTGAAGCCGACCGACCGGCTGGTTCGCCCTTCGAGGCTGGCCAGGTACTTCAGCGAGTCGCGGGCCATCCCGGCGGTGCAGGGAGAGGCGTAGAACTGCCGCAGAACGGCGGTCGACCCCCCCGAGGAGCCCGCGCCGATACGGCCTTTCTCCAGCAGCATCACCGGCTCCCGGAGAGCGTCGGTCCTCTGGGCGGCGTTCATGGCGACGCAGACGCCGATGACACCACCGCCGACGATCACGATCCTGGCCCTCATGTACATTCCTCCTCGGCGCGCGGGAACCCGTTTGGGAAGAGCAGCGGACGGCGGCCAGTGTAGCACGGCGGGGGGGCGGCTCCGGTCGTCTCGCTCCGGCCCGGGCTCGATCGCTCCAGGTCGGGTCGCCACGAAAATGTCCCACCGGGAGGGGAGTTCCGGTGGGACTCGGGGGAAGCCCTTGGCTTTGGATGGGTCTGCGTTCGTCGAGAGACAAGAGGGCAACTCGTCGAGACGACCAGCGAGACCCGCCGTCGGGTTTCCCCGGCCATCGCGTCCGGAAGCTGGGGGCCGGGTGTGTCCTCTTCCCCGGGGATTCGGAGGCGGGTCCCGAAAGAGGGAGCCCGGCGGGGAATACCCCGGCGGGCGGCCCGTCCCTCACTTCCCCGTCCGCGATCCCAGGAGCTCCTCGATGTGGAATAGGATGTTGTATTTGTTGCAGGCCCTCCTCCTGCTGAGCGCCGGTTGCGTCGATCAGGCCGCGCGGAACCGCCAGGAGGTGGCCCGGATCGCCGAGGAGCACGAGCGCTACATGCGGGAGTTCGAGCTGGCCAGGGCGGAGTTCGAGCGTGAGAACCCGATGCCGGTCAAGGTCGACCTGGGCGAGCGGGGAACGCTGCTGATCCAGGACGCCGGGCTCGAGGGGCGACCGGGCACCGAGCACCTGTGGGTCCGCTTCTCCTACGTCAACACCACCGGAGCCCCGCTCGACTCGGCATCGGTCACGCTGACCCTGTACGACCGGGAGACCGGTACCGAGTGGAGCGAGACGATGGACCTCAAGCTCTCCTTCGGCCTCAGCTTCGGCGTGGACAGCAGCTACACCGACTCGTTCCGCACGCCGGTCCGGGGCATCTACCGCCGGCGTGACTGGGACTGGTCGCTCGACGTCGAGGTCGTCCCGATCGAGGAGGAGTTCCGCAGCGGACCGGGCGCCTCTCGGCGTTGAGCTCCGCCGCCGGATCAGCGGGCCTCCGCCCCTTGCCGGTCGGAGGTCGACGGTGGAACATGGGCGCCCCTCAATCCCCTTCCGACCCCTCGGAGACCTCATGATTCCGCCGCGCAAGACCCGCCAGATCACCGTTCGCGATCTACCGATCGGAGGCGCGGCGCCGATCGCGGTGCAGAGCATGGCGGCGACGCCGACTCGAGACATCGAGGCTTCCCTCGCCCAGGTGCGGCTGCTGGAGCGAGCGGGTGCGGCGATCGTCCGCCTCGCCGTCGACTCCGACGCCGACGTCGAGGCGTTGCGGGTGATTCGCGACGAGAGCGGAGCAGTGCTCTCGGTCGATCTCCAGGAGAACTACCGGCTCGCGGCCCGGACGGCGCCGCTGGTGGACAAGGTCCGCTACAACCCCGGACACCTGCACCATCACGAGAAGGAGCGGTCCATCGAGGACAAGGTGGCCTTCCTGGTTGATACTGCCGGCGAGCACGATTGCGCGATTCGTATCGGCGTCAATGCGGGCTCGGTGGCCCCCGAGTACCGCGATCGCTTCGGTGACGACCACGTCGGCGCGATCGTGCAGAACGCCCTGGATCACTGCGAAATGGTCGATTCCCTGGATTTCGACCGCTACGTGGTCTCGATCAAGGACTCGGACCCCCGCCTGGTGATCGACGCCAATCGACGCTTCGCCGAAGCTCGCCCGGACGTGCCGATCCACCTGGGCGTGACCGAAGCGGGCCTTCCACCCGATGGCATCATCAAGACGCGGATCGCGTTCGAACAGCTCCTCTCCCGCGGCATCGGCGATACGCTTCGCGTGTCGCTGACGTTGCCGGTCGAGGAGAAGGGGCGCGAGATCGAGGTGGGGCGGGAGATGATCGCCGACGTCGAAGCGGGGCGCTTTCGTTCGGTTCCGCCGAACTTCTTCGACGGGTTGAACATCATCGCGTGCCCTTCCTGCTCGCGCGTGGAGAACGACCGCTTCATCGAGCTCGCTCGAGAGGTCAAGCGGAGCACCGAGGAGTACGCCGATCACCAGCTGACGATCGCGGTGATGGGCTGCCGGGTGAACGGTCCCGGGGAAACCGACGACGCGGATCTGGGGCTCTGGTGCGGACCTAAAAAGGTCAACCTGAAGCGCGGAAGGCACTCGGTCGGTGCCTTCACCTACGATGAGATCATTCCCAGGTTGCGGGCGGAGATCGAGGCGATCATTCGCGCCGGCACTCCCGCCGACTAGCTGGTCGAATCTTCAGGGGGAATCAGTTGGTCCGCTCCCTCGGCGCAGCGGGGATCCGGAGAACCCCCGCCATGCGCATCGAGAGCGAGTTCAGAACTGGCCAGTACAACCTAGAACGGATCGTGGGCGCGAATCGTCTGGGCGGTCGGCGTGGTGGTTTGACTCTCTTGCGGCGGAGTGGTTTCGCCGTCGGTCGTCTGTGTGGCCGCAGGCTCGATGACCTCTTCCCCACCAGGCGGGTCGGCAATCCCGCGGTTCTTCAGGACGTCGGCCAGGAGCGGTGAGCGGTCGCAGTAGGCGGCCAGCAGCAGCTCTTCCGAGCTTTCACCGAGACGGCCGGCAATGTCCAGAAGGACCTTGTCGGAAGGGAAGCGGAGTCCGTGCTCCATGGCTCGGACGAAGGTGTAGGAGAGTTCGAGTTTCCTCGCAAACTGGACCCTCGACTCCTTGCCGCGGGCTCTCTTCAGTATGGCTCCAAGACGCATCATGGTTCGTATCCCCCTTTATCAGTTGAAACGACACCTACCCGGAATTGGGTCTATCGGACGGTGAGAAATCTGACTCGAATCAGTGCAACCCCCTGGGAGCCCTCGGCTTATCGATATTCCCAATTGGGGATATCGATCAGGACGGGGTCCCTCCCCGGGTCCGCCCGTCGGGGACCGACGGACGACCGCAATGGCTTGCTGAGTGCACCTCACAGCCGCAGAATGCCCTTCGACATGAATCAGAGCACCGCCAGAGCCTCCTTTCAAGCCGCGGCCCGGACCCTCCAGGCCTTCATCGACGAGCCCCTCTGCATCGAGGGGGTGGAGCGTTTCGCGGATGCTGCGCGCAGGACCCTCGAAGCGGGAGGCCTGCTCATGTCGTGTGGCAACGGCGGAAGCATGTGTGATGCGATGCACTTCGCGGAGGAGTGGACGGGGCGTTTCCGCTCCGACCGACGACCTCTGCCAGCGATTGCTTTTTCCGATCCGAGTCACCTCACGTGTATCGCCAACGACTTCGGATTCGATGAGATCTTCGCCCGACTGGTGTCCGGATACGGGAAAGGCGGTGATCTCCTGCTGGCGATCTCCACCAGCGGCAACTCGCCCAACGTCCTGCGAGCGCTCGAGGTCGCCCGGGATCGGGGAATCACCACCGTGGCACTGCTGGGGCTGGGGGGCGGAAAAGCCCGAGATCTGGCGGATATCCCCATCGTCGTGCCCGAGGCGAAGACCACCGATCGGATCCAGGAGATCCACATCAAGGTGATCCACATCACCATCGAGACGGTGGAACGCGCGATGTTCCCACAGTCCTACGGGGCGGAAACCCCCTGATCACCATGAGCGACCCCGATCAACTCCGCGAGGAAGTCTCCGAGGCCTACGAGAAAGCGCTGGAGCGCTCGCGCAAGAAGGAGGGCGGCTGCTGCTGCGGCGGCCCCACCCCCGCCGGGGTGGCGGCCAAGCTCGTCGACTACGAGAAGGACACCGAGGGCCTGCCCGGCGAGGCGGTCCAGAGCTCCTTCGGCTGCGGCAATCCGCTGGCCTTCTCCGGGGTCGAGGCGGGACAGACCGTGCTCGATCTGGGATCGGGCGCCGGCCTCGACCTCCTGATCGCGGCGCGGATCGTCGGTCCCGAGGGCCACGTGATCGGCATCGACATGACCGACGCCATGATCGAGGCGGCGCACGAGAACATCGCCCGCGCGGGAGTCGCCAACGTCGAGGTGCGCAAGGGGATCATCGAGGCGCTCCCCGTGGATGACGCTTCGGTCGACTGGGTCATCTCCAACTGCGTCATCAACCTCGCCCCCGACAAGGGCGCGGTGTTCGACGAGATCCATCGGGTGCTGAGGCCCGGAGGACGTTTCTCGATCTCCGACATCGTCGTGGAGGAGCTCCCCGACGAGCTGCGCGAGTACGCCGTCTTGCGGGCGGCGTGCATCGGCGGCGCGATCTCGGAGGGTGAGTACGTCGACGGCCTGCGCGCGAGCGGCCTCGAGGAGGTGAGGGTCGTCGAGCGGCTCGTCTACGAAGGCGAGCAGATCGCGGCTCTGGCCAAGCTCGACGAGGCGAGCGAGCTCGGGCTGCCCTCCAACCTGGGCACCGAGTTGCTGCCGCGGCTGACCGGCAAGGTCTGGAGCGCGAAGTTCGCCGGCCGGCGGCCGTAGCCGCGCATTCAGATCGAGTCGAGGCCCCAGAGGAAAGGCGTCCAGGGCAGGACCGGGAAACGCGTGCCCAGCGCGACTTCCAGCTCGACGACCGGCTGGCGGTCCCCTCGGGGGGAGAAGAGCACGGTCAAGAGCTCCGAGCGCTTCAACTCCCCGGCTCCGGCGGGGCCTTTCAGGCGCCAGGCTCCTCCTTCCAGCCGCTCCGCCCGGATCAGCTCGTCGGAAGCCCCGACGATCAGATCGATCGCGGCTCGCTCGTCGAGGAGCTTGGCCATGCCCAGGATTCCCGGGGCCGAAGGCACGCCGAGCTCGTCGAGTCGATCACCGACCTCGCCGGCGGGCATCGGGGCCATCAGATAGAGAGACGGTTCGTTCGGAGTCCCGCCGCGCTCCTCGAGCAGGGCGCGCACGCAGGCGAGCACGCCGTCGCGATCACCGGCCCACTCGTGGATGACCCCGTTCAAGTCGAGGCCGCGACCGAGGCAGGCGTACGCATCGACCCGGCCGGCGCGTTCGTGGACGACGATCTTCGATCCAGGGGTCGCGAAGAGCGCTCGGCTCTCCGCCGGGCTCCGTTCCGCTCGCCGCTGGTGACCCGCGTAGCACCGGTGCATGGTGGCGAAGTCCGACTCCCGTGCCGGTCGAACGCCACGCGTGGCGGGCAGGAGCGGGGCCAGCTCCGGAGCCAGCACGAAGTCGATTTCCGCTCCCACGTCCTGGTACTCGCGCTTCTCGTAGAACGTCGGATCCTCGGCCCAGAGCAGGGCGAGGAGGCAGCCGTCGGACAGGAGCTCCTGCTCGGCTCGCTCCAGCACGGCGGTGGCCAGGCCACGTCCGCGGTGTCGTGCCGAGGTGGACACCGAGCCGATGAGCCCGACCCGTGGCCGGGGCTTCCCGCAGACCAGCTCGCGTTCGAGGATCGCGCAGGAGGAGACGATCTCGCCGTCCTCCTCCGCGACGGCGACGCGCCCCGCCTGATCCCGGCCGAAGATCAGCGGATAGTCGGGCGCGAGCACCTCGCCGTCCCGCATCACCTCCTCCATCAGGGAGAGGGCGCGGGTGACGTCCTCGAGGATCGCGAGCTCCATCACTCGGAGTCGGTGGGGCTCTCGGCGCCGTCGTTCTGCACGGCCTCCCTGAATGCTTCCAGAAGTTGGTCGCTGAGGGAGAGGGCGTCATTCAGGGATGACCGTGCGAGATCGACTGCGTCCGAGAGCTCCTCAGGGCGGGCGATCGTCTCGCTTTCCCGATGGAGGCTCTGGGCCTGCTGCTGGAGCTTCTCCAGGAGTGCCTTGAAAGCGGGACCGTCACGCGGCTCCGTCTGATTCTCCGGAGCTCGAGTGGGCTTCGCCGAAGTGGTTTCACCCGGACCGATCGGCCGGGGCTGGGGGCGGTTGACCGAGGAGTTGTCGACCATTCGATCACCTCAGGAAGTTGAGGAGGGTGTTCTGGATCAAGCGTGAACCGGTCATCTGCGCGAGCTGCAAGGTTTGCTCCGCCTTGGTCATGTCCAGGACGACGTCGGAGAGATCGACGTCCTCCACCATGGAGAGCAGCCCTTCGACGTTCAACTGGAGGGCGTCGAGGCGATCTCCACTGGACAGCAGGCGTTCGGTGCGAGCCCCGAGCGTGCCGAGGTTCTTCAGGATCTTGTTGAAGTTCGACTCCAGCTCGTTGAAACGAACCGCGAGGCGATCCACGACGTCCTGGGAGGCGAGACCATCGCTGTTGGCGAGGTCCGAGGCGGCTCCGGCCAGGACGGAGAAGATGTCGGTGTTCCCGGAGAAGCTGACCAGCTCCTGCCCCGCCCGGCGGACACCGGTGGTGTCAATGTGCAGGACGGTGCCGGTGCTGTTGTCGATCAGCTCCAGGTCGGTCTCGGTGTAGGTGAGCGGCGTGAAGACCGTTCCATCGAGCGAGACGGAACCGTCGCCGGTCAGCGTGGAGACGCTGCCGGCGCCGGTGAACCCGGTGAAGTCCAGGTGCAGCTCGGCGCCGTTCTCGTCCTTGACCACGAAGTCGGTGTAGTCCGCGTCGGTCGGCTGGGGGAAGTAGTAGGCCTTGCCGCTGTCCAGCTGCACGGTGCCCGCCGCCGCATCGACAGTCAGATTGTGATCCCCGAGGATGGTGTCCTGTGCGCCGCCGGCGACCAGGGCCAGCCCCGAGCCGAGTGCTCCGGTGGTCGCATCGTGTCGGAGCTGGAGGTTCGCGTAGCCGGACCCCTGATTGGCCGTCGTTCCCAGGGCGACGCCGGTCAGACCGGACAGGTCCACGCTGAGAACTCCGTTCGACCCGAAGACCTCCGACCCGGGCACGTTCAGGGCGAGCTCGGTGGCGAAGCCGATCGAGATCTTCTGCACGTCGTTGTTCCCGTGGTACTGAATCTCCAGTCCGTTGGGACCATTGGTCATGGTGTACGGCTGCCGCTCCGTCTCGGTGCCGGCGAAGACGTAGCGATCCGCGGTCTTGGTGTTCGCCACGTCCACGAGCTTCTCCAGGATGAGCTCGATTTGCAAGCCGAGGGCTTCCCTGTCGTCCGGGTTCATCGAGCCGCTCATGCCCTGGACCAGGAGGGCTCGAGCCTCGCTGAGGATCCCGGAGGCCTCCTCGAGAGCCGCGGTGCTGATCTCCAGGATCGGACGGCCGCTCTCCACACTCTGGCTGAAGCGGCCCAGGAGCCCCAGCTGCCGCCTCATCGAGAGCGCCCGAGCGGTCCCCACGGCATCGTCGGAGGGACGCAGGATCTGCTTGCCCGTGGCGACCTTCTCCTGGGCGGTGGCCAGCTTGATGAAGTTCAGCGCCAAGCCGCGCTCCACCAGGCTGAAGGTGCTGGTCTGGGTCGGTCGAATGCTCATGGATCAGATCAAAGATAGAAGGTCGTCACTGAGGTCATTCAGGACCTGGATGTACCTGGAGGCGGCCGCGAAGCTCTGCTCGAAGCGGATCATGTTGACCATTTCCTCGTCCACGTTGACGCCGGAAGCCTCTTCCCTGCGCTGCTCGAGGTTCTGAAGCAGATACTCCTCGACGTTCCGGGATGCATCGGCCGTGGAGATCTCGAATCCCACGTCACTGATCAGGTCACCGTAGAAGTCACCAAAGGTCTCGTCGCTCAGGCCGCCGATCTCCTGGTGCTGCAGCTCCATCATGTCCAGCAAGGTCTGGTTGTCGCCGGAGGCGCCGCTGGCCCCGGCGGCGATCAGCTCGGGGTCGTCTTCCAGGTCACTTCGAATCGCGATGTCCGCGGCCCCGGTGCCGACGAAGAGGGAGTTCAGGCCGATCCCGGCCAGCAGGTCCGACGTGTCCGAGTCGGCGATCGCCTCGACGCGCGCCGAGTCGTTGTTCGTCGCGGAGATCGTTCCGAAGCCGAATCGTACGGTGATACCCTCGTAGACGTCGATCTCCGTTCCCGGCTGATAGCTGTCACCGAGATCCAGGGTCGCGACCAGCTGGTTGTTCGCGTTGAATACGTCGACCTCGAGGTTCGGCGTGGTGCCGATGATGCCGTCGCTCTTGGGAATGAAGACGAAGTGGTCGTTGAGGGATCCGGTGTACTTTCCGCCGATCTCGATATCGACCGCCGAGTCGTGTCCGTCGACCGTGGTTCCGCCGACCCAGCCGAGGGCCGGAAGAGCGGTACCGCCATCCACCGAGAAGCTCGCCGTGGCTCCCGTCGCGGCCGTCTGCACGTAGAGGCGGTCGTCGACCACTACGGCCCGCAGCCCATTCGCCTGCACGTCGGCATTCGCGTTGAGCACGGCCGCAATCTCATCGGCGGTCGCTTGCGAGACATCTTCGAAGTCCGCCTCATCGAAGGTGATGCTGAAAGTCCCCGAAGGACCCGTGATGTCCAGAGTCGCCCCATCGGCCAGGGTGTAGGGCCCCCGCGCAGCGGTGCCGAGGGAGGCTTCCCCGCCACCCAGGCTGCCCGACTTGTCGGGACTCGGATCCAGCTTCGGGGCGAAGTCGAAACCGAACCCGGCGTCGGCGAACACCTGCAGGCGTCCGAAGGAGTTGAGGTTGGCGTTCAGGCCGGAGATCTCGTTGAGAGAGGTCAACACATCCCCGACGGTGCTGGTGGCGATGTCGATGGTGACCTTGCTGGTCGCCATTGAACCCGTGTCGAGTCGGGTGACGTTCACGAAGAACTCGCCGCTCTGTACGTCGAAAGGCAGCCCGGCGGCGCTGATCAGCTCATCGGTCAGGTCGCCGTCGAGGTCGCCGTCGACCACCGGGTACGTCGAGGTCAGCGTCTGGAAGTGACCCGCGGTCGGGGTACCGGTGCTGTGCACGCGGTTCATCTCGAAGATCAGGTTGTGGGCCAGCTCATCGAAGTTGGTCTGCAGTCCGGGGATGAAGTTCTCGCCGACGCTGATCAGCCCGGCCAGCTTTCCCTGGGCCAGGCTCACCGCGACGGGGCTGCCTTCGACGAAGAGCTCGACCGAGCCGTCCTCGTGCACGCTGGCGCTCATGTCGAAGGAGCGGTTCCCACCGACCAGCAACCGGCCCCCGGCAGTGACCCGGATCACCCCGTTGTCATCTTCGTGGTAGTTGATGTCGACGTAGCCCGCGAGATTTCGGATCGCTTCGTCGCGCTGGTCTCGCAGGTCGTTGGCCGGCATTCCGGCGGCCTCCGTCTGCGAGATCTCCAGGTTCAACCTCACCAGCTGCTCGGAGAGGGCATTGACCTGCTTGACCTGAATGCCGACCTGGTTGGCCGTGTCGAAGCGCAAGGAGCGCATCGTGGTAGCCAGCTGGTTGAACTGCGTGGTCAGCGCGGTGGTCATCTGCACGACCCCCGTTCGGAGCACGAGGTCCTCGGTCGAGGTCGACAGCTCGGCGATCGCGCCGAAGAACTCGTTCAGACCGCCCCCGAGCCCGAACCCGCCCGGCTCCCCGAGCAGCGCCTGGACCTCGGTCATGCCTCCGATGCTGGCCCCCAGCCGGCTCAGGCTGGAGATCTGCCCCACCGTGCGCATCTGCAGCAGAGCGTCGGTGGTTCGCGTGATCACGTCGGCGTTCACGCCGCCGCCCATCAGGAGGCCTCGCCGATGTAGCGTCGGAGCGGCACTCAGCTCGAGACGCTGGCGGGAATACCCCGGCGTGTTGGCGTTGGAGAGGTTGTGCCCGATGACGTCCAGCGTCGCCTGCGAGGCGAGCAGTGCCTTGAGCCCCGAGTTCAGCCCGATGCTGGTCATGGATCAAGCCTCCGCGTCGAGCAGGGCCCCCGAGCTGGGCAGGCCATCTTTCTCTTCGGCGCCGAGAACGGTGTTGACGATGTCCCGATTCAGTCGCCGGTGCATGCCGATGAGACTCGACAGGCGTCGGTTTCGTCTCAGCACGTCAGCGACCACTCCGCGAAGCTCGGAGCGCAGCTCCTCCAGCCGAGCCCCCTCCGGCCCGAGGCGCCGGACGATCGCCCCGAGGGTCAAGGCGTCCGCGGGGACCTTCCAGAGCTCGGAGAGCTCGTCGAGGAGCCTCGCGCGCCGGCTGCTTCGACTGGTATCCGCGGCGAGGATGCCGTTCATCTCCTCGAGTTGCTGCTCGAAGGAGTCGAGCTCCTGACTAGTGACCGAGCTCTCCTGGGCCTCGATGTTCAGGAGGACCTTGTGCTTGGTGGCGATCTCCTCCGAGACGTTGGCCTCGAGGTGCTTCAACAGGCTTTCCAGGTTCATCGCGCGTCTCCCTGCATCTCTTCGAGGGCGCTCTCCAGCCGCGCCTGCTTGCTGTCGAGGTTGGTCTTGACCATTCCGGCCAGGTCGATATCCCAGTTCGCCGCCAGGCTTTCCCCGAGGCGACTGTCGAGCCAGCCGTTGTAGACGTCCGCCCCCGGACCGTCGCCGAAGAAGCCGTTGGGCATGCCCCGGCGCAGCTCCTTCACCATCTGCGTGGCGATGAGCGTCTCGAACTTCTTCGCCGTCGCCAGGTGCTTGTCCTCGGACGCCCCTGCGCCTCGCGGCAGCAACTCGTCGCCGGTGACCTGCGGAAGCGGCGGTGTGATCTCCCTGATTCCGATCTGCATCACATCCTCCGGATCTCGGCGAGGAGCGTCCCCGCCTGTGACATCGCCTGCAGGATGGTGATCATGTCGCGTGGTGTCGTACCAAGCACGTTCAGAACGTCCACGACCTCTTGCAGGGTGACGGCGCCGGGCGCCAGCACCAGGGCGTTGTTGTCCTCTTCGACGCTCACGCTGGTGCGGTCGAGAACCTGCGTCGTCCCACCGGACAGCGGGCCGGGCTGGCTCGCCTCCGGCGTCTCCGCGATGGTCACCGTCAGGTTGCCGTAGGAGATGACTCCGGGCTGCAGCCTCACGTCCCCGCCCATGACGATCACGCCCGAGCGTTCGTTGATGATCACTCGAGCCAGGTTGTGGGACAGCACCTCCTGCCGGAGGATCGACTGAACGAAGGCCGCGTGCTCAAAGGTCGGCAGATCGGCGGGAACTCTCACCCGGATCGCCTTGCCGTCGGCACTGATCTCCGCTGCACCGGGATACAGAGCGTTCACCGCTTCCGTGATGCTCACGACGTTGCCGAAGGAGTCGTGCGCGATCTTGGAGTCCAGGTAGAGGTAGCCGTGATCACTGACGATCGTCGTCGGCACTTCGCGCTCCACCTTGCCGCCGTTGGGCAGGGTCCCCACGGTGACGTGGTTGCGAGTAGCCGAGGCGCCCTCGCCGCCGGTGGAAAAACCGCCCACGGTGATCGGACCCGACGCGGTCGCGTAGACGTATCGTCCGGTGACCTCGGTCAGCTCGGTCATCATCAAGTTTCCGCCCAGGAGGCTGTCGGCGTCACCGATCGCCGAGACGCGCACGTCGATGCGTCGTCCGGGTTTGATCCCTGCGGGCAACTTCGCTTCGACCCCCACCACGGCGACGTTCTTGGAGTTCAGCTCCTGGATGTCCAGGTTGATGTTCCGGGTGAGCAGGAGGTTCTGCAGCAGCTTCTTCGCCCCCGCCCCGGAGTCTCCGGTACCGGCGAGCCCGACCACCAGCCCGATCCCCATCAAGTGGTTCTCTTCCATGCCCCGCACGGCGATCAGGCTGCTGACCGGGGTCCGGGTGGCCGTCAGCCCACCGGCGCGAGCCGGAGCGGGCGCGAAGCGGCGGGTGCGACTCACGCTCGCGGTCGAACGTCCCTGCGGCTGGGTCGGCGCCTGGATGCCCCCGTCATTCCACAGACGGATTCCGGGCTCTGCTTCTTCCGCCGGAGGGGTGTCGGCTCCGGGATCCGGCGGATCCTGGAGGGGGTTCTCCTGCGGCGCGAGGGCGAGTCCGGCGGGCAACAGCGCGAGAACGAGGGAGTAGAGCATGATGATTCGGTCGACTCAGGAGTCCTCGGCGATCAGAAGGGCCACAGCCAGACGATGGCGCTGTGGATGATGCCACCGAGCCCGACTCGGTTGGTCGAATCGGTGGCGGGGCCGGCGCCGGTGTAGGAGACCTTCGCGTCCGCCACCAGCTCGCTCTCCACGGTGTTCATCTGAGTGATGTCGTAACGGCGAACGATGCCGGAGAACTCGATCGTCTTGACCTGCAGGTCGACGCGGATCTCCCGGCGGCCGCGGATGACCAGGTTCCCGTTCGGAAGCGCATCGACGACGACGGCGGTCAAGCGGGCCTTGAAGTTGCCCTTCTTCTCCTGCTTGGCCTCGCCCTTGAAGTCGTCCTTCGAGCCCGCCGCGAGGTCGGGCAGGACGCTGAAGGCATCCTGTTTGATGTCGAAGGAGGTGAGCGCGTAGGAGAGGTCGGTCTGGCGCTTGAAGTCGCTCTTCTCCTCCTCCTGCACGTTCTGAACCTCGGAGATCAGGATCGTCACCAGGTCGCCGGGACGGCTGGCGGTCTTGTTGGCGACCAGGCCGAAGGGACCCTGGCTCGGCTCGTAGATCGAGCCGCGCCGCGCCTGGGCAGAGGCGGACGTGGCGAGACTGAGGATGGCGAGGACGCCGATCAAGATGCTTCGAGTGCTCATGCTGTGTTCTCCGGGGATCTAGTGGACGCTCTTCAGGTTGAGCTCCAATCGACGTGTGCCGACCACCCTGGCGGTCAGCTCCTGGCGACGACCGAACGTCTGGATCGGAACCAGGTCACCGAGGTACGCGTCCTGGATGGAGACCACCTCGGTGGAGACCGTGACCAGTCCGTTCCGCACGGTCAGGGAGACCGTTTCCCCGCGCTTGATCGCCAGCTCGCGACGAACGTCGCGCTCGGCGACGGGCAGCCCCGCGGGCAGGAGGCGCTTCGCTTCGGCTCCGACCAGAGCGGCCCGGCTCAGCGGACCTCGGCGGGCACCGGCGGCGACCGCGGCCCTCTGCATGACCACGTCGGCCGCTTCGATGACCTGTCCCGGTGCGATGTCCTTCTTCATCACCGGCATCACCTGGTAGAGATCGACCTGGAACGCGGTCCAGACGGTGCGATAGGGGACGCCGTCGATCTCGATCCTGACCGGGACGCTCCAGGATCCGGGTTTCATCGCAGCCGTGTTCGGCTCCGCGGAGAGCTCCCGACTCTCACGGCCGACCGGGACTCGCTCGTCGTCGAGCTCGCCCTTCAGCCGGATCTCGACGTCCTGGCCGGCGAAGAGGGCGACCAGGGACTGGCGCGCTGCCTCTTCGATCTCCGCAGCGGAGATGACCGCGACCGTGGGAAGGATGCGACAGGCGGCCTTGCCGTCGAAGACCAAGTCGAGGTTCTCGAACTCCTTGCGCACTCTCTGCTCGAGCTGCCAGCCCTGGATGACGCGGCTGTAGCCGGGCGAGGGGGCGTAGCCGAGAGCGAATGCCTCGACCCGAGCGACGAGCTCGGCGTTCTCGCCTTCCACGGTGGCGATCTCGCCGAGGGTGATCTCCGAACCGTCGACCTGGGCCTCCATGGGGAGGGTGACCGTGACGGTGGTGAGAGCGATGGCTCCGAAAGTGGTGAGCATGGCGATTACCTAGCGGATCATCTGGTTGACTTGCTGCAGCATCTCGTCGGCGGCGCGCACGGCACGGCTGTTCACCTCGTAGTTGCGCTGCGCGACGATCAGGTGAACGAGCTCGTCCACCACTTCGACGTTCGACCGCTCGACGTGACCCTGCACGAGCCGACCGGTGCCGGAATCGCCCGGGTTTTTCTGCTGGGGGGCTCCGGAGCTGCTCGTCTCGCTGTACAGGTTCCCGCCCTGAGCTTTCAGCCCTTCGGGGTTGGTGAAGCGGAACAGGCTCAGGGTGCCTGGGCTCGACCCGGTATCGCTCTCCGAGGTGCGCGTGGTCACGGTTCCATCCTCGGCGACGCTGACCTCGATCACATCGGCGGCGATGTTGGGCATCGACGTCAGGGGATACCCCTCCGACGTGACCACCGTTCCGTCCCCGTCTCGCTGGAAGTGACCGTCACGGGTGTAGCGCTCCTCCCCGTTGGGCAGGATGATCTGGAAGAACCCCTGCCCATTGATGGCGATGTCGAACTGCGCACCGGTCGGTTCCAGCTCGCCCTGACGGAACTGGCGCCGAGACCCGGCGATCTCCACCCCACTGCCGATCTGCAGTCCAGTGGGGTTCATCTGGCTCTCCGAAGTGGGAGCTCCTGGCTCGCGGTAGGTCTGATAGAGCAAGGAACGGAAGGTCAAGCCGGTGCGCTTGTAGCCCGCCGTATTCACGTTCGCGATGTTGTTCGCGACCGTGTCCACCTGTTTCTGCTGGGCCTTCATGCCGGAGGCCGAGGTCATCAGGGCGCGGATCATTGCTTATCTCTTGGTTTCGCTGAGAGGGAGAGGTGACCTACCGGACTGCAGTGAGCCGGCTGTAAGATTGATCGATCAAGCGCATGACGCTCTGCGCGGACTCGAAGCTCCGCTGGATGGCGACCATCGCCACCAGCTCGTCGATGCCGACGACGTTGGAGGATTCGAGGGTGTGCTGGTGAACGACGGCAGCGCAGGGGACTTCCTCCATCCCGGGCGTGGCGACGTAGTAGCCGGCGCCGAGCTTCTGGAGCTTCTCCGGCTGGGTGTAGTCGGTCAGGCGGAGCTGCCCAACGTCCACCTTGCCCTGCCTCACGATTCCCGAGCCGTCGATGGTGATGGCCTCGCCGGTTCCGTCGATCGGCGTGTGGGCGCCTTCCCAGATGACGGGATGACCTTCCTGGCTGAGCAGGGCACCCTTCTCGTCGACGCGGAACGCTCCGTTGCGGGTCAGCAGCTCGCCTTCGGGGCCGTCGACCGCGAAGAATCCCGGCCCGCCGAGGGCGACGTGGTAGGGATTGGAGGTGTGCTTGAGATCACCCTGACCGAAGTCGGTGTTCGCGTGAGTGCGGATCTCGAAATCGGTGGGCTGGCGGCCGGGCAGCTGAAAGGCCCGCGTCCCCGTGCTCAGCCGCTTGTAGGCGGGTGTGTCCAGGTTGGCCAGGTTGCTGGTGATCGCCTCGAGCTGCCGTTCCGCCGAACGTGCCGCCGCGACGCCGCTTTCCAGTCCGATGTTCACGACCTCCCGGTAGCAATCTCGGTGCCAGGTGCCTCGAAGCCTCTCCCGACCCCAGGAAGCGCCCCGGGCCCCGGGCTCCGTCCGCCGGAGGGGCTTCGCGGCCGGCAAGCTCTTCGCGAGGTGGAAGCCCTTTCCACCCTCCATCGAGGAGCGGGACCCGCCCCGGCCGGGTGATGGCCAGGGGCGAGTCCCGCCCGGAAGGAGGTCCTCGTGGGGGGCTGCAGGGTCAGATCAGGTTCACCGCCTCCGCCAGGACTTCATCCTCGACGGAGATCACGCGGGAGCTCGCCTGGTAGCCGCGCTGGGCCTCGATCAGGCGCACGAACTGCTCGGCGGTGTCGACGTTGGAGTTCTCCAGGGCTCCGCCGATCACCTTGCCCGCGGCGCCGATGTCGCCCTGTCCGAAGATCATCGTTCCGCTGTTGGGCGTGCGCCCCCAGAGGTTGTCGCCGACCGAGCTCAGGCCTTCCTCGTTGGCGAAGGTGGCGACCCCGACCGAGCCCAGCTCCTGCGACTCGCCGTTGGTGTAGTAGCCGTTGATCGTACCGTCGAGCTCCACGGTCATGCTCGCCAGCTCGCCCGCGCCGTAGCCGTCCTGGCCGGCGACGTAGACTTCGGCCTCTGCACCGAACTGTGTCAGGCCGTTGAGCAGTCCGTCCGAGCCGAAATCGAGGGAGATCACGTGGGTACCCGGGCTGCCCTCGAACTGGACGGTCATCTGGTTGTCCACCGCGCCCAGTCCCACCGGCGCGCCGTCCTCGTCGAACTGCAGGCCGGTGATCGTGCCACTCAGAACCTCGCCAGCGCCGTCGAGGAGCTGGGGCGTGACGTTCCAGGTCAGGTCTTCCTGACGCTGATACTCGATGGTCAGGGTATGAGAAGTGCCCGCCGGGTCGTAGATCTCGGTCGAGGTGATCACCGTGTCGGGACCGGTGCCGTCGGTCGTCACCGAGGTCGCGTACAGCGACCAGTCGCTCCGACCGGTCTGCCCGACGTTGTCGGAGATGGAGAGCAACAGGTCGCTCTCGCCGGCCGTTTGCGCTTCCACCAGGATCTGACCGGCGGCGTTTACCGAAACGTCCGCGGAGGCGTAGAGGCTGTCGATGTAGGCGACGAATTGATCGACCGTCTGGCCGTCGTATCCCGACGCGGTCGAACCGAATCGGAAGCTGGCGTTGATCGGCGCTCCGTCGGTGTCGACACCGGAGATGTTGATGACGTCGCCGTCGACGTAGTCGGCGAGATTGGCCGGGAGGTCGTTCAAGGTCGTCCCCGCCTCCAGTGACGTCTCCGAACCGGTCACCAGCGTGGTCGGCACACCGATCGCCGCGGAGAGATCCTTCCCCGCTTCGCCGGGGTTGATCTTCAGGGTGACGTCACTGCCGGTGAAGCTCGAGGTGATCTCCACGAACCCGGAGCCGTTGACCTCGGCGGATACGTCACTGAGGCTGTCGATCGCCGTGGCGATATCGGCGAGGCTCACTCCGCCCGCCGCTCCAGCGACACTCGCGATCTGTGGTGCGCCGCCGTTGACCACGACTTCCATGGTCCAGTTCTCGCCCGCCGGGATGGGGATCGGCCCACCGATGGTGCCCGAGAGCTGCGCCGGATAGCCGTGCTTCATCCCCGAGGCTCCGGTCAGGACCTCCGCGAGCGGGCCGGTCACCTCGGCGGGGAGGTTGCCCGCGAACTCGACTTCTTCGGTGACCTTGGGCGGGTACAGCGAGTCCGTGTCGACGACCACCGGGGCTCCATTGGGGCCGAGCACCGCGTAGCCGGTGACCAGATCGACCAGGCTGTGAACCGCGTCCAGTCCGAAGGTCCCGGCTCGTGTGTAGAAGTTCTCGGCTCCGTCGGTGACCGCGAAGTAGCCGTGTCCCTGCATCGCCAGGTCGAAGGTACGCCCCGTATCGGTCAGGGCGCCCTGCTCCAGGTTCCTCGTGATCGAGCCGACTTCCACGCCCTGCCCGATCTGCGAGGGGTTCTGCCCGCCGAGGCCATTGTTCGGCCCGATGGCGTACTTCAACGTCCGGGAGAAGTGATCCGAGAAGCGAGCCGTGGACGTCTTGTAGCCCGTCGTATTGGTGTTGGCCAGGTTGTTACCGAGGACGTCGATCCAGTCCTGGTGAGCCTTCAAGGCCGAGAGAGCGGTGAATAGCGCGGTCGACATGACAGATAGCGGGTATCAGGCCTCGGGAGAGTCTCCACCACCGATGATCTCGGTGACGTTCAATAGCGGGACGTCCGTTCCACCGATGTTCAGCACGGCGAGACCGTCCTGGATCTTCACCGAGTCGACCGCGCCCGTGTTCGTCTCTCCGGTCGCCGGGTCGATGTAGTTGACCGTCTGCCCGATCAGCGAGCTGCTGTCGGTCAGCTGCGCCATGAGCGCGTTGCTCTGCTGCAAGAGGGTCAAGCTCAGGATGGAATCGTTCAGGTTCTGCATCTGCTCGAGCGAGGAGAACTGCGCGAGCTGAGCGATGAAGTCCTCGTTCGACTGCGGATTCGTCGGATCCTGGTTCTGGAGCTGACTCACCAGGAGCTTCATGAAGGCATCCTTGCCGAGCTCCGCTTCCGCCGTGCCGCCGACGGTGGTGTTCGATCCGTAGTAGTTGCTGAGGCCTGAGATATCCATTGTCCGATTCCTCTGTCTAGGCGTACATGTCCACACCCACCTGCTGTGCGAGCGCACGGGCGAGGAGGGTCTGATCGATCGGTGCGTCGAGGGGCGGCGCGGCGTCCGTGTGCGGCGCCGCCCCTTCTCCTCCCTCCGAGGCACCCGCACCCTGCTCGCCGAAGCCGAGCTCGAGCTCGAACTCGTCGACCTCCAGCCCCTGCTGGGCCAATGAAGCCTCGAGTTCCGGCAGGTGATACTCGAGGATCTTCAGCGTCTCGGCGCTCTCCGCGCGTACAGCGGCTCGAACGCGAGCGTCCTTCACGTCGAGGCGGATCGAGATGCGACCTAGCTCGGCGGGAGAGAGGCTCAGCGTGGCCGCCCTCAGCGCGGGATGGAGCTGCAACCGGAACTGGCGCAGCACCGCGGCGGCGCGCTCGGCTTCGGCGGTCTCGGCCCAGCGATGGCTCGCCTCGGGGCGCGAGGCCTCGCTCTTCTCGAGCCCCTCGGTCGTCGAGGTCTTGCCGGTCGCTCCGTCGGGGGTCGCGACCGCGCCCGGCTGGATGGGTCCCGGGCGCGCGCTTCCCGTTCCGGCGGCGATCACCGCGCGGGGGGCCGAACCGCGTCCGCTCCGGTCGACGAGCGCCTCGGGCGCTGCGGGGTTCCGCTGGGACTCGAGCGCGGCGAAGGGTGCCTGGTCCGCCTCGGCTCCTGGAGTGCTCGAGGTCGGAGCGAAGCCCCCGCCGAGCTCCGGGGCGCCGGCGGGTCGTATTCGTTCGGTGCTGGCGCGGAAGCTCTCGGCGAAAGCCGCTCCCCGGGATGTCGCGTCCGCCCGGGTCTCGCCTACGGTGGTGGTCGGCGCGGCCGCACCTCGCTTCGAGGCGCGCTCGCGACCTTGCGCTTCCTCCTGCCTGCGGGAGGGTTGTCCTTCCTGCCGGCGCTCCGCCCGGACCTCTTCCGGTCGAGGGCCGTGGCGGCCCCTGGATCGATCTTCCCGATTGGCCCGTCGCCGACCTCCGGCGCGCTTTTCGCGAGCGAGTCGCTCGACCGGCATCCGGGACTCCGTCTGCCGCTCCGCGTGCCGGGAGAGAGGGTCGGAGGGCGACCGCTCCGTGCCGAGCGGTCGCCCAATACGATCCAAGGAAGGGAGACTTGCTGAGTTTCCCACGATCGCCCTGGAAGCAACCCGGGTGCCAACTCCGCGGCGAAGTCGGAAGTCATTGTGGCGCCACCGATTAGGCCGACCAGCCCCGATCTCTCCCCGCTCCGAGCGCGGTGCTGCTTTCCTGGATGGGTGGAAATCGAGGCCTCTGGTGGAACTCCTTTCCCATCTGGCGTCGCCTCGTCGGAGACGACCACTCCCGCGCGAATCACGCCCGGCGACATGCCGTTCACGGCACGAAGCGGATCACGATCGAGTCACTCGCGTTGCGGTTCCCTGCAGCTGGGTCCTGGTAGAGGAACTGGAAGGCGACAGTATCCCCGACCTCGATCATGCCGTCGCCACTGCTGAAAGGGGGCTGCCAGAGGTCGATCGGTATCTGCGCGGTGCCGGCGGCGTCGGTGACCACGGTGGCGGCCCGGTGTGTCGCGCCCTGGATGCACAGGGTCCCGCTGCCGAAGGGGGTCGGTGCACCGGGGGTGCCGTAGACGAGGCGCCCTGTCGAGCCCGCGGGGGCGCTTTCCACGGAGAAGCGCAGCAGGTTGCAGCGCAGACTGATCGGCCCGGCGGCAGAGAGGCGCGCGCCGCTGCCGACGGAGTTTGGGGTGGTGTCGCAGCCCGCGCCCTGGTCGCCGATCGCACCGCGGTAGATGGTGATCCGCCCCTTGCCTATCCAGGCGTGAGGGACGTACGCGGGATCGGAGACGACCCACTCGGCGAGCCCGTCCTGGTCGTGGTCGTCGATCAGGTAGACGAGCCGACCGAGCTTGTAGTCGAAGTCCTCGGGGCCGTGGAGCTGCCAGAGGACCGCTCCGGTGCGACCGGAGATGACGTACACCGCGCCGCGTCGCCATGTGGCAGAGTTGCAGTCGTCCGCCGGAGCGCCGACCACCAGGTCGGGGAAGCCGTCGCCGTTGAGGTCCTTGCCGGAGGCTATGGCGTGGCCGAAGTCAGCCTCGGGGTGGGCGTAGTCGGCCCCATCGAAGTATCGGAGTAGCGATCCATCGACGCCGGAGAAGACATAGACGCCACAGCTATCACCGCCCACAGCGGTCCAGGAGCCCGGTGCTCCCGCCGCGATGTCTTCGATCCCATCGTCGTTCCAGTCACCGGCGGCGGTGACCGAATACCCCAGCATCTCTCTTTCTCGCCGCCCCGGAATGGACATCAGCTCCTCACCGGTCCTGCCGGAGAAGAGCAGGATCCTGCCGCCGCCCGAGATACTCTGGTTCCAGGCCCATTCCCCGATCAGGTAGTCGATTCCTCCGTCTCCATCCAGATCTCCGTAGGGTGCCACCGGGGGTTCGATTGCATGCAGTCCTTCGTGGGCACGCAACAGCCCTCCATCCGGAGCGCTGTAGATGCGGACGTGCCAACGAGCGCTGGACGTAGTGGCGAGCTCCGGCTTGCCGTCCCCATCGAGATCCCCGAGTCCGAACACGCGGCTCCCCATTCGGTCGTAGTGCGTATGCTCGGTGATCTCCTGGATCAGGTTGTGTGTGGCTCCACTGAAGATACGAACAGCCCCTTCGTAGAATTGCAGGGTGAACGCGTTCGGGGCCCCAACGGCATAGTCCGGGACATCATCATCGTCCCAGAGCCCGATGCCCGCGACGCAGACACCGTGGTTATCGTGCCACCCGGGTCGGTAGGTGCTCTGGTATCTCGACAGAGTCGACCAGTCCGCTCCCGAGCGCACGCGGTGCATGTGAGGCATCGGGCTACCGTAGATGAAATCGGGAACATGGTCGCCCGTGACATCGCCTACTACTGCGAACTTGCGGATCCAGGTATCCCACTGTGAGTGCTTGCCCACGAGGTCGTGTAGGACCTCCTGGGCTGAAGCCACGACACCTACCGACCAACAAGTCGATACGATGGCACCCAGCATGCCCAGGGCGATGTGTTTGACGCCACTCAAGTGCTGCTCTGTCCAGATCACGGAGCAAACTCCTCGAAGTTGTAGGTGTACACGCCGATCCCCGCGATGACATCCCCGATGAACAGCAGTCTGTCTCCGACCAGGCCATGGGGGTCCATCACCTGGTCGTACGGCGAGTTGCACAGGTGGAGGAATCCGGCCTCACCGGGAGTCTGGATCAGCGCCACGGGCACCAGGCGCTGCCCCGCTGCGGCATCGGGCTCGAAACGGAGGACTTGAATTCCGGCTCGAAGCAGACTGACGTACACGTAGATCTCGTTGTGTTCGGCGTGCAGGTCGTCTACCCAGTGCACCTTGTCGATCTCGATGTCCATGACGTTGCACGGCTCGTTGGTGGACAGACTGCCAAGCGAATCATAGGTCTCGAACGGGGTTGGTGAGCGCGTCGCTCCGTAATGAACGTACGACTTGAACCCCGGCCCGTGGTCTGGAGTCCAGGTCAGGAGATCAGTGATCTCGAAGACGTACATGTGGCCGCCAAGATCGGCCACGAAACAGAAATACCGATCGTCTGCCTCCTCGATCTCGAGGTGCAGAGTTCGCAGGAAGTACGTCGCGCTCTCGAGGTCTGGCCCAAGAAGCGTGTATGCTGGTAGATTCCTGGATGCCGTTTCGTCATCTTCGTAGTCCTTGTCGATCAACGACGGAGTGTTGATGTTGAAGAACCGCACCATCAGCTTCCTGTATCCGTTCCCCTTGCGGAACGGATCTTCCGGTCGCCAAGTGGTGTGGGAGTTGAAGAAGGTGAGAGTGTCGTCACACGCAGCATGACCGCTGGGTACGGCGAGCACCCAGGTGTCGGCATCTCCCCCTACCGGCTGCGAGGGCAGCTTGATGAATTGAGGGGGAAAGGTCACCACCGCGTCGTCGATTCCCTCGTCGTAGAGGAAGTTCTCAGCGTCCGCGCCTCCGGAGCCGAGACGGCATTCGGGGATATTCCAGAACTCGGGGTGAGTGGTGAACTCACCCTTCACGACCCCGTTCCAGAGTGGATCCTCTAGATCGTAGTTCTGCAGGTGCGTGGTGGCCAAGTCGTCATCTATGAGAGTGATTAGCTGATCGAGATCGAGCACACGTACACCCTGAGGCGTCGCCCTCCCCGTGGCGAAGATGTAGTTGCCCGGAGTCTCGGCAGCGTAGTCCTCGCTGTACCCCGCCCCCCCGTAGTAGTGGTAGCCCACAGACTTGAACTGATCCTCCGGCATGGTGAAGAAGATCGCCTTCTCCTCCAATGGAGGGTCGGTAGTGGAGGGGTTGGTGACGTCATCGCCCCCTTCGAACCTGCACAACCGCCAGCGAGTTCCAACCTGCGGGCAGAAGCGAATGGCAAAGCGATACTCGAATCCGTTCTTGGCCACCGCCGCGAGCGGCTCGTAGCAAGCTCCGTGGGTTCCGTCCCGCCGCCCTGGAAAACCGAGCGGTGGATCCCCGGGCCCGAAATCGAAGTTGGTGACGATCCTCGCCCCCGCCGCGTCATCGAGATCCAGCACCAGCGGCCCGTCCGCGGGCAGCCCCGCGTCGTTGCTCCCGGTGACCAGGACTTGCGGATTGTCCTTGTTCAGTGAAGCCCGATAGGTCCAGCGCCCCGGCCGATTCACCCCCTCCCGGATCGTGATCCGATCGGGGCTTGCCGGCGGGGTGGTCGGAGGCCAGGTGTTCAGGAACTCGATCCGGTGCAGCTCGTGGTCCTGCACGGTGCCCGGCATCTCCCCCGTGCGTGTCAGCCCCGTCGAGGGGGCGTGCCTGCCGACGAAGAACGAAAGGCTGTTCGGAGCCTGCTCGGGGTGGACGAAGATCTGTCGGCCGATGTTCGCAATGCCGGCCGCGTGGATCGTGTAGTCGACCCAGGAGCTCCTCGTGGTCAGGTCGTACGCGATCGTGTAGCCGTGCCCCACACCGTGCTCGACCCAGGGGACCCCCAGCGGCAAGCCCCCCAGGCTCCCCAGATCCCAGCCCAGCGACCGCCCCATGTTCAGGAGTCCCGGATGAGCGAGAAAGGGCACGTTGAGGGTGGTGACGACCAGCGCCGAGCTCGGTTCGGAGACCTCGATCCGGCGGGCGAAGGTCATGTGATCCTGCGGGGGAGTACCCGTGACCAGCTGGACCCAATCCCTGTGCGCGTCGGACTGGGCGATTCCCTCGTGGTGAAAGCCGGGATTCGGTATGTACTCGTCCCAGGTGTCCTCCAGGGTGAAGCCGACCACGCCGAGGTGATCGACCGCGGCGTAGACCCAGCGATCCGTTGGCTCGCGAAGGTCCAGGGCCACGTCGAGGAAGATCGGAGAGTATCGGGTGACCAGGGCTCCTTCCTTGAAAACCTCGACGTCGCGGTACAGCTCACCGACCTGGTGACGATACTCGCTGTCGTCTCCGAAGTAGGGCCCCCAGTCGAGGCTCCACAGGAGCAACGAATCGTTCAGGTCCAGGTGAACGCGGCCCAGCCCGTGAAAGCCCATCGCGACGTAGACGTCGTCGTTCTCGTCATCGACGTCCATTCCGAAGGCGAAGCTGTAGCCGTTCCCCGCCGCGCCGATGGCGAGCTGCCTGCCGAGCCGGAGGCCCTTGTCGGGGAGGATCTCGTGGCCGAACTCCTGCCCGGCTGCTCGCCCGTCATCGAACGCCTGTCGGACCATATCGAGCTCGTAGATCCTGAGTCGGGAGCTGTTCGTCTTCCCGAAGAGGGCCAGGGGGTAGGTCTTCTCGCCCGCTCCCTCCCCCAGGGTGATGAACGCGAGGTCGTTACACCACTTGCGGTTGAACTGTGTGTCGACATTGGTCTCGTTTCCCGAGTCGTCGATCCGTACGGCCTGATTGGGAATCCCGTCATCTCTCACGCTCGCATCCATCGCCCACAGGCCGTCTCGTCCACCGGCGATGTACAGGATGTCGATGTCCTGCCCATCACTCCCCGGATGCACCCCGGCCTCGGGGTCGAGCAGCATCTTCACCGGCAGAACGCCGAGGCTCCCGAGCTGATCCCGCCAGAGCGGGGTCTGGTAATCGGACAGTGGATCGTCGGGGTTAGCGAAGATCGCCGCGATCGCTCCTCCCTCGCCGACGTAGAGGAAGTCCCCATTCGCGGTGCTGGTCATCGATCCCGACGCGGAGTAGGGATGGACCGCCACCAGCTCGTTGAGCAGCCGGTCATCCGGAGTCTGGGGCGTGCCGTGGCCGGTCACCGCCAGGGCGGCGGTCAGCGCCCCGATCAGGAGTCCGGGCCGGCGAAGCGAGCAGCGGAATCCGGAGGGCGAGGGGGGGGGGATCGAGAACGCGAGGGTAGGTCTCATCGTGGGGTCCGGCCCGGGTACATAGGTAACACCCGTGTCCGGGCACATGGGTGACACCTG